>NZ_LS974202.1:1482830-2224245 GCF_900157305.1 Mesotoga infera
TATTCAGCAGGAAGTGAATATCACGAGCGTCTATGTTACGCACGATCAGGTCGAGGCCATGAGCATATCGGACGTGATAGTTGTCATGAATCAGGGAAAGGTCATGCAGATCGGCAGTCCGTTCGATATATACGCCCGTCCCGAAAACAGCTTCGTCGCCGATTTCATAGGCCGGGTCAACTTCATCGACGGAACGGTGGAATCCGTCGATGGCGATACCGTGGTTGTTTCGGCAGGAACGACCGGCAACAGGATAATCGGAAAGAAGGGAACCGAACTCGCTATCGGCGAGCCGGCCAGGGTGGTGCTGCGGCCCGAGTCGCTGTCGGACCGAAAGGAAGAGCGGATCAATTCTTTGAGCGGAAAGGTGTTGAAGTACATCTTTCTCGGCTCGAACGTCGAATACGAACTGGAGCTGTCCGACGGTAGGAAGATAAACGCGGTTACCTTCAACCCGATCGAGCGAAAGCTGCCGGTAGTGGGTAGAGAGACGGAACTCTACTTCTCCAGAGAGAGCGCCTGGGTGATAAGAGCTTAAAATGGACGGTCACGACGCACTGACTTATTATTGTCTCGATCTGGAGAGCGATTACATTAACGAGAGTGTCGAAATAACTCCCTACTCTTACGCTGGCGACGATCCTGGACCTTACAACCTTGCCCGAAGCGCTTTCGAGGATTATCTAGGCGAGCAGTACATGGTTGATTCCGACCATGAGCTTTATCGTCCCTTCTTCGATAACTGCAAACCGGCCGATGGACGGGCGCCGGTGTGGCAGATTCTAACGGTTTACTCTTACGAGCCGGATTTCGGAATGGACGGTAAAATGGTTCTCTCGCCACTGCAAAGGCTAATGGGTTCCAGTCAGGCCTGGCGCCACGAAGAGTTCCACATGGGACTGCGTTTTGGAAGGGTTACGGAGATGGTTGAGTACTTCGACAGACTCAGCCGGATCGCCTTCCAAAGGGGCGATCGCTACTGGGGCTTCAGATTCATGGCCCGGGCCGTACATTACCTCCAGGACAGCGGCACGCCTTACCACACCTCGCCAGGGACTGCGCGAGATATTTTAAAGATACCGTTCGCCTACAGAAGACAGTTCCGGAAGATAAGCAACTACCACAAATTCCACGATAGATACACGGGCTACCGGCTTTGGCGTGGGTACGCGCCGTTTTTGAAAGCTATCTGGTCGGCGGTTCCCTCGCCCGGCTTCAACGATCCACGAAGGTTGGCCATAGAGGCCAGAAATCGCGGCTTGAAACTGGTGAAAGATCTTCAGTCCAGTATAAGGGCAGTCGCCGGAGATGAATTCGACACTATTGACGGATTCAAGGGCGACAGGGCTTACTTCGACAAAATTTCTAGAGAGAGAGACACGAAAGAACTTGACTCGATCACGGTGCGTTTCCTGTCAGGAATGGCGGAGCTGGTGAAGTCGTACTTGAAGACGATTCATTCACTGAACTCGAAGCCTTCTTTGAAGATCTCCAGGCAGGCCTTTACTACGGTAGGATCGTAAAGCCGCCCCGCGTTTTTTCTTATTTCCTTCAGAGCCTCTTCGATTCCTAACGCGGCCCTGTACGGCCTATGTGAGGACATCGCTTCCACAACATCGGCCACAGCGATTATCCTGGCCTCCAGGCACACAGAGTCATCGGTGAGTTTGTCTGGATAACCAGAGCCATCCAGCCTCTCGTGGTGTTGCCTGACTATTTCGGCGATCGGCCACGGGAAGTACACTTCCTTCAAAATCTCGTAACCCTGTCTGGCGTGCTCCTTCACCAGCTCGAATTCGATCTTGTTCAGCTGAACCGGCTTGGTGAGTATCTCGGCCGGCACGGCGTTCTTCCCTATATCGTGTAGCAGCGCCGCCACCCTCACCGACTCCGTTCTGTCCTTTCCCCGGATATCATCGGCGAACACTCTTGCAGCGATCGCCGTGGCAAGTTCGCTAACTCGCTTCTGATGACCGTAGGTGTAGGGATCCCTCGATTCGACAAGGGCCGAGAGAGTCCTTATGAGAGACTCCAGACTTTTTCTGACAGAATCTTCAGCTTTTTTCCTTTCTGTTATATCGACTATCACGGCCACAAAGACTTTTCCCATATTGTCGTCGTGGAGTTGCAAACGCACCTCGACGGGATACTTCGTGCCGTCCTTTCTCGTGTGAACGGTTTCGAAGACCACCGAGCGGTTCTTACCGTTTTTCAAGTATTCGGTGATCTTTTTGAATTCGTCGGGTGAGGTCTCTTTTTTGAGATCGAGTGGTGTCATCTCCTTCAATTCATCCATCGAGTAACCCGTGTTCTCTATCGCTCCACGATTTGCCAGCAGAAAACGGAGCGTTTCGTGGTCGAAAACGTATATCTCGTTCACCGACCAGTCCAGCACTCTGCCAAGTCGGGTCGCCATGATCTCGGAGAGCTTTCTATCTGTTATGTCCAGAGCGATACCACCGATCATGGGAGTATCGCTCCCGGAAGAGATCGGGAACTTCTGCATGAAGAAAATCCTGTCCCTGCCGTCGGCGCATCGGGCCATTAATTCTTCAGAAATGCTCTTTCCGAGCCAGATGTTCCTGTCATGCTCCAGCATGGATCTACCCCATTCACCGGTTAGTAACTGATCTGCGCTCTTTCCAAGAAAGTTCCTGTCGATCCCGAAATATTTCTCCATGTACTTGTTGAAATAGCTGAGCCTGAGATCTCTGTCCTGCATGAAAACGGCTCCGGGAAATTTGTCCATGAAGAGTGCGAATCTCTTTTGAAGACTCTCTCTCTCGTTTTTCAATTCGATCTTACTTATGGCCAGGGCTATGTCGTTGGCTATCTCTCCAAAGAGCGACCTCTCTTCGAGGTCCTGTGCAAAGTTCTCCGGCATTATGGCGGCGATGAAGCCGAAAATTCTATCGGCACTCTTCAAACTCTTCAATAGAACCACATGCTCTGTCTGGTCGTCATCGTAGAGACTGGACCTGCGATACTCCTCGTTCGAGATCATCAAAACTTCATCGCTGGTAAAAACCCGGGTTATGAACGAAGGGAGAATAATCTCTTTGAAGGCCATATTCATTTTCTCGAGCCTCTCTCCTTCGAATCCCGAACTTGACCAGTCAACAACTTTCATGTTCTCATCCATAATGACGAGGAGAGAATTATCGTAGCTCCTGAGTCGGGTGAGGAGGTCGGTTATCTTCCTGATGAGCGTGCCCCTGTCCTCTTCTCTCACTATAAGCTGGTTTATGCTCCTTATAGATAGAAGAACTCTATTAAGATGCTCTAGCTTCCTCCTGTTACGCAGCGAGAGGATCCCGTAAGAGAGATCTCCGGAAAGCTCCTCCAGAAGACGAACTTCCTCTTGATCGAAGGCGTTTTCATCGGTGGAGTATATGTTGAGGGCGCCGATGGTCTCCTCTTCTATCTTCAAAGGAAGCGATATCGCGGACTTGAGCCCGTAACTGTCGACCACAACCTTCCAGGGAGAGTACTCGGGGTTTTTATCTATCGAGCTCTTTATAACGGTCCTGCCGGTCCTCACCGCCGTGCCGACAGCGCTCCTGCCCAGCTCGCTCTCGTCGAAAGTGACGCTGATCTTCTCTGGATAAGTTTTTGCCAGGCCACTCGAAACAACAGGCTTCAAGTCGCTGCTGGAGGGAACTTTGTAGGCTATCCAGGCGAGTGCATAACCGCCTAACTCCGTGGCGATGGAGCACGTTCCTTTGAGAAGCTCCTCCTCGTCGGTCACGCGTACCAGGAACTGGTTGACTTCGCTCAGGAAGGAAAGCGCCCTGTTGTACCGCCTCAGCTGGTCCTCGATCCTGTGGTGTTCGGTGAGGTCGGTGTGAGTGCCCACCATCCTCAAGGCTCTGCCCCGAGCATCCCGAAGAACCACCTTTCCGCGGTCGAGAATCCATTTGTACGAGCCGTTCCTGGTCATAACTCTGTATTCGACCTCGTAATAGGGTATCTCGCCGCTCAGACACCTCCGCAGTTCTCTTTCGACTTTTTCAAGGTCGCCCGGAAAGACTCTCGATTCCCACTCCTCTAACCTGTTCTCTATTTCATGGTCAAAGTAGCCCAGCATCTCTTTCCATCTTTGCGAGAAGTAAACCTCTCCCGTCTCGATATTCCAGTCCCAGACTCCTTCCCTGCTAGCCTCGATCGCGAAACTCAGCCTTTCTTTGCTCTCTGTGAGTTCGTTGAAAAAATTCACACGTTCTATAGTGCTTGCAAGATTGTGCGCAACCGTCGCTAGAAGCTTTTCCTCTTCTGGTAGAAACTCCGGGTGCTCGCCGCTTTCGGCTGGGAAATAAGAAACCTCTACGCAACCGGCCTCACGACCTCCGATCAGCAGTTTGCACCCGATAGATCTATCGGGGAACCATTCCTCTCTTGAAGAATAAACCCGACCGTCTATTAGTACCCGTGAAATCGCACTGTCGGGAAACTGGAAAGCCGGGGGAAGAGTCTTTAGAACCGCCCCGACGGCCTCTTCGACAGTTCTGGAATCGGCCAGAAGCCGGGAGAGAGTATAAAGACAATTTAGCTCCTTTATTCTTTCTTCGAGAGCCTGCAAGGCGTTCATTGAATGGTTATAAAATCCACGATCCAAAATGAACTCTCCTCAAAAACAATCTATATGGCAATCGTACCATTTTTTCTCCGATTAATCGTATATGTTATAAGACTTGCAACCGAGTTACAGACAATTATTCAGACGGACACGCCGCTCACGTATTTTCAAGCGGTAATTGGGATTGTCAAATCATCGAAAGAGTCCCGTTCAAATACCCTCTACATTGAAGGTATCGGACGGTATGTGATATGTGTCGCGCTTTTCCAGAAACTACCATCTCACCCGTCAAATCCGGACGTCCGGGTTATTGAAGGGATTTCGACGGCGGGAGGCTTTTTTCGCAACGATATCAGAAACCTCTGCAGGAGCGTGAGTTTGGTGGAAGGCGTCTTGTCGATCCTGTGGTATTCGATCACCGTGTCTTTACCGTCGTATGATATGACGAAGTAATTCAGGTCGTACCGGGGGTAGAAGATTGCCGGGAAAGGCCAAATAAAAGATTTCACCCTTTCCAGCCTTTCGAGCCATGTGCCCGTGTTGATAACGTAACGATCGCCATCTTTCAGGAGAAAGGGATTGTGTGTGTGGCCGAAGATAAAGAATTTTACCGACCTGTCGCTCTCGAAGACCTTTCTCGCGCCTTCCAGATAGGCCCGCTCTTTTTCGGCCTTCTCCTTTTTCTCGTAAACGAGACCGTACCGCTTGAGCGCCGACTTTATGTCCCTGAAAACTATGAACAGCGGGATCGAGACCACCACAAAAATGATCAGAATCAAAACGTCTATTCCGATGATTGTATCCACAACACTGCCCACCACGCCAAAGGGTTTGAGAAAATCTTCGTAGAGATACTGTACGCTGTTGAGTCCAAAGATATCGAGGATTCCGAGCATAAAGAGGACTATACTGACCGCGAAAAAGAAGAGAAAGGGAACGATGGCCAGCCTCAATAAGGGATGCATCTCCAGATAGAAGTAACTAGAAAACATCCATCTTGGCAACGCGTTCAAAGGCTGCACACATCGAACGTTAACCAGCCAGTTCTTTCTGCCCATTCTGGATATAAGGCCGGCGAGCGACAGAAGGTATCTCGTTATGTAAAAACCGGCCGGTCTGCATAGTTCAGAGCCGGGCACTTCGATTTCGTTGAACTTGTCGTGTTGGTGGCCGTGCTCTATCCAGATCTTCTCGTCGGCGATCTCCCTTATCAGGTGTTGGTTTTCATCCAGAAAGATGTTATATTCGCCGAGTTTTTCTTTCGAGCCGGGATAGCCGAGCACAGTGTGATCGTGGTTTCCCACTATGTAGGTTATCCTTACGGATTCACCGGCCTTCCTGAAGGCCTGGAAGACATCGGCGTACTTGTCTAGAACGAAGTCAAGTTGAACGGGTCCTTCAACGGTGGATAGTTCCCAGAAACCGAAAAAATCGCCGGCGATGATCAGTTCGACGTCCTCACCGGAGTCCCCGGTCTCGCTCAGCGAGTTCAAAAAACCTATCAGCTCGGATTTGAAGGTTACATCCTCGAGTTCACCGTCTCCGCCAATATGTAGATCGCTGATAATGTAGTACTTCTTTTTTTCTCCCATTCGATGCCCCGCGGTCTGGAAAATCAGCTGCCCTTTTACTTTATCATACTTGTGAATTCTTTCGCGTCCGAATTTTGAGATGCGGAGATCGAACTACTTCCGGCTACAATCCTCAAAAACTTTTCACGACTACGATCTTACTTGAAGAGCACATAACTTTCAAACCGAAGCCCCACGGTCTGCCCAAGCTCGAACTCCTCGCCGGAGGAGGCTTCCACACGGATCTCTTCTTTTCCCAGCGCCACGCGGTAATCTAGTATATTGCCAAGATAGACTTTTTTGGTCACTTTTCCTCTTATTGAGCTGCTATCGGGGGAGACCAGCTTAACGTTCTCGGGCCTTATGGCAAAGACGAACCCCCCTTCGCTGCTCTTTCCGGTGTTTTCGGGATTCACTTCGAAAGGCGGCGTCTCGGGTGAGGATGGAAAAGAGGCCATCATTCGACCTTCTCGTTCTGTAACATCTATCTTCAAGAAGTTTATAAGGCCGATGAAGTCGGCGACGAATTGGTTTTCGGGCCTCTCGTAAAGGTCCTTAGGGGTTCCGAGTTGCTGCACTCTGGCGTTGTGGAGCAGGAGTATCCGATCTGACATGGCCATGGCTTCTGCCTGGTCGTGTGTGACGTAGATTATCGTGACGCCTATGCGTCGCTGAATGTCCTTTATTTCGAAGCGCATCTCCTCGCGCAGTTTCGCGTCGAGGTTGCTGAGAGGTTCGTCGAGTAACATAACGTCAGGTTCCATGACCAGCGCCCTGGCCAGAGCCACGCGCTGCTGTTGACCGCCCGAAAGCTGGTGAGGATAGCGTTTCTCCATGCCTGTCAGCTTAACCATGGAGAGAACCTTCATCACTCGCTCTTTCATTTCTTCGGCGCCGGTCTTCTTTATCTTCAACGGATAGGCGACGTTCTTGAAAACATCCATGTGCGGCCACACGGCGTAGTTCTGGAAGACCATGCCGACGTTCCTCTCTTCCGGCGGAACGAAGATCTTTTTCTCCACCGACGACACGAGTCTCTCGCCGATGAAGATCTCCCCGGTCGTGGGCATATCGAAACCGGCGATCATTCTCAGTGTGGTTGTCTTTCCACAACCCGAAGGACCGAGAAAGGAGAGAAACTCGTGGTCTTTGATTTCCAGGTCTATATTATTGACGACATTCACATCACCGAACGATTTCGAAAGTCCCTTGAGAACAACTTTTGACATTCAACTCGCTCCCCTCATATTCCGACTTTTCCTCTGGTTAGCCACTTCACCAGAAGGTTTCCTGCTATAACGATCAACAAAAGAAGTGTGGCAAAGGCGGCCGATATCTGCACATATCCGGCCTCCTGCATTTCGAACACGGCGACTCCAATAGTTACCGTCCTGGGTCCCCAGAGGAGTATGGACATCGTAAGTTCCCTCAGGGTCGGCATGAAAATCAAAAACCAGCCGGCCACCAGGCCAGGTCTTATCAGAGGCACGACTATATCTTTCAGCGAAGTGAACCAGCTGCCGCCCGAGATCCTGGCCGCCTCTTCAAGGGAGGTGTGTATCTGCTCCAGAGAGGCCGACGTCGTTCTCACGGCAAAGGCCACGTAATGGGCAACGTAGGCGAAGAGGAGTATCCAGAAGGTGTTGTAAAGATTCACCCCGTAACTGCCAGACCAGGCCAGTATCATAGCTATCGCCACGACCGTGCCCGGTATCGTGTAAGGTATCTGCGCAATAGTTTCAAGGGCCTTGCGGCCTCTTATTTTCGTTTTAACGCTTATATAAGCGATCAAGGAACCCAGGACCATACAGATCGTCGCGGCCGAAATGGCCAGCAGGAAGCTGTTCTTCAGGGCGTCTTTGGTTAGCCCGTACTCGAAGAGAATGTACCTGTAATTCCTGAAGGTGAGGTTCTCCCAAGTTATATCGGCACCCCAGGCATCCAGCAGCGATGTGAGACCTATTGAAAAGAAGGGCATGATGACGGTTATAAAGACTACCACTAAGGCGACGATAAGGCAGGGTATCTTCCAGGCACCCAGATCGAGAGTCTTCGGTCTCATGCTCTTTCCGGATATGAGGGTGTACTGTTTCTTCTTGAGGTAGAAATTGTTTATGAGCAAGGCTCCGACCGAGATCACCATCAACATTATCGACAGGGCCGAAGCTGTGGCTATTCCGTTGAAACCACCGCTGTGCATGTACGAATAGATCATCGTCGTAAGAACGAAGACCCTCCCCTGCATTCCCACAAGCGCCGGAATGCCGAAGTTGGCTATACTCGAGGCGAAGACAAGGAGCGCTCCGCCCGCTATGCTTGGAGCTACCAGTGGAAGCGTGATATCGCGCATTATCTTCATCGTCTTCGATCCGCACGTTCTTGCAGCCTCCTCGAGCGTCGGATCCATCCTCTCGAGAGCCCCGGCCACGGTTATGAACACGAAGGGATAAAGGTATAGCGTCATCACCCATATGAGGCCCGGCATGGTGTTGACGTTGAAGACGTACCCTTCTATGCCGAAGATCGACTGGATAAGTCTGTTTATATAACCGTTGCGCCTGTTGAGCAGCTGAGACCAGGCGATCGCTCCTATGAAAGGCGGAATCATATAGGGTAATATGAACAGTGTTCTGAAGAGCTTCGCGAAAGGGAGGTTGGTTCTAGTCACCAGCCAGGCCAGAGGCGCTCCAAGCAGAACCGAAAAAAGCGATGTGAAGAGACCTAACTTTAGACTGTTGAAGAGAGCCGTATAATTTCTCTTCGCCTGAAAGACGGTAGCGTAGTTTTGAAGCGTGTAGGCCCCGTCGAATTTGAAGCTGTTCAAAAACAGCAGCGTCAGGGGAAAAACCACGAGAATGGCTATCACCACGAAAGTCCCGCCCAGAATGAAGGGATCGGCCTTGATCTTTCTCTGCAACAAGAGTACCACTCCTCAGGATGAAAGTAAGGCCCGGCCGTGAGAGGCCGGGCCGAAAACCGTCAGAACAGCATGATATCGGAGAAGTTCGCATTGATCTCGGCGAGCCCTTCTTCGATATATTTCCAGTCAATTTCCATCGCCTGTCCCAGTATCTCGCCGGCGGGCGGCGTATTGGCCGGGGGATTAACGTCGCTCCGGACCGGAACCAGTGAACCAAGCTCGACCTGTGCCTTCTGGCCATCGATCGAGAGGATGTAGTTGACGAACTTCATAGCGGCCTCCATCTTCTGCGATGACTTCAAAATCGCAATGGGGCTCGGGATGGCTATCGTGCCGTCGGTGGGGTAGATGATATCGATCGGGCTACCTTTGACATTGAGGTCGCGCGCAATGTAGTCGAGAGTCATGCCTATCGGGAACTCTCCGGCCGCTACCTTCTGCGCGACATCGCTGTTCCCTCTGACAACTACTGCCTCATTCTTTCTTAGATCCTCGAAGTATTTCCAGCCATATTTCTTGGCCAGCGCGCCGACCGCGGCGACGGCAGCGCCCGAGTACTCGGGGTTTGGCACTACGTAGTTGTCGTACCACTTTTCATCCGTCAGTTCCTTCCAGGATTTGGGAGCCGTTTCCGGCGTGAGCGCCTTGGTGTTGTAGGCTATAACCATGTTGATAAGCCTTCCAGCGTAGTAATAGCCTTCCGGATCCTTGAAGTTCTCCGGCAGTGCCGAGGCCTCCTCGGGGTATATCTGCGCCAGAAGACCCTGTTTCTTCAGAGTTTCATAGTAAGAGAACTCTGCGACCCAGAGAACATCGGCCTGTATATTGCCGGACTGCACTTCGGCGGCGAGCTTGGTCTGGATGGTTCCGGTACCGGATCTGAAAACTTCCAGCTCGATACCGGGGTTTGCAGCCATGAAAGCATCGGCGATAGCCGTCATAATTTCCGTTGGAACCGAGGTGTAAAGCATTATCTTCTCGGTTCCAAAAAGCACCGCGCTACAGATCAGTAGCAGAATTACAATTACGTACTTTCTCATTAGACAACCTCCTGCACCGGCCCGGGAAACTATTCCTTCCCGTTAAGCCCGAAAATTTTAGGGATCTCATCCAGTTTTTTAAGCGCTTTAAGTTTCTCTTCGTCCCTCTCGGCAAGATAGAGAATAAGTACGTTGAGTATGGCCATCGGAACGACGAGCGAGTTCAATAAGGGAACCGGCCCTCTATTGGCGACCAGTGTTACATCCGATCTCAAAGCCAGTTCCGAAACGGTGCTGTGAGTGAGTGCGATAGTCGGGATTGCCCTGGCCCTTGCGTAATCGAAGGCCCTGAGTATGTCCTGTGAGCAGCGAAAGAAGCCTATACCGAAAAGCACGTCCCTGTCGTTCATGAGAAGAAGCGTCTCGTAGAAGCTTTTCCCGCCGCCGGTGACGACCCGGGTATCGATTTGCATCCGTCTGAACCTGAATTCGAGGAACTTGCACAGCGATTCCGATACGCCCTGACCGGTCACGAAGACCCTTTTTGCGCCTTCGATAAGATCGACGGCACGATAAAATTCATCCGACGAAACCCTGGAAATGCCCTCCTTAAGGTTCTCGACCTCGGCCGTCAACAGTCGCTCCAGAGAAGTTTCGCCGGACTTTATCTTTCTCACCGTCGCCGACATCTTCTCGGCCGGAGTCAACCTCTCCTTTATCAGATCCTGGCTGTGCTGTCTGAGATCTGTGAAGCTTTCGTATCCGATCGATCTGGCGAACCTTATTACAGTCGTTTCACTGACTCCCAGCCTCGCCCCCAGCTCTTTGGGAGAGACGAAGGCGATGTTTTCCCAGTTTTCGAGGATACTGTCGGCGATGAGCTTTTGGGACTTAGTGAGGGTTGGATAGACCTCCCTTACCCTATCGAGAATAGTCATGTCTCTTTCCAAGAGCCCTTCCTCCCGTTTATAGCCCGTAATAGCATTCGCCTTTACCTTCCACGAGTGCATCATACACCGGCTTTGTTTTCCCTGTGTAATCTTTGCTTCTGTCCAGTGCGTAACCCCTTCCAACGGCTGTTACTACTTCGGTCTTTCCGAGTTCTTCGCGGTATTTCTCGAGTAAAGCGACGGCGCTTTTCGGCGGCGCGCTACGGCCGTCGAGTATCAGGTGTGAAAAGATTCTCTCTACATTCCTTGATTTTGCCACCTTCGAGATCGACAGAATCTCGTTTATATTCCCGTGAGAGCTGGCCTCCGAAAGCATACCTATAAGATGAAGGGAGGCTCCGTCTTTTATATCGTTCAACACCCTTTCGAGAACCGGGTTGTCTTCGAAGCGGCGTTCTATGACTCTCATCAACCTGAGTTCGTCCTGTTCGATCAACCTTCCTGCCCCGATGGTAAGATGGCCTGTCTCGGAGTTGCCGCTCCTTCCGTGGGGAAGTCCAACGTATTCCTCGCTGGCCATAAGCCTTGTGAATGGGAACTTCCTCTTCAGGAAATCGAGGTTCGGAGTGGAGGCGGCCTTGAGAGGATTGATAGAGGGATCGTCGTTGCCCTCCCCCCAGCCGTCCAGTATGACCAGAACCACGCCGCTTGATACGGGAATTCTCTTGAGAAGAGAGCGGCCTGTCATCTCCTCGGGCTTGCGGATGTTCATCAGCGAGAGTATCGTCGGTGCCACATCGACCAGAGACCCACCGTTGATTATGTCATCTTTTCCGAGCATGGGATTGACCACTACGAAGGGGACCGGCGCCGTCGTGTGTGAGACAGAAGGTGTGTCTTCATCGGTAAAGCCTCTTTCCATTAGGCCGTGATCGGCTGTGACTATCAGTGTGCGTCCGAGAGATTTGGCCTGACTGTAGATCGCGCTCAGCGCTTTATCGATCTCTTCTGCGGCCTTCACCTTCAATTCCATTTCCTGGAGATGGCCTATCACGTCGCCGGCCGGGAAGTTGATTATGATGAAATCGTACCTGTCCATCGCCTTCACCACTGCCTTGCCGATCTCGGCACTCTTCATCTCCGGGTGATTCTTGAAGTCCTTCCAGCTCGGTATGATTTCGGCCACCTGACCGGGGTAGAGACGACTGTGCCGGCCGTTGAAGAAGAAGGTAACGTGAGACTCCTTTTCAGACTCCGTCACCGCGAGCTGCTTCTTACCCTCACCGCTGAGAATTTCGCCCAGTGTCCTTTCCGGCCTGACCGGCGAAACTATTGGCTCTATCTTCGAGAACTTTTCATGGTACTCTACCAGCGGCACGAAACGGAGCCTCGAAAAGTCGCGTACCGGAAAGGCCGCGAAACGCTTTTCCACGAAACTTTCCATCAGCTGGACTTCTCTCTCCCCCCTTCGGCAGCAGAAGATAACCGTATCGCCGTCCTGAATTCTTCCCGGCCTTTTATCTCCGTCACACGCAACTAGAGGCGGGATCCAGTAATCGTTTAGACCTTTATCGTATTGCCTTAGTATCGCTTCGCGGAGATTCACAAAATCACCTCATAAATTGGAAAGCGCCTCTTTCCACCGGTGGATGACGTTCATGTTCTCTTCCAGTACCCTCATTCCATCTCCCGGTACGAAGCCTTCGATCGATACGGTGCCCCTATAAAATTGCGATAGTTCCTTCAGCACAGGCAGAAAATCGTATGCTCCTCTGGAGAGGGGAAGGTGAACTTTCTCCAGACTGGAGTTGCTCACGTGTACGTTGTAGATCTTTTTAAGCCTCTTCATATAATCAACGATACTCACGTTCAATTGAGCGGGCTCAATGGAGCCTTTGTAGTGGGTTGCGGCGTGGGCTATATCGAAAGTCGTTCCCAGTGAGTCGAGATTGACGATGTCGAGAAGAGCGTTAAGATCCTCCGGAGCTATCACCAGTTCGCCCGGTTTCCTTTCCATAACTTCCACCCCGACTTTAATTCCCAGCTCTTTTGCCTTTTTACCGATCCTGAAAAGAGCCTGCGTCTGTTCCTCGAAGAAATCCTCCGGGCTGTCCTTGGAAGAGGACATATGTCCCGGGTGAACCGTTACGACTTCTATGCCTAGCCGGTAAGCTATCTCGAGAGCTTCGAGCGTCTGCCTGACCGACTCGGCCTTTATCCCGGGGTTGGAGGAGGTGATGTTGACGTCTCTGGTGGGAGCGTGAAGCGTACGCTTCAGCCCCATAGAATCCATGAAGCCGCGCAAATCTTCCAGCGAGGATCTCTCCTTCCACAGATGCTCGACCCAGATCTCAACGCCATCGACCTTCTTCTGCGCGAAGATTTCGAGCGCGTCCTTCAAAGGAAAATCTATCAGTACGTTGGAACTTAAAAGAAAATCCATCGTCTCATCTCCATATTGAAGCTATTGCTGCAAAGCTAATAAGTATTTCGGCAATAATGAAGCTATCACTTCAGCAATAGGATATCACACGAGACCTCAAAAAAAGAAACGCACCAGGAAAATATCGAACGTAAGAACCTGGACGCACGCGTCGGAATGAACATCCCCCTTACTGCTTTTTTTGCTCTTCTATACACACGGTTTCTCTTATCTATGATCAGATGTTATTATTGTTTCGAATATTTTCCTGGGAGGGATCATCTTGTCAAGAGTAAAGATAAGCATTATCGGCGCCGGCAGCGCTGTCTTCTCGCTCAGGCTGGTGAGCGACCTGTGTAAAACCCGCGGTCTCCACGGGAGCGAAGTGACTCTCATGGATATCGATGAGAACCGGCTGAAGGCGGTACAGATCCTCGCTACAAAATTCGCCTCGGAGATGAAAACCGAATTAACCTTCAAAAGCACGACCGACCTTCAAGAGGCTATAAAGGGAAGCGACTTCGTGATCAACACCGCGCTGGTAGGCGGGCACGCCTTTCTCGACAGAATGAGGGCGATCGGTGAGAAGCATGGTTATTTCAGGGGTATAGACAGTCAGGAGTTCAATATGGTCTCGGACTATTACACTCTGACCAACTGGAACCAGCTCTCATACTTCCTCCAGATCGCCCGAACGATGGAAGAGCTCAGCCCCGACGCATGGCTTCTTCAGGCTGCCAACCCGGTCTTCGAAGGTACCACTCTGATTAGACGCAATAGCAAGATAAAGATGATAGGCTTCTGCCATGGTCATTACGACGTCTTCGAAGTGGCAGAGACTCTCGGTCTTGAGAGAGAGAAGATAGACTGGCAGGTCGCCGGTGTGAACCACGGGATATGGATGAACAGGTTCAGGTACGAAGGAAGAGACGCCTATCCTATCCTAGACAGATACATCGCCGAAAAGGGTGCGGAGCCTTTCAGGCCGGTCAGTCCCTTCAAAATACAGATGTCACCGGCCTCGTTGGAGATGTACGGCTTCTACGGTATCATGCCAATCGGCGATACGGTAAGGAACAGCAGCTGGAAGTACCACTACGATCAGGAGACACTCGAGAGATGGTACGGAAGCCCATGGGGCAGTCCCGATTCGGAACCGGGCTGGCAATGGTACAAAGATCAGCTAGGTCAGATCACACAGGCCACGATGGGACTGGCCCAGGCTATTGCCTACTATCCACAGGCTAGCCTCGAGATGCTCGTGACCGAGGGTGCGAAGAGCCTCTCGGGTGACTTCACAGGCGAGGCGATGAAGCTCTACGATCCCTCCCAAATGAGCGGCGAGCAGCACATACCATTTATAGACGCCATAGTGAACAACAACGCCTCAAGATTCGTGGTCAACACTCTTAACGAAGGTACGATAAGTGGAATCGACGACGATGTCGCCGTAGAGGTCACGGCCGTCGTCGATAGTCAGGGCATCCATATCGAGGATGTGGCTCCACGTCTGCCAGACAGGGTGATCGACTGGTATCTCAGACCGAGGATAATGCGCATGGAGTGGGCGCTAGAGGCCTTCATGAAAAAAGATCCCGGTTTAATAGTCGAGATCTTAATGAGGGATCCCAGAACTACCTCTTACGAGCAGGCGAGAGGCGTGGTCGAGGAGATCTTCGGAGCCTGGTGAAACGATGGAAACGATCGGTTTGGAGGAAAAAACTCGCTGTCCATGGGCTTATGGAGGCCCTCTATATATCGACTATCACGATAACGAGTGGGGCGTTCCGGTTCACGACGATATAAAACTCTTCGAGTTTATGATTCTCGAGAGCGCGCAGGCTGGCCTGAGCTGGATAACGATTCTCAGAAAGCGCGAGAACTATCGCCGGGCCTTCGCCGATTTCGACCCGGAGGCTGTATCAAGGTACGGAGAAAGAGATATCGAAAGGCTTATGAATGACCCTGGAATAGTCAGAAACCGCCGCAAGATAACGGCCGCCATAAACAACTCGGCGGCCTTTTTGAAGGTCCGGGAAGAGTTTGGAAGCTTCGATAGCTACATCTGGAGCTTCACGGGTGGAAAGCCAGTGACAAATTACTGGACGGGGCAGAACGAGGTCCCGGCGGTCACGGAAAAGGCCGTGGAGATCTCTAAAGACCTCAAGAAGCGGGGCTTTTCCTTCCTGGGTCCGACAATAGTTTACGCTCACATGCAGGCCACCGGGCTGGTCAACGACCACCTCGTATCCTGCTTCAGGCACGCGGAGATATCTAAAATGCTTTGAAGAAGACCGTTGCGGATTGGAAGAATGGTATAATCTGAAAAAAGGTTGTGAGGCGATAGTATGGAATGGTTGCACATAGAGCCGATACTTGATCTTATAGAACTCGTCGATACGCCCTCCTCTCTCGAGAAGAGGTTGAGTTTCATCATGAACTCACCCCTGAGGCATATGTTCGGCCAGTTTCAGGTGCCGGAAGAAGAGGCCAAAAGATGCCTGGCCGCGGCCCTTTCGGGAGAGGAAGATCACAGCGGACTTTCGAAGGACTGCACTGAGCTTATAGCATATATAGAAAACATAAGAAAGCGTGAAGAGGAACTCAGACTCTTCTTCGGCCTGATGGGCAAGCGCGAGGCCTCTATAAGAGAAGAAGCCATAAAAATGGCCCGGGAATATCTGCCGCCTTCGGCCTCCTTCGAGAAGCTGAACGTTTACTTCGTGCCGATGCCCTACAACGCCAACGCCGATAATCTTGGCGTCTATTTCGACCCGATCTTCGCCATGGACATCGGGCTGGACGCCATCACCGGAGTTATGGCCCACGAAGCGCACCATATAGGCAGAAACTCCGTCACTTCGGAGCGTCTGGAATTTGGCGATAAACCTCTCGAAATGCTTGCTTACAGGTTCATGTGTCTCGAGACGGAGGGGATCGCCAATCTCGTCAACGACGCTTCGAAAATCCCCTCCTTGAAAAGGATAGCCCTGACCAGAGCCAAAATCATGGCCGAGTTCGAGAAACATCTCGAGCTCCTCCAGGAGGTCTTTTTGAACCTCGCCGGGGGAGTCATCACCGAAAGGGAGGCCCGCGCTCTCATGTCCCGGAGCTGGTTCACAACGGGCAGCCTTGCGCCCATCGGCATGAAAATGGCAATCGAGATAGAGAACGAGTTTGGAAAGGAAAACCTCGTGAAAACCGTCGGCGACACCGTGGCCTTCTTGAAAGCTTACCAGAAAGTGGCTCTGAAGAAGAACTACTACCTTCTCGAAGACGAAACTTTCGACAACCTGGAAAAGCTTCTCAAGGCCCGTCCATAATTATCTATCGCCGGAGGTGAATCCGATGCTTTTGCTCATTAAAAATATAAGCGTTTACTCACCCGGGCCGATCGGGAAAATGGATATGCTCGTCGGAGGCGAAGAGATACTGAAGATCTTCGAAAACATACCCTCGAGCGATATACTTTCAATGGGAGGAAGACTCGTCGATGGGACCGGCATGATAGCCGTACCGGGCTTTGTCGATGGTCACACACATCTCATAGGGGGCGGTGGCGAGGGCGGCTTCTCCACCAGAACTTCCGAAGGTTTTGCCGGGCAGTTCATAGATGTCGGAACGACCACGGTGGTCGGTATGCTCGGCACCGACGGCATCACCAGGGACCACGCCTCGTTACTGGCCAAAGTGCGCGACTTCAACAACGAAGGAATCAACGCCTTCATGCTCACGGGCTCTTACAGGTACCCGCTCAAAACTCTCACCGGCGACTTGATGAAGGATATAGTTCTGGTGCCCGAGATAATCGGTGTGGGAGAGGTGGCCGTTTCCGATCACAGAAGCAGCAATATGACCGCTGCAGAGCTCCAGCGAATGGCCATGGACGCCAGGGTCGCCGGGATGCTTTCGGGCAAATCCGGGGTGACGGTTCTCCACATGGGCGACGCCCGGGCCGGGTTGAAGCCGCTAATGGAGGCCACCGACGACGGGACACTTAATCCGAAGCAAATCATCCCGACCCACATAGACCGCACCGAAAGATTACTGGCCGAAGGTCTGAACTGGGTGAAGGAGCGTGACGGCTACATAGACTTCACCGCCGACGAAAACCGGACTGCCCATACCCTGGCCGATCTACAATCTCGCGGCTACAACTTTGAAAGGTTCTGTGTCTCCTCGGACGGGCTCGGCTCAATGCCCCTCTTTGATGAGCAGAAGAATCTGATCGGTATAAGATCCGGTCCAGTCGATACGCTCAGAAAAACCTTTGTGAGTCTCGTGAAAGAGCACGGACTCGAAATTCACCGCGCCCTAATGCCCTTCACATCTAACCCCTCGCGTTTCTACAAACTCGACTCGTCCGGTCTGGGATTCATAAAGGAAGGCAAAAAGGCCAATTTCCTTATCCTGAACGACGAACTTGAAATAAAGGGTGTCTTCTCGAAGGGAAGATTCCTGAAAGAGGGAGGTTCATTATATGACCGGAACGGCTGTGTATTATAGTTTCACCGGATCAACGGAAGTTATCGCAAAGAGCTTTTCCGAAAAATCGGGCTTCAAACTCTTCAAACTGGAAGACAGAGAAAAAAGAAAATTCGCTCCCGCTTTCGCATCGATACTCGGCCTGGGGACGGCTCTCAAAGAGCCACTGCCGGACATAAAAAACGTCGATTTCCTGGTCCTGCTGACGCCCATCTACGCCTGGCATCCCTCGGCCCAGATGAACACGTTCATAAAAAAAGCCGGCATCGGCGGCAAAAAACTCTTTCTTGTAGGTGTTGGAGCCGGCGAAACCAACGAAAAGGCCATGGCGCGCTTCTCCAGTAAGGTGAAAAAGCTGGGCGGACAGGTGGTCGGAACCAAGACCTTCAAGGGCGTACAGCTTGGAAAGAACTACAAAGAAGTGGAAGCGGAGCTGCTGAAATCGGGCGAAGAACTGGCAAAAACAACCGACAGCCTCACCTGACGCGCCAGCGGGCAACAACGCGAAAACCACCGGAGTGAGAAGCTCAAGAATGTCCGGCGAATAACTCCGGCGGATCAAAGACTAAACCGGGTCGTATTTCTTTTCTGTACGTATGTCGTATAGCGCAGATTATCAGTGTAGATAACCTCCAGACCGGTCTTTTCTCCAATGACCCTCATCGTTTGGGGAGTATAGAAAGAGATATGACTCATATCCCTCATATAGTACCAGTTCAGGAACTCCTCCTCGCTTTCGGGGTGGAAGAGAGTCATTATCGATAGAACACTTCCTTCCCCCATGCACTTTTTGAAGATTTCGAAATGCTCGAGTGGATTCTGGAGGTGTTCGATCACTTCCGTCGAGGTTATCATGGCGTAGGTCTTCCCCTCGTAAATCCTGTCAGGCGAGAAGAAGAGATCGTAAATATCCATCGAAAAGCCGTAGTCCCTCTCCAGAATCGTGGCCAGCACGGGAGAAGGGCCGCTGCCGTAATCAAGACCTCTCTTTCCCCTGCAGAAAGGAATCACCGCTTCCTCTATGAATCTCTTGAAATAAGCCACATAACGCGGATCGTCTATACTGTTGTTGTGCCTGCTGTATATCTCAAGCTCTTTTTCCCGTGTAATCAACGAATTCTCATCCTTCGAGATGAATCCGCACTCGTGACAGTAGTAGTATTTCAACCGGAACTTCCTGTGGAGCATCTCTGCAGTGGGCGAGCCGCAGATCTTGCAAAAATCGTTCATCTCCTCCTCCTGTGTTCATAAAACAGTGGTCAGAGGTCCATGGTCAGAGGTATGACAGAGCGATAAGATCCGAGCTTTTAATCTGACCTGTCGTCTCCAGTCTCTTTATAAGTGTACACCCTCCTCCCTGTGAGAACTGTTGCTCGTGTGGGTTGTGCGTTGTGGATCATAATGCTCCCGTACTGTCATCCCGTAATGCTCTTATACGGGATCTCGTTCTTCCCGCTCTTTCGAAGGACGGAGATGCCGGATCGGAGTCCGGCATGATGTGAGGGAGCTGTCATCCCGTAGTGCTCCTATACGGGATCTCGTTCTTCTCGTTCGTCTCTAAGCAGAGGTAAGAGGAATGAGGTCAGAGGTAAGAAGATCAAAATCCCGCTCTTCTCGCCTCGCGAAGACCGGGATCCTGACTAGGAGCATGTCAGGATGACCCGAAGGGGCCATCATCCCGTTAACCGCCCCCATCCTGTCATCCCATGTTCTCCTATACGGGATCTCGCTCTTTATATATGGGACCCCGCTCTTCCGCTCTTCCCGTTCTCTCCTCTCTCTTCTCTTCTCGAATCTTTAACCGAGAACCTTGACGCGCAGCGTCGGAACCGCTCTTCTCATGCTGTTTTGCTCTTCTCGGAGGACGGTGAACGGAGAACGGCTTCTATGCTCTTCCACCCTTCGCTCCTTCTAAGGACGGTTCTTCCTGCTCTACTGCGGAAATCAATTTCACACTTTTCGAGCTTCACTGGAAACCACTTTCCCTTTGTTCGATTAATGCAATCGGTCGTACGATAGCAAACCAGAACAACTTCGCGAATCGCAATGCGCTGGAATTAAGAATACATCGGACATATTGTCTAATAAATGTATATTAAGATCTATATCGTAACATTAGATCGATTATAGAGTGCTATGTTACATACTGACACGATAATGCTATATATATGTCAGCTTAGATTAGGAGGCGTAATGATGAGTAGAAAAAAAGGGTTCTCTCTGGTTGAACTGTTGATCGTACTCGCCGTGATGGCAGCACTTATCGCAACAATCACACCCGTGGCGTTGAATGCCATCAAGAAATCCAAGGCAACACAGGTAGCACAGAACTTGAAGACACTTGCGAGTGCAATTGAAAATGCAGCTTATGTGAATGGAGTAAACGATAACCACGTTCTTAAAGCTGGTACAACAACACCAATAGTATTATCTGATCTTGGAAGGGATATTGATCCTGAAAAGTATGGTGTCTGGTATACTGGAACATCTAATAAACCAGGAGAATTCGAGGTTTTGATCTTCTATAAAGGTACAGATGTCGATGCAAAACTAGTCAATCAAACAATGCCTAATGCTACAGATACCAAACCTAATGAATTTGATAGTATTGCTGGAAACAACCAACTTGGGTCTAAATCATTACCTAATACCAAGGAAGGAATATTCTATACTCTGACATTTTCCGTCTATTGATGGCATAATCGATAAATTTTTATTGAATCACAAGGCCCTCAAATCGAGGGCCGTTTGGTGCTTCCAGTTTGTTGGCACACCCTTGCATATAACTGTTCAGATGGATAAACCAACAAACAGGAGGGATAGTATATTATGAAAAACAGAAAAAAGGGATTCTCGCTGGTTGAGCTTTTGATCGTTCTCGCGGTTATGGCCGCATTGATAGCGACAATCACACCGGTGGCGTTGAATGCAATCAAGAAATCCAAGGCGACACAGGTAGCACAGAATATTAAAACATTGGCAAGTGCTTTAGAGAATGCAGCTTACGTAAATGGAATAACATCCGATGGACTGATTGCAGGTCCTGGTGGAACCAGCGCTGTTACAATTGATCAGCTTGGTAGAGATATAGACGATACAAAGTATAGTGTAGCTTATGCTCAAACAGGTGGTAGTTTTACAGCAGTTATATATTATATAGGTGCAGATGCTGACATAAATGTAGTGGATGATATTCTTCCATTAGCAACTAATTCAGCAACTAAACCAGACGGAACATACTCGACTACTCTTGGAAGTGCTTCTTATACATCAACAGATAGTATATATTATCAGATAACTTTCACCGTCTATTGATAACCTCCAATAAACCAAAGCCCTCTTCGGAGGGCTTTTTTATGTTTTACCAGTTGCCGTATTCAATTCAATCCATCGAGAATATAAGAGCTTCGCTTGCCAATGAGATTTTATGCACGAAAGATAGAAGCTAATTTTTCGCCCTCTCGAAGCTCGCTTCATCTGATTCTCCCAAGTACCGCCTTTAAGATAATCCGGCAGATCTTTAGAATCACTTGACGGTGACTTTCGAGTCCTTTTTCCCATTCGAGCCCCTGGTGGTGCTGCGTAATTGCTCCTGCCATTTGCCGCATCTGTCGCCCCAGACTGCCACGACTTTGCCGTCGGCTTTTGCGTTTATCACTTCGCAATTGTTTGAGCAGCCGTTGCAGATGAAGCTCGAGGGTCTGAAGTCTGTGTTGAGGTAGTCGAAGCCCCTGAAGGTGCTTTCCCGCCCGGTTCTCTCGACCTCTTCTCTGGCAAGTATGGCCGCACCGATCGCGCCCATGACATCGTAGTTGGCCGGAACTATCACCTCGCATCCCATCGCCTCTTCGAAGGCTTTTTTGATCCCCTTGTTGGCCGCGACGCCTCCCTGGAAGACGAACGGGGGTTCGAGCTTCTTTCCCCTTCCGAGGTTGTTTATGTAGTTTCTAACCAGCGCCCTGCAGAGGCCCCAGATTATGTCTGGCTTCGAAAAGCCGTACTGTTGTTTGGCGATCATGTCGGATTCGGCGAAGACGGTGCACCTCCCGGCTATCCTGACCTCGTTCTCGGCCTTCAGCGCAAGGTCTCCGAAGTTCTCGATCGGTATGCCGAGCCTCTCGGCCTGATGGTCGAGGAAAGAGCCGGTACCGGCGGCGCAGACGGTGTTCATGGCGAAATCCACGACCATTCCGTCTTTTATGAGTATTATCTTGGAGTCCTGTCCGCCGATCTCGAAGATCGTTCTAACGTGCGGGATTTCTCTTGAGGCGGCCACGCCGTGCGCGGTGATCTCGTTTTTGACTATATCGGCCCCCAGCAGAACCCCTGCCAGCTGTCTGCCGCTGCCGGTTGTCCCCACACCCAGCACGAGGGGCTCTCCCAGCTCTTCTCTCAGCCTGGACATCGCGAACTTGACGACGTCCATCGGCTGGCCGTTGGTCCTTATGTAGTACTTGAAGAGTATGTTTTCGCTCCCGTCAAGGGCCACGACGTTCGTACTTACAGATCCTACATCCACTCCGACAAATATCTTCATATCTCCACCCACCCGTAGATACTACGCGGTTTTTGCGGCCATTTTCTTCCGCTTGCTGTTTTTGATCAGGTCAACGAAGGCCTCTATTCTCGTCATGCTGTTGGCCTTGCCGCTCTGCTCGTCTATCGCCAGGGTCAGGACCGGGATGCCGTAATCTTCCGAGATCCTCGGTATGATACTCTGGGAAACCAGTTCAGGCAGACACGCGAAAGGCATCAGGTGAACCACTCCATCGAAGCCCCGCTTGCTGTAATCCACGATGTGGCCGACGTTCTGCTTGGCGTGGCCACCGATTATTATCTTTATGTAATCCTCGCCCATCTTGAGGATTTCCTTCTCCCTGCCCTTGCCGAAAAAGTTGTGATCGACCCATTCGCCTATATACTGTGATCTTTCGGCCTCACAGCCGAGACTGCAGAGTGTGTTCTCTATATCCATATTTATGCTCGACTCTATGACGACGAAGATCTCGCCGACCACTCCTATACGTATTTTATCCCTTTCGTCAACTTCTTCAAGCTTTATGGAAGCGAGCAGCTCTTTCGCCTCTTCGTAGGCCGTCTCCGTCTCTTTCATGGTCCAGCATCTGTCGTAGGAACTCCTGATCTCCTCGAAGGCTTTGAGACACGAGCCATGCACCGTCTCGTAAGGAATCATGGTGTGTATCTTCTTGTCGAATTCGTCGAGATCTTTCAGCATCCGCAGTATGACCCTGCCGGTCGAGATGACCTTTCGTAGAGAGTTCTTGCCTTTCAGCCTGAAGAACTTCGATACGTCGCCGCGCAGGTCGCGCTTGATCGAGTCGAAGATTATCAGCTCGACATCGTAGCCCATATGCCTGAGCGTTCTCTCGTGGAGTTCGCCGTAGAAACCGGCCCTGCACGGCCCGTGCCCTCCGCTGGTTACTATTATTCCCGCCCCCTGCTCGCAGGCCTCTATGTAGTTGCCCATCAACATCTTGTAGGGGAAACAGGCGAACTCGGGACTGTTTTTCGTCCCCAGGTCTATCGTCTTCTGCGTCGGTCTGGGAGGGACTACAACTTCGTAGCCCAGCATCTCCAGGAGCTTTTTGTAAACAAGCACGTTTCCCAGGTAGGGAAAGGAGTACTTCATACCGCATCACCCACCGGAACGGTCTTTCTCTTTAGCATGTCCACGAAGGCCTCGACCCTCGTCTGGAGGTGGTTCTCGCCCGTGTGCTCGTCTATCCTCACCGTCATGAAGGGAATCCCCGAATCCTCCGACTCCAGCTCGAGGAGCTTGCCCAGGAAGGCGTCGGGGCCGCAGCCGAAGGCCGTGACGTGTATCACCCCGTCGACCGATCTCTCCCTGAACATCTTGTATGCTCCTCCAAGCAATTTATCGCTGAAGGTCCAGAAGAGACTTTTCTTCATCTTCTTTATATATCTCTTAAGCTCTCTATTGGAAAGCATCTCGAAAGTCAGCACGTTGATTCCGAGCTGTCTCAGCCTCTCGGTCACATTCATGCTGACGAACTCGTCGTAAACGTCGTAAACGTATCCCAGAAGACCTATCTTCGGCCCGTCTATCTTCACGGGTTCTTTTATCCTGTTGGGATTCTTGAGTCCCTCGAAGGCTTCGGCGATCGTCCTGCCGCCCAGGCCGAGCTTTCTGAACTTCCGCCAGACCTCTGCGCCCTTCCTGCAGGCCAGCTCGATTCGCTTATCCGAGACGGCCAGCTTTTCGGCTATGGAGTAATACATCTTCGGGGAGAATATATTCTCCGACCTGGATTGAACGTCCATGGTCAGAAGCTTTCCGGCTACCCCTGGAATGCTGTGCCTGGCCATGTCTGGCAGTCCCATGAACTTGGGGCAGAAATACTTGCCCTTTTCCACCGAGGCCATGCGGGGTATGAAGACATAATCGACCCCGCTTTTGAGTAACTGGAGAACGTGACCGTTGAATATCTTTATGGGGACGCAGATCTCCGGTACCGAGACCCCTATCCCCATATCGACGGTTTTCTTGTCTGTACTGTGCGAAACCACCACTTCCGCACCGAGTTCTTTGAAGAACTCCGTCCAGAATGGACCGTAATAGTAATAAAGCAAAGCGTTAGGAATACCTATTTTCATCTGCTTTCTGCCTCGCCCATCCCGTCCACGAACAATCCGACATCCCGAACTGGACAGTTTATCCGATCATACCAAATATAGCATTATACTCATCTTTTGTACCGCTTTTAGTGTTAAAGCTTTGACCTCTTTAATTTCCCTTTAATTGCGTACCCGCTATGCTCGATTTGTGAACTTTCAAATCACGAAACTGGAGGTGTCTGCGATGAAGAGAAACAGTTTTTTCCTGCTGGTAGTTCTAACGATCTTTCTGGTCAGCGGTTGTTTCAACTTTCCCGTTCCGAAACCCGATGAAAACGGCACGGTCAGGGTGTCGCTGACCGACGCCGTCATTCCCCTGGAGGATATTGAAAAGCTGGAGGTTACCATCGAGAGCATGGTGCTGTACGGCGCCGACGGTGCCACGCTCACAGAACAGACCCCGCTGATCGTTCTCGATGAAGCCATAACTGTGGATATCATGACCCTTATCGGCGAGGAGATAGACCTGGGCGTGTTCGAGGCAAGCGGTATATACAACCAGCTGAGGATGGAAATAAGCGAGGCTACTCTAACCGCCAACGGCAAAGTCTTCCCCGTCACGGTCAATTCCGGTTCACTCAAGATCAACAATCTGGGCATAGATCTGAGCAAGGACGAGGACACCTTTCTGGTGCTGGATTTCGACCTCTCAAGATCCCTCAAGATAAACGGCAAATGGGAAGAGGCGAAGGGCGGAAAGGAGGGCCACGAGGATAAAGTGCACATGACGCCTGTGATACATATCCGCCACGGAAGTCTTTACGATGTGACCGGTATCGCGACTCCGACCGGTGAGGCCTCGCCGCTTCTGGTCGCACTCGTGCCGGAAGAAATCGGTGATACGCTCCTCACCTTCACACACACGGATACGCCGAAGTGGGAAAAGGGAGAGTTCCGCTTCTGCAAGGTCGCTCCCGGAAGTTATACGCTCAAGTTCTTTGACAATTACACCGATGAGGGTTTCGATGTCGATACCAGTGCGCCACTTTACACTTATCCCGAACCCGTGGTTGTTGTCGATAGGGATCTCTCTCTTGGTACAATAGTTCTTGAGTCAACTACCCCCGGCTAAAGCCGGGAGCTTGTAGCTCAAGGAACTGGCTACTTTAGGGCTTGTTGACGAAAGCCCATTCGTAATCGCTAGGTGTGCACTACGAATATTGTAAGCGGCATTAGTATCAGCATTGGCAACGTGTCCACATTGTTCGCAACGGAAACTATGTTTGTCTCTATTGGTCTTTGAAATATGTCCGCAAATAGAACAACGCTGAGAGGTATATTTGGGATCTATGTACACCACCTTTACACCTTTCGCCAACGCTTTGTACTCGACAAACTGCTCTAGTTGGTAAAATGCCCAGTTGGATATTTGAAAATTGGTCTGTTTGCGATAACTTTTTATACGTTCACGTATATTGGCCAAATCTTCAAATACTAGAGTATCTCCAGGGTTCAAACTATTTACCAACAGTTTAGAAATACAGTGATTCACATACTTCATCCATCTTTGCTCTTTGCCAGATAGCCGTTGCAGAGCACGTTTAGCACTCTTTGTGCCTTTGGCTTGCAGTCTTGCTCTAAGATGTTTGAAGCGCCGCCTTGTATGCTGTATTTCTTTTCCAGATATTTTTATGTTGTTGGTAGTAGCCACGATATTATATATGCCTCTATCTACACCAACAATTTTAGAATCACTGTTGGCTAAATCGTCGGGATCAGGCACATCGTTTTTGATGGATATATCCAGATAAAACGTTTTGTTCCTCTTGTTGAAGTATAGTGTAGCGAACGTAGGTTTCTGGTCCAAAAGCAAGTGGCGCTGATAATTACCTATTGCTAATGGTATATGCAGTCTGCCATTTATTGTGGACAAAGAAACTGTCCAGGAGTTTACATCGAGTGAAAATATACGCTGGTCATAATCTACAGATGTTGCCTTAAAATGGCGTGGACACGATTTCTTCTTCCTTGTAGACTTCATAGCCTGGGCAACACGAGCGATGGCTCTAACTGCTAAATTGGCAGTCAAGCCAAATCTGTCCCTTATCTCCTTGTAAGACTCGTGGTGTATTTTGAATTGATTATGTATACCTTTTATGTAGGCGATATCGAGAGTGTAGTTGCAGGCATCGGCAAACTTGTGCACGGTGTCCTTAAGTGCATTGTAAACATCACTGTTATATTCAACTTGTAGTTTGCAACGTACGCTCTGCACTAATTTCTTGATATATATCACCTCATAGTTGTTGTAACACATATATACAAAAATAACAACGAAAGGTAGGTGAAGGCGTCATTCCTCACCGGGCTGAAGCCCTGTGTCTCCTGACGCCATTTCTATGAGGAGAGTTATAAGGGCACTGGCCGTTTCGGTGCTGATTTTCCTTTCGATCTCCGTCCCCGGACAGACGACCCTGCTGGAGGCCGAGCAGGAGTTGCTAAACCAGTTGCTCGAAGGCGGAGAGCCGTTTCGCTTTCTCGATCTTGAACTGATCGACCTGGCTGTAAAAAAGGCCGGAGGGAACGTTCGCGCCCTGTACTATCTCCCTTCTGAAGGGACGCTTATCGTGATAACCGATAGAAACTCTTTCAGGCTGACCCCTGATCTGGAGATAGCTACGAGCGAAAAGTTTGAGACACCGCTGGCGGGAGTGAACGTGAAGCTCTCGCTCATAGACGCCTTTTCGCTGGTTTCTCTTCAGACCAGAGAGGGAATTCTTGGACTTTATCTGGAAGCCAGAGAGAGCGGCCCTTTCTGGCACGTTATAACCGAATCCAGCGCCTACACTCTCGGCGCAGCCTTCGCTTCAACCGTCAGCGTCTCTGATACGCGAAGCGCTCTGAACGCCGTTTCTGAGAAGATCAAGAAAGAGAAAGAGAAAGCGATGGCCGAGAAACCCGGCCATCCCGAGGAACCCGGTCAGTCAGACCAGCCGGGTAAACCGGAAGAACCCGGCCGACCGGACGATCCTGGCAAATCCGACGACACTCCCGGCAAGGGAAACGGGAAGAAATAGACACCATGAAGTTGCTTATTATCGAGGACGAGAGAAAACTCTCCGACAATATATCCGATTTTCTCAAAGGCGAGGGCTACTCCGTCGATGCGGCGTTCGACGGTGAAGAAGGGCTGGATCTGGCGCTCGAGCGAAGCTACGATTGCATAATCCTGGACATTCTGCTCCCGGGTATGGACGGCCTCTCGCTATGCAAATTTCTCAGGGAAGAGATAAAATCCACCGTGCCGATACTCATGCTAACGGCGCTGGGTGAGCTTGACAACAGGATAGAGGGGCTAAATGCCGGCGCCGACGATTACCTGCCCAAACCCTTCGATCTTCATGAGCTTCTTGCCAGGATCAAGGCGCTCCTGAGAAGGGCAAATCTCAGGGGCGGCGAAAGGATAGCCTGCGGTGAGCTCGTTCTCGACTCCAGAAAACAGACCGTTTTCTACGGCGAGAGACCGATCGAACTGAGCGCAAGAGAATTCTCGATTCTCGAGTTATTTATGAGAAACCCCGGAACGGTCTTCACCAGAGAGGAGATTACCGACAAAATCTGGGAGAGCGGCTACGAACCTCGCAGCAACATAGTAGACGTTTACATCCGATACATACGCAAAAAGCTCGAAGCGTTGATGCTCGACCACATAATAGAAACCGTTCAGGGCAGGGGATACAGGTTGAGGGAGAAGCCGTGAGGTCCATGACTATCAAGAACAAAATCACGCTCCTCTACCTTGCCACATACGGCTCGGTCGTCTTCGCGCTCAGCATAACGCTCTTTATGATATTCAGAACGCTCGAATATAGGAGGATAGACGGCTTGTTGCTATCTTTCCACAACGATATAGTAAATACCTATAAGTACGCCGGGGAGGGCGAGAAAAGGCTCCTGAGTCTGGCCGGCGACGAAAATCTCGGCTTCGCTCTGTACGCCGGCGAAAAACCGCTGGCGAGCTTCCGGATCGAACCGGGCGTGTTGTCTTCCGTAGGTTTTGGAACGGGAACGGCGGGTGATTACCGCTACCGGGCGAGTCTGGAGAGTATCGAGGGCGTGGACCGGAAGGTAGTGACCTTCTACAGACTGGAAGAAACCCGGGCCCATTTGAATAACCTGCTGCTGATTATAATTCTCTCGGCAATCTTTACCCTGCTCTTTGTGAGCCTGGTGGGGATGGCCTTCACCAGAAAGCTCATGAAGCCAATTGAACAGGCGGGAGATCAGCTCGAAAGGATCAGCCGTTCCGAGATCGGCGGTGCGAGGGTGAAGGTTGAAAACACCGGCCAGGAAATAGAGAAACTCCAGCTCGAGATCAATAGGGCGCTCGACAGGATAGAAAGACTCGTCCAAGATACACGCCAGATGTCCTCGAAAATAGCCCACGAACTGCGGACTCCGCTGGCCATAATGAAAACGAGTCTTCAACTCTCGATTGAGAAGAACTCCTCGCCCGTGGAGATGAGACTCTCGCTCAAGGGCATAATGAATGAGCTCGACAAATTGATAAGGATGTCTGAGGGTTTTCTCCTGCTCTCAAGGATCGAAAGTGCCGTACCGCTGGAAATGGCCAGGGTGGATCTCTCCGGACTGCTTCTGGAAACGATCGAAAAGATAATGATACTTTACCCCGGTGTGGAGTTTGCGCTCGACGTAGCACCTGCCATCGAGATGCGTGGAGTCTCTCACATGATAGAGCACGCCATCATAAACCTCCTTGATAACGCAGCAAGGTACACGACCGACGGTTCGGCGAGTGTGCGGCTTTCAACCGGAGAAGGGCACATAGTTCTGGAGGTTACAAACAGGGGTCGAAAAGTCGAAATCGAAAGGCCCGGTATGCTGAGCGGATCCTCTGGAGCAACTGGAAACGGCATAGGTCTCACAATTGTACAGGAAGTGGCAAAACTGCACAAGGCCCTACTCCTCTACGAACACCGGGACGGAATAAATTGTTTCACTATCAGATTCCCAGTTCGATAGGCTTAACCGTAAGGTGTGATTCGCTCGATTCAGTTTACTTTCCAAAACTCTTAACACCCACCCCCTCCACATCCATACGATTCAAAGTATAATTTAGGTAGTAATCTTTGCTATTTTGACGATCTAAACATCTCAGGAGGGCATAAATGATTTTCGCGACCCGAAGAAAGAATGGTTTCTCCCTGGTCGAGCTGTTGATAGTCCTCGCAGTCATGGCTGCGTTGATATCGACGATCACGCCCGTGGCGATGAACGCGATAAAAAAGGCCAAAGCAACTCAGGTGGCTCAAAATCTGAAAACGCTTTCGAGCGCTCTTCAGCACGCCGCATATCTCAACGGAGCGAACTCCGCCGGCCAGATAAAAAGCCACGGAAATACCCCTATAAGACTGAGCGACCTCGGCAGAGATCTTCCAAAGGACTCCAGTGGTAATGATCTTTACGGTTTTGCTTACACCAGAACCTCGGGCGGCACTTACTACGCAGTGGTGTTTTACGCCGGCGGCGACGTCGATCTGGCAACGGCGGGCGAAATCTTGGGCAACCAGAGTCTGGAATACACTTCCACAAATCTTGACGCCGACGACTCGCTGATAGAAGACGGCGCACCTTACCGATCCAGTGCAAGCGACGTTTACTACTACTTCTACTTCACGATATACTGATCGGTAAAAGCGGGATGCCAGGCCCCGACACGGCATCCCGCTCTTATCCACTACCCATCGCTCCACTCATCAGGACTCCCAAGAACACACTCTCCACAGCTAATTCAAAGTTGATTTTATAAGTAACTGGCCTGTATTTGCAGTATACTGGTTGTTGATCTATATACGGAAGATTATATCGATAGTTGGAGGCTACTAAATAATTAATGGCATTGACTTTGCTTCATTGGCGCTTTCTCTTTTATCTCCAAGAACTCTAAGCCTGACAAATAGGAGGAATTTCTGTGAAAGGATCTAAGAAAAGATTCGTTTTTGTACTTGTCCTGGTGCTTTTTTCGTCTGTGATGATCTCCGCCGATCTGACAAGAGAAATCGAACCGCTACCTTTATGGGAAAAGGAATCCGCTCATGAAGCCTACAGGGTAGTTGTTATAAGTGATTTACATCTAGGAGTGGATGACAGTTTTTCCGAAACAGTGAAGAACAAAGACCTGATCGCTGAGTTCTTGGAACGACTGGTTATAAGCGACATCGACGAGCTTGTCATTGCAGGTGATATGTTTGACGAGTGGTTCGTACCGATATCGTATGAGCCACATAACGATCTGGGAGCTTTCTTCGAGCGGGTTGTAGAAAATAATGCTTCGATTGTTGTGGCTTTTGAGAAGATCATCCAAAGCGGCATTATCGTGGCCTATGTTCCGGGTAATCACGACCTTCTCTTGGACGAAGAAACGCTTGCGAAATTGATTCCCGGAATTGTCCAGGCCCGTGATGTTGATGGTCTGGGAATTTATCGCACGGGCATGCGCTCCGAGATTGCCATTGAGCACGGTCATCGTTATGATACTTTCTGCGCACCCGATATTTTGTCCAACAAAGAAATAACTGGCGATTACGCCTCATTCTTACCCCCCGGTTATTTCTTCACCCGAATCGCATCTACATCTGTTGCGGAAGGCAAATCGGCGCCAAAGAAGGATTTCCCTGAGATCGAAGCCCCTTCAAAAGAAGATGCGGATCAGCTTGATGCCTACACGTATTACAATATTTGGCTGTGGGCTATGACGACCTTTTCCATCAAAGCCGATTTCGACGAAAAAGCAATTTACGTCGGCGTTAATGGATACGACAACAGTTTTTCGCTGAGCGATTTGCTGCCAACTGTCCAGGATGATGGCTCAATAAGCGCCGTGTTATACGCGAACGTCCAAAGACGTTGGGACGAAGTGCAACAGATCAACAGAGTAGCCGTTAAGAATCCTTATTCCCAAGCTACTGCCGGTGCGATTGACCATACATTCTTAGACGAACAGGCTGTCAAACAGTACTTTGATCTGGATTCGACCGTTGATGTGGTCGTCTTCGGGCACTCGCATGTGCCACTCGTCAATCGCTACGAAAATGAGTACGACAAAGAAAAAGTATATGCCAACAGCGGTACCTGGATTGACGAAAATCTGATCGGTCTGGAAAGGTGCTTTGTAGTTATTGAATCCGGTGAGCAGTTCACAGACGTTCGCCTGATGGAGTATCATGCCGATGGAACTATAAGCGATACCGAATAAAAAGTGAGGACTATGCTCTAATATAAAAACCGGCTTTCAGCAATTGAAACAGTGGTGGGAGCCGGTTTCTTTTAGTTTCTTCGCTGCCCAAATGGTGTCCAAATTAGATCCGAATCACACTTCGTCCAAGAGCGTGGACCCGTCATTGGAGAGAGCGGAACCAGAGGTGAGAGGGTAGAGGTGTGAGACGAGAAGAGCGGGATCCCAGGTCGGAGCCCGGGATGACAGCCCCCTAACGTCATTCTGGCATGTTCCTAGCCAGAATCACGTTCTTCCTTCTTCCCGTCATTCTGAGCTTGACTCAGAATCACGGTTTTGGTTTTCTAAGGAGTGGATCCCGGGTCGGAGCCCGGGATGACCCTGAATAGGAGCATTTCAGGGCAGGCTCTCCCCTAACGTCATTCTGGCATGTTCCTAGCCAGAATCCCGCCTTTTCCTCCTTCCCGTCATGCTGGACCCGATCCGGCATCCCGGTCTTTGCTCCCTTCACGTCATCCTGACAGGCTCCTGGTCAGGATCCCGGTCTTCGCGAAAAACGGGACAGACGTCAGGAGAATCGTCAGTCCCCATTTTCGCGGTTTTTCCTCCTTCCCGTCATGCCGGACCTGATCCGACATCTTGCTTTTACCCACTACTCACTACCCATCACGCTTCTTAAGAACTGTGAACGTCCATTCATTACCCTCACCTTTGCCAAGCACTGGATGCCTTTTCCTGTCTTGTCATATGGTGATAGAATTGTTTAATTCGGACTCTTCGGGGAGGAGATGAAACCGTGCTTACGAAAGCTCTGTTCGAAGAGAGTTTTGGTCGCGAGCGCAAGAAGCACAGACCTGTGCTTTACTCCCCGGCCTTGCTGGTGATCGATCTTCAAAATTACTTCAGCGACAGAAAATCACGGGCCTATCTGGAAGGAATCGAAACGGTTGTGGCCAATACGGGCAAACTCATAGAAGGATTCGTTAGCTGCCGCTTACTGGTCGCTTCGACTGTCCACAGAGGCGGCTCGAAGATGATGGAGGAGTGGTGGGGCAATACCGTCGCCGATAACTGGGCCGTTCCTCAGTTCAGTGATTTTCCCCTCTTCTACAAGGATAGTTATGATGCTTTCCACGGAACAGGGCTTGACGCCTTTCTAAAAGATAGGGGGGTGAACCAGCTCGTGATTTGCGGCGTAAGAACGCACCTGTGCTGCGAGACCACGGCGAGATCGGCCTTTGTAAAGGACTACAGAACGGTGATGATAGAAGATGCCCTGTGCGATAAAGATGTCGATCAGCATGTCCGATCTCTTAAAAACCTCGCAAGCGGCTTTTCAGCCGTGTCAAACACCCTGGAGATTCTTGAATTGCTGAGGAGGCGTTTATGATCAAGACGGTGGGAGTCGTCGGAGCAGGACCGGCCGGTGTCGCGGCCGCGATAATGCTCAAAAGATACGGAATCGAAGTGCTGCTTTTCGAACGTAGAACCGTAGGCGGTCTCCTCAACAACGCCTGGCGTGTAGAAAACTTCCCTCCGCTCGAACCGTGCACCGGAGAGGAGCTCTGTCGAAAGCTGGAAGATCGCCTAACCGACAACGACATCGCGATAATTAATGAAGAGGTCACGGCCATTCGCGATAGAATCATCGTTACCCGCAGGGCCCGATACAAGGTGGATTACGCTCTGGTGGCCACCGGTACCGCACCGAAGAGGCTTCCCACGCTCGAGACCTGCTCAAGGGTGGTTTACGAATACAGGGATATCCCCCCGGGAACTGAAGTAATCGCGATCTACGGTGCCGGAGATATGGCCTTCGACGGTGCCGTCAGAGCAAGCCTGAGAGGGAGTAGAACATTGCTCTTCTCCAGAAGCGAGACATTGAGGGCAATAGAGCCGTTGAAAGCATCGGCGGAGAAGGCGGGAGTCGAGTTGCACCGCGCCGAATCTATCCTGCGGGTTGAACCGGACGAAGCATTATTGAAGATAACGACCTCGCTGAACGTCTATTCGGCCGACGCCTTACTTATCTGTATTGGCAGAGAATCACTGATTCCAAGGATTGATTCGGACAGATGCGAGATAATCGGCGATGCCAGGGGCGAAATCTACAGACAGGCCTCCATAGCTATCGGAGACGGAATAAAAAGCGCCATGAAAATAGCACTGGAAGGGTGATGATAATGAAGATAATAGAGAGTTTCGGAAAGGAAGAATTGGCTATCGTGCATACGGGTGAGACTTCACGGGCTTCGTGGGTGGAGTTCGTCGAATCTCTGCAGCCACCGCTTCCACGCGAAGAGAAGTGGGTTCTGATCGTATCCACGATGGATGGCTGCCCTGTTCAGTGCGCCTTCTGCGATGCCGGTGGAGCGTACAGGAGAAACCTCGGCAGTGAAGAGATACTGGAACAGATAGACTACATGGTGAGCCGTAGATACGGGTCAACCGTTAACGTGAAGAAATTCAAGATCCAGTTCGCGAGAATCGGAGAGCCTGCACTGAACCCTTCGGTTCTGGAAGCGCTCGAAATGCTTCCCCGGAAGTACGACGCGCCGGGCCTTCTCCCCTCGATCAGCACTATCGCTCCGGCAAGCTCGAAAGGCTTTTTTGAAAAGCTGTACACGATAAAAGAGAGGCTTTACAGGGGAAGGTTTCAACTCCAGTTCTCGATACACTCCACCGACATATTCCAGCGCGACTGGCTGATTCCCGTAAGAAAATGGAGTTTCGAAGAGATAGCCGATTATGGATCTATCTTCTGCGGTCCGACCGACAGGAAGATAACTTTGAATTTCGCTCTTTCTACCCGGTCTCTGGTCGATAGCGACATAATTTCTAGATTTTTCGACCCGGGCAAGTTTCTCGTGAAGATAACGCCTGTGAATCCGACGTACCGCTCCCATGAAAAGGAAATCAAGACGGCGGTTGAAGACGACGGCTCGTTACTTTTGCACGAGAGCTTCGTGGATGGTCTGCGCGCGAGGGGCTTCGAGGTCATAGTGAGCGTGGGTGAGCCCGAAGAAAACCGTATAGGCAGCAACTGCGGGCTGTACATTCGCAGGCACATCGACAGAATGAAGAAAAGCCCCGAAATGTATTCCTTCGTAAAATCGAAGGGTGGTATTGAATGATCGGATGGTAACTGCGGTGTATTGAAACGATATCCTGTTTTAAAGCCTTAAACAAAACTGAAGATACCCTGCAGTGCTACTCACCGGCTGGATCTGAAGGCCTCGGCAAGCTCTTTCATGTACGGATCGATGTGACTGAAGTAAAGTTTCAGTCCGCTGCAGAGGTAATTAAGCCCGGCCTCTCCTTCGGGTGTTCTTACGAATCTGTTTTTCGGACATTCTCCGTGACAGGCAAACAAGTATTCGCATCTTTGACAGTAATCGGGAAGCGTCGCTGCCTTGGAAATACCGAATACCGTCTGCGACGTAGAGTTCACCATATCGATCAACCTCTTGTTCATTATGTTTCCCAGCAAGTGTTCGGGATATACGAAGTGATCGCACGAGTAGATACTTCCGTCGGCCTCTATCGCCAGCGCGCGTCCGCAGGTTTCGGCGAAGATGCACAGCGAAGACTGCATACCAAGCCACTGGCCGAGGGCGCACTCGAAAAGAAAGACAAAGACGCGGCCGATATCGTTTCTGTACCAAAGGTCAAAGACACCGTTCAAGAAGCGCCCGTAATCCTGTGGAACCACCGACCAGTCTGTTGCGATCGACCCAGCTTTTGACGGCAAGGCCTCGTTCGTACCGATTATAGGCATCGAATCCTCGGCCATGAAAGTTGTGGGCCTCTCCTTGAATATCTTTGGCTCGACCAGCGGAATGAACTGTATTCTCGTCGAACCTACCGAATCTCTCAGAAAGCGATACACCTCACCGGGGAATTTCGCGTTGATCCTGTTGACAACCGTGAGCGTGTTGAAATCTATACCGTATCTATGAAGAAGTTTTGTGGCGTTGAAGACTCTCTTGAAAGTGGGCCCCCCATCTTTCGAGACACGATATACGTTGTGGAGCCGCTCGGGACCGTCGATGCTTATGCCGACCAGAAAGTTGTACTCTTTGAGAAACTCGCACCATTTCTCGTTCAGCAAGGTTCCGTTGGTTTGCAGGTCGTTGGCTATTTTTTTACCCGGAGGGCAGTACAGCCTTTCGTATTCTATTACCTTTTTGAAGAAATCTATCCCGAGTAAAGTGGGCTCTCCGCCCTGCCAGGTGAAGACAATCTCGGAAACGTTCTGAGAGTTTATGTACTCGTAGATGAACCTCTCCAGTACTTCTTCGCTGATAACGTTCCTGCTGTTGATCAATTCCTGTTTGTGAAGGTAGAAGCAGTAAGCGCAATCTAGGTTGCACAGCGCCCCGGTTGGCTTGACCATAACATGAAAGGCCTGTACTTTGTGCTGATTATTTCTCTTGAGCGGTTCCTGTCCCATATTTTACCTCCGGCCGATTGAACTCCGGTAACTTCAAGCCTTCCCGTCAACTCTGGAGACTCCACCGCCATCAAGTTGGACTCGCTTCCTTAACGCCCGACCGCGAGCGGGTTCTTCGATACAATGATACAGGAAAAATGTACCTAAATATACTGGAGCGGAAAGAACGGCAGTTTGTTCCGACGCTACGCGTCCAGGTTCTCGGTTAAAGATTTGAGAAGAGGAGAGAGAGGAGAGAACGGGAAGAGCGGAACCAGAGGTGAGAGGGTAGAGGTGTGAGGCGAGAAGAGCGGGATTTTGATCTTCTTACCTCTGACCTCATTCCTCTTACCTCTGTTATCGTTTACGTTTACCCTCGCTCTTCCCAAGGACGGGTCCATGATCTGGGACGGTGGACGGGGGACGGTTCTTCTGAGCGAGATCCCGTATAAGAGCATTACGGGATGACACGGGATGACAGTCCCTTCCCGTCATGCCGGACACTGATCCGGCATCCCGGTCTTTGCTCCCTTCAGGTCATCCTGACGTGCTCCTAGTCAGGATCCCGGTCTTCGTGAAAAACGGGACAGACATGAAGAGATTTGTCAGTCCCTGTTTTTCGTGTCTTTCCTCCCTCACGTCATGCCGGACCCCGATCCGGCATCTCCGTCCTTCGGAAGAACGAGATCCCGTATAGGAGCATTACGGGATGACACGAGGGGGAGCGTTTCAGGGCAGGCTCATCAGGGCAGACTCTCCCTTCAGGTCATCCTGACGTGCTCCTAGTCAGGATCCCGGTCTTCACGAAAAACGGGACAGACATGAAGAGATTTGTCAGTCCCTGTTTTTCGTGTCTTTCCTCCTTCACGTCATGCCGGACCTGATCCAGCATCTCGATTTTACCCGCGACCCACATAACACACCACCTACTAACCACGGCTCTTAAGAGGCTTGAAACACATAAGTTGAGTACCGGGGCCTCCATCATCGACATAAAATGTATAATTGAAGTGTCATTGATTGAGAGGTGAGTTTAATGAGGGTTAGAAAGCAGCAATCCTTTCCGGTCTTCAGGATCATCTTAATTTCCAGTCTGGCAGTCTCTTTAGTCCTCCTTGTGCTGTTTCTGATGCTTTTACTGAAGACCGGAAGGCTTGAGAAGACTCTTCAGGCTCTTGAAAAGAAGTACGCCGCCCTTGAACTAGAATTCAGTGCCGTAACCGGTACGCAAAAGACGATGAAGATCAGCCTTTACTATTACAATGAACTTTTGGACAAGGCGATCAACGGCGATGCCGTCTGCGATATAAACGCGGTTATTCCTGTCGAAAGGTCCCTTCCTTATTCTCAATCACCGATAAACGATGTTGTAAGGCTTTTAGTAAGGGGAGAATTAACGAAAGCTGAAAGGGATCTGGGGTTCAAAACGGAGTTCCCCGGCAGGGAGCTCCAGTTTCTCGGGGCACGTCTGGAAAACGGAGTTCTCTACTTGAAGTTCTCCGATCCCTCCGATTTCACATCGGGAGGGGCTTGCCGGATCGCTCTTCTGAGGGCACAGATAGAGAAGACCGTGATGCAATTCGACACTGTGAAGAGAGTCGTATATGAACCCGAGACGCTTTTTAAGCCTTAGGAGAGTCAACGACGATATTCTGTCAGTATCGAGACTCCCGTTTTTCGACCATTTTGGCCTATCCAGGTCATGTCTTGCTGTATGGAGTATTTTTAAGATTGCGTTCATCGAATTGATATCTTTCGATATTGAATCCAGTTTACCCGGAGCGACGATTCAGTAGTCCGGAGTTTTTTTGTCTTTGGCCTTTGATCGAGCGATCAGCCGCCATATGACGTGATAGAATATTTCAGGGAAGAGGAGTTGCATCTTGAAAAATTTCAGAATAAGAGACCTGGCTTTGCGGTTCAATTATGATAGCCCTTCGATCTTTAGATCGGAGGTAAGAGCCATAGATCGGGACGAGTCTCTTTCTGCAGAGGAAAGAGAGTTCCTCTTGGCTCTGGACTTTGCCTATGCGAAAACCTTCGATGAAGAACCCGGTCTTACGATACAGGATTCGGACATAGACTCGCTGGCTAAAGGGCTTTATGCGCTCTCTTATTTCTACGCACGCAACTCAGAGGATAAAATAGCCTACATGGTTTCCAGGCTGGGAGTCGATTTGATAGCTCCGAAGTGTTCAGCCGAAAACTCTATAAACTTGCGGATGCTTCACATGATGACCTCTTTCGAAATGGGATTCGCAAAAGAGACTCTTTCTCTCTTTCACCAGCTTATAGAACAGGAACGGTTCGTTCCCGGTGCGAAGAAGTTCGAGTATTATAACAATCTGGGGCTGGTTTCCACACAGCTGCAGACCGGCGACGATCCTTGGGAACTTTACGAAAAGGCCAAAGCCGAAACACGCTCGCCAGTTAGGGCTACGATCGTTCAGTTAAACATAGCCGATTATCTTTACTCTCAAAAGAGGTTCGAAGAAGCGCTAAACGCGCTGGAAGAGACGGTCGAAATCCCCGACTTCGACTCCGTAAACGGTTATAGATTGATGCTCAATTTGAAGATAATGCTTCAAATGAACGATCTTGCAAATGCCGGTAGAGTGGCCGAACAACTCGAGGCCTTGATACACTCCAGCAGCAGTTGGACAGACATTGCAGTTTCGTATATATTTCTTGGACATTTCTTTTCAAGAGTGAAATCCATCGAAAAGGCCAGATATTATCTAAATCTTCTCAAGTCACTGCCCGATGAGTGTGTAACCAACTATATACTGGGCGAGACTCTAATTCTTGAAGCTTCGTTGATGCACAACCGCGGCGACTATTTCAAAGCCCTGGAAAACTCGCTCAGAGCCTTCGAGTCGCTGAGCGTTTACAGTACCATATCGCCACACCTGAAAGACTTCGTCAACAACCTCTTCGAAAGTTTGGTGTCGGTGTTCAACCAGCTAATGTACGAACTAAGGCGGAAAGACGATTATACCGCTCTCCACACGCTCAGAGTCCTGAAACTCTGCTATGGCTTTGGAAAGAGTCTCTCTCTGGAAAAGATGGACCTTTTCAACCTCTCTATAGGCGCGATGCTTCACGACTACGGAAAGGTCGATATCCCATACGAGATTCTCAATAAACCTTCCCTGCTCACAGACGAAGAGTATTCGATAATAAAATGCCACCCAATCTACGGCGACAAATACCTGGGAGATCTCCGCTTCCCCGGCACGGTGAGAGATATAGTCAAGCACCACCACGAGAGAATCGACGGGAACGGTTACCCCGACAACCTTATGGGAGACGAGATCCACTACCTGGTCCAGATAGTAGCGATAGCAGATGTTTACGACGCTTTGACCACCGATAGACCCTACAGAAAAGCACTCTCGCGTGAGGAAGCTCTATCGTATCTCAAAGAAAAAGGAGGCCAGATAATCGAAATCGGTCTCCTGAGGAAATTCATCTCATATGTGAGAATGAACGAAATCATCGTGAAACATGAAGAACTAAACAGTATATGGAATATAATTATATCCGAATTTTTCAGAGTGACTGATATCAATGAAACGGCCGATATGCGAGGCCAGTGAGGGGGCAAATGTTCCGTAAAGAACCTGCCGTCGGCCGGTCCTTATCAAGCGCCCTCTGGAATCTTCCAGAAACCCGGGCCGCCGTCGGCGGTGATCGCATCTTCGGGGATTTTCCAGAAACCTGGACCTGCAAAAGCTACCGTGCCGAACGCTACCATACCTATAAGAAGAATTGCTATCATTTTTTTCATCACTTCAACCTCCCTTAAGCCCTTCTAATAATCACTGATTGAAATATAGATGATCGAAAGCCCTGCCGAATCAAGCGCCCTCTGGAATCTTCCAGAAACCCGGGCCACCGTCGGCGGTGATCGCATCTTCGGGGATTTTCCAGAAACCTGGACCTGCAAAAGCTACCGTGCCGAACGCTACCATACCTATAAGAAGAATCGCTATCAACTTTTTCACTTCAAACACCTCCGATTTTAGTAGTTTCAAAACATCAGGAACTGCTCTTACCTTTGAAGCCAGCTAATGCGGTTCTTCTTCTTCGGGGATCTTCCACATAGAAATACCTCCTTGTCAGTTGTTTGAGTGATATTTAGCTGAAATAATAACTACTTTTCATAAAAATACCTTCATCATTACCAGTGAAAAAAAGCTATATAGCCAATCGCTCGAGATAACTTATAATCGTGTCATTCACCACAAAATTGAGATTTCAAGTACATTTTAAATTTTTTAGATTGATATTTCAAAAGATAGTAGCAGAGAGATAAATAGTATTAATTGGGTTTAAATGGCCATAATCGCCTTTAATCGCTTCAAGATAACTAAAAAAAATTATATTAATCAATAGAGTATCCAAAATGATTAAATCTATTGAATCATATTTTATTTACTGTTGATACCAGTTGATTTACGGTTGTTTTCGATAAAAAACGATCGTTGAATTGATTCGAATACTATCATCTAAGTATTCAATCTTGTTAGGATTGTTCAAAACTGCTGAAAGGCGTTGCGTCAAAAAGAGGAGTCGATATAAGTTGATTCTCGATTTTATCCGTTTATAAGTCTCCAGAAGATACCGGCCACTCCTGTGCCCAGAACTATCCAGATCACGGAGGGTTTGTAGCGATAAAGCACATAGAAGGCGACCAGCCCGGTTACCACGGCGAAGAGGTTGTTAATCGATTCGATGCCTATTCTGAAGGTGGCTGCCAGTATGAGCGAAACGATCGAAACCCGCAGCGCGTTGAAGACCAGCGCCGTATCTATCCAGCGAGAGAGTATCTTGAGAAGTTTTAAAATCAAGAAGATCCAGAAAACACTCGGAAGTACGACACCTATCGTCGAAATGATTGAACCGACCGGCCCGGCTATCCTGTAGCCTATGAAGGTGGCCGAGTTAATGGCTATCGGCCCGGGGGTCATCTGAGAGATAGAGATCAGATCCAAGAACTCCGGCAATTCCAGCCATTTATTCACATTGACTATCTGATCCTGAATGAGGCTCAGGGCTCCATACCCTCCGCCAAAAGCGAGAAATCCAATCTGGAAAAAGGCCCAGAAGAGCTCCAGATAGATCATCTTTTGAGCCTCCTGTCTATGAAATACACACAGGCCGAACTGATCAGCAGTATCCAGATAGAGGAGAAGTTCAATAGAACTATGGCCGCCGTACCGGCTGCGATTACCGCGAGGATCGGATATTTCCTGACATTTTTCTTAATTAGTTGCAAAGATAAATTTGCGAGAATTACCGTTACGCCAACCCTGGCTCCCATGAAAAACCCTTCGAAGACTGGCAGATCGGCGAAATCGGTGAAAAAACTGGCGATAACCAGTATTATCAAGAATGGGGGCACTATGGAACCCAGAACGGCCACTACGGCTCCCCACAGACCCGCGAGCTTTGTGCCAAGGATCATGGCCGTGTTAACGGCTATCACCCCCGGCACCGTCTGGGCCGTCACGATCACGTCCATGAACTCGTCTTCACCCAGAAGTTTGTACTTATCTACGATGAACTCCTTAATCACAGGAACCATCGCGTAGCCGCCGCCTATGGTGAAGGAGCTGACTTTCACAAATATCATAAACAGCTTGAATAAACTCATACAAGTGTCAACCCTCATAATTTTAGTCGTGTCTGTCTGCCCCATCGATGTATGAATCGCACCAGGACTCAAGCGCTCCCTGGCCTTTAAATGCACGGCCAATCAAAGATATTTTACAACCTTGCGCTTTTTCTTGCAGTCTTATACACTAAAACAACATCAGAGAGTATGCCGGGCATGTTAAACTTGTCTTTAAAGGAGGTGAGATAAATGGAGAACAGAATAAAGTGGGGCGCCAGGGCGGTCTCCTCCGACGGAAAGGACCTTGGAAAGGTTATCCGGGTTGTGATACACCCAAAGAACAACGAAGTGACTCACATCGTTATCGAGAAAGGGGTATTCAATAGATTGGCCAAATTGATCCCGATAGCTACCGTTTTCTTCGCGGCACCCGACGAAGTGCGTTTGAAGATCGACTCCAAAAACGTTGAATCCCTTCAGGATTATGAAGAGACATTCTTCGTAACTGGCGAAGAGATCGAGAATCTGGAAAGTGGAGTTACCCCTGTTTACTGGCTCAGACCGGTCGGAGATTACGCCGAACTGTATCCCCTTCCTCCCCTCAACACATCGATAAACGTACCCAAGGACACCAAATCTTTGGAACCCGGCTGCGATATAGTCACTGTCGAAGACAAAACAATCGGACGGGTCCGCAGTTTCGTCCTGAACGACGAAGGAAAGATAACCCACGTCGTGGGCGATATCGGTGGTTTCGGTTCGAAGTCCAGAAAACTCATACCCATAGACTGGGTGGAAGAGATAGACGAAGCGAAAGTTCTGGTTTCCGCTTCAGCGATAATGATCGAAAAACTACCTGAAATGGAATGATCTGAATTTGTTGGTTTATTATCTGGTCTTTTCAGTGGTTCTTTTCGCTCTAAATTTCTCCAGAGGTGTGCGGGTAGATCTCGTGTTTTTCTTTCTTCCTGCAGTCATCTTACTGGATTACTATATCGTTCTCGGCCTTCCCGGGAGTTCCTTCGCCGGCAGGGTCGCCCTGTTCGTGCAGAAGGCCGACAACCTGCTTAATTTCAGAAAAACCTTCGAAGAAGAGACAAAGGGAAAGTTGATAGATTCGGAAAACTTGAAAAACCTCGAGCAGGTCGTAACTTCGCTCGAATCCAGATTGAGAAAACCGACCGAAATCCAGAGAAAACTGTACCTCTTTTCCATATATGCGGCCCCGCTCTTCCCGATGGCGGTGATGCTTTCTTCTATTCTTCTGCAAAGGGGAACAGAGCTTTACGCAGGCCTATTCTCTTATGGAGCCTCCTTCATAATCGTAATTCTTGCCAGAAGAGCCTTCAGAACGCTTGAGAATACTATTGAAAAGTTAAACAACGAGATAAGAAAAGCAATTGAAGATATATCGTATAATTAGAACATCGTTTTCTGGCTGTTCGATCGAAAGGAGATGCTACCAATGACGTTTGTTGAAGTCAGGGACCTGAGCAAGACTTACAGGTCCGGTGAAGTCGTAGTTGAAGCATTGAAAGGAGTTTCGTTTGATATATACGAGGGTGAAATTCTTTCGATCCTCGGTCCTTCGGGCTGCGGGAAGAGCACTCTTCTAAACTGCTTATCTGGTATAGATGAACCAACTAGCGGAAAAGTGATAATAAAAGGCATCGATCTCCACTCCCTTAGAGACGATGAAAAAACGCGTTTCAGGGCATTGAACATGGGCTTCGTTTTCCAGTTCTACAACCTCATCCCCGTTCTGAGATCGGTCGAAAACGTCGAGCTGGCCATGTTGACGATAGGAAGCAGTCAAAAGAAGGCGAGAAAGGCCGCTATGGATATACTGGCGAAGGTAAATCTCGATGGACGGGCGACTTACCTACCCTCGCAGTTGAGCGGCGGAGAGAGACAGAGAGTATCCATAGCCAGGGCTCTAGTACACAGACCTGCGATAGTCTGGGCCGACGAACCTACCGGGGCTCTGGACACGAAAACCAGCACCGAGCTCATGAACCTTATCATTGAGCTGAACAAAACCTTCAACCAGACCTTCGTAATAGTTACACATGACGAAAGGGTATCGAACTACTCTAACCGTATTTTGCATATGGATAGCGGAAAAATATTGAAGATAGACGAAAACCAAAATTTGAAGGTGTCTCAGAATGCTAATTCAAATTCTTAGCATCCTGGTTGGAGCCGCGACTGTCGCGATAGTCGTCTCCATGATCTTCAATCCGGTGATATTCAAGATAGGCTTCAGAAATATCTTCAGGAGAAAGGCCGACACATTGCTGGTGATTCTCGGCTCGCTAATAGGTACGGCTCTGATAGTCGGCTCTATGGCGATGAACGATTCCTTCCAGAAATTTCTGCATAACCAGATAGAACGGAGCAACGGCGAGATCGACGAGTTTGTTTTCATTCCTTCGGAAAACCGGACCATAGCGAAGGAGTTCATACCCAACGGAGAGATTGAAGCTCTGGTGAAACACTTGCTTCAGGATTCGAATATCGATGGCATTCTCCCGCTATTGAGTAGAAACGTCACGGCCGGCCGACCGGGAGAGACGAGAGCACAGAACGGAAAATCCGTCCAGATATCACTCATCGGCGTTAAACCCGAAAACCTGACGGAATGGCCCGATTCGAAAGGCGTGGTCGATCCATCAAGCCTCTCAAGTGCTGACGGTATCGCCAGTGTGGTCATAAACGAAGAGCTGGCCAATTCGCTGGCTCTATCGGTGGGTGATACGCTGGAGATAATGTCCGATGCGGGACAGAGGTTGCTTTTCTGGATAGAACTCCCCAAAGTCCAAATCTCCGACATAGTCAAAGGCGACGGTCTGCTTTACTACCAGGTTGAGGCGAACAACCAGCCTCCAAACGGGTTCACAATGCTTGCCGATATAGACACCGCGAGAGATTTGCTCAAAATAAATGTTCCCGATTATTACAATGGCCTTCTGGTATCAAACAGGGGGGATTTTCTAGGCGGAGTCAAGTTGACCGATGCGGTAGCGGCATCTATAAGGGAGATCGCAGGTGGCGACTTCAAAATCGAGACACCTAAGAAAGACGCGCTCGATATGGCTGATCGGGGCAATATCGGTCTTTTGTTCCTCATGTTGAGCGTTTTTGCGATTTTTGCGGGAACACTGCTTCTCTCAAACATATATCTCATGCTTGCCCAGGAACGAAGGATGGAGCTCGGTACATTGAGAGCGATAGGCTATTCAAGGCGTAGAGTCTCCAGAACGATCCTTTACGAGGGTTTCTTCTACTCTGTGTTCTCCTCGGCCATAGGGGTGGTAACGGGAGTAGCACTGGCAAACTTCATATTCGAGAGCTTCGTCAACCTTTTCACAGATATAACCGCTCTGATACCCTTCGAAGGGGCTGCCACGGTGTTCAGCTCCATACAGAACTCCTTCGGATTTTTCGTCCGACCGGAGTCGATCTTCTATGGATTTCTTCTGGGTCTGATAATACCCATGATAATAGTCGTCTATACGGGAAGGAAGATATCCAGAACCAACATAGTTACGGCGGTCAGAAACATACCCGACGAGATGGATCAGAAGAGCAGGTTCATGATCAACATTATGGCCTCGCTGGGTGTGTTGGTATCGATCATCATGGCTTACAGCGGTTACTCGGCCGGAAACGCCACGCTCTTCTTCGTTGGAGTCGTCTTTACCGGGCTGCTCTTCCCTGTGGCGATACCGCTCAAGAACAAAAGAACGATCGAGTCGCTCTTTTCCATAGGTGTGATACTCTTTACGATGTTCAGCAACTCCTTCTCCCTTATTGCCGAAAATAGCGGAGGTTCAGTCTATCTTGTCGTGGCAAAGGGCGGGGCCATTCTCTTCGCCGGTCTCTTCCTGATAGTCTATAACCTCAAGACCTTCGAGTACATACTCAACAAGATCTTCCAGAAAACGAGATCGGCGGCGCCGGTCTTCAAGATATCTATAGCTTTCTCCGCCAGGAACCGTGTCAGGACAGGTTTAACGATAGCCATGTACGGCGTCGTCATCTTCGTTATAACGCTGATTTCTATCATCCCCTACTCCCAGGAACAGGTTCTCGTTAAGAGTAGAGACATGATATTCGGGGGATACGATGTAGGTATCTTCTCGCTCTCTACAAGAAACATGGTCTCCTTCAGCGATCTGCAGTCAAGAGGCGAAGTCTCGGCCCTCACCAACATAGAGAGCATAAGCGTGGCGATGAAGAGAGAAGAAAGATACGTCCGTGAATACATGTACGGACTGGACGATAGTTTCATAGTCAACAACAAGTTCACGGAAATAACGTTCGATAAAGACAAATTCAAGAACTCCAGAGAAGTATGGGAGTATTTGCGATCGAACCCCGATACCGTAGTGGTCTCTTCCAACGTCATTCCCGGAATACTCCCCGGAGATACGGTCGAGTTGAGAAGATTGATTCAGCGAGAGGAAGATACCGGCGGTATGTCGTCTTTCTTGATGAGAGGCATGAGCGACGTCATGATCGGCGAGGAGCGGGTCAAAATGACGGTCATAGCCACGCTTCCTGAAAACACGATAACGTACATGAACGGGATATTCGTGTACAGGGGAAACATCCCCGAATCCATCGACGGGAAGGTCTCGATCAGGAATTACCTCTTGAATTTGAGGGGAGAAACGCAAGAAGAGAAAAAGGCAAGTTTCGAATCTTTGAAAAACGCTATGGGTTCGGGAAGTCTCTTTATGATCTTCGTTGACGATATAATAAAGTTGACGACAACGATTATACAGGGAACGATAAGCATTCTGAGATCCTTCCTGTACTTCGGTATGCTCGTTGGAATAGTCGGTATAGCCATAATTATGTTCAAGGCTCTTTACGAACGCAAGAGGATAGTCGGTATGCTCAAAGCCATAGGATTCACAAAGAAGATGGTCTTCGCCTCTTTCGTTCTGGAAACGTCGTTCATAGTCGTAATAGGGATCGTCCTTGGAATAATAACCGGCACCCTCACCAGTGTGGAAATCTATGCCTCGCCGTTGATGCAGGGTATGGCTCTTTCCATTCCCTGGGACCAGTTGCTGGGAATGTCGCTGATTTTCTACATCGCGTCGCTGGTTTCCACTATAATACCGAGCTACATCGCGTCAAAGATACCACCGGCAGAGGCGTTGAGGTATTTCGAATAAAAAGGAGGTTCTCGAATGAGCAGGATACTCGTCGTGGATGACGACCGGGCGGTTCGAGTTCTCTTGAAATCCATACTCGTCAAGGACAGTCACGAAGTTATCGAGAGCCCAGATGGGAGTTCGGCGCTGGTGGCGACCAGAGAAGAACGACCCGACTTGATCTTGCTCGATCTCATGCTCCCCGATTATAACGGATTGGAAGTTCTGTCGGCACTCAAAGAAGACAGAGATCTGGAAGCAATACCGGTGATAGTTCTCACAGGTTCGTCCGACCGCCAGAGCAAGCTGACGGCCTTGAGTTCGGGAGCTGTCGATTTCATATCCAAACCCTTTATGTCGGAGGAGGTTCTGCTAAGAGTCAATACACAGCTCAAATTGCACAACCTCATAAAGTCTCTGAGGGTAGCGGTGGACAACCTGCAGAGCGATGTTCTGGCAGCAGGGAGAATTCAGGCGGCCCTCGTTCCTCAGAATGCTCTCCAGGGACTGAAGATGGAATGGATCTACTCTCCCTCGTACAGGGTGGGAGGCGATATATTCGACGTCGTAAAACTGGGAGAGGAAAAGTTCTTCGTATATCTGGCCGATATGTCTGGTCATGGTGTGAACGCGGCGATGCTTTCGGTAATGGTCCACAGGTTCATCGAGGATTACAGGGGAGGTATTGGAGAGGGGGAATTCGACCTCAAGGACTTCATGGCCGAACTGGACGGCAATTTCAAGTTCGAGAAGTTCAACCTCTTCTTCACGATCATCTCGATGATCATAGATACATCGAGTAAAAAACTTCTATTGTGCAACGCCGGGCATCCCTCTCCTATGCTGATGGAAAATGAAAGGCTCAGGGTTCTCGAAAACAAGGAAGGTCTGATAGGCATGAATATGATACGTGGATCTATCGAAGAGATTAACCTTTCGGAAGGGGACAGATTGATTCTCTACACGGACGGCTTCACAGAGTCCACTAACGAAGACGGAGAGATGTTCGGTGAGGAAAGGCTGCGGAATATCCTGCTGGGCTGCCGGGATATGAGCCTTTCCGCAACCATAGAGAATCTTAGAGATCGTTTCGAAAAGTTCAAGGGAAGCAAGAAAGCCGAAGACGATGTCTCGCTACTCCTGATAGAGTTCTAGAGTAGAGGATCTCCACGTCTAAGAAGGTGAGTTGAAAAAGGAGGGATTCCACAACGTAGTAGGTTGTGGGTGCATTATGTTTAAATTCGAACTGCTCAAAAAAAGTATAGGCGTAATTTCCCTGGAGAAACCCATCAGAATTACCGGCGAGACTTCGGCCAGTTTTCGCAAATGGTACGAAAGCAAGGATCTGGCCATTTGTTCTGCCGTGATAATCGACGGAAGCAACATCCAGTTCATAGACTCGATGGGAATTGCCGCGTTGATCAGTATATACAAATCTCTGACGACAAAGGGAAGCAACCTCCACCTTGTGAACCTGTCCCCGGAGATTAAAAAACTCCTGGCCACGCTCAGACTGGACAGGCTCTTCCAGATTCACGACGGTACAGTCGAAGAGGCTACAAAGTCTCTGTAAACACAGTTGAATGAAGCAGTCGAAGCAGCGTTTCTCAGTTAGACCTCTTATGAAAGAGGTGGACTTGGTTTCATCCAGAATAACGGAAATAGTCAAAAAGGTGGCCGGCGAAGAGTTTGGCTTCAGGGCCGGCCTGGTCGTCACCGAGGCCTGTGTGAATATTGTCAAGCACGGTGATCTTGGAGAGGAAGAGAGAATCGAGATAGAGCTCAGCTTCGAAAACAGCTATACGAAGATAGTTATCGAAGACGCTTCGCGAGAGTTCAATCCCCTCGATGTGAGCGATCCAAACCTCAACAACTTCGAGCTCCTTCAGAAGGGCGGGATGGGAATTTACCTCATAAAAAGATGCTCCAGGAAGGTTGAATACGCGTATAAAAACAACAAAAACATCCTCACGATCATTATTTGATTCCTAAAATCAAGGCCGGACAACTTGAATCGGCACGCAGAGATATGTTATAAAGTACACAGGTCATAACTATAAAGGTGCAGAAATGAAGAAACTACCCCGATAATAGGCACAACTGAATATCACTTTTCCGTGATTGACTCCTGTTAAGCATTTCCATCGTTTTTCGGCTTCTCAGCCAACACCACATTGAATAACGGGAATTTCGCAGGCCATAATGGAGGTGGTTTCTTTGCTACACGTAAAAGATCTATCCGTATCGTTCGACAACCTCGATATTCTGAAAAAAATAGATCTCGACCTGTCGCCCGGGGAGGTACTGGCGCTCACCGGCCCCAACGGCTGCGGCAAAACGACTCTTCTCAGGTCGATAGTCGGCGAGATCGCCCTTTCCGGCGGGAGTGTGCAGATCGAGCGTGGTTACTGGCCCGTTTATGTGCGGCAAGAAGATATAGATTACCGCGGAAGCACGGGCAACTACCTGTTCGGTGCGAGACCGGAGCTGTTGAAATTGCGCGAAAAGCTAGAGGCGGCCGCCGATCCACTCGCGCACGCCGAGTACATAAACGAGTATCACGCGATCGGAGGCTTCGATTTCGAAGAGGAGATAGTTCTGACGCTCGTGGATTTCGGCTTCGAGAGAGACGAGATCCATAAAGGGTTCGACGAACACTCGCAGGGTCAAAAGAGGCTTCTCTCTATAATGAGAGCGCTTCTCAGCCGATCGAAGCTCCTCCTGCTGGACGAGCCTACCAACCATCTCGACATAGCCATGACACTGAGGCTTGAAGAGATCATCAGCAGACTCAAAAGAAGGGGAACGGGAATAATCGTGGTCAGCCACGATCGTACTTTCATAGACAGGGTGGCCGACAAGACGATCTATCTGAAGTTCGGTCAATCGCTCTCGGTAAACGGTGGTTACTCGCTGATGCTAGAGCATCTGGAGAGCGATTCCCTCTCCAGACAGAAAGAGGCGGGAGAGATCGACAGGAAGATTCGTCAACTTGAGGCCGAGATAGTGAGAAGGAAAAACTGGTCGGCCTCCAAAGAGGCCTCCAAAAGGCACGCGAGGGATAAAGGCTACGTTGGACATATGGCCGCCAAACAGGCCAGACGGGCGATGGCCGTTCAGAAAAGAACCGGAAAACTGATCGATGAACTGAAGGAAAAAAAGCCCTTCGTGGAGAAGCCCCTCTCTTTCTCTCTTTCAGATTACACCGTTTCCAGGAGAAAGATGGTGAGCGCTGAGGATATTAGCTTCTCCTACGAAGCGGACGAGATCATAAGCGGGGCCTTTGTGGATATAGACACCACCGACAGAGTGGGGATAATCGGGCAAAACGGTTCTGGAAAGACGACGCTTATGAAGTGTCTGATCGGTGAGCTAGAGCCTTCATCCGGAAAGATTTACAGGAACGAAGGCGTCAGATGGGCCTACATTCCCCAGAACGTTCTAAATTTCTTCGAGAGGAAGACGCTGATCGAAGAGTTCCTCTCAACCGGAATAGAGGAGGAAAAGCTGAGAAGTCACCTCGCGAACATCCGTTTCAGGAGGGAGCGGGCGATGGCCAGAATATCCGATCTGAGTCATGGAGAGTTGATGAGGGCCGCCTTGCTCAAGGTGATCGCCTCAAAGGCCGAATTTATATTCATGGACGAACCCACCAACCATCTAGATATAGAATCGCTCGAAGTCATGGACGACTTATTGGCGGGTTTCCCTGGCGGATTCGTGTTCATAAGCCACGACAGACGCTTCATAGCCAGTCATGGCCAGAGGCTCTTTTTCATCGACCGGGGTATTCTGAAGAGTTTCCAAAGTACGTCCAGAGTAGATGTTCGCCTTTTCAGGCAGATAAGCGACGACATTTCTTATGCCGCGCGTGAGGCCGAGATGAGGCGGAGACGATCACAGGACGATTGGGAGAGCGTCGAGAAAGCCCCGCCCGAAGAAAAAGATGAAGATACTGAAGACTAGAAGGGTACTAGCCCTTCTAGCTTCCCTTGAAAACATTTATGTTCCATTTCAAGAACCTAACGGTCAGTCCCAGAACTCCGTTCCAGATCTTTCCGGACATGAAGAAGATGGCCAGCCCTATGAAGAAAAGGCCGAAGCTGAAGAGAAGCAGTTGTAGCTGAGTCACGTCGAATGGTAGATTTACGAGGTACGGAAAAAAGAACAGTATGAACGGACTGGCGACGAAGGCCGCGGCAACAACGTAAAGCGAGAGAACGAGCGCGTACAAAACTATGAAAAAGGGCAGGGAAACAACAAGGTTGAAGAAACTCAGCCCGATTATGCTCACGATCGCCGCGCCGATGCCCCGTCCTTTTCCGGATTTCTCTTCGATACTGCTGACTCTGTACTCTGCAGTTATGGCACGGGCAATTTTCTCGGGATCGCCGAGTGCGCGCGATATCTCTTCTTCGCTTTTGCCGGCCTTTTTCCCTTCCCTGAAATGGTCGCGGTAATCCTGAAGGAGTTCCTGCCTCTCAACAGCGGAGAGGGAGCCAAGTCCCTTTTCGAGCAACCTGATGTATTCAAATTCCTTCATTGTCAACCTCCCCGCCGATGAGAGCGTTCACACTTTCGGCAAACTCTCTCCAATCTCTTTTCAGATCCATGAATCTCGATCTTCCCGAATCGGTCAACCTGTAGTATTTTCTTGCCGGTCCTTCACTGGATTCTATTATATATGAAGAGAGCAGGTTTTCTTTCTGGAGTCTCTTCAAAAGAGGGTATATAGTGCCTTCGGAGATCTCGACAGCACTAGACACCCTCTCAACCAGCTGATAACCATAGCAATCTTCCTTGTCAAGAATGCTAAGAACACAGAGATCTAAAACACCCTTTTTCATCTGGCTATCCAAGTGAAACACCCCGTAACAGAAACAACCGCCCGGTTCTGGTCATTATTTCTTCTTTAAAACTATGTCGGCGTTGCTGGTTCTGAGAGTTATATCCAGATCGCTGCCGTTGTTCAGGTTTCCCTTTATGCTGGTTTTGCTCATGCTCGATACGGTTATGGAGAGCCCGGTTATATCTACCCTGCCGTTTGAGGTCGAGGCATCGATGTAGGCCCGTATATCTTCGGGAACGAAGAGCACTATCTGACCGTTCGAAGAGGTCAGCTCGAGCGTTCCCTGCGACGGGAGCGCAGAATTCACCGTGACCTTGCTGTTGGAGGTCCTGAAGCTGTTCGTAGTACCCATAAGGGTGCAGTCTGTGATATTGATGGATCCATTGGAGGTCAGCGCGCTAATATTCGACGAGGAATTTTCCACGTTTATCGACGCATTCGACGTGGTAATCCGAAGGTCGCCTTCCAATCGCGTACCGGTGAATGAGCCGTTGCTGCTCTGGAACTGCATCGGACCTGTTATGTCTCTGGCGTTGATCGGTCCGTTCGAAGTCTCCGCGACCACTCTCCCGTTTATGGAATAAACCTCAATACCACCATTAGAACTTTCTACGTTTATATAAGAGTTCAACGAGGCCGCTTTCATCTTACCGTTGCTCGTTCTGGCCACTACCTCTTCCAGCAGTTCGATGGGAACACGGAGATATATAGAAGCACCCTGTCCCCTGAATTCACCGGTCTGCTGGAGCCTCGGTGTAACGATTTTTAGCAGTCCATCCAGAACAGTCACCACCGGCTTCGTTTCCTCGAAGTATTTCTCCTTGAGGTCTTCCGAGGAAACCTTCACGGTTTGTTTGACTTCAAGAGATATAAAACTCTCTTCCCACCCTATAATTTCTACTTCGCCGTTGAGAGTGTAGATATCTATCGATTTGATCGCGTCATTGAGCGATTCTTGATAGCTCCTGTCGAAACGTTGGCCGTCTAAAGACCAGCCGAAGTCGAAACCAAAATCAATACCGGCCGGTCCGATGGCCACTGCCACTCCTATAAGTATCAGACCGATAGCCAGCAGAATCCCCACCCATGCTACACCTAGCTTTCTTTCAAAACCTTTCAATTAGATTACCTCCCGATTCGTCCGGCGAAGAGGCCGGATTTCTATTCAGCGAATAATATAACACCCATTACCTGGTATTGCAAGGTACTGTATGGAGTCGTCGCATTAAGTTTTTGTTAATGTTTTTTGAGTGGGAAGAGTCGTCGTTGGAAAGAGTGTTGTGAGCGAAAAATGGGGACGAATCCCTCGATGTCCCCGGTCAGATTAATCGTTACCCAGTGTTTCTTTCTGACCGTAGTAGGCGTTCTTTCCATGCTTTCTCGAATAATGCTTATCGATTATATACACAGGAAGGGTTTCAACGTCGCTTTTCAGCATCTTCGTCAAGAAGGCCATCTTCGCCACCTCTTCAAGAACTATACTGTTGTTTACGGCGTCATCCACACTTTTGCCCCAGGTAAAGGGAGCGTGCCCGGCCACGAGGACTCCGGGAGTGCTCAAGTAATCCCTTCTGGCGAACGTCTCGACGATAGCTCTGCCGGTGTTCATCTCGTAGTTTTCTTCCGTTTCTTCCTCACTCAGGAATCTAGTGCAGGGTATTTCGTTGTGGAAGTGATCGGCATGGGTCGTCCCCAGAGAAGGGATCGGTAACTTCGATTGGGCCCAGGCCGTGGCCCATGTTGAATGTGTGTGGACTATGCCGTTTACCCCCTCGAAGTTTCTGTACAGAACGATATGGGTCGGTGTATCTGAGGAAGGCCTCAGCTTTCCCTCCAGAACATTTCCATTCAGATCGACCACTACCATCTTTTCGGGTGACAGTTCGCCGTATCCCACCCCGCTGGGCTTTATTACCACGAGTCCCTTGCTGCGGTCAATACCACTCGCATTGCCCCATGTCAGAATCACTAAACCGGCCTCGACCAGCCGTATATTGGCCCTGAAGACCTTTTCTTTGAGCGCTTCCAGCATACTCTGATTTCCTTTCGCATCACTTCAACGGCACTTCTGAATAAGCAGCGTTCACTGCTTTATCACAGTTTCCGCAATTTGTAGTAGATATCGCCGTTTCTCAGCTCTCTTTTGAAGTCACGTATTTTCGTCTCTCCATCTATAACGACGAACTCTATATCGAGCATTTCGCAAAGGTCTTCCAATTGCTCGGTATTGACAACGTAGCTCAGACAGGAATGGTGCGCTCCTCCCGCCAGTATCCAGGCCGTTGCCGCTGTGGGAAGATCGGGCTTAGGGATCCATAGCACTCTGGCCACGGGAAGCCTAGGCATCTCTTCCTCCTGACGCCTTTTTACGACCTCTACTTCGTTGACGATCATCCTGAATCTATCTCCGAACTCCACGATACATACCTGGACAGCCTCTCCCTCTCTGGCATCGAAAACAGATCTCGCTGGAGCTTCTTTGCCTCCTATCGAAAGGGGGTGAACTTCGAGAGAAATCGGGCCATCTGCGAGAGATTCACACACTTCTAGCATATGAGAACCCAGTTCCTTCATGTTACCGGGTTCAAAATGGTATATGTAATCTTCCATGAACGATGTTCCACCCTCTCTGCCAGTGGCCATGACTTTCATCGTTCTTACCAGCGCGGCCGTTTTCCAGTCTCCTTCCCCTCCGAACCCGTAGCCGTCTCTCATAAGCCTTTGAACGGCCAGTCCAGGGAGCTGGCGAAGGCCGTACAGATCCTGAAAAGTAGTCGTGAAGGCCTTGAACGGACCTGTATCCAGAAAACGTCTGAGGGCTATTTCAATCCTTGCCGCCTCATGCAAAGAACTCTTAAACTCTTCCTGGGAAACGGAGGATCTGGTGAGATGATATTCCTGCCCGTACTGTTTTACGAGAGCTTCTATTTCGCTTTTTTTTACTTTCTTTACCAGCTTTATGAAATCGCCCATGGCGTAGCCGTGAACTTCGTATCCGAGATCTATCTGGGCATCGACTTTATTGCCTTCGGTGACGGCGACGTCTCTCATGTTGTCACCCAGTCTCGCTACCTTGAGGTTCTGCATTTCATTCCAGCCGAGCGCTGCCCTGATCCAGTTTTCAACTCTTGTGATCATTTCGGGGTTCTTCCAGTGGCCCGCTATAACCTTCCGCCTTATATCGAGCCTTGTGGCAGTAAAGCCAAACTCTCTCCCGCCGTGTGCCGATTGGTTGGTGTTCATGTAATCCATATCTAGGCTCTTCCACGGGATCTTCTGGTCGAACTGGGTGTGGAAGTGAAGAAAGGGTTTTCTCAAGGCTTTAAGGCCGGCGATCCACATCTTTCCAGGCGAAAAAGTGTGCATCCAGGCCATCAGTCCTATACATCTGTCGTCGCCGTTGGCTTCGTTCATGAGGGTTCTGATCTGCTGCGACTCTTTCAAGACGGGTTTCCATACAATCTTTACCGGCAACCCGGCCTGGTCGTTCAAATACTCGACCAGTTTCTTCGAGTTGCTCTCCACCTTTTTCAGTACTTCTTTTCCATAAAGCTCCTGGCTTCCTGTTATAAACCATACTTCGAGACCTTCAACTCCCACGGTGATTGATCTCCTTTCTCGATAATCGAGCTGGTATTTATAGTATATATCCTGCACCGCGACTTGTCGTTCGGTGCAGGATATAAGGCTATGATGTTACTAAGGCGAAGATGCGAAATTCGTAACGATACCGGACCCTTCGGATTTATCTGGCTACCGTGATTCCGACGAGCAACGTTTTGTTGTGTTCGCTTTCTTCCCAGGGCCTGGAGTAAGTGAACCTCACCAGAGAGATGCCCGCCTTGAGCGCTTGGAAGTCGAAGGCGACGTTAACCGGCGCGCCAAGAACTTCCTGCCGCCCTCCCAAGTCAACAATGGGGGCCACTCCAGGCGAATCGCTTTCTGTCAGCAAGGAGCGCTCGACCAACCTGAGTACGGCTGTATCGGAAACTTCTGCCCGCCAGGAGTAACCGGTTGAAGGGTTCTCCTGAAGAATTACCCTTGCCAGCTGCGACATTTCGACCTCACCTGACGAACTACCGAGGATGTTCACGTACTGCGGAACGCACTCGCTCAGGCTGCCGTCGCGGACTTCGACGTTGTACACTCTCACGTCGATCGCCGTCTCTTCGCCTTCCCATGCTCTGAACAGCTTGAAGACCAGAGAAAAGAAGCCGCTCTTGTTGGGAGAAAAGAGCCAGGTGACGGTAGAGGGGCTACCGGCCATTACGGGAGTATCTACTGAGCTTTCAACAGTCTCCTTCGAAACGAGCGTCAGAAAGGAAGGATCGGAGACTTGATAAGACCAGGTGTATCCCGTGGAAGCGTTTTCAACCAGCTCGACTTTCAAACGCTGCTCAATACTCACTACATCTATAATCGCCGGAATAGTAACGATATCTTCCGATATACCGGAAAAGAGCATTGTGGAAATCACAGTCAAGACTGAAAAAATTACTATTGCCGATCTTCTCATAACTTCAAACCTCCAGTATTCGTTGTGGTTGCGGATTTATAAGGTTGCTCAATTCTCCGGACCTTTCGTTTTAGACCGGACTTCCACGAGAAGGGTTCTATAACCGGTCACCATGATTTTCCGAAAAGTGTGGAATACCGATTCCGGGAATTCTTTTGGATTGGAAATGTATAATACTTCTGACGCTCTCTGAAGGGAAGGCTATCTATGAATCCATTTGCCTTGTTGATGTTCATTACCACCGTATCTTGCGGCTTGCTGGGAATGTACAGCTTCTATAAACGGGAGTTGACAGGAGCGCGGCCTCTTGGTTTTCTGATGTTTGCCATCGCCTGGTGGTCCGCTATGTACGGTCTGGAACTTCTGAGCAATGATTTGCAGCAGATGCGTCTGTTGAACAGGATCTCCTATCCGGCGATCGTTTCGCTACCGGTTTTCGTCTTCATGTTTGTCATGGCGATTCTGGACAGAAGAGAATGGTTCACGGTCAAAAGAGTTATCCTGCTTTTCATAGTGCCCACGATCGTCGATCTGGCCATGTGGACCAACGAATTCCACTGGCTTTTCTACAGGGTTAGCGAGATAGATACACAGTGGCCCTTTCCCGTCCAGAAACTCGTCCACGGTCCGCTCTTCTGGATCAATATCGTTTATACTTACGTGCTTCTAATATGCAGTATAGTATTGCTTCTCAGGGAGTGGTTCTATTCAGAGAGAGCTTACCGAACGCAGCTGGGCATTGTACTTCTGGGCATGGCCTTCCCGATACTTGTGAACTTAAACCACCTTTTCAAAATCCTTCCGGTGGGATATATCGACCTGACTCCGGTCGCTTTTTTCCTGACCGCTCTGTTCGAGGCTTTGAGCATTTTTAGATTCAGGTTGTTCGATCTACGGCCCATCGCCAAAGAGACCGTGATCAGTAATCTGGAGGACGGGATAGTCGTTATCGACAAATCGGGCACACTAATAGACGTGAATCCCGTATCGGTAAGGCTTCTCGAAATCGATGGGGATAAAGCGCTCGGACTCTCCATAGACGACGCCTTTTCCCGGATACCAACTCTGCTGGATTTTATTGAATCGACGGACTCGCGATCAGAGTTGGTGATAGGAGAGAGGATCATTGAATCCAGAAAGACTTCCATAATGAGCAAACGCGGAAAACTTAGGGGGCATATTGTTCTTCTAACGGATATAACCGACCACAAAAGGACCGAAGAAGCTCTCAGGAAAAGCCAGGAGATGTACAGGACGTTGGCCACAACCGATATGCTCACGGGCGTGCTGAACAGGTATTCACTGGAACAGCTCCTGGAGGGTGAAACCGAAAGGTCCAGCAGGTATGGAGAACCGCTTTCGGTGATAATGTTCGATTTAGACGACCTCAAGAAGATCAACGACACTCACGGTCATATTGTTGGGGACAACGCCCTTAAAGCGATCAGCTTTCAAATTCTCTCTAAAATCCGTAAAAGCGACTCTCTAGGCCGCTGGGGAGGTGATGAGTTCTTGATCGTGGCTCCCTCCACCGATCTAGCGGGAGCTCTTGAAATGGCCGAAAAGTTGAGGGCGGAAATCGATTCCGTAGAGTTCGAAGCGATCGGGAAACTGAGTATCAGCATGGGTGTCTCATCGCTTGAAATGGGTGAGAAAGACTACGACGGGCTTTTACGCAGGGCCGACAGGGCCCTGTATGAATCCAAGAAAAGAGGTAAAAACAGGGTAATGGCCATCTAGAAGACCGCCCGATATAAACTGCTCGTGGTTCTATGAAACTCCCACGGCTTTCAACCAGTGTCTCGCGATCAACGCATGGCCCTCCGGGGTCGGGTGGATTCCATCTTCGGCCCAGAAAGAAGTCTCTCTCTTTGTGGCAGCCGCCGCGAAGATTCCATCCAGCGGAACGTACACGGCTTTGAACTCTCTGGCCAGCCTGCGTATTATCTGTATCTTCGGTCCCAGGTCTTCCGTCCACATTTCCATCTCTCTGTAAGCCGGTAGATAAAAGGGTTCCATAATGATCAACGATGCACCCTTAGAAGCTGCCGATTGGAGCAAGTATCTGTAGTTGCTCTCGAAGAGTGCCGGTTCGGTCCTGTCGTCGCTGTCGTAAAAGCGCCAGCAGTCGTTTATTCCTATCAGGATAGAGACCCAGTCCGGCGAAAGATCCAGACAATCATCTTTCCAGCGGTTTTTGAGATCTTTAACCCTATCGCCTCCCACGCCCCTGTTCAGAAATTCGATCCTCATTTCCGGAAAAAGTGAACCTATCATGCCGGAGACGATCGCGGGATAGCCGCTTCCAAGATCGAAAAAATCGTCTCTGTCTCTCCCGGTATCGGTTACGCTATCGCCCTGAAAAACAACTCTCTGCTCTCTCTGAAGAAGCATCTCCTTACCCCCTGTATGTATCGTTATTCTTATGATTCACCTTTCACGGATCGGGCCACTCCGTAAAGCCCCTCCGAGTTTTCTTTCAATATCCTTGCAGCCGCTTTCAACGCTTCGTTCAACGTCAATTCTCCGCACTGGATAGATCGCTCCAGAGACAACCCTACGGCCCTTCTGGCCCAGGTTGCGGCCAGATAGAAACCTTCTGGCATGAATCTAGCGTCGGAGGAATAACAGATCTTCGTGACCGGCGCGATCTCCAGCATCTCTCCGATCACTGCTTCCATACCCGCGACACTTAGAAGGGGAACGGAGAGGCCGAAATCGATATAGACCTCCGGATAAATCGCGGCAAGATACGCCGCTTCCCGTGTGTACGGGTAACAGTGGAGCAGAACCAGCCTGGTCCGCGAGTACTTATCTTCGTCGAGCAGAGGTTTAAGATGAAGCGGATTCGATTCGCGCAGATCGAGGTCGGAATCGCCCCAACCGGTGTGTATCTGCAAAGGGAGATCCCGACCCCTGCAGACTTCGAGAGTCAGTTTGAAGAGAAAACCCAGCAGCCTTCCATCGGTCAACCTTCCGGTGTTCCTCTCTTTTTCAACTAAGTAGCCGTCTCTGGCCGCTCTTTTGTCGTGCGATCCGATTCTCAGACCCGATCTGTAAGCTATTATGCTTTTGTAAGCCACGACGCTCCCCGGTGGATTGAGGAGTGCATCTCTGAAATCCGACAGGAAAGAATCGAAAGAGATTGAGTTTTCGAACAAGGCTTCGGCAAGACTTTCGATTCTCAAAGCCCTGTAAGTGTTCACAAAACTTGAGTGCCATTCCAGAGGCCGGGTTCGGTGGAACCAGAAGCCGTCGTCCAGAACGACGCCGGAGATATTAGCCTTTTTGAAATACAGATCGGCCAGTTCGGCCTGTTCCATCTTTTCACGCCTATTCCTGATCGCCTCGATCGAGGGATCGCATTCAAGAACGGCGGCGATATCCTTGAGACTTCTCTTGAAGGCGAGTGTCTCGCCTGCAAAAGATTTCAGATATTCCCTATCAGTGCTCTCGGTGAATATCCCTTCGATAGGATATTCCTTGAGCCATGCGGGGAGGAGAAGATTGTGTGCATGACCGTCGAAAACGGGAATTGACGATAGATCCAGTCCCATCAGAACCGCTCCAGTAGAATTTGGCGCTCTTGAGCGATCGTCAGTTCGGCCATAGTCTTCCATTCGGCTCTCTTAACCGCCAGATAGGCCCGGGACAGATCTTCGCCCAGGGTTTTCAGAAGGTACTGGTCGTTTTCAAGTGTATCCAGCGCAATGCCTAAAGAGGATGGAAGGGGATCGATCCGGCTATGGAAAAGCTCCTCGCCATTCATTAAGGCCGGGTCGCTCTGCAGATTGACCGGCGGTAGGACTTTTTTCCTCAGTCCGTCAATCCCGGCGAAGATCACCATTCCCAGGGCGAGGTACGGATTGCTGGAAGCGTCCACGCTCTTCAATTCGACGTGACCGGCGACGCTGCCGGAGGGATCTGTCGGAACCCTCAAAGCGGCTTCTCTGTTGTCCAAACCCCAGCATCTGTAAGCACCGGCCCAGCAGGAGGGCTTTATTCTCCTGTAAGAGTTTGTGGTCGGCGTCGTCACGGCCATGAGAGAGGGGAGATGTTCCAGAAGCCCAGCCATGAAATAGAGCGCAACCTCCGAAAGCTCACCGTTATGGTCCCTCATTACGTTTTTTCCGTCTTTCAAAAGACTGAAATGCAAATGACAGCCGCTGCCTCCGAACTCTTCGAAAGGTTTGGGCATGAACGAGGCTATTAGACCGTTTCTCGCCGCGGTGGTCCGGACGGTTTCCCTGAAAGTGATCTGGTTGTCGGCAGCCTCGAGCGCAGGAGCGTGGGCTATGACGACTTCCTGCTGGCCCGGTCCCGATTCGGCGTAGTATCTCTCGACGGTCAGGAATTGGGCCTTGAGATTTTTGACTATATCGCCCACAACCTTCGAGTTGAGGTCCATCGAAAAGGAGCTTGCAAAAAGCGTATTGTCCACCGGATCCAGAGACCTGTCGAAGAGATAGAACTCATTCTCGAAGGCGGCTCTCATTGTGAAACCGAGCTCGTCAAGAGCCTTTATGGACCTTTTCAGAAAAAACCTCGGACATAAACTCCACTCGCATTGACCGGTGAAGAGATCCGAAATAACGCTCGCGTGCCCCTGGGTATAGGGAAGTACGTTCAGAGTATCCCAGTCCGGGTTTAGCCATATCTCACCAATGGGCATCAGTCCGCTTTCAGGCACCACGCCGTCGTACATGACAGGCACCCCCTGTTGCGCGCGAGAGATACCTGCTACCGCTTCAAAATTATCTTCGAGCGAATCGATGTCGATCGATTTGGCCCTTATCACGTTGGCGTTATCGCACCAGAGAGACCTTACAAACTCTACCTTTGCGCTTTTTAGCGCTTTTATGAGTGCCTTTTTCAACCTCGATACCTCCGTTATCTATCCGTCCACCTAAAATAATCCTGCGGTGTCTTCTTAAAGAAGTTAACTTTACGTCCGGGAGATATTCAAAACTCTATCAGCGGCAAGTTTGGCTGTAATCAGGCAAACCGGCACTCCCGCCGGATCGAAGCTCCACTGACCTATCTGAAAGAGATTCCTTACTGGCGTATCGATCGATCTCTTCATTTTTCTGAAGTCCCTCAAGGGAAAAGTCTCGGATGGATGGTAGTTCCATCCTGTAATAGAACCACCGCTGTTGAGGGTTTTCTCTTCCATGGTGAAGGGAGTGGATACTATCCTGAATTCGATCTTCTCTTTCAACGATGGATAAAGCCTAAAGAAGTTGGCCATTACATCGTCGGCGGCCTGTTCCTTAAGACGTTCATATTCCGCTCTGGAAACACTTCTTCCCCAGCCGTTCATGGCCTTCTGAGTCGTATTGACATTAAGAATTATCCCCGTCTTGCCGGCTGGAGCGAGAGAAGGGTCTCTCATGCAGGGAATGCTGATCTCCATTCCCGTAGTTTTGAAGTACTCCGGCGATTCATAGTCACAGTACTTGGCTGCAGCAGGAACATAGATTATGTGTTCCACATGCTGGTCAAGATTCTCTGGAGCTGTGTCAACCCCCATAAATACGGAGAAGACAGAGTCGGAAACCTGCGCTCTGTTAAGCCTCTGAAGGAAATCTAGATCTACGGAATTCTCCGGGAGCAACTTGTTGTATAGCCTCTTCGCATCGGCTGCATTCACGATAACCGGAGACTCGATCTCCTGACCGGTATCTGTAACCACTCCGGCCGGTGAACTGCGTTCGAGAAGAATCTTAGTAACTTCGGTATTTGTGAGTACGGTGCCCCCACTTTTTCTTATAAACTCTGCAAGTTCGAGGGGTATCTGTTCTATTCCTCCTCTGGGATAGAAGTAATCCCTGAAAACCGTCGGGTAGGCCAAACCAAAGAACGCGGGAGTTCCTTCGAAGAAGGGCTCGTCTATGATACTGACAAGCTCATCGTCGGGGATTCTAACTTTGAGGAAATCCCTGAACGGTATATTGTTGTATTTCAGTTTCTTCAGGAAGCCCAGAAGCTTCTTACCGTTCTTGAGAAACCAGGGAATTGATTTCAACTTGGTCAGAAACGTAGTCTTTCCGTAAAGCGGTCCTGACATTCCTGATAACGAACCCATAAAGCTGTTCAGCTCTTCCATTTCCTTAAGTAGATCCTCTATGCCGGATCTGCTTTCGGGAAAACGTTCACCGAGGAAGTCGAAGTACTCCAGAAGACTTTCGTCCGACTCCATGGAAAACACTTTGTCCTCGAAGCCAGCGTACACTCTGTTCTTTACGAAATTTAGCTTATCCATGATGCCGAAGTTTTCAAGCATTGGAAATAAAAGCCCCGCGTTTTCCACTGCTTTTATTCCGCTGTCGAAATGGTATCCGTTATATTCGAAAGAGGAGAAATAGCCTCCGGGTTTTTCCGATCTCTCTATCAATATGACTTTTTTGCCGGCCTTTGCTATGAAAGCCGCACAACTCAGACCCGATATTCCCGCGCCGATTACGATACAGTCGTATTTCATCTTATCACTTCCTTTTCCAGCCAGCTAAGAAGCCTTTTAATTGGGACTGACCTGTCATCGAAGGAGAGTCTTCTGCAGCTCTTCTCGCAGTATCCCGGGCAGTCGGCGCAATCGGTGCTCCCCTCCGTCTCTAGAAGCCGTCTCTTCGCCCCCAGAAAGTTTCCCGACTCCAGACGCCTTAAAATACCCCGAATATCCTTACCATCGGGACACTTCATCTTGCAGCCGGGGATTTCGCACAGCTGACAGTAGCCGCTAATCAAAGGGACCGTCTCGCGATCGAGCGCGGTATTTTCGAGATCCACCGCTTTCCTCTTTTTTTCTGAAAGATAGTGAACCCTCTCGATTTCGGGCTCTCTGTAACGGTACTCCTTCATTCTCGAATCCCTGAGAATCAGGTTTGCGGCCCCGATACCGGAGACCGTGACCGCCGGCGTCCCCATTCCCATCACGGTCGAATCACCGCATATGAACAGGTTTTTCCATTCGCTCCTGGCGTGAAGTCTCTTCAGTAATTCCTGGCCGATGGACTGCTTCGGGCCTCCGACACGGCCTTCGTTCTTTAGCGTGTATCTCTCGATTGTAAGCGGCGTGGCCGTTTCCAGATGTTTCAAAGAATCCCTGAGTTGGGGGAATTTCTTCTCGACCAGCTTCAGAACTCTCTCGGTCTCTGCTTTTTTCATCTCTTTGTACTGTTCGGTGCCCCGCGGCGGCCACTTCTTCTTTGACGGAGCGATCATGGACATTACATGAGTGCCTTCCGGGCAGATCGATGGATCGTCGATCGAGGATATATAAACTGTGACATCACTCTCGGCTATCTCATCGAACTCCTCGACGAACATTTCGACGGGATTAGTTCCGGTCGGAACGGCCGAAGAATCGACGGCGGCGTAAACGACGATCGCGGGGAAGGTTGGCTGGAGGGATTGAACCCATTTCAGCTTCTCTGGCCTGATGTGTTCTTTTGGGATTATCCCTCCGTAAAGATTCCATACCGTCCCACCATAGATAACATAGTTCGACCTGATCTCGCTTCCGTCCTCGAACTTAATACCGGCCGCTTTGCCATCTTCAAAGAGGATCTCGTCAACCCTGTTCTCATAAAGCAAGTAGCCGCCGTTTCTCTCAATTGACTTTTCAAGTTTGTTCGGGATCATCTGGGAGGAACCGGCCGGATAGAAACCACCACCCTCGTGATTGTCTATGAACATGGTCACCGCGAGAATGCCGGGCGTCTCTTTGACTGTTGTATAACAGTAGGTGGAAGTGAGAACATCGAAGAACTGATAAAGCTCTTTTGCTTTTGGGTCGATGAATTTGTTCATGAGCTCTTCGGTGCTCTTGAAGAGCAGTCTGATCATCCTGGCCTGCCGCACCGGGTGCCTGAGCAGGGCTTTGAGACTGTCACTCCTCTTCATTTCAGTCGGAGGTACTACCACGGGATCGGCCACGATCACATTGTGATAGAAGTCGGCGAGATAGTCGTAAAACTTTCTGAGCTGGTCTTCATAGCCGGGGAAGTGCCTCCCGAGCTCGCTAATGAATCTGTCGAGATCCGGCCAGAATATAATTCTTTTCTCTCCAAAGGTCACGGAGTAAAGAGTCTCATGCCTTATCACGTCGATGTCCTCTCCGATCTCGTTGAAAACGAATCTGTGAGAGTTAAAACCACGGTTGCCGAATCCGAAAACCATTCCTACCGCAGAATCGAAAGTGAAGTCGTTTCTTCTGAAGATCGAGCAACACCCGCCGGGAAGATAATGCTGTTCGGCGACCAGCACCTTGAGACCCCTGTTCGCCAGTAAAGAGGCTGCCGCAAGGCTTCCGAGCCCAGAACCGATCACTGCAACATCGTATCTACTATCTGGAAAGAAACTGCCTTTCATAGGTACCTCCGGTTAAAATATCTCTGGTTCTCAACTAATAAGATTCTAAATTATGAGAAAGCTCTTTTCCTAGCATTTTATAGTAGGTCTAATTAAAAGGCGGAGCCTTAGACTCCGCCAGCTACATGGAACTAATCGTTTTTGCCGGTCTTTGGGTTATACAGAGATCACTGCGGGATCATAACTGCGTCGATTACGTGTATTACACCGTTTGCCGCTATTATGTCTGTAGCTACTATTTTCGATCCCTGTATTTTTACTTCGTTCGGGTTGACGGTAAGCTGGCCTCCGTTGAGAGCCGTCAGCGATCTCATGTTCAGAACATCTTCAGCCATATATATTCCAGGAACTACGTGATATAGGAGAATATTCTTGAGAGCGGGAATGTCTTTCAAAAGTGATTCTATGGTTCCTTCGGGCAGTTTGGAGAAGGCTTCATCGTTCGGTGCGAAGACCGTGAAAGGACCTTCACCCATTAGAGCTTCTACAAGAGAGGCTTCCTGGAGGGCTGTTACGAGTGTTTTGAAAGTACCGGCTTCAATTGCTATCTCTGGGATTCTTCTAGTTTCTTTTTCAGGAGGAAGTATTACCGAGTCTATAACATGAATCACTCCGTTGCTCGCTTCTATATCTACTGCTGTAATCATTGCGTTGTCAACATAGACCTTACCGTCTTCAACTTTTATGGGGATAGCGCTGCCCTCCGCGGACTTTAGATATTCAAGAGACACTACATCTGTCGACATGTACTTTCCTGGAACCAGGTGATATGTAAGTATTCTGGTTAGAGCGGGTATATCGTTCAGGAGGCTTTCAATAGTTCCTTCGGGGAGCTTTGCGAAGGCTTCATCCGTGGGGGCAAAGACTGTGAATGGTCCTTCGCCCGTTAAAACTCCTGCAAGGCCAGCCTTTTCAACTGCTGCAACAAGAGTGGTGAAATTACCGGCAGAAACTGCTAATTCAACGATATTCTTGGAGAAACCTGTGAATACTAATCCAATCAGAACCAACACCAGAAATACCTTTTTCATAATCATCACCTCAAATTAGAATTTTTATTTCTGTTTTTAAAAACTAAATCGCTGACAACTTGATTTTACTCCACCAATATCATTGCTGTCAATTAAGTAGCGAACAATTTATATTGAGCGATAGAAACTCCGATGTGGCTCTTCTGAAAAACTATACACAAATAATCAAACGAATGCTTAATTGATTCTTAATCGATGTTTTACAAAACGAAATTGGACAAAAGATCCTAAAATAGGCAGGGAATAGAAAGAAAGTTTGAAAGACTGAATTCGAGGGATTTGTTGTTCTGGATGACTTGCTTTCGAGAGAAAACACGAAGATTAAGACTGATACTTACCGGATGCTGTGAATGACTTCTATTCAACGGCGAAGTACGCCCCGGTTATCTTCAAACCTCTCCGGAGATCGAAAAGAGTTGTCCTTATCTCCACTTCGCGTTATAGAAGTATCTATCGATCGCGCATCATGGCGCTTTCCTGCAAAAACGAAATCCAAAGAAATTATTTGAGCTGCCGGGATAGGCATAACCTCTATAAGAAACGCGTGAGCATGTCACATCATCCCCGAAGCTGCCACCGCGAACAGGCTTCATAGAACCGGTACCGACATAAGGATTAATACGTACAGAATCGGTATAAAGCGCATGCCAGTCACTGCACCATTCCCAGACATTCCCGGACATATCGAAGATTCCCAGTTCATTTGGGATTTTCTTTCCGACCTCCTGTGACTTTCCTCCCGAATTCGATGGATGCCAGGCTACCTGGTCAAAGTCGTCGCTACCAGAGTATATGTATCCCCGACTCAAATTTCCACCGCGTGCTGCAAACTCCCACTCCGCTTCGGTGGGCAACCTGTACCCTACGACTTTCGATACGTCTGTCGTCGTATTACCTTCAAAATCAAGCAGCTGACCCTCGTCTGGCTCACCGAGTGTTCTGTAAGCGACCGGAAGGCCTTCCTTTTCGCTCAGCCAGTTGCAATAGGCTATCGCGTCCCATCAGCTCACATTCGTGACCGGTATTGTTTTCACTTCCGGCCCAACTATTTCTATATCGCCCGCCTTACCGGAAGCCTCAAGAAAAAGAAAATACTCTTCGAAGGTAACCTCGTACTTGCCGATGTAAAAGTCGTACTCAATGATGACTTTATGCGTCGGCTTCTCGTCGCTGGCCCCAACATTGTGTATATCACCCATCGTTAAACTTCCCTTTTCTACAACGACCATCTCATTCAGCGAGAAAACCATCACCGAGAAAACAACCGCTAGCAGTGTTATAAGGAATTTCTTCACCCTTCTCACCCCTTTTTGCACTTGTTTTTCTCCTGGCGATCACAGATCAAAGTTTTTATTCTCTGCTTGAGTCTTATCTGGCTGGTTTTCATTCTACCTTTGGGAAGTGTTCGACACAACTGGAAAGCGATTCTATGAAACGTCTGCATTCAAGAAGATTATAGCACCGGCGACTTACTTTGCTTACCTAAAATTGTCAGAGCAAGGGCTTGTGACCGTGAAAAAGATTCACATCGATAACCCACAAGTTGTCATTTCCAGCACTAAACTATTCGGCAACTATGATCTCGAAATTCATGGTTGTTGCAGTCACAGGCAGTTGATCCGGTCTGATTCCCAGAATCATGGATTGAGGTGTCGGTTCGGCTCTTGCCTTAATGACATTCTCCACGGTTACATTCCATCCAGCTTCTTCAAGGCCTTCGACGAAGAGATGCGAAACGTGAAGATTCCTTTCCTTAACATATGCTAGATTCGGATCGTCTTCCTCGAAAAAGATGCACAGAGTAATCAGCTTCCTTGAAACTCTTCGGCTCTCCGTAAAGACTTCTCTGGAGTTCTCCATGTTCTGAAATCCCGCCGCACTTACAATTAAGTCCAGAGAATCGTTTTTGAACGGCAGTTTTTCGCCACCGGCGATAATCTGATAAACCCTGTCTCCCCAACCTCTGTATCTCAAATACTGAAGGAGTCCAAAACTGCTCGATGGGCTTATATCCGCTGATAGGTAATCTCGCTCCGTATATGTGAGGAGTTCTTCAAGAAGGCCGCCCATACCTGTGGCGAGATCCAGTACGACACCACTCTCCTTCTTTATGAGTTCGACGGTATGGTGGACGCTTTGAACCATCGCCCTGTTGTATTCCTCTGTGTATATGGCCTCTCTTGAACTTTGCATAAGCCTCTTGAATTCATCGAACTCTCCGCGGTACCACAGGGCGACGGCCTTTATTAGTTGATCGGCGGGAGAAAGCTGCTCTTCGGGGGTCTCAAAGAACCGTTTTTCAATCTCCTCCTGGCCGTTCATGAAGCCCTTTCCGACCATCTCCCACTGGTCCCTTCCTGACAACAAGAAATCATAGACTCCCATTCGCTTATTGAATCTCTTGCCGCAAAAGGAGCACATGAAACCATCTTCTTGCCTTAAAAGAGAAGAGCCACACGAAGGACACTGCAACAAACTCTCTATTTCAATCATGATTTTCTCCCTTCTTATAAGCATCCGGTAAGTATTTTACTATCTTTCCCGACGATTTAAAAAGTTATGCGCACCTTTGGAAAATCAGTCCGTGACAAACGAACCAAAAAACGAAAGCGCGGGAATTTCCAATTCTAGCCGGATATTAAAATTCGGCAGGCACAGAGTGGACAAATCTGATAAAATTGGTCATATTAAATGAAAAAAATATTATTTGGAGGGGAAAACATGAAGCGAAAAATTGTGAGTTCTATCATACTGGTCATACTGGTTTTGAGCGCAACAACTGCTCTTTCAAGCGGGCCTGTACAGATAAAGCCACCGATTCTGGCAACGGCCGTTGGCGATGGAGAAGGCTCGGTAATCTTGAACCTCGTCTGCGGATGGAAGGGAATAGAATGCGAGTCGGTTCTCGATCTGACTCCTGCCGCGCTGGAGGAGAGACTGGGTGAAATCGACGGCCCGGGGACGCTTGTTGTCGCCACCGGGGCTATTGTGGAGGGCGATCTCTATACGATTTGCAATATCGAGAAAATGAGCATAGAAAAGGAGTCGTCGAGAATAGAGGGGTTGATCGACGTCGCGAAATCCAACAGAATTCCGGTGATCGGTCTTCACATCGACCGGGGAATAACCTCTCCCGACACCGATCCTGGCAAGTCTTTAGATCTTATCATGCCTCACGCCGATGCCATAATTCTTGTCACACACATCGGCATGGACGAGTATTTTGAAAAGATCGCCACAGCCGGCACAATACCATTGATCGTGATCGACAACTCAGATAAACTCATAGAAGCTCTCGAGGTGCTATTCTCTATGAATCTGGGTGAGTGCGAATAAAGCGCGCCGGTTGAATTTCGCTTCCGGGTTGCTGTAATGTGCAATGGCTTTACGGCAATCCAGAAGCTAATAGATTTTTATCCGGGCAGTCGGTATAAGTGATAGAAGATCAGAATTTCTTCAGCCAGGGTACGTTGAGGTCGCAGACTGGAGAGACCGCCGAATCATACAGAGCGTTTGCGGCCGTGGAGTAGCCCCCCACGAAGACCCTTACCGCACCCATTCTCTTCAATCTGTGGAGTCCTTCGGTCATCATGGCCTTCCCCAGACCTCTCTTGTGGTACTCCGGCATAACCCCGACAGGCTCGTAACATGCGGTCCTGGTGACGTCGTCGTACCATATCGTGCAGAAGCCTGCAATCTCGCCGTCGGGAGCAACAGCGACAATATCCAGATCCCGCCTGTACATGGGCTGTTTCTGGATGTTGAGATACCATTCCCAGCCCTTGTATTTTTCATCTGGCTCATCCGGGTGAAAGGCCCTCCATGAAGCCCAGCTTCTGGAAGGGAGTTCTTCTTCAATTCCAAGAGAGCGTATCTCGAAGCCTTCCGGAATATAGACTTCTGCGATTTGACCGCTCAGGTCTCGTCGATGCTGATGTTCCGGCCAGTCACCTTGCGAATAACCTCTTCTCTTCAAAATCCCTATCCTTCGTTTGTCCTGGGAGTCGGTGAACACCCAGAGGCTTCTGAGGCCGTCTTTCTCACTGAAAAAATGCCTCTCCGAGATTTCTAACATTTCTTCCTCCAGTTCCTTGCAGTCGAAAGATGGATGTACCTGTAGATGGGTTTCGCCAGGTCCATCACGGTTGACGGCCGCCACTATCCTGTCATTAGAATCTTCCCAGAAGAAAATACAGTCATTCAACGAGTCGATTTTCAGACAGTTCTCCATCACATGCCAGCGCCAGTAATCCAGTCTGGCCAGATGCCAGGAGTATTCGCGCAGTCCGTTGGCTTTGAATACTTCTCTCAAGAACTCTCTCAGCTTCCAGTAATCTTCTTCGCATTCATATCTTCGTATTTTGAATCCCATCTCATCACCCACGCTTCTAATCAATACTGGATTGTCCTATTCTATGATAAAGCCGGGCGGATTCCTCACGCCCGGCATGGTTGACTTGCTGGAAAATTATCTATTCTTGCTTGCGGTATTTTCCGTACGCGTCCGCCGCTTTTATGGCGGAGAACACGGTTTGGGGGGTGATTTCAACCAGTTCGTTGTGAATCGTTTCGCCCTCCGCACAGGAAGCGCTTGCGACTTTCATCAGCTGCTCATCGGTAACGTTGCCCAGACCGATTTCCGCCAGAGTCGTGGGAAGTCCGACCGTTTCACAGAAGTCGTAAACTTCATCGATAACTGCCGGATCCTTCCCCGTCAGGAAAAGCGAAGCGAGAGTTCCCACGGCCACTTTCTCTCCGTGAAAATACCTGTGAGTCTCTTCGAGCACAGTTAGACCGTTGTGTATAGCGTGGGCCGCTGCGAGTCCACCGCTTTCGAATCCCAGTCCGCTTAATAGAGTGTTGGCCTCTATGACTTTCTCGAGGGCGGAAGTTACGATATGCGTTTCACAGGCGTTCTTAGCCTGTTCGCCATACCTAAGAAGAGTCTCGTAGCAAAGTCTCGCAAGAGAATATGCCGTCATAGAACCGGGATTGCCGGTCATGTTATTTGCATTAGCAATTTCACAGGATCTCGCTTCAAACCAGGTTGCAAGGGCATCTCCCATTCCCGATACGAGAAACCTGGCCGGTGCGTCGGCGATTACTTTCGAATCGAGCAACACAAGATCGGGGTTCTTCGGAAGGAAGAGGTACCTCTTGAATTCTCCTTCGGGAGTGTAAATGACCGAAAGCGCGCTGCAAGGCGCATCGGTCGAGGCTATCGTCGGAACCACGGCGACTGGTATTTTTAGATTGTGCGCGACGGCTTTGGCCGTATCCAGAGCCTTTCCTCCCCCAATACCCACGAGAACTTCTGTCTTGCCTTTTGCAATAGCGGAGAGCCTATCGATCTCTTCATCGGAGCATTCGCCACTAAACTCGATTATCTCGGCGGAAATTTCTTCCAGCAGAGACGCCTTGATAGAAGGTATTATCTTCTCGAACACGAATGGGTCGGCTATAACGAATGCATTATCACCAAATCTCTTCAGCTCCCTTCCCAAAGCTTTCAGTGCGTCAGGCCCCTGAACGTACCTTCCAGGGAATATCGTGGTTCTTATCATTAGCTAACACCTCCTTTTCAACAAAATTATAACCCTAAAATAAACAAAGTTTGTGAAAAAAAGATCAATATATTCCCAGAAGTTTTCAAATCGACGGGAAATGTCTTAAAAAAATAAATGGCCCGGAGAGAATTCTCCGGGCCTTTGATAGTCTTAGTTAAGTTAAGCTTTCTTGCCCTTGTCCATGTAGGCGACAAGTACCATGATGGCACCGCCGATCCACTTGAGCACTACGTGCCAAACGGGCTCCACAACCGTTGTAATGTTGAACGAGGCTAACAGAGCCATAACCAGAACTACCACACCGGCGAGCATCAAAACCATTCTAGACATGACGATCACCCCTTCTGCTTTTTTAAGGTATCTGGTGCATAGTTGGACTCCATCCGCTAATGTGATTTTATCACAAGTGCAGTCAAACTAGAACCATATGTCTGTGCCGGTGCAACCCCAAGCAATTTTCGCGCAATTCAAGTAAATATATCGTATGCATGAAATCGATCTGCTTTGATTCTGCTCCATTATATAATCGGCTAAACGAGTTGAATAATCTGAATTAAGAATCATATTCGATATATACTAACTCTTTTATTTGTGTACTAAAACCCTTACAAATACTCGCAGATGATTTTCAACCCGTCTCTTTTTCGGGGGTGTGGTATATGAAATTGAAGAGTGTTTGCTTTCTTCTTTTTCTGTCTGTTTTTGCGAGTTGCATTCTTGCGCAAGAGAGGGCCGTGTTCCCTATCTATCCGGGAGCAACTATATCCAGCATCTCTCCTATTTTTGATCAAACGATCTACGCTGTGATTTCCACGAACGACAAGACGGAAAAAGTCGGTGAATGGTATCTATACAGCCTTAAACAGGCCGGCTGGAAGATCGAAGAAGAGGATGTGGGTGAATATGACGATAGCTGGTTTATTAGCGTCAGTCATAAGAGCTACAATCTCAAGGCGGAATTGAATACGAACATAACGGGTAATACTCTCACAGTTATGATTATGCTTCAAGGAGAGGGAGTGCACAAAGAGATTTTTGGCGGACAGACCCCTACGATCGGGCGAATCGTAGATGAAAAACTAGTTGATGATGAGGGGATTCCTCTCGATGCGACTGTCGCTCTTCCAGAAGAGCTGGAGAGTTATTTTGCCCTTTCTGACGATCTATTCAGGCTTCTGGACGAGTTTTGTCTCGAACCCTCTCTGGAGAAGGCTCAACAAATAGTGGAAAAGATCGATGTTTATATGTCGGCAAGTGAAGTTGCAGGTTATATGCTTAGTGATCGCACCCTTTCTCAGGACAATTCCTTTGCCGCTTCGGCTTACATATATGGAAGCCAGATGGATTTTCAGATAGGCTTCATCTGCTTCTTTCTGGAAACGGCCATTAATGAACCGGATAGGCTCGATGAACTGGCCGGGCAGGTCTGCAAAATGAAGAACAGCCTGCAGAACGAACAGATGCCAAGAATGAAAGAACTTGCCCAAGCAGCTGAAGAGCTTTCCAAAGAGCTAGAGAACTACGGTTACTGGAATGACTTCGCCGAAGTTGCTTAAATGACCGACGATTTTGCTATTGAGGTAGGAGAGGCGCCACCCGAATACTCGACGAAGCTGACTGTCACTCGTATCTTCACTCCGAGCAGAGAATTCTGGGCCCAAAGATTGCGAGAAACCTGGATAAATCTTAGGAACTGGAATGCAGGCTGTCCGGAAGGCGACCAGAATGTCGATACCGATGGCGATGGCTGGGATGATAATCTCGACTGCAAGGTTTTCGGCCTGATACCATTCGATGATGAAATCCGTCATTGCCTTGGATTACCAAGAACCGAAGAACGCGAAATAGAGTTCCTTAGCGACCCGATGACTGTCTATTGCATGGTTGCGCTTGCCGTAGAGGTTGGAAACTACGAGCAGCTTCTTTCCGATGGAGAGCTTCGCGTATGGGTGAACAACGAACCACTGATGACTGTCGTTCTTCCCGTGGATAATCTCAAGATGGCCTCGGTAAACCCGTGGGATTACCAGATCAATCTAGAAATTCAGGGATTCTCGAACCCTCTGGGTAATCCCGCAGAACCGTTCCTTAACGGTGTCAGGCTCGTGTATGGCGACGAGGCGGCCGATTATTACAGGACGGCCTACCGCTATCCTGCGAGTGTTAGTGAAGCTACGGGCGGGGAGTTCAACGGATTCGTTTACTTCCTGCATATAGGCGAACCGATCATTCTGCTGGCCGAAGACCCAAACGATGGCGTAATACTACTTTCGGGAAGCAAAGACGACATGGCGACTCAATACCTGAAGTTCATGAACCTCGCACGAAAAAACCACCCCGCTCTCGAGAAAGTCAACAGAATCAGAATCCAGGCGGTCGTAGGAGGCGTGCCCGGAAACATAGTTGAATTTACAATACCGGCAGTCTTTTCAAACCTTCCGGAACAGGTGGGAACCTGGGAAGGCTGGCCAAGCGAGCGTCCTGTAAGTGAATGGAACTTTGGCGAAGAACTGGGCGAAACACCGTTGCCGGATGTGGAACCGATAGTCGAAATCACTCCCGGCAGTGGAATGGCGATGCTTGAAGAGAACAAGAGATACGCGGTACTCTGCATGCTTCACGTGCTTGAACATTGGATAAAAATGGTGCAGGAGATGACAATCGAGGCCGTTGTCAAGAAAGCGACATCGACCGAAAATATGCCGACGCCGGGAAGCAATGCCTTCCTAAAGTGTTTTGGCGAAACGAGCGGTGGCAAATACATAACAAGCGTCGTGAACAACTTGAAGAACTGGTATCCTCAACACGCAAGTGCAGCCGTCTCCGAATACTTCAGCAAGACCTTACTCAACTTTACTGGCGAATACATGGGAAAGACTATTGATGTCGTGACCGGAAAAACTCTCTTCCAGACAGGCAAGCAACTCGCCCAGCAGATAGACATAATGCAGGACGTCACTTTCAGAGGACTGACAACGGAGGCGAAGATGCGAATAAGCCATCACCGCTATCTGATGTGGAAGATGTCCAATCTGGCCAATATAGAACTGAAACTCTGGAGAGATATCGACAAACCTTTGAAGGAAGTTCTCGGTGTCTTCGAAGAAATAGTAGGAAAGGAGGCCGCCGCTTACCTCACACAACCGGTTAACTGGTTCAGGAGGAGCGTCTATGGACTCGATGCAATTCATCATCTATATACCATTTACAAGATACAGGTCGAACTGTACAACATAGAAAGAATTCTGATGGACATGGGAAGTTGGATTTCAATGTGAAAAGTGCGGTTGTTAGTTCCGACGCTAGGCGTTTGGATTCCTCATAAGAGCAAAAAACCGTCCTTGGAAAGAGCGGAACCAGAGGTGAGAGGGTAGAGGTGTGAGGCGAGAAGAGCGAGATCCCGTATAGGAGCATTACGGGATGACAGTCTTACTCCCTTCCCGTCATTCTGAGCTTGACTCAGAATCACGGTTTTCTAAGGAGTGGTCCCGGGTCGGAGCCCGGGATGACAATATAGAAGCACTACGAGCCCCTTCAGGTCATTTTGACATGTTCCCAGTCAGGATCCCGGTCTTTCCTCCTTCCCGTCATTCTGAGCTTGACTCAGAATCACGGTTTTCTAAGGAGTGGATCCCGGGTCGGAGCCCGGGATGACAGCCCCTCCCGTCATGCCGGACCTGATCCGGCATCCCTGTACTTCGAAAGAATAAAAGAACGAGATCCCATATAGGAGCATTACGGGATGACAATCCCTTCAGGTCATCCTGACATGCTCCTGGTCAGGATCCCGGTCCTTGGAGAGAGAGAACTCTCGAAGCTCATTCTCTCGTGTTTTACGAATAATGCACTACTTTTTTTGCATAATTTGCAATACTTTCTATTTCGTGTCTTACGAAACGAAGCCTTCAGATATGTATAGATCCCGCTGAATAATAAGTCTTAATCGGAGATGATTAGCTCAGGTGACACCAGGGGAGGTTCTTTTGGGTTTATTTATTTTCTTTCCGGGTGCTACAATGTTTCGGTTGCAGTCTGTTTGCACAATTTGCATAAAGGAGTTGTGCCATGGAAGTGACCTTGAAGGAGATTTCTACCAGGGCGGGAGTTTCGATCTCCACGGTTTCACGTGTTCTAAAGAACGATCCAAGGATAAGCGAGAGTACGAAGGAGAAGGTTCTCAGAGTTGCCAAGAAGCTGGGGCATCCAATCGAGCCGGGGAGCATATCCAGCAACAGAGTGATCATGTTCTTTGTGAGCAATCCCCACAGATCGATCGAGAGCGACGAATTCTTCTCAGGCGTGCAGAGGGGCATTCTCCAGACTTCCAGCGGGGAAGGTCTTCACTGCCTGATTCAATCGATGAGAAGCCGCAGCGCCTTTAACGAGTCGCTTATCCCCGTCGATCTAGTTGAAGGGTTGATCGTGGGAGGCATACCGATGCCTGAATCTATGATACATTTTCTCATGTCTCTCAAAATCCCGACCGTTCTCATAGGCAAATACTGCGGCCTCGAGAGTTTCCCTTCGGTGAACAACGATAACGTCAGGGGCGGCTATCTCGCCGCGTATGAACTGCTTAAAAATAACTATGAAATGATCACCGTAATCACCGGGCCCAGAGAGGTTTCGACCTTCGCAGACAGGCTCGAAGGCTTTTTCAAGTGTCTGAAGGAAAACAATTATCCAGGAGAAAACGTGAGGATCATCGAGTGTAATTCCTTCGAAGAGAGGGATGGGAAAAAATTCGTTGAGAGGGAATACATGAGGTCCGAAAGACGCGAAGCTATTTTCTGTACAACCGACTGGCTGGCAAAAGGAGTTATGGAAGCCTTCTTTGAACAGGGGGTAGCCATTCCCGGGCAGGTCGGGGTAATCGGTTTCGGCGGACTGGACTTCACCAGGAGAATAAGGCCTAGACTGACGACAATCGCGCTCAACCCTTACCTTCTGGGAAAGATCGCCACAGTGATGCTGTCGGAACTGCTCGAGGGAAACGACGAGGCCAGGGGCGTGGTTTTTGTCGAGCCTTATCTTCTGAAAGGCGAGACGCTGAAAGGGGGCTGGAAATGATTTTTTCGCAGCTGTTGAAATCGGAACGGAAATTGTTGATAGTCAGTCTGCCGGACAACACATTCGAATTCGCCCGGGCAGCCCTGGAAAACGGAGCCGACGCGGTAAAGCTTCATGTCAACGTTAAACACAGGGTTACCGGCAAACTCCACGCTACGTGGGATGGTATAAGAGAAACGGTTGGAAGAATCAAGTCCGAGTTCGATCCATGCATGGGTATAGTGCCGGGAGCCGAAAATATGTCCAGTGCTGCTGAGATCGAGGAAATGGAGAAATCGGGCATCTCTTTCTTCGACGTTTATGTGGATTACGCGCCGCTCTACCTTCTGAGGAACGGGATGTCGAAGATGCTGGCGCTGAACTACACTTACGATCCCTCGATGGCCGGCAACTTGAAATCTCTGGGCGCCGATTGTATCGAGGTCTCTACGGTCAATCCCGAGAAGTACGGCAGCTCTCTCACGCTTATGGATCTTCTGAGATACCGCGAAGTAATAGAGCGGGCCGTTCTTCCCTGTTTCCTGCCCACGCAAAAGAAAGTAAAACCCGAAGAAGTCAGGGAGCTTTTCGAGATTGGGTTCAGGGGCATCATAATCGGCCCCATTGTCACCGGAACCGATATCGAGAGCTTTTCAAGCGTTGTTAAATCGTTCAGCGAAGCAATCCGATACTGAAGGGGAGGTGTGGAAGTGAAAAAGCTTGTACTGGTTATTTCAATTTTGAGTCTGTTAGTCTTTGTAGGGTTGGGCAAAACAAACGTCACAGTATGGTTCGCGGGCACATCGGACCAGCTAACGATAGCCATGGATGACGAACTGATTCCGGCGTTCGAGAAGGCGAATCCCGATCTGAAACTCGTTGTCGAGTACATTCCATGGGGAGAGCTCTCCACGAAGCTGACTACGGCCTTTGCTGGCGGTATAGGACCGGATATATTCATGCACGGTCAGGCCGCCATCGCCGGGTTCGTAGAGAACGGTGTGATAAGGAGCATCGACGATCTCATCGCCAGGCTCGAGGATCCGGCCGATTTCGGTGCCGCTCTCGATGTGGGTATTTACAAGGGCAAGAACTATTTCGTCCCCGTGTTCGGTTCGGGAAGGCTTCTGGCTTACAGGGCCGACTTCTTCGAGCAGAGCGGACTGGATCCGAACGAACCCCCAGTAACATGGGAACAGCTGGTGACATTTGCAAAGGCCACCACGGTTTACAATTCCGGGAGAATAGTAAGGGCCGGTCTCGATATTCCCGTAACCGGCATCGACCTCCAGCAGGTTTGGACGAGTTTCCTTATAGAGAACGGTGGCAAGCTCTTCGACGATGAGCTGAATCCGGTGTTCAACAGCCCAGCCGGCGTTGAAGCCCTCGAATACTACGTTGGGCTCGTGCGCGAGGCCAAAGTGGCTTCAGAGTTTGGACTGACTCCAGTCGGCAACCTCTCGCCGATCGCCGCGGGTACGGCCGTCATGGTCTTCATGAATAACGAGTCGCTGGCCGCCCTTAAGGAGTACAGTCCGGAATCTTACTCGAAAATCAGGTTGGCCTTCCCCCCTGCCAGGTACACCAGGGCCGGATTCTACTCCTTCGCGGGCTTCATGGTTTCCAGCAGCACCAAGAACCTTGAAGCTACCACAAAGGCTCTGGCTTTCCTGACCTCCAAGGATTCGATCGTGAAGATAAATAAAGCCCTTGGAAGTCTTCCACCCAGGCAGTCGGCCGCCCAGGCTGATTTCATCGCGAACGACCCAGATCTCAAGAAGTTCGTCGAAGGAGCAAAATACGCCTACGGCAACCCGAACGTTCCCTTCTGGGTCCAGGCAAGAGATATCATCTCCAAATACCTCGAAAGAGCCGTCATGGGCGCAATGAATCCGAAAGACGCCCTCGACGAAGCGGCCAAAGAAGTAAGTAAACTCAAGTAAAGTCCTGCCGGCCGAAAGGCCGGCAATATTTCGATCGCGATAATCTTGCGGGGTGAAAGGTGACTAACAGGCTGAAACGGCGGATCATGTTGACCGCGTTCATTTTTATCTCACCGGTACTCGTTTACAATATCATCTTCAGGATAGTTCCCATCTTCGTATCGCTTTATTTGAGCTTCACGAAGTTTTCCGGTTTCGGGTCGGCAAAATTGGTCGGCCTTGTCAACTATTCGAGAATCTTCGGCGACACGCAATTCTGGAGCGCGGTGCTGAGGACGCTACAGTTTTCTGTCGAAGTTCTTCCGCTGAACATGTTGCTGTCACTCCTGCTGGCCCTGCTGGTCAATACCGGCCTGAAGGGCATGAGCATTTTCAGGGCTATCTATTATCTGCCCGTAGTGACGCCCATGGTGGCCGCCAGTATGATCTGGCTATGGCTGTACGATCCCCAGATCGGGATCTTGAATTTTCTGCTTTCTTTGTTCAACATACCTCCACAGAACTTCCTTAGAAGCCCTGCGACTGCGATGCATTCGATAGTGGCGATGAGAGTATGGAGAGGAGCCGGCTGGAATATGCTCATATATCTGGCGGGACTCCAGGGAATCTCGAGAAATCTTTATGAAGCGGCGGCCATAGACGGCGCCTCTGCCTTCAAAAGATTTTTGAAGATTACCCTACCGCTGCTCAGGCCGGTACATATCTACGTTCTCATCGTCGGTCTTATCAGCACGTTGCAGTCATTCACGGAAATGTACGTTATGACCAGCGGTGGACCTCTGGAGAGTACGACGACCGTCGGCCTACTGATCTACCGCGCCGCTTTCGATTACATGGATATGGGTTACGCCAGCGCCATGTCTTTCGTTCTAGGGATAATAATAATGACTCTCTCGGTTGTGAGTTTCACCTGGCGACGCGAAAAGGAGGTGGCCGAATGAGAAAGTTGAAACGTCTGAGGGTAATCTTCCTCCTTCTGATAGCGGCCATAGTGATGGGATCGCCCTTCTTCTGGATGGCGATTTCCTCGCTCAAGCCCAACGCCGAGCTTTTCACATGGCCTCCCACGTTCATACCGCACCATCTGACCCTTGACCATTACACGACGGCGCTCACGACGCGCGGATTCGAGAGGTACTTTCTCAACAGCGCCGTAGTCTCGCTGATCTCTATGGCATTCAATCTCGTCTTTTGTTCGCTGGCAGGCTACGCCTTCGCGAGATTGGACTTCCCGCTCAAGAACTTTCTCTTTTTACTGCTTTTGAGCACGATGATGATACCGGTTCAGGTAACGCTGATTCCTACCTTCCTGATGGTGAAATCTTTTCCACTGGCAGGTGGAAACAACATCTTCGGACAGGGAGGCACAGGTCTTTTGAATACCTACGCCGGCCTTGTGGTACCTCATATAATGAGTGTATTCGGCGTCTTCATAATGCGGCAATTCTATATGCAATTTCCAAGAGAGCTGTCCGAGGCCGCAAGGATCGACGGTGCAAGAGAGATAAGCATCTTCACGAGGATCTTCCTGCCATTGGGCAAACCGGCCATGTCGGCGCTGGCGATATTCACCTTCACGCAGGCGTGGGATGATTTCCTCTGGCCGCTGGTAGTAACCAGCGACAGAAACATGCGTACTCTTCAACTGGGCCTGGAGGTCTTCAAAAACAGGTACACCGCAGACTGGGGACCACTCATGGCCGCAACTACCGTGTCGATCCTACCGGTCATCTTGATCTTCGTAGTTTTTCAACGTTACTTCACCGATACCGCTTTGAGCTCTGGAATAAAATGAGAGGGTGAAACAATGGAAAGAGTTTACGATGTAATCGTCGTGGGTGGTGGCATAGCCGGTGTTTCGGCAGCAGTCGCCGCATCCCGACTCGGCGCCGGGGTTCTTCTCGTTGAGAAAGGTATGTCTTTCGGAGGAGTTCTGACCGGCTCGCTGGTTAACCCTATGATGACCTTCCACTCCCACCGAAGACAGGTGATCGGGGGAATAGGTCAGGAAATAGTGGAGAGACTGATAAGGGAGAGAGGCTCTCACGGACATCTGGAAGATCCTATCGGTTTCGTGAAAAGTATTACACCCTTCGATCCAGAGAAAATGAAGAGTGTTTTGATAGACCTCCTCAGGGAAGCCAAAGTCGATTATCTATTCAATTCGCTGGTCGGCAGGGTCTGGGTGAAAAACGGGTTTTTGCAGCGTATAGAGACCGTGAACGCCAATGAGCTCCGCACCTTCATAGGGCGAGCATTTATAGATGCCACCGGAGAGGGAAACCTTTCGATCAAAGCCGGGGCCAGATACATCAACGGTGACGGCGACAGGGCCAGCTGTCAACCAATGACGCTTGTGATGAGAATCGGAGGAATAGACAGAGACGAGATCATCTCTTTCATTAACAAGCACGAATCGGATTTCGTGCTGGGTGAAAGGCGTGATTTCTTCTACCTCGCAGTCGCTGGCTTCTTCAGTTTCATGCCGCTTCTGCGCAATTACAGGGTCAACTTCAGACGGGACAGGTTGCTCTTTTTCGAAATACCCTTCCATCCCGGAGAGGTTTTCATGAACACGACTCGCTATGCCGGATTCGGCGGCAGTGCCGTTGAACTGACAGCCGCCCAGAGCGACGGAAATATCGACGCATGGAAGTTCATGGATTTCTTGAAGAGTGAGGTGCCGGGTTTCGCGAATGCGTCTCTCATACAGACAGGATGCAGTATAGGAGTGAGAGAGACTACCCACGTGACCGGAGAGTACATGATGAAAGTTGACGATCTGCTCGGGCAAAAAGAGTTCGTAGACAAGATCGCCATCGGCTCTTATCCGGTCGATCTGCACGTTCCCGAATCGGGAGAGCTGAAAACCATGAAAATACCCTTCCCGGGAGAGTACAGCGTACCCCTCAGGGCTCTCTTTCCGCTTGGATTGGAAAACGTGGTTCTCGCCGGGAGGGCGCTCAGCGCTGAGCATCTCGCCTTTTCCGCGCTCAGGACCAGTCCGCTGGCCTCGGCCACCGGCATGGCCGCGGGCATATGCGCCGCGCTATCGAAAGGTTCACATTTCAGGGTGAGAGATGTACCGATAAAGAACATTCAGAATGAGATATCTAGAATGGGGGGAATTCTGTGAAAGCAGTCGTTCTTCCTATGGACGAAAGACCACCAAATTACAGTATGGTTCAGAAGATCGGAAAAATGCTCGGACTGGAAATCCGCCTCCCCGGAAGGGAGCTTCTGGGCAGATACATGAGACCGGGAAAGTGCGAAGAGCTTGGTCTATGGCTTATTGAAGAGAGCGGCGACGCTTTCGTGATATCTGTGGATATGCTCCTCTTCGGTGGGCTTATCGCCTCCAGAGCCGGAGATGTGAGTGAACCCGAAGCTCTGAAAAGACTGGAACTGATTCGCGAACTCAGAGAGAGAAATCCCAGCTCCAGGATACTTCTCTCCTCGATAGTAAGGAGAGCCTCGATCTCTGTCTCCTCCGCCGGCTCCAGAGAACTCTGGGAGAGACTCAATCGGTATCTTCGCGCTATCGGAAACGGCCAAGATAGCGAGGCTCGCTCGATAGAATCTACTTTTCCGTGGGGCTTTCTGGAGAGTTATTACAGACTCAGAAACAGGAACCATATTGTCAACAGGGCCTGTGTGGAGCTTGTTAAAGAAAAGGTCGCCGATCTACTCGTGCTTGCCCAAGAAGACACCTTCCCCAACGGTCCACAGAAGCGCGAGCTGGAAGCGCTCGAAAAACTTTCTCTGGAGAGTGGTGTTGCAGAGAGTGTTTTCATTCACAACGGCGCCGACGAGGTTATCCAGGAGCTGTTGACTTTTACATCTGCAGACCGGCAACCGCTTTCGGTGGATCTGATCTACGATTCGCCCGAGACGGAAAAGAAAGTGATGGATTTCGAGGACAGGCGATTCGGGGAAAACGTCAAATCGCACATGAGGCTGGTAGGTTTGACCGTCTCTGAGGAGTCACAAACCTCGATCTTTATAGCCGGTAGCGATGTAGAGAAAGCTCTGGAAAAGCTCGAGGATTTATCGAAAAAGAAGAAGAGGATCTTTATACTCGACGTTTTCAGGGCCAATGGCTCTAACCGGCAGTTCGTGGAGGCCTTCCTTAATATGGGTTTGGAAAATATCTGGGGCTACTCGGGGTGGAACACCGCTTCTAACAGTCTGGGGACGCTGCTTGCCGTGGTGGTGGCGGCCTGCAGATCTACAAACTCCAGCGGCGAGATTGGTTCATTCTATCTCTCCCGTCTCCTCGACGATCACCTCTATCAGGGCGTCTTGAGAGACGAACTCGAGAAGAGAATTCGGGATGTCGGCGGCGACGAATACAGGGTCAGTGAATCAGGCCGTCTATTCGAGGAATTCCGCGACGACCTATTCATACCTCGGGCAGTCGAATTGATCGAAAGGTACTTCTACGGCAGGCGTCACGACGTTTTTGGCGGTGTCGTAAAAAAGGGAAGTATTTCCATAGCGGACTTCTTCCTGCCCTGGGACAGAACTTTCGAATGCGATCTGGAACTGATAGAGGAGGGAAGAGAATGTCGAAGATAAGAATGGCGATAATTGGGGCCGGCGTCTGGGGGGAGACGCATGCCTTTCTTTACAGGGAACATCCGGCCGTAGAGCTGATAGCGATCTGCGACCTCGACCGATCGAGAGCGAAGAGCTTCGCTCAGAAGTTCGAAATACCCCATTTCTTCACCGATCACATAGAGATGCTCGAAAGCCTCGATTTCGACGCGGCGGCTATTGTGACCCCGGACTTCGCCCACGGAAGGATCGCCATCGATTGTGCCAACGCCGGCAAAGATTTGCTGGTTGAGAAGCCGCTGGCAACCACCAGAGAGGATCTCGCGGCAATTGTCGGTTCCGTATCGAAGAACCGGGTGAGGATCATGACCGATCTTCACAACAGGTGGAGCCCTCCCTTCGCTGTGGCCAAAGAGATGCTCGACAAAGGAGAGCTGGGTACGCCAGTCAGCGCCTACTTCAGATTGAACGATGTGCTCTGGGTGGCCACAGATATGTTGCCGTGGTCGGCCCGCTCGTCGATCCTCTGGTTCCTGGGGAGCCACTCGGTCGATACTCTGAGATGGTTTTTCAATGATGAGGTGGAAAGCGTTTATTCGGTCAGCAGCAGCGGCGTTCTAAAAAACTTGGGACTGGACACAACCGATATCTATCAGACCCTTCTCAAGTTCAGAAAGGGCGGTATAGCGACCATGGAGAACAGCTGGATAACACCGAACACCAACCCATGCGTGAACGATATCAAGTTCAACTTCACGGGAAGCCGGGGAATGGTGAACCTTGATTTAAGCAACAACCAGATGATCGAAAGCTATACGCAGAGAGAAGCTAAACGGCCCGATGTGCTTGTGAGGCATTTCATTCACGGAAAGGCAAAGGGATTCGCGTACGAAAGCATAAGGCACTTCATCGATTGCCTGGTGAGCGGCGAAGAGTTCCTGGTGAGCCTCGAAGACGCGGTGAACACCTCTCTGGTGATACTCTCGATCTTCGAGTCGGTGAGAACCGGAAAACCGGAGAAAGTCGAAACGATAGAGGCACTATCGGCTACCTGAATAACCCCGTGGATCTCATACAATTAAGAAAATACCGATCGACATCTGCAAGCTGGAAATGTCGTCGATAAACGACTATTTCGGGCTCCATTCATTCTACCCATCCAGATTCAAAGGGCTGCCAATCAGCTTTTTAGAATTCTTCGCTCGCAGTTGTATATCATCGTTTGTGAGTATTTCTCAAAACTATCTATTAGTTTTGGAGAAAATAATAATTTCTGGTAGAATATTCATAAAAGACAGCTAACTTTGAAGGAGGTTGATCGAATGAAGGTAATCGCTATCTTTCTCGCGATAATAGTATCGGGCCTGTCGACCTTTGCAGCCAGCGGAGGGGTCAAGAATATAACAGGAGCTTTCATACAGCTAGATGGACAGCTTTCCCAGTTCACTGAGGAACAGTGGAAGAGTGAGCTCTCTTTAATGAAAGATATAGGTATGGATACAGTGATAATCCAGTACAGCGCTTACGGGGAGAGATTTTATTACCCTTCCAAGTATATGAAAACGGACGAGATCTCACCCGATGAAAGTATCGCCGAACTGGTATGGAGGGGTTCTACCAGAACGAGGTTCGTGAAGATAGTCATTGAACCGACCAGTAAGGAGTGGACAATGATTCCCGAGATCACAGTCAAGAAGGGAGGAGAGGTTCTCTCGGTCGGAAGAGCCTACACAGTCGATCCACAGGCTAACCCAAGCTATCCTTCCGATGGGAAATTGACCGACGGTGCGGCCGATTACGCTTGGGGCGCTATGGTGGGCTGGCAGTATCCGGAAAAACCCATCGAGATTGTTATAGATCTGGGAGAGTTGACAGCTATAGATTCTATCGCGGTAAAGTTCATGAGATCGGAAATATCGGGTGTCCAGATACCCTCGAAGGGTTACGAAGTAGCCATTTCCAGCGACGGAAAGGTTTTTATGAGCGCGGGGAAGGTCACCTGGGAAGAGAACAAACAGGAAAAGGTAAACGACACGCTTGGCGAACTCTTGAAGGCCGCCGATTCACTCGATATGAACGTTTTCCTAGGTCTTTCGCTCAATCCGTCTTACTGGTCGGGTGAGTTCGATCCCAAGGAACAGATAAACATGAACCAGAGGATTTTGACGGAGCTTTTCAATCTTTACGGCGCTCACGCATCTCTGGCCGGCTGGTACCTTCCCGAAGAGATAGACGACAGGAATTTCCTAACGCAGAGCAGGAAAGACGGTATCAGAACCTATCTGAAATCGATGGTTACCTATGCAAAGTTCCTCACCAGAAAGCCGGTTATGATCTCTCCATACTTCGGAATCAACCCAAACGGGGAGGCATATGCCGAATGGTGGGACTATGTGCTCAGCGAGGCGAAGGTGGATATCATAGCCATGCAGGACGGTGTCGGAACCAGAAGGACTTCGGTCGCCGAGTCGGCCGGGGTTATAAAGGCTTTGAAACCGATCATGGATAAACACGGAGTGAGGTTCTGGGTAAACGTGGAGGTCTTCAATCAGATCCACGGCTGGCCCGTCGATGCCGGAAGCTGGCAGGCCGTCCCGGCCGATATAGAAAGGGTAGTTGACCAGCTTCAGATGCAGTCTCCCTACACCGAGAAAGTCGTCATATTCGATTTCCCTCACTACATGACTCCGAGGCTGGGAGGAAAGGCCGAAGAGCTTTACAAGGCCTATAAAGAATACACAGGATTGGGGGATTGATCATGAGGAAAGTTCTTGCGATCACGGTGATACTGATTGTTGCTATGGTCGGTCTGGCCAAGACCGAGCTTTCCTTCTGGTACGCCTGGGGAGGGGACGAAGGGAAGGCCCTTCTGGCTCTGGTAGAGGAATTCAACAAAAGCCAGAGCGAGATAGTTGTGAGGCCGGTCTTCGTTCCAATAGGACAGGGAGAGAAGATAAATACCGCTCTGGCCGGATCTTCTACGCCTGATATAGTGACGATCTGGGACTGGATGGTAGTTCCGCTGGGCGAGAGCGGCGCTTTGATACCGCTCAACGATTATCTTGACTCGGCAGGGATCGACGAGTCAGACTATCTTCCCGGTGTATGGTCTTACGGAGCATACAGGGGGATCAAGTACGGCCTTCCCACGACCCTCAACGCCTACGCCTTCATGTGGAACAAGACCCTCTTCAAAGAGGTCGGTCTCGACCCGGACAGACCTCCGGAAAACATAAAGGAGCTTGACAGATACGCAGAACTGCTTTTCAAACAGGACACCAGGGGCAATATCAGGCGTTTGGGCTTTTTACCAAATGTGAGCCACATTTATTTCTACGTCTTCGGCGGCCAGCTATGGGATCCGGAAACCGAAGAGATAACGGCCAACCATCCCGGCAATGTCGCGGCGCTCGACTGGGTGGCTTCGTACTACAAGAAGTTCGATCTGCAGAAGATCAGGGTCTTCCAGGCCACCTGGGGAGAGATGGCCAGCTCCTACAACCCTTTCTACCGTGGACAGCTGGCGATCCAGGAGGCCGGACAGTGGGAGCTGCTTTTTATAAGGCAGTTCGCCAAGAGCGACTTCGAATTCGGAGTTTCGCCCTTCCCGGCTCCTGAGGGCGGCAGAGAGAAGGTAGCCTATTTGAATGGCTCCTTCTGGGCGATCCCCAAAGGTTCGAAGTATCCCGATCAATCCTTCGAGTTTCTGAAATGGTTGACCGACAACGATCAGGCCGCCAGGTTCGCCGCCGAGCTGTCGAACATCCCCCCCAGGGTCGATTCGATAGAAAACCCGGCCTTCCGGTCAAAAATGCTTCCGAATATGGAGATATATATAGATATGCTGACCAATGGTTATGTGTATTTCTTCCCCACGCTTCCGATCGGACTGTATTACATGGAGGAACTGAATCAGGCGTTGCAATACGTACAGAGCGGAGCCAAGACGGCCGAGCAGGCTTTGAACGATGTTCAGCAGGCCGTAATAAGGGAACTGGGGAGGTACGAATAATCCATGAGCAAAGTGGCGAAGTCCAGGCTTAGAGAGGCGCGTATCGGTTTACTCTTCCTTTCTCCCTGGCTGATCGGTCTTGCCATTTTCACGGCCTATCCGATAATCGCATCGCTGTATTTCAGTTTCACGCATTATAGCGGGCTATCTTCGCCACGCTGGGCCGGATTTGACAATTACATCCAACTCTTCAAAGACCCGCTGTTCTGGAAGTCTATCTATAACACCTTGTATTTGGCGATAATCGGTATCCCCCTCGCACAGGTCCTGAGCATCCTTGTGGCCCTCTTGCTGAACACAAAGGTCAAGTTTCTGGGGATATTCAGGACCATGTACTTTTTGCCGAGCATAGTTCCGGCCGTTGCGACGGCTCTCCTCTGGAAGTGGTTCCTCAATCCGCAGTTCGGACCGGTGAACCTGCTTCTGGAAAGAATAGGTCTTCCCACGCCTGGCTGGTTGACCGACCCGGTCTGGTCGAAGCCGGCACTCATCTTAACCAGCGTTTGGGGAGTCGGCGGAGCTATGGTTATATATCTGGCCGGCTTGCAGAACATACCCATCGAGCTCTACGAAGCGGCTGAACTGGACGGAGCCGGAAGAATCGCCAAGCTTTTCACGATAACTCTTCCCATGCTCAGCCCGGTTATACTCTTCAACGTGGTGATGGGTATAATAAACTCCTTCCAGTCTTTCACGAGCGTTTTTATAATGACCGGTGGAGGACCGGAAAACTCTACGCTGGTCTACGCGCTGTCGATCTACAGAAATGGCTTCCAGTTCTACAAAATGGGTTACGCCAGCGCCATGGCATGGGTGTTGCTCATAATGACTTCCATTGCGATTGTCTTCGTTTTCAAGTTTTTCGGAAAATACGGTTACTTCGGGGGAGTAGATAAGCAATGAATAAAAGATCGCTCGGTAAAGCATGGATATACCTCTTGCTTATAGCCGGAGCCGTGTTTTTCATGATACCGTTCTTCTGGATGTTCTCGACGTCTCTCAAGTCCTACGACGATGTTTTCGCCTTCCCACCTGTATGGTGGCCTTCAGAGGTGTTGTGGTCCAATTACGCCGACCTGCTTGTGGAACTCCCCTTCTTGAGATACACTCTCAACACTATAATAGTGACGGGGATGACTTTGCTTGGTTTCATGCTTTCGTCTTCATTGGTGGCCTTCGGATTCTCCTATTTCAGGATACCGGGCAAGAAGATTCTCTTCAGGATACTGCTGGTAACTCTGATGATACCGCCGCAAGTCACCATGATACCGCAATTCGTTCTCTTCAACAAACTCGGCTGGGTCGGCACGTTCCTGCCGCTAATAGTACCGACTTTCTTCGGTGGTGCCTTCTCGATATTTCTTCTGAAACAGTTTTTCGACACCGTACCGAGGGAGTTTTCCGATGCGGCGAAACTCGACGGCGCCAACGAGTGGAAGATCTTCCTTAAGGTTTATCTTCCACTGTCCAAACCGGCTCTGGCGACTTCGGCGCTTTTCATATTCATATGGACCTGGACTGACTTTCTGAATCCGTTGATATATCTTAACGACGATCGAATGTACACGCTCTCGATCGGTCTCCAGCAACTGTCGACATCGCGTACGACTGCCTGGCCGCAACTGATGGGAGGGTCCGTGTTGATGACTATTCCCATAATCGTTCTTTTCTTCCTGGCACAGAAAACGTTCATTCAAGGGATACAGGTTGGAGGTATCAAATCATAGAGCACCTTGAAAAAGAAGGAGGAATAAAAATGTTCAAAAAGGGTATATTGTTGCTTCTCACGTTACTGGTGGTTTCTTTCATGTTCGCCGGCGAGTTCAACGTGTCGGCCGGCAAGACCTATACATTGAGTCCGGCGCCGAATGCCAATTACGCGGATACTGGAACTAAGCTCACCGATGGCAGCTTCAACTTCAGCTGGGGAGACATGGTGGGCTGGGATAACCCCGTCGCCAACCCGACGATCGTCGTCGATCTCGGCGCCGTCTTCGAAGAGATATCTTACGTAGCTCTGAAGATTATGTACTCGGCCCCTTCGGCCGTCAACCTGCCGGAGTATTTCATAGTGTCCATCTCAGAAGATGGCGAGCTCTACGAGGATCTTGGCATGGGGATAACTTACGCAGAGGCTCCAGTTCCAAACGACACTATCGCCACTCTCTACTGGGCTAACGACGAGTTCGTCGGCTACGGAAGATACGTAAAAATTGAAGTAGTTCCCGGGGGAAATGCCTGGACTATGGTCGCCGAGGTTATCGTAGGAGACGGCGCGATACCGGAAGAACTCGGAGCCGTTGTCGGGGGAACCATGGATCTGACAGAGGCAGCCACTGTTTCGGTCGGCAAGCCGTACATGCTAATACCACTTTCCTCGGACGCTTATCCGGACACCGATTCGATAGAAGTAACCGATGGCTTCGCGAGGTACTCCTGGGCCGACATGATCGGCTTCGACAATCCGGCGATCAATCCGACGATAATAATAGATCTTCTTGAACCCACTTCAATAGTCAGAGTTTCCGGCCATTTCATGCGCTCGTTCGCCTCGGCGGTCAATTTGCCGAAAAGTCTTTTAATAGGTGTCAGCGACGATGGGATGGAATTCAGGAACGTCGGCCTGGCAACAATTACCAACCCCTATCCGGCGCAGAATGAATTCATAAACGAGATATACTGGGTGGCCGTTGAACCGGTGGTGGCAAGATATGTGAAGATCGAGATCAGACCCAGGGGCAACGCGTGGACCATGCTGGCCGAGGCTACAGTCTGGGCAGTGAAGTAAAGATATGTTCGACAAAAGAGTCGTATTTCTCCCTGTAGATGAGCGCTTCTGCACGAGAGACTATTTCTTGCTACTGGCAAGAGCGGCGAATATAAACGTTGTGACTCCGCCAAAATCCTATCTGGGGGCAAAGAAAACGCCCCCGGATATTCGGCGACTGCTGAAATGGCTGGATGAGACAGTCTTACCTGGCGATTATCTCGTCCTCTCGATAGACATGCTCGTGCACGGCGGCTTGATACCCTCACGAATGAGTATAGAGACTCTCGACACTCTCAAAGAAAGGCTGGGCTTGCTCGAAAGATTGAAGGATCGCGACGTGAAGATCTACGCGACAACGACCGTTACCAGAACGCCCTTTTACAATTCGGCCGAAGAGGAACCCGATTACTGGCAGTACTTCGGCCAGGATATGTACGACCTTTCCAGGCTGCTGGCCAGGAGTTTCAGGGGCGAGAGGGTGCATCGGTCAGTGATCGAGAAGATGGGAAAGATACCGGTTCATTTCGTGAAGGATTATCTCGTGAGACGTGTCAGAAACCGAAAACTGGTCTCGCTCGTGATAGAGCTCGTCGAGAGGGGCGTGCTGGATTTTTTGAACCTGGTTCTCGATGATAACAGCAAGGAGAGCATCTCTCTGGCCGAAAGCGAGATCCACCAGGCCAGGGTAGATTCTCTGGGAATCGGTTCCAAGGTTTCCATACACGCCGGTGCCGACGAGGCGACTCTCAGTCTTCTTTCGAGAGTTTTATCGGAGTCGCTGGGCATCGTTCCGGCTTTTGAAGTGCGTTACTCCTCTCCAGAATACAAAGAGCTGGTTCCGCCTTACGAAGGCTCTCCCCTGCACCGGGGCATATACAACCATATAGAAGCGGCCGGGGGTAGAGTGGTGGAGGGCGAGGTTGACATTGTACTTCTGGCAAACAACCCCGAAGAGGGTCTCGACAGTCCTCAGCAGCCGTCCGTTCCGGCCAATACGGTTCCCTACGAGAGGTTTTTTTCCGATCTTAAGGCCGCTGGCAGAAAGATAAAGGGTATAGCCGACGTGAAATACACCAACGGCGCGGACAACTATCTGGTAAAGGAACTTCTGAATAGCGGGCTGGACTGGCTGGAAACGAACTACTCGGCCTGGAACACGGCCGGGAACACGCTCGGCACCGTGTGCGCACACTCGATAGTGCAGTTTCTCGGCCAGAAGGGGTTGCTCAACCTCGACCGGTCGAAGATCAAGGAACTCCAGGCGATCTTCTTCATCGAGCACTGGGCCTTTCAGTCCAACGTGAGACAAAGGCTGCTGGTCGAAGCCGAAAAGAAGGGTGTTCGGCCGTGGACGGTTATCCCTGTTGAATCGTGGGCCGAGGAATTCGTCAGGAAGGAACTGGAGGCTTTTGCTCCACCCGTTCGGAGGGCGCTGGAAATGGACTTCGAGATCGAAAGGTTATTCTTTCCCTGGCACAGGTCCTTCGAACTGGGCCTATATGTGGTGGCAAAGCGTTGAACTCTGAGGTGATAGTATTGGGTATGGATCTTGGAAAAATCGAAAAGAAGATAATAGTCTCCTGCCAGGCTTTAGAGGACGAACCTCTCCACGGACGCGGGATCATGGTTTTGATGGCGAAGGCCGCCATCATGGGAGGGGCAAGCGCCATAAGGGCCAATGGCACGCAGGACATTGAAGATATAAAAGCCGCCTTCGATATACCTCTTATCGGACTTAACAAGAGAAATATAGAGGGTTACCGTGTCTATATAACTCCCACTTCCGAGGATGCCCTCGCGGTTTTGGCGGCCGGTGCCGATGTGGTAGCCATCGACTGCACCTTGAGGAAGAGGCCCGAGCCTCTAGACTCGATTTTTTTCAACATCAGGAGAGAATTCCCCGACAGACTGATAATGGCCGACATCTCCGACTTGAAGGACGCGAAGGCCGTGCTGGATCTGAGACCGGATTTTCTCGCTACTACGCTTTCTGGATACACCGATGACAGCAGCGACAAACCTAAGCCCGACATAGAGCTGGTAAAAGTGCTGTCCAGAGAGTTCGATATTCCCGTGGTGGCCGAGGGCAATTACTGGGAACCGGAGCAAGTTGTCAGAGCCTTCGAAGCCGGGGCCTTCTCGGTTACCGTGGGGAGCGTCATAACCAGGCCCCAGCTGATAACCAGGAGATTCACAAGCTACCTCGAAGAGTGGAAGAAGAACCGGTTCATGTCCCGGGCGGGAGGTCGCTAGTGTTGATCGGTTTGAAGAAGGACGTGGTGATAGTCGGCGCCGGTATTTCCGGCGTGCACGCGGCGATAGCGGCCGGGAGGGCTGGTCTCGACGTTCTTCTAGTCGAGCGCGAGGGCTCTGTCGGAGGCATATCCACCCTCGGCCTCTGCAACCCTTTCATGAGGTTCTGGCTGGACTCGGGGAGCCTTGTGGGAGGAATCTTCGAGGAGATACTGAAGGATCTTGCAAGGCGCGGAGGGCTGCTCGCAAACTCCTTCGATTCGGAGATAATGAAGATAATCTATTTCGAAAAACTTAAAAGCGCCGGTGTCTCTCTGGTTCTACATTCTATTCCAATCGGAGTCGAAAGCTGCGACCGGCAGATACAATCCGTCAGGTTTTTTTCGTCTCAGGGGAGCGCTTTCGAGGTGGAGGCCAGATACTTCGTGGATGCGACCGGGGACGCGACGCTCTCATACATGGCCGGAGCCGAGGTTTTCCAGGGTGACGAGAACGGCGCGAACCAGGCCATGACTTTGATGTTCACGGTATCGGGGATAGATTACGCTCGAGTACGGGAAGATATAAGAAGTAATAGGGAAAACTTCTTCGCCTGGGTGAACCCGGACTTCGAAATCTTGTCTGTGGCAGGCTATTTCGAAGAGATAGAGAGAGCCAGGAAGGGCGGGTACGACCGGTTGCACAATTACTTCTTCTTCATAGAACTTCCCGGGAGTGGAAGAGCCACTGTCAATACCACCCATTCCTTCGATAAAAGCGCGGTCGATCCCTTCGAACTGTCCGAGGCCGTCACCGACTGCATGGCCCAGACGGACCAGCTGATGACCTTTGCCAGGGAGTACGTCAGAGGCTTTGAAAAAGCGGAAATAGAGAAAATAGCCACGCTGATGGGCGTGAGGGAAAGCAGAAGGTCGAGAGGGCTGTACGTTTTCAGCGGCGAGGATGTGAAGGCCCACAGGAAGTTCCCCGACGGGGTTGTAAGGGCCACTTACGGCATAGACGTCCACAACAGGTCAACGCAGCAGGTTAGCGAGGAAGAGAGAAAGGCTATCCCCCTTTACGACGATTACTACGAAATACCACTGAGATCTCTTATAAGCGCCGATCTGGACAATCTCGCAATCATCGGACGTTGTTTTTCGAGCGACTTTTCTGGCCAGAGCGCCGCGAGAGTCATGCCGACCGTTGCCGGCATGGGCCAGGCGATCGGCCAGGTGTTGCATCGGGCGATCTCCCGTGGAGAAAACCTTTCTGAAATCGCCATCGACGGACGCTGACCAGTTCTTACAGAGATTGGGATCTGGAAAAAACGGCCTGGCTGAACTTCTCCAGTTCGTCAGGAGAGATCAGGTAATATATGTCTTCGGATTTAAAAACGAAGACCTTCGACCGGGCTGTCATAAGAAAAGCCTTAGAACCGTTTCTCAGCTTGAACCAGCCAACCTTGTAACTGCCGGTAGATGCGCCGTTCGTCTTCAGAGTCGGTTCGAAGTCGCGACTTTCCTGCCAGTCGATGATTCCGGCTATTTCGGCAGAATTGAGAGCGATAGTTTTGTTTCCGAAAGGTAAGGCGTTCAGGATGACTCCGTTGTCGTCAACTCTGATATTGTTGCTCAAGGGAAATATTATGAAGAGAAAGATGAAGACAACCAGCAGTACACCGGTCAATGTGGTGGAGAAGATTCTCTGCCATCCCCTGGTCTTGAAATAGCCTATGAGGCATATTATGCCTATGAATGAAACTATACCTATGTTCAACAACAGAACCGTTGTGGGTAAAGAAAAGCCGAAAGCTTCAGTCATTTCCTTCTCCTTGAAAAAAGAATCTCTATATATTATGCCACAGACGGCGGATCCATAAGGAAAATGATGTATGATCTTACAAACGGGGCTTTAGACCGTCTGCGGACAGGCACGGAACGACTTCTGGAGATTTCTCAAGAGAGGTGTGTTAATGCGTGCTCTCGGTATAGATATCGGTGGAACGATGATCAAGACAGCGATTGTAGATGAAAACGGAGTGATTTCCGAAAAAAAGCTCTATCCAACGCAGAGAAAGCTCAGAGAGCAGCTCGTGCAGATAGTTAAGGAAGAGCTCGCCGTCAGCAATCCCGAAGCGATCGGCATCGGTACGGCCGGCAGAGTCGATCCTCTCACGGGCGAGGTGAATCTGGCCACGGACAATTTGACCGGTTGGACAGGAGTACCCTTGAAGAGTTTCATACAGGAGGAGACCGGTGTCGTTACAGCCGTTTTAAACGATGCCAACGCTGCCGCTCTGGGCGAATGGTTCTCCAACCATCGCCGCACGGAAACGCTGGTCATGCTGACTGTGGGGACCGGTCTGGGCGGAGGAGTGGTGATAAACGGCGTTCCGCTACTGGGAAAGCGCGGCGAAGCCGCCGAATTCGGACATGTGGTTCTGCATCCCGGTGGAAGGCGCTGCAACTGCGGAAAGGCCGGGTGTGCCGAGCAATACGTCTCCATGAGACTCATTCACAGGCTGGTGACTGAGGTTACCGGTCGCGAGTTGGACAGGGTAACGCTTGTCGAGCAGTACATGAGTGGCGATCCGATAGTCGAGAAGGCCGTCGATACGGTCGCCGGCGATCTGGCGATCGTCATAGACTCGATCTTCCTGAGCTTCGATCCTGAGACTGTCGTTATAGGGGGCGGAATATGCGAGCTCGGCGATCGCTTCCTGCTGTCTCTCAGGGAGAAACTTGTCGCTCCCTCACAATTGTCTCTTTATAGCCCCGAGAACGTTGTGCTGTCGCTTTCGCGAAACGACTCCGGAATCATAGGCGCGGCGATCTTCGCGATGAAAAGCGCCTCTAGAAAACAACTCCGACCGACGCGTAGGGGCAGAAAAAGAGATTATCCAGCGCCGGAGTGAATCCCAAAGAGACCCCCCCTTCGAGATAAAGTCCCGATTCCGATACGCCCAGAGCCAGACGCGCTTTGGAAGGGAGATCCCAGCCCTGTATCTTTCCAGCCATAAGATCGATAACACCGGCAGCCTGCACCCCAAGACCGGCCTTCACATAGAGAATCGTTATGGGAAGCTTGAAATTGAATCCGGCGTATGTCTGAAGAGGATCGACGAATTCGAACTTCCTCTCCGAAGGCCATACCTGGGAGAAGGGAATGTCGAACTCGAAAACTCCCACGTTTGCCAGTATAGATAACCTGGCGCAGGCCAGCGTCTGTTCAAATACCTGCTTTACCTCGATACTCACGCCGAGATCTATTTCGACCGCCATCGAAAGCGAAACGATTACTAGAACCATCACAAAAAGCGTTAAGAACTTTCGCACGAGCAACACCCCCGAATTTGAATGACGCCATTCTTATGATACATCAATAATCTGTAATATCAAACATATGTGATACTCAGATCGTGAAGCTCCTTACCGTCGAAGACCCTGATCAGGTGGTTGTTGGTATCGGCGATGTAGAGAAGTCCATCGCGATACTTCACATCGTTCGGTTCAAAAAGCCCCAGGAAGGAACATTCTGAACCGTCGATCCTGCAGGTGCCCCCTCCGGCCGTTCTTAGAAGCGTTTCTACGCGCCTGGCCTCCAGGGACACCCTCCTTATAGCGTGATTGTAAGTGTCCGCTACGTACAGAAAATCGCCCTCGCCGTGAATTCCTAAGGGATGCTGAAAGAGAGCGTGACTCAAACTACCGTCCACGTGCCCGAAGGAAAAGAGACCGTTCCCGGCCAGAGTATGGACCGTTCCCCTGTCGAGATCTATGAACCTTATGGCAGAAACTTCCGAATCGGCTACATAAAGCCTGCGGCCGCTGAGGAACAACCCGCTCGGCTGGGCAAAGCTCGCCTCTCTCAGAGAGCCGTCTATTATATTTTCCAGGCTGTTTCCGGCGAAGGCTTCTATGGTATTGCTTCTCATGTTCAGTCTCCAGATCTGATGGGTTCCGGCCATCGCTATATAGAGATGCACACCGTCTGATTGAAGATCCCACGGCGAGTTCAACCTCGCCCTCGAAGGCTCTCCGCTGTAATTCCAGTTGTGCCCCTGAAGGCCGTCGCCGGAAACTGTGGTCACCGTCCGTTCTTCAATGGAGGCCTTGCGGATCGCATGGTTTTCCGTGTCGGCGATATATAGATGGCCGCCGGAATATACGATGCCCTGGGGTTTGTTAAACGTGGCCTTTTCGAAACCACCGTCGGACATGCCCGGAGAGCCGCTGCCAATAATATCGGTAATGGCCGCATTTAACTTGTCATCCAGCCTGGTTATAAGGATTCTGTTGTTGTTTGAATCGCTTATGAATAGAGTTCCGTCGCTGTCGAAAGAGATCTTCCCCGGATAGGAAAGCATCGGTCCGCCGCTGTAAACTGGTGACTTGACTTCCAGTTTTTCCCGGCTCAAGATCCCTCTACTCTCCCCATCTTCCAGCGCCCTGGTGATTTCGTTCGAAAGGTAATCGCGTTTTCCCTCGCCGGAGGTTTTGGATAGAATCTTCCCGTCGGGTCCTATCAGAACGAAAGAGGGCCACGCTCTTATTGCGTAACGGTCCCAGAGGTGGTATTCGTTGTCCACGAATACGGGGTGAGTTATTCCGTATCGCTGTATAGCCGCCTGTATGTTCCTTTCCTGTCGTTCGTTTTCGAATTTCGCTGAATGTACTCCGACAACAACCAGCGGCTTATCGCTGAACTTCCCCTCCAGCCACTTCAGATCGGCAATAACATGAATACAATTGATGCAACAGTAAGTCCAGAAGTCAAGAAGAACCACTTTACCCTTGAGCTTTTCCATTGAAAGGGGCTCATCGACATTCAACCAGGTCCCCGAATCGGGAAACTCTACCGCTCTTCCGTACAAATTCATCACTCCTTTCACTTTATGACTGGAATGACGCAAAAATCGATCAAAGAGCGGAAGAGCGGTTAGTCGTCAATTGTCCCGGAACGCGGACCCGTCCTACGGGACTGGGTGGCTCTTTATTATAAGATCTGAGTCTTTAATGTGATTATTTAGCATATTAGGTTATCTTGGCTTTCTTAGCACATCTATGCTGCTTTCAAAATTCGCCCGGCTATTTTGAAGAGTACTTCGGTTTAATTTCTCATACAATTCTGGCAGGGCTTTAAAGACCTCCGGGACTATCCTCTGATCCAGAGGCATCCGGGTCATCATTTCGGCCGCTTCCGGTAAGGAGTAAGCCTCTCTGTAAGGTCTATCGGCAGTGAGAGCTTCGAAGACGTCGGCGACGGCGAGAATCTTCGCTTCGAAGGGAATCTCTTCTCCTTTCAGTCCCTGGGGGTATCCTGAACCGTTTTCTCTTTCATGGTGCGCGTATGCATATGGAATGTATTTATCTAGATATTTGAACTGTTCAAGCAGATCTTTTCCGCGTCGAGGGTGATCCATCATTACTTCTCTTTCGATTTCATTCAGCGGTCCTTTCTTCTTCAGTATGCTCGTAGAGATTCCGAGTTTACCTATGTCATGGAGCTTTGCTCCGTTAACGATTTCTATGAGTTTTTTTCTTTTCAACCCTAAACGCTTTCCGAGAATCTCGGCAATTATGGCTACATTTCTCGAGTGATATGTAGTATATGGATCCTGTAATTCCCACATATGAACTATCGTCTGCAGGCCTTTTGTCTGGTGATATCTGGAAAAAGAGACGGACAAAACTTCCATCATCAAAAGAACGCCTATCAATCCGGAGATGAAGGCGTGAAATACCAGCCAGTTGTAGAGTCCGTAACCCCTTACGCTGGCATGAAGCCCGTAAGCAAATATCTTTTTGCCTTCGTCTGAAAGGATTACTCTATCGGCCATGGAGAGGCCTTCGAGAACCTCGTGTTTGTCGATACCAACCATGACCACCACATCATCTACTGCATTCTGTGAAAGGCTGTCCATTATATTGACATACGCATAAAGCTCCTCGTTTTTCATAGATACCATGTAGTCCTTTTCCATCGTCATTCCCGAAGGTCTTTCGACTATCATGATCTCTCTCACATAAGGAAAGTCAGTCAGTATCTCCTGGAACATGCTATCTATAAACTCCCGGTCTTGTGATATGAATGCGTTGAACATGTCATTCCATTGGAAATAACCTCTAGATATAGACGTAATAAACTGATCGACAGCTTTCCGGTAGATATCCGAGTAAACTTTGTGGGTGTATTGAATGACTTCCGACTCGAAAATATGAAAAGGCAAAAACATAAGCAAGAACATGATAAGAAAGACGGCGGAGACTACTCTGGGGCCGGCGAACTTCAGTTCCGAAAATCCTTTCATCGGAATTCCTCCTATGTTCCACACTCCCAGTTCATTTATGGTTGAGTCTTTCGAATTAATATAAAGTATCATTCAAATTAATATATCATACGAATATTCACTTCCAATATTTCCGATAGACTCTCTCCAAAAATACTGCAAAGAATATCGTAATATCGTAGAGAATCGCTTTGGATTACTGTGTGAAGCGATCAAAAGGCTTTTCACTTTTTGCAGGATATAGTTATTTCAGAGTGCTAGACTTTCAAAAATCTCAGGTACTCTCTGCCGTCCTTATCGTAATCTCTGAAGATAAAAGCTTCGATGATATTGTTATGGTTTCTCAAGAACTCAACACTGAAGTAGCAGGCGATGTACGGCGGCGCAAAAGTGTAGAAGATATCCTTTATCGCCGGCCGGTATTGGAAATTCATACCATCGTGGTGCGGGTTTATGTTGCGCAAGAGCAAGCCCCTTTCAGCGACAGAGATATCGTAGCCCGTGTCTATATCCCGGCAGTAATATCTTCCCGCGTACTCCGAGAGTTCGTCTATAGATAGCGGCTCGATAAAAGGTAGAAATTGCTTCATGCCAACATCGCTGATTAAAGAAAGTCTGATTTCTCCAGACTCCTGTGTGATCTCGCCTCTGAAAGCCCTGCTTCTTTCTTTGAAACGCAGTCCCTGCAAGGGTGATAGCACCATTACATTTTCGCCGTTCATATCCAGTTTCAGCAAACCTTCTTCAACAAAAAGCCTGCAAATTCGGGCGCTCTCTCTTTCGGCGAACCATTTATCTCCGTTCTCCATTAGCTCTGACCAGTCTTGTGTAAAGCTTTCTACGGTAGAAACTTCCTTCTTTTGAATCAAATACGTCGAATCATTTTCGAGGATTTCATCTGCGATGGCTTCGTATATTTCTATTCCGAGTTTTTCGAGCCTGTTGCAAAGGAAGTCGTTTCGGTTTGCCAGAATCACAACCGACAGGGATTCATCCGGCATTCTGTATATTACCGAGTTGAACCCAAGGCAACCTCCCTCGTGCATGACGACCGTTCGGCCCTTTCTCTTCGAGAGAAAGAGACCATAGCCATAATTGCATTCGCTACCGTCATTCAAGATGCCGGGAGAGAGGATTTTTTTCGATATAACCTCCGGGTCTTTGCCAAGTGTGTTCGAATGAAAGTTTCTCTCCCATATCAGCAGATCGTCGATGGTACTCCAGAGCTGACCGGCGCCGGTGCATTCCATCAGATCCAGGGCATTACTGACTTTTACCGGATCGTTGGACGGATCTTTGAAAGACTCCGGATGCAGATATTTGTAGTTGCAGTAACCTGATACTATATTTTTCGTCAGTCTGCTGTTGTCTTCTCTGAAGAAGGTATCTTTCATCTCGAGGGGGGCGAAGATTTCCCTTGTTGCGAATTCATTCAACGACAGGCCTGCCACTCTCTCTACCAGTCTTCCTAGCAGAAAGTAACCGGAATTTCCATAACTCCACTTCTCACCGGCTTTAAACTTCAACCAACGAAGCTTTTTCAATAAGGCGTAGGCCTCATTTGAGGTTATGAAGTCGCTCTCTCTGAACCCCATGATGTACTGGGACATGCCGTAAAAATCGGGAAGGCCGTTTGTCATATGTATCAGGTCTGAGATCTTTATCTCGCCTGCGTGATCGCCCAGGTCAGGAAAAAAGTCAATAATTCTCTGAGATGGATCAAGCGACTTCTCTTCAAGCAGTGCTATGCACATTGCAGTGAACTGCTTGCTCACAGAGGCGACATGAAAGACGCTATTTGCTTTCACAGGGATCTCGTGCTCAAGGTTTGCATAGCCAAAGGTCTCCTTGAAAACGACTTCGCCGTCCTTCAAGACAGCTGCGGCGATTCCTGTATCTGCAAGATCTTCGAACAGAGATTCGATCTTCTTTTCTATCAAGACAGATCCCTCCGATCAAAAAAATACATAGTAATAGTATAACTCATTGCCTGCCCGATTTTTCCGCGATTAACTCCCTGTTTAAGCACGTGAGTTAGAAAAACAGGTCTAGAATTTTTTAATTACTGTCGAGCCGCTTGATAGTATACACATATCGACAGTGTTATACTCATACGTATGAATTGAAAGGAGGTGTGAACATGTTCAGAAAGATCCTGATTGTGGTTGTTCTTCTAGCATCGGTACTGGTCTTTTCTACGCAGTTTAAACGATCTGTAGAAGACAAAATCGTGATCGAACCAGGTGGCAACGCGGTCATTACCCGTACAGAATATGTCCCTTCCTCTGATCTGGCAAAAGTCTATATTCAGCACAGTGAAGCTCTTTCCGATCGCGAATTGCATGATGAGGTCTTCAATAACTTCTATGATGAAATCTCAAAGGGCTACTTCTTTCTCTACTCATCGGTACCTGGTTTCGGAGACAGAGACATAGAAATCTCGGTCGACAAAAGTGGCAATTACAAGAGTGTTATTACGATGAAAATCAGCGGGCTTATCACAAAATCAAAGGAGTTTCCGGGAAGTTACGAATTCTCGAGTAAGAACTTCTCCGAGGAGAAGGTCATGCTAAAGTACTTCGAAGACCTGATAGACGGAAAGGCTTTTGAAACGGCCTTCCTTGGTTCCTCCAAAAACTCGCTCGTTACTACAAAGACAACTACGATCGTTCTTCCGGAGGGATCGGAGATCTTCGAGTTATTATCTCCTCATGGCGAAAAACCCCTTAAAGACTGGTCGCTAGATCTGGGTGGAGGTACGAAATTCAAGGCAAGTCTTAACTATGACAAAAACACGATCTCCCTCAAGGAAGAAATAACTACCGGAGGCGGCTCGCCAGAAAAACTTATGAAATCGGACAACGAAGAGATCATGGCGAAGCTGAGAGACTATGCCGCCTTCACAGTAGTCTTCAATAGTCCCAAAACCCGTATGTTGACCGAATCGAAACCTTATGTCTTCAAGGAAGATTACTCAGGTTCCTGGAGCTTCTATGTCTCCCATACTTTCTCGAACGAATTCTCGTATCAGACATTGACGGTCGAACCGGGATTAACCGTCAGCCTGACATTCGGCGCGTCGCTTCTGTGGGAGCATGAATGGAAGAAAATCAGCTGGTGGAACTACAAATATGTCTTGAAGAGATTCCAGACGACTGTGAGTTTTAGTCCTTCATTGACCCCGTTCATTGAAGTCTCATCGGGAGCGGCAATCACAAAGAACTGGACAAAAAACATAACAACCAAGACCAAGTGGATAACCTTCTGGGTATCATGTGTTCCGGTGACGCTCGTTATGGAAGTGAAATTCGACGCGAACGCGGAGGCCAAAATTTACGGTGTAATAGGTTTCAGCGCCTCCACAACACTCTCAGCAAACACGACGCTTACAGTCAAGTATCAAAATGGTTGGAGCAAGAGCGTTTCGTACTCGGCCAACTATTCAGGTCTCCAGTTCGAGGCAAACGCGAAAGTCAACGCCTCGGCCAAGGGTTCGCTGCCGCTGACTCTATCGGCCTATGTTTACTATGTGGCGGGGCCTTTCGTCCAATTTGTACCATGGATAAAAGGAGAAACGATTGCCTCTGCCGGGAGCGCTACACAGGTCGGCTATAAAGTCACGGCAGGCTTCGACGTGAATGGTGGTGTTCACATGGCCGGTTGGCTCAAAGATCTTTGCGACGGCTTGCCCAGCGTGAGCTACACATTCTGGGAAAAGAACTGGGAAATAGCCAACTCGACTATTACCTTCTAAAGGACCTGGGCGTATCGTGAACTGAGGTCATAGGATAGAAGGAAAAGATGCGAGGAGCGATTATTTGTTCCGACACGCTGCGCCTCCAAGTTCTTGGCCAGAAACGGGAAGAAAAGAGGGCGAAAAGAAGAGAAAGGACTAGAACTCTCGAATGCGCTCTTCTCGGCTCTTATCAACAATCGTTCTTAGAAAGTAGACAGGCTTCCAAAGGCGACCGATTGTACTATTAGCGTACTACTCTGTTTTTTCCGCCGGACTTCGCGCTGTACAGGGCATCGTCCACACGCTTCAGTATGCTCGCCTTCGTATCTTCAGGCCTGAAGGTGGCAACTCCGAAGCTGGCCGTTACCTTGAAGCCGAGCTGTTTCTCCGTCTCTCTTTCAAAATTGGTCCTGACTTCTTCGGCAATTTCGGCAGCCTCTTTTCCATCTGTTTCAGGCAGCATTACTATGAACTCTTCGCCGCCGTACCTTACCGTGGTCCGCCTCGGTGAGATTATCTCGTTGAGTATCTTGGCAAACAGCTGCAGTACCCTGTCACCTTCGGGGTGACCCCTCGTGTCGTTCACTTTCTTGAAGTCGTCTATATCGGCCATGATTACCGAGAGAGGTTTGCATGTGGAGCAAAGACTCTCGATCTCCTCATCGAGTTTCTTCATGAAATCGCGTCTGTTCGACAGTCCTGTGAGAGGATCGCAGTTCATGAGTCTCTCGATTTCGGCATTAGCCGCCTGGAGCTCCTTATTCTTCTTTGCCAGTTCTCTCGTGAGAGAAGCCAGCTCGTCGGTTGTCTTCCACATGTTTTCCATGATATCTCCTACTGAGAGACCTATCTTCTCTCCGAAGAACAACCAGCGAGAAGCATCTATCTTTATTACGAAGCCGCTCACAAGATGTATATTGTATCTCGAGTCGGTCATCCCCAGCCTGACGAGACCCGGCCGCTCATTTGTCATCAACTTGATCCCGTTGTCCAATATATACTTTCCGAAATTCTCTCCGACTAACTCCTTCTTGCCTCCGATCAAAGCGGAAAGTGATGGACTGTGATCCAGTATTCGACCTTCCGAGTCGAATAGAACAAGAATCGCTCCCGAAAAGTTCTCCAGACTATCGAAAAACCTGTCCAGACTGCCCAGGATCGCCTCTCTCAGATCATTCACGCTCTTCCCACCAGCATTTTGCCATTTCAACGGCTTCTACCGCAGAGGAAGCCGTTCCATCGGCTCCCAATATCTTCCACAGATCTTCCGATTCGTTTATCACCAGTCCGCCGACCATGATTTTCATCCCTTTTAAGTCGCTATCGAACCTCACCGATTGTATCAACTTTTTCGTGTGAACCAGATTGAACGACATAGTAACTGAGACTGCAAGAAGAAAGGGAGTGTTTTTCTTTAGATGATTCAGAACTTCCGAAACCGGAGTATTCGCACCCAGATAGCTGACATTCCAGCCATTAAGCTCCAGTAGATCGGCGAGAATTCTAGCTCCAAGCTCATGATACTCGTTTTGCGAACATATAACTATCGCCTTCCTTCTCGGATGGGCGAGAACGGTGTCTATCATACTGTATGTGCTGGCCATAAGTCTGTTCATGAGCGAGGTGGCAAGATGCTCCTCCGCAACTGATATCTCGCCCGTTTGCCATAGTGAGCCTATCTCGTACATCGCGGGTTGGACCACTTTGAGGTAGAAATCGGAGAGGGATCTTGCATCTTTGATAGTGTCGATTGCAATCTCCTGAAGTTCGCGATAGCTGCCCTTTAGTAGCGCGAGAACCACCTTTTGTTCTATTACCTTCCACCGTTCATCGACATTCATTCCTATGAGAGCATCTTCCGAACTCTTCACCGATAAATCGTGAGAGGAAAGCATAGCCTCATACACTTTTATAATTTGCTCCGAACTCTCAGAAGTGAGGTGCTCTCTTATCGCTTCCATCCAGGTCTTCAAGACTTCCGGGAAGAAATCTTCCGAGAAATTTCTGGAGGTGTAAGTCTTGTAAACCCAGGGGAGCGTTCTGGCAAGCAGGTCATAATCGTTGAGTCTCAAGACGTTTGAGATAAAGCGCAGATGGTTCGAATTGTTGTCGTACATTATATAAAGCGGATTCATACCTACAAGCTCAGAAATATCCTCTCTGGCGGACATAAGTTCATTGACTCTCGTCAGCAACCTTTCACCCTGAATCTCAAACTCCAGAGCAGCCTCAGGTGAAACGCTTAGACCCTTTCCAAAATCATCTGAAACCCGTCGCACAAAAAACACCTCCTGAAACGGTTCGGTAAGATCCATGCCTTATGCCATATAATCATTATAAACTATGAAAAAATATCCTCATGCAATTTGCAGTGATCTCGAGTCGTCGCGAATATTGAACGCAATTATAACTCCCTACCTTTTCGTTGTTTCTTATCTGTTCGTAAATCTCACCTATGGGGTTCTAAATGCTCTCAGTCCACTCAACTCGAAACGACTAAACTGTTGGTTTTATATTGTAGTCAACGAGTCGGTCGAAATACTCGCGGTTCTTTTCGTATTCGCGGCGGTAGATGATACTCGATGCATCGATCGCATGATCGATGGCCAGAATACCGTCGAGGTGATCTATCTCGTGCTGCAATAGTTCGGATTCTGCATGGCCTAAATTCAGCCATTCATGTTCGATTCCTATCTCGTCTCTGTACTTCAGATCTATTGAACTGTCTCTTTCGAGACGGACCAGCAGATCGGGAAAGGACATGCAATCGTCCCACATGGTGAATTTAAATCCGCTTACACTTACGATCTGCGGGTTCACGATTACAAAGCTACCTTTTCCGAGATCGAGTGCGATTATTCTCTTCAGTATTCCGATCTGTGGCGCGGCTATACCACGGCCGAAACCGTTCTCCCGTCTGAATTCATCGAGAGTCTTCTTGAGCTGGGCAATCTGGCTTAATTTTCTTTGCTATCAAATTCCGTGACTGTAGAAGACCTTTCCCGGAGTAAAGGATTGCCTAGCAACAAAATTTCACACAATATATTTCACCTTCTCGAGCTTATACAGTTTAATTCTGCACAGAGAATTATTCTTGACATTAACCGTCCTATCTAGTCATACGATTCTCTCTTGATTTTCTTCTAATTGCTTCTCTGGCTGCAAGTTTACCGGTCAATATACACATCGGAACACCGGAAGGGCTGTAGGTCCACTTCCCAGCCTGGAGGACACAGGGTATGGGTGTTTTAACAGAGTCAGTGACTTTCATCATGCTAGACACAACAGGTATAGGTTCTTCGAAAGACCAGCCGACGATAGATCCTTCGAAGCTGCCCACCGCTCTTTCCACTGAAAGAGGACTGCTGGAAAACGCGAAAATGACTTTATCCTTCAACTTTGGATAGATCGAATTTGAAAGAACTCCAATGATCTTCTTTTGGAACTCTTCTTTGAACTCGCTGTACCAACCTGTTTCGTGTGCCTTCTTTACGATATCGTATTCAAAAAGAGTGCTGATTATCAGACCCGTCTTTCCGGGCGGAGCCGAGTTTCGGTCTTTGAGCACTGGTATAGATATCTCGTAGGTGTCCAGTTCACAGAATCTGTCGAGCCAGTCGAGAGCCTCCTCTTTCGAATTCCCGGACCAGTTCTTCAGAAGGTCTCTCAGTTGGCTTCGATGAATCTCGCCAAGCCCCTTCCTAGAAGGAGTGTAAAAGAAGTGACCGTTTGAAATTGCCTCAAAAACCTCAGGTGGTTCATCCACTGCGACGAAAACACTGAAAATCGAATCGGTACCATGCTTTTTTGATATCTCGGATCTAAATGTGTTAACCTTTTCAACCACGGCTTCGGGCAGACCTTCTGTTTCTAAAATGGAGTAGAGCCTCTTGAGATCGGCGGTCCACACCAGTTCATTGTACTTGTAGGATCTTCCGCCGTTATCCACGAGTAGTTTTTTCCCTGCATGGATCTCGGTTACTTCCCTGCCTGTCCCGATGTTTCCACCGAATTGAATGATCTTTTCCTTTACGCGTTCTGCTATAGTTCCAACTCCACCTTTTGGATAGAAATAGTCCTGATAAAGATAGAAATAGCTCATAGCGAAGAAAGTAGGAGTGTTTTTGAAGAAGTGCTGATCTATGATATCCCTCAAAGACCCGTTTTTAATGATTTTTCCCAGGAATTCTTCTACGGGCATTTTCAATTTCCCTATTCTTCTTAGAGTCAAGAGAAATTTGAAGAGCCAGGGCAAATATACTTTGACAAAATGAGACTTGTTGTTTTTGAAGTCCATGAAGAGAGGATTATCTACACCATACAGAATCTCCATATCTTTCATGATTCTCCTGACAAATGAAATCACTCTCTCGATGTCTTTCTCGCTGTTTGGATACATCTTTTTTAAAAGATCGGAGTACTCTTTCACGCTTTCCTTTGAAGTCACATTTATCACGCTATCTTCTATTCCCACAGATACAGGGTTTTTGACTATTTCAATGTCGATCCCGAGTTCTTTGAGCATCGGCAGGATAATTCCCGCGCTTTCGAGCGCTTTCACTCCGCCATCAAAGAGAAAACCATCCCTTGAGAAGGAGTTGACGAGGCCGCCACACTTTTCGTTCTTCTCCAGCAAAAGAACACTGGCTCCAGCCTTTGCAAGATAAGCCGCGCCTGTCAATCCTGCTATTCCTCCACCAACAACAACAGCATCATAGACTTCCATCTTTGAGCGCCCCCATTCGTAAGCTTTCCACCCAGAGTTTTCTAGCGATTTCCATATCAAGAGCAGGTGGAGCAGGAATTTCTTCCGTCGTCAAATTGAAGAACTTTCCACTTATACCTTCGAGATCACTCGAAACACCAAGGTAGTAAAGAGCTTCCGCCGAAATCTCAGGCGAGCGGGAGAGTTTATCTACTATCGTTCTCTTATACCATCTGTAAAATGCGCCGTTTTCCTTCCCGGTTCCAGTTCTCACAGCTCCGGGGTGCATTGCGTTCATCGTAACTCCGCTTTCCTCGAAGTATTCATTGAAGATCATCATGCTTAGAAGCTGGGCAGTTTTCGCAGAACCGTAGGCTCGAAGACCGCTGTAACGCCTCTTTTGCCAGTTAAGATCGTCTGGTCTTATTCCCCACACTGCAAAACGGTGACCTTCCGAATTCACCATCAACACCCGTGCCTTCTCCTGCGCCTTAAGCTTATCTTTTATAAGATAGTTTATTACGAAGGAAGAGAGATAATTGACGGCGAATGTCGTTTCAAAACCATCCTCAGTTAATTCCCTGTGCTTCAGGAAAACTCCCGCGTTGTGTATCAGGACATCTATCGGCTCTTTCATGGCAGAGAGTTCTTTCCCGACCCTCAAGCTATCTTTTAGGCTGCTGAAATCCGCTATCATGTAAGAGCATTCAACACCAAAATCTCGCTTGAGCTCATCGCACAGCCTTTTCGATTTCTCTTCGCTTCTGTTAATCGACAGAATCCGCGCACCATGGCTTGCGTACTTCCTGCATGTGTAGTATCCGATTCCGGACGTTCCACCTGTGATTACCATGAGTCGATCCTTGAAATCATCTTTGCAGATCCCGGGATTTGCCTTGTTGTTTTTGATCATCGCGAAGATGTTAGACCATTTGTATTGTTTCCAATATCTGGCAATTGCGCTCTTCTGTTTCTCCATTGGCAACACCTATCCGAAATGCTTTCTCATGAACTTTCTGTAAGGTTTTCTGAATGCCGGGATGTTGTCGAAAATGTCGCCCCAGAGGTCGTAATAGTCCCTCTGCTCGATGATCTTGCCTCCTTCATTCAGAGAAAGTCGGCTCGCGCCATAAATTACCGAAGTCCTAGTTTTCTTGAAGAGAATTGTCATCTCCCATTCCACAAAGACAGTTCTATCTTCCATCACGACTCTCAAGACGGCCATTTTCAGCTCTTTAGATCTCTTTGCAAGCCTTTCTGTCATCTTCTTGAATTCCTCAAGCCCTCTGATCTCTTGAATCGTATCTTTAAATATAATATTCTCGTCGTAATAGGGCAAAATATGCGACCAATCGGGTTTTCCTTCTGTGTTGTATGTCTTTGACCAGAGCTCGCGTATTTGATCTGCACTTTCTATAGAGAATTCATCCATAAACACCTCGTTATTTGGTTGAAGCTTCTGCCTTTAGACACCGGCAAAAAGCAGTTTGATTATTACATTCATTCATGGAGTTTTGTCAAAATGGGTTTGATTCAGCCATCATCTGAGTTCCTATTTTTTTCAGTAACATACAGATAGAGTGTTTCAACAGATTCGACATATTTAATGACTTCATCCCTGCTTAATGGAGCCGGACGGGTCTCTCCGGTGGCCCAAAGTTCTACCTGATCAAAGAAATGAGGACTTCGTGGGTCTTCGGACACTCCGGGCGGGAGGAATGCGCGGGAGTTGTTTATATCAGAGAGATCAACCACCTGAGTATATGAATTTCCCAACTGCGACCAAATGGTATTTGCCGATGTTGTAGAGAGATAGGGCATATATCGATTCGCATCGGGATATATCGATGGAAAACCTTCAAGATTAGCCTGATAGATCATAACTTGTGGTCCTTTCTGAGGGGCGTTTTTCCGGATGCTAGCTGCGGCAGTTTCGAGAACCTGGTTGACCCAGATTGTCACCTCTTCTTCGTCTGGCAATGTCCCGGATCTTTCAAACTCGGCAAGGACAGAACGAAGGAGATATATATTTCCAGCGTGGCCTCCACCATATTTCGAAGCAAGAAGAGCGGTCGCTGTATTACTCCTGAGGCTACGATGCATAACCTGGACGAGAGTCTCGGCGAGATCAGAGACCCTGCTGTATTCTACCAGCCGATAATCCCATCCATCGAAGGCGCTTAAAAACCTCGAGGAATTCTGCGAAAGCGAGTTCCTTTCGAGCAAAATTGCTGCGAGAATTAGAAATTCACGGGCTATTGCCGAAACATTGTCCCGGTGAATCTCCGAAAAGCCTGCAAAAGTGAAGCCATCTTGATTATCAAGCAACTCGTAAAGCCTCATGCTTCTGGGGTTATGGCCTGTTCCACCGGTGCCAATCGTTAAGGAATGCGGATACCAGTCTCCAACGGGCAGGTGATTTGCGCTGGCAACGAACCCTGAAGAAGGATTTAGAACATGCGGTAACTCTTCAAATGGCACGTAACCATTCCATTCCTCGTCACCCGTCCAGCCGATCTGGGGAAGTCCAGGCCTTCCAGAACGGATCGGAATTGCAGCGGCTGTGTAGTATCCGATATTACCCGATACATCGGCGTACACAATATGGATACCAGGGAACATGTAATCACTCAATCCACAGGTGAACTCTTTCCAGTTCCTCGATCGCATCATTGATAACATTCCCGTTATAGGCGTATTCATCTCTTCAGCGGCGACATATTTCAATGAAAAGTGTTCTGTGGGTCTTGCTCCTTCGAGAAACGCATCCACAATGGGTCCGTGAATCGTTCTGTTAATAGTAATTTCAACAGGCTCTTCATCCCGAATATCGATCACTTCGGTATAAGACTGAACTGGATACCAGTTCTCTTTGAAGAGGAATCTGGATTCATCATCACTGAGTTTCTCTTGAAAAAGATCGCTGTTATCCGAACCAAGCGCAGTTGCGCCCCACGCTAGATGTTCGTTCCAGCCTATAAGAAATCCCGGTGAGCCTGCGACACAAATCCCTCTTACATTGTAGTTGCCGCCGCTAAGGTGTATTTCATACCAGAGAGAAGGAAGTGTGACCGCAATTTGTGGATCGCTCTCTAAAAGAGGACCACCTGTAATAGTCTTGCTTCCTGAGATCGTCCAGGCGTGACTGGCCTTCAATGAATCCCACTCAGGCCAGGCGCTTAGCTCGTTCAGATTTTCGTTTTCCATGATACGACGGTATATATCGGGATCGGTACTAATAAAATCGGCTTCAGTTACTATTGCAGCGGAATTATCTATAATAACGTTATCTTGAGTCGCTTCACTCCTCAACAGTTGCTCATAGCTGCGGAGGGCTGTTACTTCGTTTTGCCACGATCTGTCAAATCTCTCTGAGATGCGCATCCACACAGCGATGCTATCGGCAACCGTCCATGGATCCGGAACGATTCCGGCTTCATGGAAAGCAGGATTCAGATCGTCGAGATGAGTCTCCAGATAGTAGTTCACTCCCCCGGCGTAAGCTTCGAGTATATTCTTTGTCTCACACTGAAGTTGATCGGCAATTTCCTGCGCGTGTTTGTAAAGTCCAAGTGTACGCATGAGTTTGTCCGATTCCAGCCAGTCCTTTCCGTAGATTTCTGCCAGTCTTCCCTCAACTTTTCGTCGGGAAAGCTCCATTTGAAACATACGGTCCTGGGCAGTGGCATAACCCGCCCCAAAAAAGAGTTCCAAATCTGTTTCTGCGTATATATGGGCGACTCCCCAATAATCACGGACAATCTCGATCTGATCTCCAAACAACCTGGTTGGAGAAGAGATGAAAGATACCAACATAAAGATCGCCAGTAACCAGAATATTGTTTGTTTTGCCATGTTCACTCCTTGAACTAATCATCTAGATTTACCTTACAATTATAAAGTGCTTTGCTCTGAACCAGATGTTCTTCAGGGAGACAGTTCTTTTTTTAGTCGAAGTTCATAATTTGAGAATCTCACACCAACGACGGTTCGATTAAGTGAAATTACCCGTGAATCTTTTTCAGATGTGTTTGCCCGGGCTCTGATAGAATAATATTGTGGTCACTCTTTTTCTCATAGAGAGATTGGAGGGTTACGGATGAGTCAGCTGGTAGTCACGGGGAACACAAAACTGATCGGGGAGATCAGGGCAAGCGGTTCCAAGAATTCGGTTCTTCCAATACTTGCCGCAACGGTGATGATTGAAGAACCCGTTGTGATAAAAAACGTCCCCGAGCTCAAAGACGTGGAGACCATGATCTCCATACTTCAGCAGATAGGAAAGGTCGTTACTTTCAAGGACGAAACGGTTACGGTAAAACCTGGCGAGGTACTCATAGGGTCGGTGCCGTACGAGCTGGTCAGGAAGATGAGAGCTTCTTTCAATGTTATAGGCCCGTTGGCCATGATCTGCGGCTGGGCGAGAGTGGGTAAGCCCGGAGGTTGCAACATAGGCCAAAGGCCCGTTGATTTTCACCTCAAAGGGCTTGAGGCTTTCGGTTTCAAGATCTCGGAGGAACACGGCGATGTTCTGGCTATGATACCTTCGGAGTTCAAGAAAGAGATAATCTATACGCTTCCCTTCCCGAGTGTCGGAGCCACCGAGCAATTGATGACAACGGCGTCCCTGATGAGCGGGACACATGTAATAATCGAAAATGCCGCCCGTGAACCGGAGATAACCGATCTCCAGGGTTTTTTAAACTCCTGTGGTGCAAGAGTCAGCGGAGCTTCAACCCCAACAATAGAGGTGTACGGAGTTTCCAATCTTCACGGATGCGATTATAGCGTGATTCCAGATAGGATCGAAGCAGGGACCTATCTCCTTGGCGCGTTGACTACAAAGGGAGACATCACCATAAAAGGTGCCAGGTACGATCACATAATCTCCCTGATAAGCGTTCTGGAAGAGATGGGAGCAGGGGTGGAGAAGGGAAACGACTTTGTAAGAGGATTCTGGAAGGGTCCGTTAAAACCGGTAACCGTTTCTTCAGAACCTTACCCCGGTTTCCCGACGGATCTACAGCCGCTCCTCACGAGCGTTCTAACTACCGTAGAAGGAACCTCTATTCTAGAAGAGAACGTATTTGAAAACCGGTTCGGCTACGTTGACGAACTCAACAGAATGGGAGCGAAGATAAAAGTATCCAGCAGGCAGGCCTTCATAGTTGGTGTACACAGGCTAAGCGGTGCAGAGGTTGTTGCTCCGGACATAAGGGCCGGTGCGGCTCTGGTCATGGCAGGTCTGGCAGCCGACGGCGAGACTATTATAAACAACGTGACTCACATATTCAGGGGTTACGAACGTTTTCAGGAAAAGTTGAGCAGACTCGGAGCAAAGATCGCTTATTACGACGACCGGTGATTGATGAGGTGGTCCTTGCGCATTTTCGGAAACGAACCTGATAAATCTCGAGGGCGTTTGCTAAAAATTTGTGGGAGTGCAGCAGTTTTGTATATCAGGAAGGTGTTCGATTGAACGGACAACGAATAGAGAAAGTCAGGGAAGCGATTTCAATATTGGGGGAGCGTATTCTTTCGTGTGATCTCTGCCCGAAGAACTGTAGGGTCAACAGGTTCATGACGGCCGGCTTTTGCAGGCAGTTTTCAGATCCCAGGGTTTCGGCGATAGTTTTACACTTCGGCGAGGAGCCTCCTCTGGTAAAGAAGGGAGGGGCAGGAGCCGTTTTCTTCAGCGGGTGTACCATGAGCTGTATATACTGTCAGAACTTCGCCTTCAGCCAGAAAAACAATGGCAGAGAGATTTCCGTTGAACGGCTCGGAGAAGCCTTCTTGAGCGTAGAAAGAGAAGGCGCCGTCTGTCTGGATTTGGTCACTCCGACGCCGAACCTGTACGGATTTCTCAGGGCTTATGAATATGCTCTCGTAAGAGGCTTTTCGCTTCCGATTGTCTTCAACACCAGCGGTTACGAAAGACCCGATACCTTGAAACTTCTGGAAGGCATTGTCGACGTTTATCTTGCCGATATAAGATACACAGACGACAAAATAGGAAAGAAATACTCCGGCGTTGCCGACTACTGGTCGGTCACCAGGAAAGCGATCAGAGAGATGTTTTCCCAGGTCGGCTCTTTCAAAGATGAGGAAATGAGAGGTGTGATAATAAGGCATCTCGTTCTTCCTGAAAATTTAGCGGGGACCCGGGAGATGGCAGAATACGTGGCCTTCGAACTTTCGGCCTCCGTTCCCATATCACTAATGTCCCAGTACAGACCAGTTTACAGGGCTCGTGAATACCCCGAAATATCCAGAAGGATTACGCAGGAAGAATACAACGATGCACTCGAAATAATAGATAATTACGGTTTGACAGGCTGGATGCAGCATTTCGATCTTGAAGAACCGTTCCGGGCCAGGCCAGTCGGGTGGGATCAATGATATTCACGATTTCCCTGTTTCTCTGGATAACATTTTTTGGAAAGATCACACCGATGGCTCTAATTTCCGGCGTAATCGTTTCGGGTTTTGTCCAATACATTGCATCGAAACTTATCCCGAAGGGTCCATCTGTAAGAATGGCTTTCAAGATCTTAATGTCGCTACCCCCAGCCATTTTCCAGTCTTTCAGGCTGCTTTTCTCCAGGCCAGTATTCACGGTCAGGTCTGAAGGAATACCGGAAAATCGGATCGAGGAGTTCGGCAAGATCCTTTCGGTGACCATGACTCCTGAGGAGATAGTCATTTCCAAGGATAGAGAAGGTTTTCTGATCCACGAGGTGAAACATTGATTTTTTACATAACGATGTTCTCCCTTATGGCTTCAATAGCCATGCTGGTTTGGTTTTCAGCCGGACAGAATCCTTGGAGATTACTCATTGGATATTCGTCAATTTCCACCAGACTTCTCGTGGGGATAGTCTTTATAGAACTGGTGACGCGGGTCGATTTCATATCCGAGGTTGCCTTGCTCTTTCTCATATTAAACACCAGCGGCACTATAATTGCGGCATATTATCTGGGGGTGCGCAGATAATGGAAATCGTAGGTCACTTTTTTCTCTTCGCTGGACTGGTTTTCGTAGTTATAGGAACCCTGCGTTCGATAATAGCACACACAGTAATCGCCACTTTGCACTTTTTGACTATTGCCGACACCGTCGGCCTGATTTTTATAGTCGTCTCGGCCTTTTTTTTCGGCTGTCTCTCTATAATCGAGACAATAGCTTTCGTGGCTGCCCTGATGGTAACCGGCCCGCTGGTTACCCATGTAATCGCCCGTGCTTATATCAACTCGGAGGGAGAGGGATGAATACAGTAGCGATCATGATCGGTGCCCTCTACCTGATCAGCGCAGTAATAGTCGTAGCATCCAAAAACAGTTTCCAGGCCGTTATCTGGTTCGGAATAATGGGTTCGCTTTCGGCTATCGTCATGCTCTTGGCAGGTGCTCCCGACGTAGCGATGACGCAGTTCACCGTTGGCGTCGCTCTAGTTCTAATAGTTTACATTATGGCTTTGAAGCGCCAGAGGAGAGTTCGGCTGGGTTTTGTGAATGTCCCCTCGATGATCGAGGCCGGTTCGGGCGGTTTGAAGGGACTGGAATGGGAGATCATGAAGAGAATAGACGAAAAGGAAGGGTACCATATAGAGGCGATGGCCTTTGAGAGCAGAGAGGCGGCTATCAAAGCGGTAGAAGCGCATGAGATAGATATCCTGTGCGGTGCCTTCACTCAGGAAGAACTTTCTGGAGATACCCGGGGTATCGCTTATCTTGAAACTTCGATCTTCGATTTTGAAGGGGTCGAAGTTGATTTCGTGAAGCTGAAGCAATTGAGTAGAATGTCGGTTTCACCCCGGCCCGTCTTTTTGAAGAAGAGCAATTACGTTTTTATCGTCTCCAGGAGTTCCGAAGATCTTGCCAGAATTCTTTCGAACGATATAGAGAATATGGTTAAGGATGGAAGGATGGAGAAGATAGTGGGGAGATATCTGTGAAGGTCGTGAAGATTCTGGGTATTATCGCCGCGTCGATGATTTTCCTGGTTGTGGTTCTTCAGGCGAAAATCGACCTCGTCTTTCCAGAAGGGTTGGAAGTGATAATCGGACGTACAAACATTCCAAATGCCGTTACAGCTGTTTATCTGGAGACTCGACTTTACGATACCATTTTCGAGGTCATAGTCTTCAGTATTACGGCACTCGGAGTGACGACGCTCTTCAGCTCGCTTCCAAGGAGTGATGAAGGGAGCCAACAGGTCTTCGGTTCAGTGACAGTTTATAGCGGAGGACTGGCTGCGCTTTCAATAACGCTCTTTCTTTATTTGGTGCTGGAAGGACATATCAGTCCTGGTGGAGGCTTCGTGGGAGGAGTCGTTCTCGCCACCGGGATAGTTACCTATGGATTGACATCGAACTTCGCAAAAGCCAACTCTCACTACGATAGGTTCAAAATCAAGATGCTGGAAAACGCAAGCTTGATAATAATCTTCTCTTTGGTCTCTTTCATCATTCTCTTTCCGGAAATGCACGCAAGATTGCTCGCAGGAGGCGAGTTCGGAGAGGTGCTTAGCGGCGGGTTGATTCCGGTTCTGAATATTCTTATCGGCATAAAAGTCTATGCCGGAGCATGGAAGATGTCGAGCGAATTTATAAACAGACGGGGTACACTATGACTGGAAACGTTATCTTTTATATGTCTGTGGCCGGCATGCTCGTGGGAACGATAGGCATGCTCCTTTCCAGAAACATCATAAAGAAGATCCTCTCTCTGGGAATCGTGGAAACATCTATAAATACACTCTACGCCGGTATCAGTTCAAGAAGGAGTATAATAGCGCCGATCGTAAATGGCGATTTCTCTATCGCTTACGCCGATCCGATCCCGCAAGCCGTCATAATAACCGGCATTGTAATATCCTTCGCCCTTCTCTGTCTATCGCTGGTCTTCGCGATAATTATCTACAACAAATATCACACTATGGATATCGGGACTATCGAATCGAACTTCGAGAGGGAAAAAGAATGATTTTCATGATCTTTCTGCCAGTTTTGGGTGGAATAATCTGTCTTATACTCAGGGAGAGGCGGCAACTCTGTGCCGGTTTGGCGTTACTTGCAACGATAATCAATGGAAGTTTCTTACCCTTCTATCTCTTCGGGAAGCTCGATGTGAACTTGGGAAACTGGGGAGAACTTGGCATAAGACTGGCTATGGATGACCTCGCCATACCATTCATTCTTTCAACCTTCCTTGTAATGCTGGCGATAACTCTTAACTCTTTGAGGAAGAACTACGATGGTTTCTTCTACAGCCTGATCCTCATCATGTACGGCACATTGAATTCGATCTTTCTTTCTAGAGATCTTTTCAACGTTTTCGTTACCGTGGAGCTGGTATCGATCATCTCCTTCATACTGATCTCCTACGAAAAGAAGGGCCGCCAGGCCTGGGCCAGTCTAAAGTACCTTCTACTCTCATCGCTAGGGTTGAATTTCTTTCTGTTGGGGATAGGACTGGTGTACATGGAGACCGGCTCTTTCGCCATGGAAGGATTGAATAGTGTTTCAAGTATAGCCTCGGTTTTGATATTCGGAGGACTTGCTGTGAAGTCCGGCCTCTTCCTCTTTTCCATGTGGCTTCCCGACGCCCACTCCAACGCGCCGGTAGAGGTTTCGCCTATTCTCTCGGGTCTGGTCGTGAAGATCGATGTCTATCTCTCTATAAGGTTCGTCCAGTATGAGTCCTTCGGCTGGTTGAAAGACGAGTTCGTGTACATAGGTATATTCAGCGCAATTGCCGGCATTATCTTCGCCGTGAACTCCAAAGACGCCAAGCGTCTCTTGGCTTACTCCACTATTTCGCAAGTTGGGTTCATGATGGTTACATGCGACAAGGTCACTTCATGGCACGGTTTCAGTCATGCTGTTTTCAAAACACTCCTCTTTCTAGTTGCCGGAAATGTATCCACGAGGCTCGGAACTAAAAAGTACAAAGACTGGTCGGGTAGAATAACCCGTATAGAGTACCTTTTCCTTCTGGTTGGTTCGCTGGCAATTTCCGGATTTCCGTTGACATCCGGTTGCGTTACCAAAGAAGTGATTATACACGGCGCTTGCTGTCCCTGGTTGAAGGTTCTTATGATGCTCTCGTCCATTGGTACAGCCATGATTTTTTCTAAATTCATTTTTTTGAAGCCCTCTAAAGAGATGGGGAAACTGCCCATCGGTACGCTCTTGGCATATTCGATTCTCTCGATAACCATAATGATTCACGGAATCGTAGGCTTCAAGATCTACATGTTCGAGTCGTTTCTTATGATCATGGTCGGTATTGGCTTGTATTTCCTTTGCAGGAAGTTCATGAGACCTCTGCCTGTCTTTTTTGAAAGGATCGACAACTCCCTGGCGGTCTATCTTATCATGTTCCTTTTTTCGATTGGATTCGTAATTCTTTCCACTTGAAAAGGGCGGTAGATTCGTCTATAATCGTTCTTGTAGGCGAGTAGCTCAATTGGCAGAGCGACGGTCTCCAAAATCGTAGGTCGGGGGTTCGAGGCCCTCCTCGCCTGCCAGAAAAGAGAGGATTTTTCCTCTCTTTTTCATTTTTGTCGAATTTCACTTCATACCTCCCCATTTACACGGAAAGGGAGCGCCTATATTAGAAAAAATAAGTTATTACTCTTTAATCGACCAACAGTATCCAGAATTTCGCCAGATTGGTTCTTAAGAGGTTGAGTGATTTATAGAAATCGTGGTACACTTTGCATGATGTATAATGCATCATCGTAATGATATTGCAATTATCAATTCTTTCCGTGAAAATAGGGGTACAAACTTACCCCAAATATGGAGGTGTTTGAATGAAACTAAACAAAGTACTTGTACTGGCAATTGTCTTGCTTCTGGGAGTCGCAGCTTTGGGGGCAACGATCAAAATTGCTCTTGTAGCTCCTTTCACAGGGTTGGGTTCGATTCTGGGCGACTACATCAAAATGGGTGCGCAGCTTGCTCTCGAAGAAATTAACGCCGCCGGCGGCATCAACGGCAATATGCTCGAGATGCTTGTATATGACGATGCGGCCAATCCCAGCACCGCCGCAAACGTTGTTAGAAGAGCGCTCTTCCAGGATAATGTTGTTGCGGTATTTGGACCAAACATGAGCAGTGCGGTTATTGGAGTTCACCCGCTGGCCCAACAGGCGAAAATCCCCATGCTTGTCGGAGCCACTTCACCCTCATTCAGGTACACCAAGATTCCCAACGATTTCCTTTTCCGCTTGAGAGCGGACGACGAAGTGAAGGTCGTTCAGCTTGTCAAATACGCCGTTGAGGTTCTAGGTATCAAAAAGCCCGGTGTAATTTATGGCTCGACGGATTACTGTCTCGCGGCTCTGGAAGTGGCGAAGGCGGAGTTCCCCAAGTACGGAGTGGAGATTGTTGCGATGGAACAGATAAAAGAGGGCGACAAAGACGCCACAGGCCAGCTTCTTAAACTTAAGAACGCCGGCTTCGACGGTCTTATAGGTCTTACCCACGAATCGGAGGCCGCCGTAACGGTCAATCAATTGAGACAACTTCAGATCGATGTGCCTATCATAGGTTTCTCGGCATGGGGAGTTCCAGCCTTCACAGACCTCGCTCCAGAAGCTGCTATCGGTGTTTATTCTGTCCAGGGTTTCAATCCCGTCGATCCAGATCCGGCAGTTGTCGCTTTTGTTGAGGCTTACAAGGCGAGATGGGACGGTAAAGAACCGAGCGATCCCGCACAGGCTTATTACGATGGGATGTACCTCCTGGCCGAAGCGATCAAGAATGTTGGAACAGATGGCACAAAGATCGCTCAGTACCTGGCGACAAAGGCGAATATATTCGGTGTCCAGGGTGAATTGAAGTGTGATGAGCATCACAACTTCACCAACGTTTGTTTGATCTCCCAGTTCGACGGAAAAGACTGGAGGATAATCAACAAGATGTTCTAGACCTCTTGGTGAGAGGAAGACAAAGGGTCTTCCTCTCACTTTTATTTATCCAGACAAGGAGTGTGAATGATGCTTCAAGACATTCTCCAGAATATTGTTTCAGGGGCTTCAATAGGTGCCACATACGGTCTTGTCGGACTGGGCGTCGTTTTCCTCTGGTTGACAATCTCCAGGATCAACTTCGCCAATATCTCATCGGCCATGCTGGGAGCCTATCTTTTCTACACATTCTACACGATGGTCAAGCTGGGGTTCTTTCTATCTTTCGTTCTGTCTGTAGGTGTTATAGCGCTTTACGGGCTCGGTCTCCGTATTTTCATATATGAACCTATAAGGAAGAGAGGCGGAGGAAGACTGGAATTTGTGGTTGCTACGCTAATGCTTTGCACTTTCTGGCTCAATTTGATAATTGTGACCTACGGGGCCCTCCCGAAACCCTTCCCCCCAGTATTTGGCGGTAGTAAAGACTTCATCACGATCGGTAGCATCAGGATTCCGACACTTTACCTGAATATTTATCTGGTGATCGCTGCACTGATGGTTCTGATATACTTCATCCTTAACAAAACTCTTATAGGAAAATCATTCCGCGCGGCGGCTCAAAACAGAGAGGCCGCGGCTCTTATGGGAATAGATGTAAAAGTGACCACTTCGCTTTCATTCGTCATGGCGACATGTGTTGTGGGAATCGCAGGTATTCTTCTCGCCCCCATCTACTTCGTATCTCTCGAACTGGGTGGAGGCTCGATCGGGGTAAAGGGCTTCGCTTCGGCCGTTCTCGGCGGACTGACCAACCCTTACGGAACGATACTCGGGGGAATCAGCCTGGGGCTTCTCGAGAACTTCTCGACCCTCTATATATCTTCGACCTACAGAGATATAATATCCTTCTCTGTTCTCGTTGCAGTGCTCATATTGAAGCCTTCCGGGATCTTCAACTGGAAGGGCAAGAAGATATAGGAGGCGTGAGATGAAGAAGTTGCTTTTTATCGCGGGAGCAATCCTTGCAATAATACTCTTTCCGATCCTCAACAAGAATATGTATCACCTTTATCTTATGAACAGGGCTTTGATTCATGCCATCCTCGCGACTGGTCTCGTCTTTCTAACCGGCTTTGCCGGTCAGATTTCCCTCGGTCAGGCCGGATTCTACGCGATCGGCGCATACAGTTCGGCATATTTCACGGTAAAACTGGGCATGCCCATACCCGTCGGGATTATCATAGGGATCGCCATAAGCGTTCTGGCCGGTTTTTTGTTGAGCATTCCTTCGTTCAAGTTGAAGGCCTTTTTTCTTTCGCTTGTCACGATCGCCTTCGGGCAGATTGTGTGGATGCTGGTGATAAACCTCACGCCGATCACGGGAGGTCCTTACGGTTTCTTTGGAATTCCCTTCTATTCGTTGGGAAACAAGATGCTCTCCTTCGGCCAGGTCTTCTGGATTTTCGGAGCTCTACTCGTCCTCTGTGTTTATATAATGTTCAGAATAAAGCATTCTCACTTCGGTAGGGCGATGCTCGCAATGAACGACGATGACGTGGCCACAGAGAGCTGCGGCATTTCGACAAAGAGACTGAAAATCGCCGCCTTCGGTTTCGCTGCAGGTCTTGCCGGTCTTGCAGGGGCTCTTTACGCCCATCTGGCCGGATTTCTCTCTCCGGAGCCGTTCACGTTTTTCGAATCTTCCAACTTTGTGGCCATGGCCGTTGTCGGAGGCCTGAGACACATGAGCGGCGGGGTCGTCGGCGGTATAGGTTTAACGCTTCTCCCGGAGTTCCTGAGATTCGGTGGCTGGGAAAACTATTATCTGATGGTCACATCACTGATTGTCATAGTGATAATCATCTTCATGCCGATGGGACTGGGACCGATACTTGAAAACCTTTTCAGGAAGACCTTCAGGCTGAAGAGAAGCAACACAAAGACGTTGTAAGGTGGGTTGGACATGGACATACTTAGAACAGAAAACATGACCAAGAGCTTCGGAGGGGTGGTCGCGAACAATAACCTTTCTATCGGAATCCCCGAAGGTAAAATAACGGCCCTGATCGGTCCGAACGGTTCCGGCAAGACGACATTTATAAATGTCGTCACGGGGGTACATCCCATAACCAGCGGAAAGGTCTATTTCAAGGATCGGGATATCTCCGGCCTGGATGTCAATGTGATAAGCAGAATGGGTATTGCGAGAACTTTCCAGAAGATTCGTCTGTTTGAGAATCTGTCGGTTATCGAAAATGTTCTCGTCGCGAGGAAGCCTTTCTATAAATCAGGTCCTATCAGCGTGGTTCTCAATACCCCGAAATTCAAGAGAGAGGAGAGGGATAATAGAGAGAAGGCTCTGGAACTTTTGAAACTCGTGGGACTGGAAGACAAAGCATACGATTCTCCAACGGGTATGGCGTACGGATTGAGACGATGTCTCGAAATAGCAAGAGCCCTGGCACTGGAACCGCAGCTTCTCTTCCTCGACGAACCGGCCGCTGGAATGACCAGGGATGAGTTCAAAGTGATAATGGATCTGATTATAATACTCAAAGAACGCGGAATTACAACTCTACTGGTGGAACATACCATGGACTTCATAAAGGCCGTGGCCGACTGGGTGTATGTGTTGAATTTCGGTCAGGTAATTGCACAGGGAAAGTTCGAAGAGATCGAAAGGGATCCGCTGGTCCTGAAAGCCTATCTGGGGGAGGAATAAGCATGTTTTTACTTGAAACCAGAGACCTATCTGTCTCTTACAACGAAGTTCCCGCTCTCAGAAAAGTTTCCATAAAGGCCGCAAAGGGCGAGGTCATCTCTGTGCTGGGTCCAAATGGAGCGGGAAAGACTACACTGCTGAAAAGCATCTCTGGACTGGTGCCTTCTGAGCCAGGAAGCAAGGTCTTCCTCAACGGAGAAGAGATCCAGAATCTCGCCCCGCACAAAATCACGCGGCTGGGTGTCATTCATGTTCCAGAGGGGAGGCAGGTTTTCGCCGAGCTGACGGTTCAGGAGAACCTCGAAGTTGCCGCGACGAGGATAGGCCTGGCAAAGGCCAGACCAAACATCGAAAGGGTCTATGAACTCTTCTCCGAACTGAAGCCTAGAAAGGGACAGATGGCAGGAACTCTTTCCGGCGGGGAGCAACAGATGCTCGCCATAGGGAGAGCTATCGTTTCCGAGCCGTTGATAATGATGATCGACGAACCATCGATGGGTCTGGCTCCGGTCATTGTGAAGAGGATATTCGAAACCTTGAAGAAATTCGTAAAGGATGCCGGCCTTACTATGCTCATAGTGGAGCAGAACGCAAAACTTTCCCTTCCGATGAGTGACAGGGTCTATATAGTCTCTCAGGGCCAGATAAAGCTTGAAGGGAGCGTCGAAGAAGTAAAAAGCGACGAGAGAATAAGAGAAATGTACTTCGGTGGCAAGTGAAATGTTTGTGGAACTGGATTATACGACAGGAAAGAAACTCGGTCTGGAGATTACGGCCGGCAGTCTTCTCGCACCGTTGAAAATCACGACGGAGAATGTTGCTCATAGAGATCTCGAAACCTCTCTTTCGATGGCTGATAACGTAGATTTGTACACTCTGGCTCGCGAAGCCGGTAGTATAGTCTTCATAGTGGAGGATCATACGAGACACTCACCGGTTCTCGAGACGCTCGAATATCTAAAATTCGAGTTTGGAAGACGGGCAATTTCGTGGGATAAGGTGAAGCTTCTAGTCGCCACCGGTACTCACAGGAAGATGACTGAAATTGAATTGATCGAGAAGTTCGCCAGCTTCCTGGCCAGTACGGAGATAATACAGCACGACGCTGCTGACGGTAGCGAAATGAAGGACTTTGGAAACTACATGAATGTCCCGTTGAGGATCAACAGAAATGTGGAGAGCGATCTGCTGGTCGCAATAGGTTCGATAGTACCCCACCGCTTTTCAGGATGGTCGGGCGGCGCAAAAATGGTAGTGCCGGGGGTCGCTTCATACGAGACAGTCTTCCAGTCTCACAGGATGGCCATTCTAAACAGCTCTGCCGACGTCGGCGTCGTCGAAAACGAGTTTCGAGATCTCATAGACGAGACAGGCTCCAGAGTTGGTCTGGACTTCATTATCAATTATTACTACGGTAAAGACGGCACCGTAAAAGGGTGTGTTTCGGGTGATCATATAACCGCGCACAGAAGGGGCGTCGAGCTGGCCAAAGGCGAATTGCTCAGGGTCTTCGATCATAGATCAGACATCACGGTGATATCATCCTATCCGTCAACCACGGATTTCTGGCAGGGCGGAAAGGCTCTCTACACGGCTGATCTTATAACCAAGGACGGCGGCGATATCATAATGGTATCACCCTTAAATGAAGGATTCGGCGATCATCCGGCATTCGCCAAATTGCTCAGGCTCAAAAGCGCAGAGATTCTCGAGGAGCTGGACGGACTGACCGCCCAGGATCCGCTGGCCTACGTAGCCGCCTATGCCGTGAAGAATATAATGGAGAGAAAGCGTGTCCACATCGTGAGTGATACTGCGTACCGGTCAATGTTCGATGAAATAGGTCTATCGGTCCACGATGACCTTCAAAAGACCATAGATAGTATAAAAGCTAAGGATCGAGAAATAGTCGTGCTAGAAAACTCATACATTCTACCGCAAGTAGAAACGACAATGGAGGTAAAGTTATGAAACCTAAGGATCTCGATTACATGCCGCTGAACGGCACGGAATATTTCGACGGCTCAAAATGGGTATGCCCCATGAACTTCGAGAAGGCAATCAAAGGTGAAAATGCCAGAGATAGTGTATATATACACGATGTCACGCTAAGAGACGGAGAACAAACCTGTGGATTGACCTGGAACGAAGACCAGAGAGTGCGAATAGGTGTAGCTCTCAACGAACTCGGAGTTAAATCTATCGAAGTAGGCATGCCGGTGGTCTCCGACGAAAATAAAAGGGCGATCAGAAGGCTCGTGGATATGAACCTCACCTCGGAGATAGTGCCCTTCGCAAGGGCTATGAAAAAGGATATCGACGCTTCTTTGGAGTGCGGAGCAAAGAGAGTGGTGGTAGAACACGCCATAAATCCTTACGACAACGAATACGTGTACGGAGTATCGGCCGAAAAGGTTATAGATAGAGTCGTCACGGCTATCGGGTATGCGAAAGAACAGGGGATGGTACCTACATTCATGGGCTGGGACACGACCCGTTCGACTTTCGACTACGTATTTAAGGTTTTTACAGAAGTGGCAAGGCAGGCCAAACCGGAGAGCATAGTCTTCGTCGATAGTTTCGGCGTGGCCTCACCGTTCACAATAGAGTTCGTCTTTACCGAACTCAGAAAGGCGATACCGGATATTCCTCTGGAATTCCACGTTCACAACGAATTCGGACTGGCCATGGGCTCGGTTTTTGCCGCCGTAAGGGCCGGAGCTGCGGGTATCCACAGTTCGATCAACGGTTTGGGCGAGAGAACGGGAAATGTCGCAACGGAGGAAGTGGCTGCCGGTCTGAAATTGCTCATGGGTATCGATACCGGGGTTAACCTTGAAAAGATCGCCTATACTTCGAGACTGGTGGAAGATATCTCGAAAATACCCGTCGCCAACAACAAACCTGTAGTCGGCAAGAGGCTCTTCTGGGTCGAGTCCGGCATTGTAGTTGACGCCATAGACAAGTTGAACGAGGCCGGAATCGAACCGGCCATGACCCCTTATTTGCCATCTCTTGTCGGTATGGGCGAGATTCAGGTGAAGCTCGGAGCCTTCAGTGGTCAGGCGAGTATCAAGTATTGGTTGAAGAGACTTGGAATAACCTGTAGTGACGATCAGCTCGAAGAACTTACGGAGATAGTCAGGAAAGAAGGGAGAATTAGAAACGCCGTTCTGGAGATCGAAGAATTCAAGAAGATTGTGAGTGATTACCTAGGATGAGTTGCTATATACTCGTTATCAATCCGGGCTCGACATCGACGAAGATAGCCGTCTTCGACGGTGAGAGGGAGGTTTTCAGAAAGACGTTGACACTCCAAGAGAATCAACTCGATCTCCCTCTCTTCCCCGAGCAGTATCTCATAAGGAAAGGGCAGATACTCCGCGCACTGGTCGATTCAGGGATAGAATCAAAACAGTTATGCGCCATTGCGGCCAGAGGTGGAAGACTAAAACCGTTGAGTTCGGGAGTTTACAGAATAAACGATCAGATGTTGAAAGACGCGAGGGCTGGTCTTCAGGGTGTTCATCCGGCTAACACCGCAGTTGTAATCGCCTCGGAAATAGCTTTCGAGAACAGTATAGAGGCTTTCACTGTCGATCCAATAAGCGTCGATGAAATGGCCGACTGGGCAAAGATCACGGGTATCAGGGATATAACGCGCAACTCGCTATCGCACGCTTTGAACATGAAGGCGATAGCCAGGAGAGCCGCTTCTCAACTTGGAAAAAGTTACGAAGAGGCGAAAATAATAGTGGCCCATCTCGGAGGGGGTTCCTCCGTGAGCGCCCACCTTCAGGGAAAAATGGTAGATCTATACAACAGCGACAAAGAGGGACCTTTCGCTGTGGAAAGGGCCGGTGCGCTTCCCACGCACGAATTAGCCGATTTCGCCCGCTCTCACGACGATTATCTTCATCACCTGGCGCATGTCGGTGGGCTCTATTCACATTTTCAGACCAGAGATGTGGAAAAAATCGTGGAGATGGCTCGCGCAGGTGATAATCGTGCGGTTGTCGTTCTTCAGGCTTATATCTATAATATTGCGAAGTATATTTTCAGTTTACTGGCAGTGTTTGGCGGGTATCCCGATGCTCTGGCTATCACCGGTGGTGTCGTGAAATCTGAATTCGTAAGGACGGCCCTACTCGAAAAGCTCGGAAAGGGTTTCAGAGTATTTCTCTTTCCAGGTGAATTCGAAATGGAGAGTCTCGCGTCGGGGGTTTACAGGGTGATAACCGGTAGGGAAAAGGCATTAGAATATTGAGGTGGTACAGTGCTAATTATCTCGCTTTCACAGATAGTATCAAGGGCCAGGCAGAGCAGCGGAAAGGTCGAAGTGCTGTGCGTCCAGCCATACGACGATTCGACCCTTAAGGCACTCGGTAGTTTGAGATCCTGGAGAGAGGGGATAAAACTCACTCTGTTTGGAAAGAGAGAAAAGATAGAATCCAGCGAGTATTACAGGGGTCTAGAAGATGTCGAAATAATCGAGGGTGATACCGAGGAGATCAACACCGCCAGAGCGATAGAAACGATAAGGGCGGACAAGCCGTCCGTTCTCATGAAGGGATTGGTGAATACCGCCGTCTTTTTGAGAGTTCTTTTCAGAAGCGAAAGCGTGAAGGCGTCGGGTCGTCTCATAAGCCACGTTTCCTGTCTCGAGGTGCCTGGTTTTGAAAGACTTCTCTTCATAACCGACGGCACGGTGAATGTGAATCCAGATCTGAAAACGAAGATAGGCATAGTGGAAAACGTTTGCGAGTTCGTCAGATCTCTTGGTTTTGAAAAGCCAAAGATAGCGGTTATAGGAATAAATGAGAGGATCACCCATTCCAATCAGGATCTGATAGACGGAGCCGTGATCGCCAAAATGTCTGAAAGAGGTCACTTTGGCAACTGTTACATAGATGGTCCCATGCCTTTAGATACCGCGTTGAGCAAAGAGGCGGCTATCAAGAAGATGATTCTCTCGCCCGTCGGGGGAGAGGCAGACGTTTTAGTCTGCTCAAACCTCGAGTCGGCTGCGAACCTCATAAAGGGACTGGTTCATCTGGCTCATAGCAAGACAGCCGGTTTACTTCTCGGTGCCGGATTCCCCGTGGTGCTGACCTCCAGAAGCGATTCAAGCGATTCGAAGGAGATATCACTGGCGATGGCCATCCTGAACGCAACAGGGGGAGTGTGAGGTTTTATGAGACTGGCCTTCATGATCGCAAACGAAGATATTCCACCAGGATCCAGAGTTACTGGCCTCACCGGCTCGTTAGAAGAGAACCTAAGTCAACTCAAGAAAGCGGGCTTCGACTTTTTCGAGCTGATGATATCCGATCCGGCACGTGTAGATGTTGAGAAGATCCACTTTCTGGAGAGAAAAACGGAAACTGCTATCTCCTTTCTTTGTACCGGCGAGATGGCAGGAACGATGGGTATGGCCCTTAACAACCCTGATAGTTCGCAAAGAGAACGGGCTCTATCCGGATTGATAGATGCGGCTAAGAAGGCGAAGGCACTGGGAGTCAACCTGAATATCGGTAGATTGAGGGGCACTGTGTGGGAAGATGGACCGGAAAAGTCTCTGGAGCGATTAAAAGGGGCCTTAAGGGTTGTCGATGAATATGTGTCAAATAATCTGCCGGGAATATCTATTCTCATAGAGCCTTTGAAAAGAGAAATCTGTCCTCTGCTGAACAGTTGCCACGAAACATACGAGTTTATCTCTTCGATTGGATTAAGAAATTTCTCAATACTTCTAGACTCGGATCATTTCGATTACCGATCCGACCCGGGATTTATCGGAGAACACATTGAAACCATAAAACACGTTCATATCGCAGATACCATGCACGAACCACCCGGGTATGGAAAGATAGATTTCGAGAAGTTCCTGGGTTTGCTTTTCGAGGCCGGTTACACGGGAGATATCAGCGTGGAAGTTTTTTGCGGCGCAGAACAGTATGAAACTTTGAGAGATAGCTACAGGTTTCTGTGCGAGTATTCCCGGTTCTGGGAGGGATTACGATGACTGGATCCGACGGCAGCCGTTTCCATGGAATTCAACAACAGGTTTATAGATCTATCTTGAGAAGTATAGTCGAACTTGAAATACCGCCTGGTAAAAAATTGACCATCGGCCGTCTCAAAACCATTTACGGTGTCTCGTCAACACCTGTTCGGGGCGCTCTCTACAAGCTGAAGGAGGATGGTTTGCTAATACTTGGGCCGTCGAAGAGCTTCTATGTCAAGGAAATAAGCGAAGAAGAAGTTAGGAAGCTTTTCTACGTAAGAATCGAACTCGAAAAGCTGGCGCTAAGAGAATCCATAGACTCGGTGGATATGTCAGTCATTTCAAATCTGATAATTAGAATGCGGAAACACCTTTCCAACCGAGAAGAGACCATGGAAAATGTTCCTTATGACATCGACTATAAACTCCACAGGCTAATACTGGAAAATTGTGGCAACAGCTATCTCATAGACATAATGCAGAAAATATCGATACTCATAACCAGAATGAGAAACGTTATCAAGTACTATCTGCCTCAGCAACAGAAGGACTGGATCATATGCGAGATGGAGGAACACCTGGAAATAGCTGAGGGAATTCTGGAGAGAAACTTAAGTAGAGCAGAAATGGCTCTAGACAGGCATTTGAAACACTCAATGGATATTATCTGCTCGATCCTCGGGTCATCGAAAGTTGATTACAAGACGGCAACCAGCTTTTTAGAATTGGAGGCAAAGGTATGAAGCAAGCGATTTTGCTTTCTCAAAACGACAACGTGGCAACTCTGCTGGAGAGAGTGGAGCCGGGTGAAACGATTGAGATAAAAGGCACCGGTCAAGCAGAAAAAATCGTTTCCAGAGACTCTATACCTTCCGGTCACAAAGTGGCCGTGAAAGACATGATACCCGGGGATGCGGTGATAAAGTATAACAATAAGATTGGAATTGCAACCATCGAAATATTTGCAGGACAGCACGTTCACGTCCACAATGTAAAAAGTGCCAGAACGGAATCCGGTAAAGGAGGTGAACAGGCTTAAGCCGTTATTATATGCACAAAACTATAAAGGGTTACATAAGAAAGGATGGAAATGTGGGTTTCCGAAATTACGTGTTGGTACTTCCTAGCGTTATCTGTTCTTCGAAGGTCGCCGAAAGGATAGCCTCGTCGGTGCCGGGTTGTGCGGTTGCCAGACACAACCAGGGCTGTGCGCAACTGGGAGAGGACTTTCACCAAACCCGAAGGACGTTAATAAATACCGCCCTCAACCCGAACGTGGCGGCGGTGATAGTTATAGGCCTGGGCTGTGAAAGGGTTTCACCCCACGAGCTCAGAGATCTGATCGCCCAGGCTGGCAAACCGGTCGAGCTCATAATGGTACAGGAGGTTGGTAATGGTGAAGCCATAAGATTGGGGAGGGAAAAGGCCAGGGAGTTTGTGATCGAGGCTTCGAAGATAGAGCGACAGAGTGTTCCGCTTTCAGCGCTCACGATCGGTGTAGAATGCGGTGGTTCGGATTTTTCATCGGGACTATCCGCAAATCCCGTTGTTGGACATGTGGCCGATCTGGTCTGGGGAAACGGCGGTCGGGTGATTCTCTCGGAAACCACCGAGCTAGTGGGGGCCGAGCATCTCCTTTTCGAGCGTATGAGTGACGATTCTCAGAAGGAAAGATTCACCCGCATGCTCGAGAGGATGATCAACGAGAGCAGAAATAACAGCCGCGACATGGTCGATAGAGAGAATATTCCAAATAACATATCTCCGGGAAATGTGAGGGGAGGGCTTACCACTCTCGAAGAAAAATCTCTTGGAGCAATGATAAAAGGCGGCAAAGTACCTATAGTGGGAGTCAAAGAGTATGGAGAGTGTATAGAAAGGGCTCCCGGTCTTTATCTAATGGACTCTCCCGGATACGATGTTGAGTCCGTAACGGGTATGGTCGCCGGTGGCGCCAGCATCATACTTTTCACTACTGGTCAGGGAACGCCTACGGGAAATCCAATCGCTCCGGTGATAAAGATTACCGGTAATCGCGACACGGCAGTAAAAATGAGGGACAGCATCGACTTCGATTGCAGCGCTGTAATTTCCGGAGGAGAAACTCTTGAAAAGAGCGGTGAAAGGCTTTTCGATTTGTTAATCGACGTTTCCAACGGAGCGGAAACCAAGTCAGAACTCCTCGGACAGGACGATTATTCTATATGGAACGTTGGTATAAAGCTATGATTCCGGGTAAAGACGAGTTGGAAAGAATCTTCCTTGAAATGTGCAAATACGATACGACCAACCCTCCAGGCAACGAAGAGTCTCTGGCTCTATATATAAAAGAAACGCTTGAGAGTTACGGTATAGGCTCCACGATTCAGAGAGTTGATGTCGGACGGGTAAATCTTCTCGCTAAAATCGACAGGAACGGTAGGCTGCCTTTCTTGCTTTTTACCGGACATATGGACGTGGTGCCGGCTGCCTCGGGTTGGACGAGCGAGCCCTTCAAACCCGTTGTTGAAAACGGAAGGGTGTATGCCCGCGGATCGGCAGATATGAAGGCCGGGCTCGCCTCCATGTTGGCGGCTTTCATCGATCTTTCCAGTGATGAACGATTCGGGGGAAATCTTGCCTTTCTGGCAACTTGTGACGAAGAGGTTGGTTGTAGCGGGGTGAAAAGATTCCTCGAAGAAAATACGCTTGAAATAGCCGGTGCGTTGATCGGTGAGCCCACGTCGATGAGACTTGCGAGCGGAGAAAAAGGGGCCGTCTGGAGCGAACTGAGCTTCAAGGGAAAATCGGCCCACGGCTCACAGCCTAAAGAGGGGATCAACGCGGTCCTCCTTCTTATAGATGCGTATCGAAAAATCGCCGATGAACTGGGGAGTATTGAGGGCCTGACAGTGAGTCTGAACAAGATATCGGGAGGTTCCAAAGAGAACACCGTTCCCGATTCCGCCAGTTGTGTTCTAGATATCCGTTTTATGAGCAACATCTCGCTTTCGGAAGTCACCGGAATCATAGACAAAATCCTCTCGCGATTCGAAGGCGCCGGTCAGAAGGTTCTACTCGCCCGCAACCCTTTCAGCTCTTCAGGAAGATTGGTCGATTATACCCGTTCCACTCTCGAAGAGATGGGAATAAAATCGGAACCGCTGACAATGACATACTTCACCGACGGAGCCTTTATAGCCCCTGCTGGCATCGAGACCGTGATACTCGGACCGGGGGCGGCCATTATGGCCCACAAGGCCAACGAGTACGTCGAATTGGAAGAGATCCATACCGCCAGGGAACTCTATGGGAAGATCGCTAGAAATTTCTTTCAAGGATGTGTCTGAAATGGATATGACAGTAATAGACAGTGGGTCGTTGAGAAATCTATGTGTGGATATTCTGATTGCTGAAGGGTTTGGACAGGATGTTTCGACCGATATCGTCGATGTATTGCTGGAAGCCGACCTAAGGGGAATACCCTCTCATGGAGTCGCGAGACTCAAGCGATACATAGACGAACGAAACGCCGGCCATATAAAACTGAATAAAACGCCTTCGATAGAGTACGAAACTCCCCTCTCGGCCGTTGTAGATGGCCGGGGAGGGCCCGGGCAGAGCGTTTCAAAATGGGCTATGAATCTAGCCATAGAGAAGGCTGGGAATAACCTTGTGGGGTTCGTTTCCGTACGAAACTCGAACCATTACGGAATTACAGCCTACTATTCCGAGATGGCACTCGAAAAAGATATGATTGGAATTGCCATGACCAACAGCTACCCTCTGGTCGTGCCGACGTTTGGAAGAGAGGCCGTTCTAGGAACTAATCCCTTTTCCATTGCCATTCCCGGTTCTAGGCATCCCTTCATACTAGATATGGCAACGAGCGTAGTGACCAGGGGAAAACTCGAAGTGTACGATAGACTGGCAAAAGTAATTCCCGAAGGATGGGCCGTCGATAGCCTTGGTGTTGATACAAATTCCCCCGGAGAGGTTCTTGCCAATTTCAACAACAGGAGACCAGGTGGAATTCTCCCACTGGGAGGTTCCGGTGAGGAGTTTGGCGGTCATAAGGGGTATGGACTCTCTCTGCTTGTTGATCTGGTATCGGCCGGTCTCTCTTTTGGTTCGTGGAGCGCCCTGACTTATAGGGAAGGAGTCGCCGGCGTCTGCCATTTCTTCGGTGCAATGGATTTGAAGCTCTTTGGAGAACCGGAAAGTATGAAACAACAAATTCAATCGATAATTGACGGCGTCGTGTCAAGCGAGAAGGCTCGCGGAAGTGAGAAGATCTACTACCACGGAGAGAAGGAAGAGCTTTCGAGGATGTATTCTCTTTCTAAGGGAGTTACTCTTGATCCGAAGACTGTCAGAAACCTGGTCGCACTGGCGGAAAGGAACAACCTCCAGATCCCTGGCCAATTACTGCAATAAGACTAAAATACTACCTGAAATATAAAAAGCGGCCTGAAGTCTAGACTTCGGATGTGATGGTATGCCGCTATCATTCCAGCGAAGTCTGCGATCAGATCCTCGAACTCGGCTGTACCTCTACGTGAAGTGAAATCCCAGATCTCCTTGCCTATTCCAAGAGCCGATGTAAAAAGAAAACCGCCCACGTTACCGAGCAGAAAGCTCGAAAAACCGTAGGCGGTATAACTTACAGAATAATGAAGAAATTTGTCGTAACCCGTAACCGCTAAACTCACACATAGAAAAGAAAGGAACAGAAAAAAACAAAACCTCTTAATCAAAAAGCTCTTTAGCTCCTGACTAGAATGAATAAAGAACGCCGAGACCTACAGAGAAGAACTCCGGGAGAGGCCAGTAGTCTCCACCGGGGAAGTTTCCTTCCTGGCGGGTTGCGTATTTGTAAACCCTGTAGCCCCTTGCGTAACCGTTGAGCGTTACCTTTTCAGTAATTGGTGCCATGACCTGGAAACCGCCCCCTATGGCCAGATGCGGAGCACCTAGATCAAATCCACAGAGAACCCATGATTGCTGACCAACAATTGTATCCTGCACAGTACCAATGCTAACAAGAAGCCTTACCTGTAAATTTAAAACCTCGAAAATCTGGAAGTAGATGTCTGCATTCAAGAGACCTATCTTGTTAGTTGGATACCTTATAGCAGCCTGAGCACTCAGCGTTGTACCTATCTTTTCAGTGAAAGGAAGCTGAAGAGACAGATCCAGCGCACCGGCACCCCATCTTTCAGGTTGATAAATTGGATTGGTGGCGTTGATACCGAAGGCTCCACCGATAAGCGCTTTAGGTGCAGAGAAACCCATAATAACCGCAGAAAGGAGCAGAGCTACCAAAGCGACTTTCTTCATAAATACACCTCCCCTAAATTATTGCAAAGCTCTTGGCATTATTGGCAGTATAAATCAGATTGATTATACCACAACAACATGGACGTTCAAAGCCGTTGATGCAGCCTGGTCGCGTATTGAAAAATCTTTCTCTCTCTTGATATTCAAATATCGACACGCTGTCTCAATTTCCTCTCGACATCTCTACGTGCTATATCTTCACGCTTATCGAAAAGCCTCTTTCCTTTGGCCAGAGATATTTCGATCTTAGCCCTACCTCTATCGTTGAAATAGATCTTTGTAGGAATTATCGTGAGCCCTTTTTCTTTAGTTTTCTGGTCCAGTCTCAGTATCTCCTTTCTGTGCATTAACAACCTTCTCTTCCTTCTGGGGTCGTGGTTCCAGAAATTTCCGTGAGAATACTGACTGATGTTACAGTCTATAAGAAACAACTCTCCGTTCTCTATTTTGCAGTAGGCGTCTACAAGCGAAGCCCCTCCAAGCCTTAGAGATTTCACCTCCGTTCCCATCAACTCCATCCCCGCTTCATAGCTGTCCAGTAGATGATACTGGAACCTCGCCTTTTTGTTGGTCACTACGATCTTCACGCTAATACCTCCACTCGACTTTGCGAAATAGATTGTATCACATCTGCCCGCATCGGCGAAAAGGGATCTCTGAGTGATCCCTTCCTATATTCGTTCAAATTAGGAAACCATGCCAGCGCTATTGCGTAGTCGGCGTACTAATGGTATTCAATAAAATCGCGAGTAGTTTGTAAATGTTTATGAATCGGAGCTATTTCAAAAGCACTATATCCGGTCTCCTGACTGTATGGCCCTCGATTTCGAAAATTAAGGCCGGCCATCTGCTCGATTGAGGATATGAAACGATTCGATTTTGCCCGGTAAGCAACACGACTGTGTCTTCCGACTTGGTACCCCTGATCGTCGGGTTCCAGGCGAGGGAGTTTCCGCTTTTAAGCACTACGGAAGTGTACGGGTCGGCAACCACTTCTCTGGGAGAGTAACCGGCAAGACCTCCCTGGTGATGGAACCTCCACTCTCCTGGAGCTTTCTGCGAGGCGTAGGCATCCTTTATCTTTTCGAACACATCGGAAAGTTTTTTTCCGGGCCTTGAAGAGGCGATCGCCACCGAATCTACATAGCAGTTGCGCCTGTGTTGCTCTCTGATTCCTTTGACTTCTTCGAACATGAAAGAGCGAGAAGAGGAGACGATCAGGCCGCGTCTCCTGGCACAAATGCTTACGAAGCCTCTTCTTCCGAGCCTCGTGTTTCTCGATAAGTTGTGTCTGTAAGTTAGAGTACTCTCCTCGGAAAAGGCTAGTGTGAGCACCGGTTCTATATCCCTATTCGACATTTCCCGGTACATGATTCCCTGAACTTCGAGCTCGGTCATCTTCGGTGTGAACAAGGAAACCACATCCGAGAAGATTTCGTCGCATTCACTTCCAAGATCCGAATAAGATTCCACTTCGTAATCGCTCAAGACGCTCCTGAGAGATACCAGATCTACGGTGCCGGTCTCGTATCTTCCGGTATCGGAGATGACTTTGCCTTTCACTATCGAGTCGATCGCTCTCTTTTCGGCGGAGATACGTTCGAACCAGTCGTATTCGACAATTTCAAGCTCCCCCTGTATTTCTCTAGGCAACTCCAGATCTATGAGTCTTTGAAGTTCAATGTTGTTTATGAGCAGATAGACTCCGTTACGTGTCACCAGAATGGAAGCCTCTCCTTCGGTCGCGTTGAGTGTTATATGGCTGCGCGCGCCGAATGTGAACCAGGAGAAGTTGTTGCACTTGCTTATCAAAAGAGCATCTGCTCCATTCTCTTCAAATAAAGACCGTACGCTTTCTACCCTTTCTTTAAAAAGCTCTAAAAGCATTTCCACACCTCACCCGGTCTCTGTTCCGATATATTATCATCTCTTCCACGAAGCGATATCTGACGGTTCTATGACATTCGTCTGGGTTCCAATGCGCGGTCTCTCCATCCAGCTCTCTACGGTGCTCTTCCACTTCAAATAATGATCGGTCTTCTTGTGAGCCGCAGCCGCATCTTCCGATTCATAGGCTTCGTAAAGAAGAAAGTGATTCGGTTTTGATCTATCCTGCAGGAAGTCGAATCTGAGATTCCCTTCTTCCATAACGGAGCTTTTATGGTTGAGCGTAGTAGCTTCAATGAACTCATCTATCTTTTCGCTCTTGACATAAATATCCACTACTGTTACTATCATCGTCAACACCCCCGAAGATTGTGAGATTCCAGTGAAACAACAGATCTGTCCGCTACGGAAAAGAGCTCTAATAAAGTCCGGCGTCCTTCGAAAGAACATTACGTGTCGTTTGCCATTTAAAACGTCTAAAATTCAAAGCCTTCTTCGAAGCACTTTAAACAGGCTCCTACCACATCGCTGTCGTAAAAGCGATCGGCTTCTTTTTCAATTTCATTCAAAGCTACTTCTACTCCATAATCGTCCCTGTAGATTCTGTAGAAACTCATGGCCGATACGACCTCGGCCACGGCCAAAATTTTACCTCCAATGCTGATTTCATCGCCCTTTAATCCCAACGGATATCCCGAACCGTCCAGCCTTTCATGGTGCTCCAGTATGGCTTTTGCAATAGGGCGAGGGAAGGGTACTTTCTTCACGAGTTCGTATCCCACGAGAGGATGTTCATGTAAAAGCTGTGATTCAAACCAGGCGAGCTTTCCTGGTTTACCGATCATTTCTGAAAATATAGTCATCATACCGATATCGTGTATCATTCCAGCAGTTTCCAGTTCTCCGGCCAGTCTAATTTCGTTCATCTTTCTGGCTATTGCACAGGCAAGTCTAGATACGTTTTTGCAATGATCTTCGGTATAGAAACCCCTGATTCTAAACATCTCCGAAGCCATGGTCGCCGTTCCCATGTATAATTGCCTACATTCGTCACTCTCACAAACATGTCCGTAAGTGTCTTTGAAATAATCGTAGTTTGGTGTAAAACTATCAGTATCGAAAATGAACGGGTGAAGACCGGAAATTTGTAGAAGCATCCTTTTGTTTATGACTGATGTATCGTATATGCAGCAGGCGTCGAGAGGATTTTCGCCGATAAACTCGTCCATCTTCGATTCGTACTCAAGCATCTTGGCCGCATTAAAGCTCTCATCGAATATCCATGAGCCTTCTCCGACCACGCATAGTCCGTCGAATCCGCTATCAAGCGCCTCTCACGTTTTTTCTTCGAGCTTTTTCGCCATCCTTTCCAAATCTAGAACGCCATCTCTCAAGTAGGTATCTCTCGCGCTGGCAACTTCAATCCTGCCGGAATCACGTAACTCCTCGAGATCCATTCCATAGGGTTCTATGGCTCTCAGAAGGTCAGCCAGAGTGAGCCTGTCATAGATGAAAAGTAGTTTCTTCTCCCGTCTGTATCCGCTGAAAAAAAAACTGCCAAGAGCCCTTTCAATCTCAGATAGATCGTTGTACAAAATAACGCTGTGTGAGCCCACCTCGGTTGAATTAGATTGTCCTTGTTTCATATTAGAAAATCAACCCCTTGAAAGAATGAGAATACTTTTAAGTGAATTCTATCATGGCGATTGTTGAATAATGCAATATTGCGTTTTAGATGACATAATTACCAAATAATAATTATAGTTGACATACAATTCATCAATATGCTCACAATAACTCAACTTATCATTTTTTATAGGTTAGGGAAGGATTCAAACTCTGTATCCGGAGCAGTTATGGGTGGTACGTAATTATTGATGAGTTATAAGTTGAGCGTTGAACGAAATTTCAGTTTTTCTGTCTTTCAAACGTGCTATCATTCTGAAAAAGGGTGTGCAGAAAGGGGTGTTTCAATTGATAACGGTCATTCTTGCCGCCGGGCAGGGAAAACGTCTGAGATCATCAGTGCCAAAACCACTAGTGAAGATCAAGGGTAAGACTATGATCGAACACGTAATTGAAAAGGCCTTCTATGCTACAGCAAGCCGCAAAGCCATATTAGTAATTAATCCCGATTTCGAGGGAGATTTCCTTTCCCAACTGAAAGTTCCCGTTACTTTCGCTTATCAGAGTGTTCCGAAGGGAACGGCCGATGCGCTTGCCCAGGCTTTGAATTTGATTGAAAACGGTGAGGATATACTGGTTATGTATGCCGATTTGGTACTTATCTCGAGAGATTCTTTGAAATCTCTGGTCTCGCTGCACATAGAGAGAAACTGCGATATCACTTTCCTTTCGGGAACTACGGAAAGGAGATACCCCTACGCCCTGGTCGAAAGGGATGAGAGAGGAAGAGTTATAGCTTTCCAGGAGAAGAAAGTTCCCGATTTCGACCCTCCGTGGGAGTTCTACATTGGTCCGATAATTCTGAAGAAATCCGTGGTAGAGGCGTATATAGAAAAGTTATCTCCTAACGAAAGTACAGGAGAAATTTACATAGCCGACATAGTGTCCATGGCAATCGCTGACAACAAGAATATATGCGGCTTTGTGACAAACAACGAGAGAGAATTTCTCGGAGTGAACACCCCCGAAGACTTAAAAGCAGCCGAAGAAATCATTGAACAGTGAACCTTTTTTTGAAGGGGCGAGTCTCAACATCAGAGACCAGAGAAACCACAGGCACAACCCCTTTGAAATGCAAAGCGATTGTCAGCAGCACGATTACCCCTGAGTTACGAAGACCGGGAGAAGCTCCCGGTCTTATCTTTTTATTCGATTTTGTCAGACTGTCCGAGATCAAAGACCGAACCTTATCTCGTTCCAGAGATCATTGTACAGTCTCAAATCTCTTCCGAGATCCTTGATCAACTCGGTGTTTTCCATTTCCTGGGCCGTGTAAACCGGTTCCTCTTCCATCAGTTCTCTTGCCGGTACGTTTGGAGAGGGAAGAAGCAAGTAATCTGAGATCTTAGCCGACACTTCCGGCCTGAGTATGTAGTTTATGAAGAGATGAGCGTTATCTATATTCCTTGCCCCTTTGAGGATTACAAAGCTGTCTATCCACATGGTGCTACCCTCTCGAGGGATAAAAAAATCGATATTTTCGAGTTCTTCTTCGGTAGCCTCGTAGAATATGTTTTCGCCGTATCCGTGAACCACCCAGAATTCTCCGGAAATCACACCTTTAGCGAAGAGTTCGTTGTCGAACTTGGCTATATTCTTCTTCCATTCCAAAATGAGATTCTTCGCTTCTTTTAACTGGGCCTCGTCGGTCGTGTTAACGGAATACCCAAGGTATTTCAAAGCGGCTCCGAAGACCTCTCTCATATCGTCCAGAAGAGTCATCTTGCCTCTCAATTCAGGCATCTGGAAGATCTCCCAGGATTTCGGGTAGTCCTGAAGATAGAGGGTGTTCACTGCTATTCCGGTCGTGCCGACCATGTAAGGTATGCTGTATTCGTTGTTCGGATCGTAGTACATCTGTTCGATTATGTCGGGATCGATGTTGATCAGGTTGTCGATTTTCGATCTATCGATCTTCAACAGCATATTCTCTTTGATCATGATACTTGTATAGTCGGCAGAAGGCATGGCCAGGTCGTAACCCCTCGCCCCGGCTTTGAGTTTGGCGAACATTGTTTCGTTGGAATCGTAAGTGTCGTATGTCACTTTTACATCGTATTCCTTGGAGAAATTCTCTATTACCTCTTCAGGAATGTAATCAGACCAGCCGTAAAGGATAAGATTCCCCTTACCTAGAGAAAGTACGGCCAATAAAACCAGAAAAAGAAAGATCGTAGCTCTTTTCATCTACGTACCACCTCCTAAAAGATTAATTTTCTGAACTTGCTCCCGAAAAAGGAGACGAAAAGTGTTCCTATAAGGAGCAGTGTTGAAAGAGCGTTTATCACAGGAGAGACTCCGAACTTTATCATCGAGAATATCTTCAACGGCAGTGTGGTCGAACCGGGGCCAGCCACGAAAAAGGTTATGACGAAATCGTCTATGGAGAGCGTCAGCGATAGAAGGAAACCTGCCATGATTCCAGGCATAATTATCGGCGCAACCACCTTTGTAAATACCTGGCGGTTGCGAGCTCCCAGATCCCTCGCAACCTCGACCACCGAGTAGTCGAAGTCTTCGAGCCTCGTCATGACTGTCACGGTGACATAGGATACACAGAATGTTACGTGGGCTAGAAATATTGTGAATAGACCTAAAGGTAACCCTACGGCCACAAAGAACACCAGCATCGATACACCCATCAGGATATCGGGAATTATTAGGGGTGTATATACGAGAATTCCGAGATAGCTCTTGAGACGCGACTGATACCAGTACAGGGCCAGAGCGGCGAAGGTACCGATCGCCGTAGCTGCGACCGAGGAAGTGACGGCAATTATAATCGTGTTTAAGAAGGCCGCCCAAATATCCGATTGCCTGAAGAGTTCCGCATACCATTTCAAGGTGAAGCCCGTCCAGGCAACACCCTGTCTCGCACTGTTGAAAGAAAGAACGACCAGGGCGAAAATCGGAAGATAGAGGAAAACGAAAACTATCGTTGTAATCGTCATAGAAAATCTTCGCTTGCCTATGACTTTTTTGGTTTCCATCAGCCTTCCTCCTCTTTCATATAGATTTCGCTCACCTGTACCCTTCTCTTGTTCTGCACTTTGTTGATCCTTAGGTACACCAGAAGTCCGAGTGTCGAGATAAGAAGAAAGATCATCGATATCGCCGATGACGACGGCCAGTTACGCGCGACCGTCAACTGTCTGGCGATGAGGTTTCCAAGCATCGCCCCATCGGCGCCTCCAACCAGGTCGGGGATGGCGTACGAACCGAGAGCCGGTATGAAGACCAGTATGACTCCTGCGCCAATTCCGCCCCTTATCGAAGGTATGAGCACTTTCCAAATTGCCTGGGTTCTTTTGGCTCCAAGATCCATAGCCGCTTCTATGAGTCTAAAATCAAATTTCTCTATCGCGCTGTAAAGCGGGAGTATCATGTACGGAAGGTACATGTACACGATCACCAGTATCACAGCCCCGGGTGTATACATAAAGCTCAAGGGCTCTTTCAAACCCAGTAGTTGCAGGAAGGAGTTGATCAAGCCGTTTCGCCCCAGTATGACCATCCAACCAAAGATTCTGACCAGAAAATTTGTCCAGAAGGGTATGATGACCAGAGTGAGAAAAATGTTCCTGTGTTTTGACGTGGCGATGAAGTAAGCTGCCGGAAGTCCAAGCCCAACGCAGATCGACGTAGCAATAATGGATATCCAGACAGTTCTCCAGAGTATCTGCCAGTAACCAGCGTTGACCAGCATCTTCGAGTAAGCCTCGAGAGTGAACGGCAGCTCCACGCCACCGTAAATTCCCGATGTCAGAAAACTGTAGATGATGATTATAATGTACGGGATCAGAAAAAAGACTGTCAGCCAGAGTACACCGGGCATAGAGACCATAAAACCCGTGAAATCTCTCTTACTCTTCAATTGAGACACCACCAGGTTCGCGCAGGACGTAACTATCGTCAGCGAACCACCAGACGTACACACGGTCCTTCCAGGTAATTATCACCTCGTCCAACAGGTATCTCACGTGTTGTTTAAAGGCCTGGAGATAATGATTGCCAACCGCTATGGTGTACTTGGTCTGACTTCCGAGATATATAGTCTCGTCCACCGTTCCTTCGAGTATATTTATCTTGATCCCTTGCGGGGTGATTGGCTTTTCTTTAGTCACTTTTACTTTTTCCGGTCGGAGCGAAACCTGGATAACCTGACCGATCTTGACTTCCATATCTTTATAGAACCAGATCTTGCCGAACCTGCCGGTGTCGAGCATAAAGTATTCCTCTTCAACCTTTTCTACGGTTCCGGTGAAGAAATTGGTTTCTCCGATAAAATTGGCAACGAAAGCATTGACAGGACTTTCATAGACTTCGAAAGGCGTTCCATACTGAATAATTTCGCCTTCGTTCATCACCGCCACATGGTCGGATATCGACATGGCCTCGCTTTGATCGTGAGTTACATAGATGAAGGTTATTCCCACTTCGTCGTGGATCGTATCTAGCTCGACAAGCATATGTTGTCTCAGCTTGGCATCCAACGCCGCCAATGGTTCATCGAGAAGAAGCACGGTGGGTTTCCCCACAAGGGCTCTGGCGATAGCCACCCTCTGCTTCTGACCTCCAGAAAGCTGTGAGGGCATCTTCTCGACGTGACCGTTCAGCCTCGTCAAGTCGATCATGTTCATGACTTTCTGCCTGATCTCTTCCTCTTTCTCCTTTCTCAATCTGAGGCTGAAAGCTATATTTTCGAAGACATTCAGGTGTGGAAAGAGAGCGTAGTTTTGAAAAACCGTGTTCACTTCCCTTTCGTTTGGAGGTGTACCGATGATATTTTTACCGTTCAGCATTATGCTACCGGAAGTTGGATCTTCGAAGCCTGCTATCATCCTTAGAATAGTAGTCTTGCCACAACCAGAGGGTCCCAGAAGAGAAAAAAACTCGCCCTGTTCTATTTTCAAAGAAACGTTGTCCACAGCGGTGAATTCGTTGTCGAATATCTTTGTGACATTGGTAAGGACAACGGAGTAATCTTTCAATTCCTTCTCACCTCCAATCGAAATCAGTAAGTAGAAGTATACCCCTTGTAGATCTTCTCCTGTGTTAATATCAAGTTGACTTGGACAGCAGGAAAACCACCACGCTTGCCGCGATTGAGAGAAGTGTGACCGCGGATATCCTCTTCATGACTCTAGTATATTCGGTTTTGAAATACTCCACAGTGAGCACTGTGCAAAGATGTATGGGGGAGACCAAAACACCCACGACAGCGAATGTATAGGCCAGCATGACAGTAGAGAGTGTACCATAACCGCTGCCCATACTGAGTATGAGAGGGAGACTCAGACCGACGCCGGCCTGGGTGACACCGGTCATGAAGCCCATGAGAAAAGGCAACAGAATCACCAGAGTGATGGGGGGTATCGACCAAGCTATCAGTTCACTGCCCATCGCCTGTGGTATCCCGGCGATATCGACCAGGTTCTTGTAAAAAAAGACCGTTAAAAGAAGTATGAAGGTCTTGTATTTGAGTGCGGCGACTATAACCTTTTTCTTGTTCCTGTTCAGCAACAGATATATCAAGGCCGTTCCCATAACCGCCAGCCAGCCAGGCTGATTAAGTATTACCAGAACGATGACCGCGATGATAGGCCAGGCACTTATAAGGAGCTCTTTGATAGCGTAGTTACTGTACCTGATTCTTATGGGTCTTCTTATCATCAAAAGATAACCGCTCACGAGTGCGACGAGTCCTATCGGAAAAAGCCAGAGAACCAGTTTGTTTATACTGATTGCCGATATGCCAGCCGCTATTACCAGAGCAGGATAGAGCGGCCAGAAAAATTCCATGGCATGCCTGAACCAGTAATTGAAAACCATCGCATCTTCGTCGGTGATAGATGGATCGCTTCTAGCGAGATCCCTTACCATGGGTGCCGAAAACATCGCGCCTCCGGGCATGGGCAGTAAACCGATGATTGCGGGCATCAACGATATCGAAACTCTGGGTTCGGGGAAGAGTTTTTCTACAGCTCTCACGAACCTGGTTGAATTTCCGCTCTTGTCCATGGTCTCACCCAACAGGTAAATAGAAAATACGGTTATTATTACCTTCCAGAAGTTCCAGTCCATTATCTCTGTGGTGAAAGCTTTGAGATAATCTCCCGGGTGGATTAGAAGTATTAACCCTATGGTAAGAACCGAAAAGAGCAGCGACAAAGAAATGTCTTTGAAAAGCCTAAGCGATACAATAAGAACGACGATGGCGATTACAACCGCGAGAGTGTTCATATCAGCCTCCTAATAAAGCACGGTTAGCTTATCGCACTATTATATAATTAATTGGGGTGATATAGAATCAAAAAGGAGATTTTCGCCAAACGTTATTCCAGAGAGACTTCGGTTATCGAGAAAGAGCGTTCGGGAAGGAATGAACGTGTCGTTCTTAGGTCGAACTTCCCATGCAGCTTTCTCGAGAACGATCAAATCCCCCTTTATATATACAGGGAAGGCGAGAAAGGAACTGTCCTTTTCCTTCACGGCAGAGGAGAGCGTAACCTTGAGTACCTGCGCTGGTTTCCCGAGAATTTCGGCAGATACGGCCTTTCGGGCGCGATGATGATCTTGCCTTACCATTTCGAGAGAACACCGGACGGATACAGGTCGGGCCAATTGTTTCTCGATCCCCGCACCGACGTACTGCGTGATAGATTCGAGAACGCCGTGGTGGATGCCATGACCAGTCTGGAGTATCTAAGAGCGACCTGTTCTCCCCCCTATTACCTTATGGGTTACAGCTTCGGAGGTTTCATCGCAGTTATTACGGCCGCCATCGACGGAGGCATCTCCGGGCTTTCACTGACGGTTACCGGAGGAAATTTCTATCACATAACATGGAAGAGCTTCGTTACGGGGGTTATGAGAGTTAAATACGAAGAGGACGGTTCCTGCAACAGAGATAAGTGCCATGAGATGCACGGGAAAATCTTTCACGACTACACCGCTTCTCTCGAAGGTCCCGAAGTGGAACTGGGGAGCGCCCCTATATCCTGCCTTGAATACGATCCTCTTACTTATGCCAGGTTCGTGAGATGCCCCACGTTGCTCACAGGTGCACTTTTCGACATCTTCATTCCCAAGAAATCGACCCTTGAACTATCGCAGGCGATACCGGATTGTAAAGTGAAGTGGCTGCCCACCGGACACCTGTCTTCAATACTTTTCAAAAGATGGGTACTGCGGGAGGCAGCCACTTTTTTCGTTAATTTCGGCCGATCATAACTGCTTTAATTACCCTGTCCTTTTCCTTTTCGGCCCTCTTCATCATTATCTCTATATCTTCGAGTGTGAAAGTGTCGGTTATCAGGGGCTTCACGTTCACCGCACCGCTCTTGATCATATCGATACAGATGGGGAAGTAAAGGGCAGGCACGGCATGCGAGGCTCTGAGCTGGAGTTTGTTGAAATGGAAGGTATTGGCGTCGAAAGTTATGAATCGGCCTTCGCCATAATCAATACCGATGAACCCTACGACACCTCCATAGTTCATGACTCTCAGCACCTCGGGTATGACATAAGGAGGAGCTGTCACAAGTGCTTTGTCCACTCCGCCACGGGGGAATCGGTATGAACTTATGGGCGTCTTATCCACCTCTATCACTTCGTCCACACCCAGTTGTTTGGCCACGTCGATCCTGATTTTGGAACGGGAGTGGTTGGCTGCGAAGACGCGTCTGGCACCCATGACCTTCGCGATCTGAATAGCCATAAGTCCGATCGGTCCCAGACCGACGACCAGCACATCGTCGTTCAATTCAGGCTTAACCGTATAGCTCAAATCCAGAGCGACTCCCATAGGTTCTACGAGAGAGGCCTCCAGGAAGGAGACTCCCTCGAAAGGGACAGCGTTCTGACTGTCAACGATTATCTTCTCGGCGAAACCCATGGCGAAACCGTCACTCTCGACCCGACTGAAAACGTTCGGTGTTCTGTCATGGCATAGATCAACGCGACCATTTCTGCAATTGGCGCATTTACCGCAAAAAGAACCGCTCTCAACCACTAATTTTGATTTTGTGTTGAGGGCGTCTCGATGAATCTCAAATGGATCTTGGATACCATCGAAGAGTCGATACCGATAGGCAAGATTCGTGTCATAGGCGGTGGTGCCAGAAGCGAGAGCTGGAAAAGGATACTCTCTAACATTCTTGGGAAAGTCCTGGTAGTTCCACGAAACGTTGAAGAAGCGACATCGATGGGTGCCGCGATAATTGCCGGAGTAGGTTCCGGCCTTTTCGATTTCTCAGCCGCTAGAGATTTCGTAGTAGATGTCGAACAAATCGAGCCGTTGGGAAACGAGCACAAGCAATATCTGAGACTTTATGATCTCTTCAAAGAAACCTATTTTTCGCTCAGGGAGACCTTTGAGAAGCTTGCAGGAATCAAAAGGGGCTAGCGCTCACTTAACCGGAGTTGTACCACACCAGAGGCCTGCCCTATGGATCGTCGAGGTGATCCATCGATCCGTAGCCGCCGGATCATTCTTCATTTCATGGTTTTACCGGATTTTTTTGATAATCCCTTCTGGTTGTACATTTCGAATTCGGCTTCTTCGATTAAATTGGCGATATTCTGATCTTTGGAGGTCTTCGTGGAAACACCGAAAGAAACGCTCACGGCTACAGGAAAGTCTCTTATGGCGACCAGGTTGCTCTCGATGCGGAAGATGATTTCCCTGGCCTGTTGCTCCGAAGTTCTGAAAAGTAAAACTACGAACTCGTCGCCACCCCAGCGAACAACGAGATCTTCCTGTCTGCATGAGCTTTTTATAGTTCCAGCAACAGTTTTAAGATATTCGTCTCCGTAGAAGTGGCCGTAACTGTCGTTTATGATCTTCAGACCATTCACATCGCCGAATATCAGAGATATTGGCAGGTTTCTGGAAGTGTCCATCCGCAATATCTCTTCATCGAAAAAGGTGCGGTTGTAAAGTCCCGTCAGCGAATCGTGGAAGGCCAGGAAACTTATCTCTTTCGTTTTGCGTATGATGTCGATCGCACCGACCGCGTGATAGATGAGTAGCTCGGCCAGTTCCACATCTTCCCTGCTGAAGGCAGCCAGCTTTAAAGAAACCGTCTGAAAGACACCGAAAGAACCCATGGGGATGCTTATCAGCGACCTGATCTTATTGCTTGATGGGAGCGCGTAATCGACCGAGGTGATATCGTCGACTACTATCGTCTCTCCCGTTTTCAATGTTCTACCGGCGATTCCCTCGTATTTTGGCACATTCGAGTTGATCTCTATGGTGTCGGAGTACCTTTTGGCCACTAGAAAATCACCTTCTACGATGTCGAGACTGTAATAATCGTATTTGAGAATCTCTCTTGCGGCCTTCACAACCAGATCGTAAACTTCTTCTTCATCGCTGCATTTTTTCATCTGAAGTGTAACTTCATGCAAGGCGCGAATTTTATTCTGGAGGCTGTCGTACTCGGAGATTCTACTGGTCAGTTCCTCGGTTCTCTTTTCAACAAGCTTTTTTAGAGTCGAATTCCATATAGAAAGCACGAAAACCACTATCAGGAACAGCAATATAACGATCGTACCCCAGAACACGATATTCTGAACGTTGCCTTCAAACCAATCGAGCGTGCCGAACCATTTTTTATAGATTTCTCTGTATTCGCCACTGTCCCTTATAAAGAGAAGGCCTTTGTTGAGTAGGCCGAGAAGATCCTGGTTTTCTTTTGAAACGGCGAAACAGTAATCTCTCTCGAAGACGGCGTTTTCAAAAACAGCCAGATTTTTCAGGTTGTTCTGTTTGGCCAGGTACAGCCCCTGATACTTGCCGAAAAGACCAAAATCGCCCTTGCCCGATGAAAGCATTTTCAATCCGTCGAGTGGCATCTCGACTGTGATTATTTTGTCGGTGATTGAGTTTTCCAGAAGATAGTCGTGCATAACACCGTTCTTTTGAACGATTATCTCTTTGTCGCGCAGCTCTTCGACCGAGCTTATCGAGGTGTTTTTCCTGTGAAAGATACTCATGTAAAGATAATTGTGTGGGATCGAAAAGGAGTACAATTTTTCGCGTTCGGCCGTTACCGCCATGCCCAGCAGACCGTCGAGTTGACCGGATTTCATCTTCTCGACTATGTAGTTCCATTCACCGAGCTCTATTTCTAAGTCCATTCCCAGAACTCTGGCTACCGCTCTCATAATGTCAACGTTGAAACCCGTATAGTCGCCGTTTTCATCTATATACTCGTAGGGAGGGTAATCTCTGTCACCTCCGAAGACGAGTACGTTGGCTTTTAATGAGATACAGGCAAAGATAAATACTATCATTATAATGATTGAAAGATTTGATTTCATCATTTACCCCCGGTAGAATTATCTTAGCATATCCTGTGTACCTTGACAAAAAACTGGCTTCAGTATGACAAAGAAAGACCAAATCACCGACTCAACTTATGCACTTCGAGTTAACAAAGCGAGGAAGAAGGAAGTGGATAGAAGAGTCGCTAGCGGAAGAGCTTCGAGCTAATTGGAAGAAGTAATCGAATTTGATCAGTTCAAGGAAATCCCTGAGAGAGACCTGGTCTTTGACAGAGCGATAGAAGTTGGCGATCATCCATGTAGTGAAGGCAAGCTGGACAAGCTCTACATGCTTCTGAAAACTGGTAGAGGAGAAGACCTGAGCCTTGAGACCGAAGTTCTGCTTGACTGCTTTGAAGTAGGTCTCGATGTAGTTTCTCTTCCTATAATGCTCAAGGATCTCCCAATCGGTCAGAGAAGTATCGCTTGAGAGGATGATTCTGTTCTCTTGGTCTGTGTTATGAAAGACAAGCTTGACAGTGGCATTGTTGTATTTGGGTATCTTCACAATGATAGAAGAGAGACCGCGAGTTTTGTCTCTCAATTTGGACAGATGGAGCTTGCGCCCCTGAAAGATAACATTCAGTACAGGATTGAGTCTTCCGATTACTGTGAAACCCATTTCCATAGCCTTCAGAAATATCTCCGAGCAGAGTATTCCTCCATCCATCATGAGGATAGTATCTTTGAAGGGGATTCTCTCGAGCATTCGAATGAACTGGTCTGTGAGATTCTCTTCGTCTCTCAAAGAGGAGAAGAGAGGGAAGTAGAGTTTATCTTTCACCCAGCCTATAGCGCTCAAGAGAGAGACTCCACTCACGATTCTATTCTCTATGGTTGAGTAGAAGCTCCCGAGATTCTCGATTCTCTTTCCTCTCCTCTTCATGACAGTCTCGTCCAGAATGATGTACTTGAACTCGAGAAAATTCTCCTGGAGGAATCTAGAGATGTAATCTACTCTCGCGTATGAAAGGTCTCTTGTGGAGAGTGACTGAGAGCTCAACATTCTCGAGATGGATGACTGAGAAGAAGAACAGAAGGGGGCCAGTCTGCTGGTGTTCTTATGAGCGGACAGGAAGAGGGCACAGGAATACCCTTCAACAAACCTTCTCTGCTCTATACGTAGGAAGCGAACTGAACCGATGACATCCGAGATAATCTGTGATATATTCGTTGTGGGCATGAAATCATCCTTTCGTAAGGTTTCGTCACCACGAATATACGATGATTTCATGCCTTTTTCAATGACCCTGTCCTATTTCCTTCTTTTGGTTAAGTCAAAATGCATAAGTTGAGACCGACAGCCAGTTCAAGCTATCTTCATATGAAGATTTTGTGTGGAGCGATAAAAAAGAGTCCCCGTAGGGACTCTCCGTCTATTCAGTGGCGGGATTACTTTCTACCGAACGCTTTGCCTCTACCCATACCATTTCTGGTACCAAGAAGATCGCATATCCCGTCGCCGTTCTCATCAACGAAATTCTCTTGGCCAGCCAATCCGGTTCCTCTGTTTGCAGCTCTGTTACCTTTGAAACCTCCACTAATTCTTCCGGCAGCCCATCTCTTACCTGTTCCATCCTGCGGTTGGGGTCTCAGTGCGTATGAGTCGCAAATTCCGTCGCCGTTTTCGTCAACGAATGCTTCGCATCGACCTGAGCCGACCTGAGCCTGCTTGATGCCCTGAGCTCTAAATCCCAGTCCTGCTGCCGTTGCGATCGCTCCCACCATAAGTATGGCTATAGTGATAATCAGTATCTTTTTCATCTTTCACACCTCCACGTGAATTTTTCTCACATCCCAAGTCTATGACCATATCCTTAGAGTTTTCTTAGAGTTAGAGGTAAATAATCGCGTTTTTTCGAAATCTCCCACCCAAGACTGCCCGTTCCGGCTGTATTGTACGTTAACGGTTATTTGGATTTTTCGAGTTGAGTCTATAATATATTAAGTATAGGAATGAAAGGGGGTAACGGCCTTGAAGATAATAGTGTTTGGTGGAACTGGCAGAGTTGGGAGAGTGGTCCTGGATAGGGCTCTCAGCGATAATCACATTGTGACGATATTTGTTGGAAATATCTCCAAGCTCACCGTGAGGAGAGAAAATCTGAAAATACATGCGGGAGACGTTTTTAACAGCCAGGCCGTGAGGGATGCAATAAGGGGTCAGGATGCCATAATAAGCGCACTCGGTCCCGATAACTCCGGAAGCGTGAACGATACGCTGGCGGTGGCGATGAAGAACATAATCAACGGCGCCAGAGAATCGGGAGTTACCAAGTTAGTCGCTATAGCCAACGCTGGCATTCTTCAACTATCACCGCGAGAACTCAGACTTGACTCGCCTAACTATCCTCAGTATCTGAAAAAGACATCGCGGGAGTACTTAGATGCTTTCGAAATACTAAAGACTTCCGAACTGGAGTGGACGGTTGTGTGTCCTCCCTTTATGTCATTTGCCGAGGGTAACCAGAGTTACCGGGTCGCGGCTGACTTTCTTCCGGAAAACGGTGAACGTATCTCGGTTCAAGACGTGGCCGAATTTGCCTATAATCTGTTGTTCACTTCGGAGTACTCACAGAAGAGAGTTGGCATAGCTTATTAGGAGAGGGATTTGAGATTTTCCTCTTCAGACCGGCAGATCAATGTCAACAGGCTGGAGGCGTTGACAGATGGAGTCTTTTCGATAGCCATAACTCTTCTTGTGCTCACAATAAGGATTCCAGAACCGGGAGAGATAATTTCTCAAAGTGAACTAATCAAATATATCCTCAGCCTCGACTATGAGCTGTTCAGTTATTGTATCTCCTTTTTCGTGGTTGGATCGCTCTGGATTTCGGGAAACAAACGAATGAAGTTTTTGAGGAAGACAGATGATCTTCACCTGTGGCTGAGCCTTTTGAATCTTCTTTTTATTACTCTCATTCCGTTGACCACGTCTCTGTTGAGTGATTACGGAGATTTCGAATTTGTAGAGCTTCTCTTCCACGGGAATATTTTGATGCTGGAAATAATAGCTTTAATTGAGTGGGAGTACCTGATAAGAAATACCGATCTCGTTCAAGAGGAGGTTCTAAGCAAGTTGGACATCAGAAACATTAGAAAGAAGAACTTCTTCTCCGTCTTCGTTCCTATACTTGGAATGGTGATAAGTATCTTTACTTCCGCATGGAGCAATCTTGTTTATCTGCTGCTTTTTTTCAGATCTCTTATAATCCGCTATTGATTTGCTATCGAAACATTGTGCTGCTAGAATAATATAGAATTCTTGGGAGGCGTAAATATAGTGCTCACTATCGTCAAGTTTATTATCTCTACTCTCACTGCAATAACGGGTCTGTACATTATTATAAGGCCCCAATCTTACGCCAGGTTGGCCGGGTTTTCTGCCGCCGGAGAGAGAGGAAGGGTTGAGATCAGAGCCATCATGGGTGGAGTTTTCCTGGGTCTAGGTCTGGCTCCTGTTATTCTTTTTAATCACCCGATAGCCTTAACGTTCGTTGGAGTGGTCTATATTTTCGTTGCCCTGACACGTCTGATATCGCTTTTTCTGGATAGATCCTTTGAATCTTTCGGCATCGTGTTTCTACTGGTGGAAGCAGGCTTTGGATTGATAATGGTGATTCCATCCTAGAAACATCTCGGTCGTGATAAAAACATTACATGTTTTTTTCCACCCAGTAAGAATGGAGGTACCAAGCTTGAAAGAGGAAGAAATGAAACTCAGAATACTCGAAGAATGGACCGGGTACATGGGTATCGATTCGACTGCCCTGGAAAGAGAATCGGTTTTGTTAATTCCAGGAAAGAAGAGTGAGAGCGGTCGGGTTAGTGTTTTCTCTTTTGAAAACAAAATAGTCCTGATTTTCGATCCCGCACTCGAAAGTATCGTGAGAAACTTCGAAAAGCTATCCGAATTCAGTGTTGAAAAGATCCCCGCTCTATCCGGAGGATCGCTGAGGAGGGGGCGGAAAACTTCGATAAAATATTTAAATCCCTCCAACTTTGTACCTTACGACCCGCCCGATGAATTCATTGTTCGCAGGTTAAATCTGGGCGACAGGACGGCGTTTTATAATTTCAGAAGTCATTGCACGCGCGAGGATCTGGCGGAAGGATATGTAGAGCTCAATCATGTCGCGGTTTTCGGAGCGTTTTACGAAAGAGAAATAGTCGCCGTTTCCAGCATCATCAAATGGGGGAAGATCGCCGATATTGGTATTATAACCATTCCAGACTTTAGGGAACTCGGACTTGGCAAGGCTCTGGGTTCTAAATCTAGCGAATGGGGAATTTTAAGCAAAAACCTGGTTCAATACAGACACGACGTACTGAATTACGGCTCACTTAAGGTTTCTCGTGCCCTCGGATTCAAGGAGTATATGGTTCAACAGGATTTTTATCTGGTGCGTTGAACCCGAGGGAATGTATCACTTTCTCACGATTGAATAGACTACCGAATCGATAACTTCCTCTCTGAAAACGGACAATCCGGCATTTTTGAGCCACTGATCGTACCAGCTTTTTAGCGGTCTGAAAATGTACTCACCATCTTCCAGGTTTTCTCCAATCACCACGGGAAAACCGTCGCCTTTGAGGTCCGAGAAAACCGAACGGGCCGATTCCTCTTCGCTCAACTCGGTAATTATTAGGCCCATGCCATCGGTTTTAATGGAACGCGAGATCTTCAACAGAATTTTCGACCAGAGCTCGGGCGGAATACGTTGCAGAAGGTCTACCGCCACAAAACCTTCAAATATGCCAAGAAAGTTGAAATCGGCCATCTCTATGTTCATTATCCGGATTCCCTTCTGTTGCTGCTCCTTTCTGTTGCAGGAGACTCCCACTATTCGCATGCCCATGTCCCGCAAAAGTGGCCAAAGACTGCAGACACCACACCCAAAATCCGCAACGATTGAGGATTCCTCAATAAATCCCACCATTCGAAGCAGATAGTCCTTGAGTTTCTCGGAACTTGCCGCACTTCGTGTGGGTCGACCTAATATATCTTTTTTATATTTTTCGAGCCATTCCCGTCTCTTCAATTGTCTCACCTTCCATGGAAATTTTATCGGAGACGCACCTATAAACAAACAAAAAGAACGACTCTGGTTTTTGTAATCGAAAGTGATCAAAAGAGTCGTTCTTACATAAAACCGGTTTACAAATTGTATTTAACTTCTACTTTCCTGCTGACTGAGCCTCCGAAACCATAAGTAACGTCTACGAAAAATTCGAAATTGCTGTCTTTGCCGGTCGTGTAATTTGTAGTTGCGAGTCCTGTTTGCCCATCCTGAAAGGGCATATCGAGGACATCCACCACTTCGCCTTGATTCATAACCCGGACCGAGGCTTTAACGATTTTCAACTGACTGTTTTGAATGAAAGAGGTTGGTATTAGATGAAAAGAGTAGAACAAATCGCTATGGTCTTGCTGCCAAGCTCTGCCTGAGACTTCGAAGTTCTGTATACGGTAATTCTCGGGAGGTATTTGGAAACGCTCGCTCATTATTTCGTGAGATCCTTCCCTTACCAAGACCTGACCGCTGTAAATTCCAAACGGAGAAATGGATAGTTCGACAAAAGAAACTCCATCTCCCCTCTCGAGTTTCAAGGTTCTTGTAGAACCGGTTTCGTCGTTCAAAATGAGAAATACATCGCTTCCTTCTTTATACTCGGAAAGTGTGAAAAGGGACTTCACGATCACTTCGTCGAACCCAACACTGACAGTAAAGAACTCTTTCGATTTCAATAATCTGTACGGCTCTTCTACAAGATTGCGGAGATTGTCAACTGTGTTCTGGACACTTCCTACACGCGAATGTAGAGTGGCAAGACTTTCTTCCATCTTGCTGGACGATAAAAGAAGTTCTTTCAATGTAAGTCTGTCTTGAATGAATGAAAACACCGAAAATATTAGTATGGCGATCAAGAGGGCAAAAATGAAAATGACGCTCGATTTCACGGAATAAAACCTCCTTTTGTTTGTATGGATCTCCGCAACGGAATAATAACATGAAAATATTTATGCAACCACGATAGATGTCGCCGGAACAAATATATAATTGATCGGGAGGTTGTGATGATGATCGTAGATAACGTAAAAAGATTGAAGGCGGAAATACCCGATTATGTTACACTTGTCGCCGCAACCAAGACCAGGAGTGTTCAAGAGATTCTGGAACTAATCGATAGCGGTGTCATAGACCTTGGAGAGAACTACGTACAGGAGGCCCAGGAAAAATTCGGTTCGATAGGCATGAAAGCCCGCTGGCACTGTATAGGTCATCTGCAGACCAATAAAGTTAAAAAGGCTGTCGAAATATTCGATATGATTCAGACCGTCGATTCCGTGAAACTGGCCACCGAGATCGATAAGAGAGCGGGAACGATCGGAAAGAAGATGCCCCTGTTGATAGAAATAAACAGTGCCAGAGAGGAGAACAAGAGTGGCGTGTATCCCGAAAAAGCCATGGAACTGATAGAGGGGATCTCTCATTTCGAAAACATCATCGTTGTCGGTCTTATGACAATGGGACCGGTAACGGATGATGTCGAAGAAATCAGACCGTATCTGAGACTCACCAGAAGGTTGTTCGAGGAGATAGGTGCCTTGGAAATTAAAAATGTGGAGATGAAATATCTTTCGATGGGAATGTCCGATTCGTACAGGGTTGCGATAGAGGAAGGCTCGAACATGGTTAGGCTGGGAACGATCATATTCGGAGAGCGAAAACAATGAACTTTGTCCCAATTCTCCGCTCTGTATCTGTTGTGCTAGAATCTCTTCCGAGGTGAATATGTTGTTCAAGTTGAAAGCTCTAACCGGGATGAGGAGAAATGTAGCGCTTCTCTTTCTCGATTTTCTTCTCATATACCTCGCATATGTTATGGGAATGTACTTCAGGTACGGTATATTCAACCTGTACGAGCCGGAATTCTTCGTGAACGGCATTTTTTTCAGTCTTTTCATAGTCATATCACTGGCCCTGAACGGTACCTACAAAATAGCCTGGAGTTACAGCTATTTCAGGGATTACTGGATCGTCATACGGGGAATCGCGATTGGTTTCGTAGCTGGATTTGGGATCGGAAGGTTGCTTATACTCTTCAACATAAAGCTTTTGACGGTCCCTTTCACTGTTTCAAGCATGGCCGCTATCGGTTCGGCCTTTCTTATAATCTGGTCGAGAATAATGTGGTTGAGCTTTATCAACAGGAGGCATCACGTGCTTGCAGCATCGGAAAGAGTGCTGATAGTGGGTGCCGGAGACGCCGGAACATCTCTCGCCGAAGAACTGGCCCACCATCCCGAAAACGGTGTAGTAGTAGGTTTTGTTGACGACTCCCCCAGAAAGCTCCATCGCAGAATTAGGGGAATTCAAGTTCTCGGAGATTCGACGCAGATAATGGAACTGGTCGAAGGATTCAAGATCGATAAGGTGATAGTTGCAATACCCTCGGCCGACTCGCAGACTTTGAGGAAGATCTTCTCACACATCGATACCAAGAAAATAAAAGTACAGACTCTTCCCAGCATGACCGAAATAATAGACGGTAAGGCCAAACTGGGCTATCTTCGGGAGATAGATATAGAAGACCTGCTCGGTAGGGAGTCCGTAAAGGTCGATCTGGCTTCACTAAAAAACTACATAGTCGGAAGAGTTGTTCTTGTGACCGGTGCTGGAGGCAGCATAGGCAGCGAGCTTTGCAAGCAGATAGCTCCATTAGGTCCAGGCAAACTGCTTCTTCTGGGCAAAGGTGAGAACAGTATATATGAAATAAAGCAGGAGATTTCAAAACAATATCCGGATATCCCTCTGAAACAGCTAATAGGAGATGTCCAGGACAAAGACCGGATGGAGTATATCTTTAAAACCCATAGACCGTCGTTGATATTCCACGCGGCCGCTCACAAACACGTCCCGCTGATGGAAGAAAACCCCACTGAGGCCTTCCGGGTGAATTCTCTTGGCTCATTAAATATTGCCTTGATGGCTCACAGATACTCGGCCGAGGCCATGGTTATGATTTCGACTGACAAAGCGATCAACCCTTCCTCTATCATGGGCGTTTCGAAAAGGCTGGCCGAGGAGTTCGTCAGGTCGATCGCCGAAAACAGCGCTACACGCTTTGGGATAGTGAGGTTCGGTAACGTACTCGGTAGCCGCGGCAGTGTCATACCCCTCTTCAAAAAGCAGATACAATCTGGTGGTCCGGTAACAGTTACCGATCCGAGAATGACCAGATACTTCATGACCATACCCGAGGCCGTTTCTCTAGTTCTTCAGGCCGGTGCATACGCCACAGGAGGCGATATTTTCGTTCTGGATATGGGCGAGCCGGTCAAGATATCGACTCTGGCGAGAGAGATGATCACACTCGCCGGTTATGTGCCAGAACAGGAGATAATGATAGAGTACACCGGAGCCAGGCCGGGGGAGAAGCTTTTCGAGGAGCTCGTCATGACCGACGAGACTTTATCGAAAACGAAACATCCTAAGATCTTCAAATTGAACGGGCATAGCGTTCTCGGTGAAAAAGAGATGGAAGAGTTGGTTTCGAAACTCGAGCTGGCAATACGTAACAGCGACTATGCAGTTCTGAACGGGATAATAGAACAATTTTTGCCCGATGCGACGGCCAGGATCAAAACAGGGAGAGATTTTTCATGAACTGGTATTTGAACTTCGTGAGAGGTTATCCCTTCGTATCGGCCATGATTCAATTCGCCGTTCTCGGTACCCTGGGCGATCTTGTCAGTAGGAGACTTTCGGGATCAAAGGAAAGCGCTTCTGTATCGCTCATTCTGACGAAGATGCTGGTATGGGCCGTTCTCTCGATCTTCATAAAGGTGGCTTTCATAGGTTTCGAAGGGTTCGTAAACACTCTCGGTCTCTACAGGGTTTTGCCGGTAGTCTTCTTCGAAAACGGTTTTCTCAACGCTCTGGCGCGATCGTTGGCCATGAACCTTCAATTCGGGGTCTTCCTCGTTCTCTTGCATAGACTACTAGACAACGTGGTTGAACGAAAGAGAAACTGGAAGAAGCTCGATTCTGCCTTTCTTTCTCTTCTATGGTTCTGGATACCGGCCCACACGGTCACTTTCATGCTTCCAAAAGATTATCAGATAGGGCTAGCAGCCCTATGGTCATTCATGTTAGGTCTTCTTCTATCAACTTTTACGCATTCCAACAGGGAGGTGGAGTAGTTGTTAGTTCCCCTTGCAAGGCCCGATATTACGAAGCGCGAAGTCGAGGCCATCATCGGTCTTATGGATTCGGGAATCCTGTCTATTGGTCCGAAGGTCGTGGAGTTTGAGAGGATCATCGCTGATTATGTTGGATTGAAATATGCGATCGCTGTGAACAGTGGTACGAGCGCTCTACATCTTATAGTAAGATCCGTTGGCCTAGGTAGAGGGAAAGTGATGTTGACCAGCCCCTTCACGTTCGTCTCTTCTGCGAATGTCGCGATATATGAAGGAGCCATACCGGTCTTCGCCGACATAGACGAAAAAACCTACAATATCTCTCCCGAAACTCTGGATGAAGCACTCGAGGAATATTCCAGAAAGGGGCTCGAAACTGAAAAATTGTCTCTAAAAAACTTCTTGCCCGATCTTTTCATGGGCGTTGATATCTTCGGCCATCCGATGGATTGGGAAGGGATCGAAGCAGTCTGTCAAAAGTACGCGATCCCGATAGTCGAAGATTCCTGCGAGGCTCTGGGCAGCAGCTATCTCGGTAAGAAAGCCGGATCCTTCGGCCTAGCCGGTGCCTTCGCTTTCTATCCCAACAAACAGATAACGACCGGCGAGGGCGGCATAATTGTGACGAACGATCCATCAATAAACGAACTTTCCAGGAGCATGAGAAACCAGGGGCGCGGTGTTGCCGAGAATTGGCTGGAGCACGTTAGGCTTGGCTACAACTACCGTATGGATGAACTTTCTGCAGCCCTGGGCATCGAGCAGATGAAAAGGATCGACGAGATACTCAGAAAGCGCAAAGTCGTGGCCGATCGTTACTCCGCTTTACTCTCGAAGATCGGAGGGATTACCGTCCCCTACCTCGAAGATTACGTGACTTCCATGGGATGGTTCGTGTACGTGATAAGGCTCGATGAAAGGATCGATAGAGATCGATTTATGGATCGGCTGAAAGAAAACGGTGTGCAATGTCGCGAGTATTTCAGACCGGTTCATCTTCAGCCCTTTTATGTAGAGGAGTTCGGTTATCGCGAGGGGAGCTTTCCGGTGACGGAGAGGATTTCAGCGCAAACTGTAGCCATTCCCTTTTTCAGTAACCTCTCTCCCGATGAACAAGAGTACGTCGCACAGGTTGTAGCTAAGGCCGTCGAAAGGTGTGGATGATGGAAATACTCATGGCCTTCGGTCTGTCTCTGGTTTTCAACTATGTACTCAAAGTTCTCGGAATGAAACTCGGTTTCGTCGATAAGCCCGCCGGAACGCTAAAACCTCACGAAAAGCCGATACCTTATCTCGGCGGCACGGCGATACTTCTGTCGATCTCACCATGGTTCCTTAACTATCCAGAGTACTTCTTTCCTTTTATCGTTATGTGGATTGTAGGTTTTATAGATGACAAAAGGGGACTCTCGCCTAAAGTAAGGCTTTTCATAGAGCTGGCCGGCGGTTTTTCGATATCCTACATAATCTTCGGCTATTCCTTCTTCGATTCGGCAATACTCGCCTTCGTTTTTACCATGGCGGTAAACGCTTACAACATGGTTGACGGTCTGGACGGTATATGTGCGGGAAATACAATAATTTTTTCAGTTTTCGCCTTCATGGCCGGTTTTTCCCCCGACATATCGCTGGCCGTAGCCGGCGCCTTTGCCGGTTATCTATTGTATAACTTCCCTCCCGCGAAGGTTTTCATGGGAGATCAAGGGTCGTATCTGGCCGGAACTTTTGTGGGATTGCTTCTGCTAGAGAGCTGGGAAAGCCAGAATTTCGTCAGAATCGCCGCCTTCTGCTGGCCGGTCTTACTGGATCTCTTCGTAGGTTTCGTTAGACGTTCCCTGGCAGGGAAATCACCCCTGAAAGGAGACAGAGACCATTATTACGACAAGATCTTCGCGATCACCGGTAAAAAAAAGAGAGCTACGTTTTTTATAACCTCTTCGATAGCCCTCTTTTATGCTTTGGTAGGCCTTCTGCTACCGGTTACCGCGATTCCCTTCGTTCTCATTATTTCATCGGTAGTGCAGGTCTTTCTTCTCAAATCGCTACGCCTTACTTGAACCACCTTATCTTGAAAAGGATGAATCCGACGATAACGGCTGCCAGACCGGAAAGTCCCATCGACCAGTAGAAGATACTCGGACTGTCCATGAAGGGGAGAGCTACGTTCATTCCATAGATCGAAGCGACAAGTGTAGGAATCTGCAGCGCGAGAGTCACAATGGTGAGTATCTTCATAACGACGTTCAGGTTGTTCGATATTACCGAAGCGAAAGCGTCCATCATGCCGGTCAGTATATCGCTGTAGATGTTAGCCATTTCTATGGCCTGTCTGTTCTCGATAGATATGTCCTCGAAGAGTTCCTCGTCTTCTTCGTATAGAGTCAATATGTGGGCTCTTTTCAGCTTCTCGTACATCAGTTCGTTCGATCTCAGAGATGTTGTGAAGAAGACCAGAGATTTTTCGAGGTTCAGCATGGCCACCAGCTCCTTGTTTCTTGTAGAGCGGTGTAGCTCCGACTCTATCTCGTTTGAAAGCCGTCGGATCTCTTTGAGATACCTCAGGTAATAAACCGTTCCCCTGTCGAAGATTCTCAGCAGGAGTCTGTTGCGTTTTTTTGTGGAAACGTCCCTGACACGCCCTTCGATGAGATCTTCGAGGATAGCGCTTTTAAAACCGCTGATGGTGACGAAATAACCCGACTTCATGGCTATGCCAAGAGTCATGGTCTTATATGGAACGGCCTTGTCTTCACCGTCGAAATAAGGGAGTTTGGTGATGATATATACGAGGTCCTCATCCTGCTCGAACCTGGCCCTCTCTTCCTGGTCGAGCGAGTCGTACACAAAATCTTCTTCCACACCCATTTCCTTGAGAAAGGATATATCTTCACTGTCCGGAGAAGTGATGTTTATCCAGCAGCCCTCCACGGGTGTATCGATAGACTTCAACTTACCGTATTCAGATAACAGCATCTCTCGCACATCGATTACCTCCTTCTTGTTATTAAGTCATTAAGTCAAGGAATGGTTTTCCCGTCCCGAGAAGGAGGTCTCAATGGACGAGAAAGATCAAGGTGGCGGTTCACTCTCACTACTGTATAATTCCATGTATTTCACCTCCAGCTTCAGAATTATAGCATGTAGAATAACAGGCAGACCTTGAGGGTTTGAAAAACACGTCTGAAGTGTTACGCGCTTAGAACTTTACTTCTACCGTCCAGATGTTTTGCTACTTCCGACCGGACAGGTTACAATTGATTATGAAGGAGTTGATGAAATTGATGAAAGCGAGGAGATTCCTGGTTACGTTGATTTCAATGATCGCCGGTCTTTCTTTTGGCGTTTATCTCAGCGATGCCACCGGCGAGCAGATCACCATTACATGGTTCACCGAAGAGCCTTCTGATTCCTATCTGATCGTCTATGACGGATCTAACGAGTGGATACATTCCGAGACTGAAGTGACACTTCACAGGTTCCGAGTTTCCGGCCTGAGACCGGGCACGAGTTATGCCTACAGTGTGAAGAGTATGCGGGGAGACAAACTCGTGTACAGAGGCGGTGGGGTGTTGACGACTTCGCCTCAGAGGAACTCTCCTTTTAGATTCGCAGCCTATGGCGATAGCAGAAGCGATCCCGAAGTTCATAAGGCTGTAACGGCAGCCATAGCCGCAGAGAACGCTTCACTGGTTATAAATACCGGGGATCTCGTTTCCAGCGATGATGATATGGAAGGCTGGAAGGACTTCATGAAGGCTGTGGAAAGCCTCTCCAACAGTGTATATTACAGCACCATAGGAAATCACGAAAGCGATGCGGTCAATTACCTGAGGTTCTTCGCATATCCTGGAAATGAGCGTTACTATAGCTTCTGGTACGGTGATATCTTCTTTGTCTGTTTGAACACGAATGAATCCTTCGACAAGTATTCACAGCAATACATCTGGTTTCTCACAGAGCTCGAAAAAGCAGCCGTTCTAAATCCTGCCTTCACAATCGTCTTTTTCCACCACCCTCCTTACAGCTTTGGGCCGCACGGCGATCACTTTTATGTGAAAGAGTACCTGGTTCCCGTCTTCGAAAGCTACGGAGTCGATATAGTTCTAAACGGTCACGATCATGGCTATCAGAGAATGGAGAAAAACGGAGTGAACTACATAATAACGGCCGGCGGTGGTGCACCTCTCTATGAGATCCTTCCCGGGCCGGGATTGAAGGCTTACGGCCAATCTCACCATTACGTTCTCTTCGAATACACCCTCGACGGTATCTCCATCCAGGCCAAATCACCTCAGGGAGAGATCATCGACAGCATCTTTATCAGGAAACATTAACCGGGTGTTTTGACAGTTCAATTCGGTCAACATTTTTAACACCGGCATAATTCAGACCGTTTTGATCGACGAACCCTGCCATCGGTGTGGGCGACGCAGGTAATACTTAGACAAACTTGGCGCGACAACATAGAGCGATTGGCGACATTTTTTTCTGATCGTTTCTGAAACTGGCTTTTCGAGTGATCCGGTCGTTAATACTCGACTAAAACTCAAATAATGCTCCCGGAGTATAAACGTATTGTCGAAAAACTTCGGGAGGTGCAAGAGATGAAAAAGACAATTGCAACGATTGTTCTGACGACTCTTTCGGTTGTGCTGGTATTGGGTTCAACACTAGTTATAAAAGGTTCCAACACAGTCTATCCAGTCGCCCAGCTCTGGGCAGAAGGTTTCAAGGCTCTCAACCCAGACGTTGAAATCTCTATCGAAGGAGCCGGTTCATCCACAGGAATTAAGGCTCTTTTCAACGGCCAGACAGATATCGCCAACTCCAGCAGGTGGATCAAACCTTCGGAAATCGAACAGATGAACAGAGACGGGAAGTACTTCGTTCCCTATATCGTTGCCTACGACGGCATAGCCATAATCGTTAACAGATCCCTTGCAATTGAAAACATAACGCTTCAGCAGCTCTACGATATCTACTCTGGTAAGGTGACTACCTGGAACCAGATAGATTCGTCACTTCCAAAGGCAAGAATCGTTCCGTTCTCAAGGGATAACGCTTCCGGAACTTTCGAATACTTCGTGGAGCATGTCATGAAAGGAGACAAACTTGCGCCGCAGGTTCAACAACTCGCTTCCACCAGCGCCGAGGTTGAACAAATAGTTCAGAACATATACGCGATCGGCTACATCGGCATGGGTTATATTACTGGAGAAGTCAAGGCGCTAACCGTCGAAGGAATCGAACCGACTGTTGCAAATGTCAACGCCGGTATATACCCGATATCCAGACCCCTATTCATGTTCGTGGACGCCACTAACGGACTCCCCACGGGAACTGTGGCCGATTTTCTGAGATACGCTCTCTCGCCGGAGGGTCAGGCAGCCGTTCTCACGGTTGGTTACGTAAACGCATATGGCACGAAATAAGATTGGATGAGACCGGTTGAGAAGAAAGAAAGTTGAACTATCGGCGAAGGTTTTAGTGACCTTCGCCGCTTTGCTGACATCTATTATAGTCTTTGGGATCTTTTACTTCCTTGTATCCGATGGGGTGCGCGTATTTGGAAAAATATCGCTAAAAGACTTCTTTCTCAGCACCCGCTGGTACCCAACTTACGAAGATGCCGAGTTTGGAATTCTCGCCTTGCTCGCCGGTACTCTGAGCGTTACGGGATTAACCCTGGCTGTGGCGATTCCCATGGGTTTTATCTGTGCGATCTTTCTGGCCGAGTTCAGCGGCAAGAAAAGCCACGATGCTATCAAATATATCTTCGAACTCATGGCTGGTATCCCGTCGGTTGTACTGGGGAGTTTCGGTCTCAAGTACGTTTCCAGATGGTTGATGGAGCACTTCCCACTCCAAATATGGACCGGGCTGAACGTCATGAACGCCTCATTAATGCTTTCTGTCCTCGCGATGCCGTATTTTGTTACTCTCATGGAAGATGCCCTGAGAGCCGTTCCGATTGATCAGAAAGAGGCTTCGCTCGCTCTGGGTGCGAACATGACTGGCACAATTTTCAGGATACTCTTGCCTCAGGCAAGGAGCGGCATACTGAATGCGATCATACTTGGAACCAACAGAGTGATCGGTGAGACCATGGTAGTTCTCATGATTGCAGGAGGAGCTACTATGATTCCCAGTTCGATCTTTGACCCGGTCAGGCCACTAACCTCGGCAATTGCCGGGGAAATGGGAGAAGTCGAGTTGGGAAGCACACATTATTTTGCCCTTTTCATGATCGGCGTAGTACTTATGGTGATTTCGACTGTTTTCACTCTGATAGCCATGAAGTTAAAAAGGAGTAAAGAAAAATGAATGTAGACGCGATCGTGAAGATAATCTTCGCCATCGTTTCATACGCTTTGATCGGCCTTATGCTTGCTTTGATAGGCTTTCTAATTATCAATGGTCTGGATGATATAAGCTGGGAGTTTTTAACGACATTTCCAAGCAACTCGATGACTGAAGGCGGAGTATGGCCTGCAATAGTTGGAACGGTTTACTTCGTGACGGTGGCTTTGTTGTTCTCGATACCCGTTGGAATACTGGCAGCCATTTATCTGAGCGAATACAGCAAAGACACAGCCTTCAGAAGACTTATTCTCGCCGCTAACAACATTCTTTCCGGGATCCCCTCAGTTGTCTTCGGCCTGTTTGGCCTATCACTCTTCTCGATCACTTTCGGGTTCGGAACGTCTGTTCTAGCCGGAGGATTGACACTGGGTATAATGTCTCTTCCATACATAATATCCAACACGCACGAGAGCCTTATTGCCATTCCAGAGTCATATAGAGAAGCGTCTCTCGCGTTGGGCGCCAACAAGGCCGAGACGACTTTCAGAATAGTTTTGCCGGCTTCTTTCTCTCGAATTTTGACAGGGGTTATCATAGCGACTGGAAGAATAATAGGAGAGACGGCACCTATACTTTTCACCGGTGCGGCCTTCTATATAACCAGGAATCCCACTGGTCCCTTCGAACCGGCGATGGCCTTACCGACGCATATATTCGTTCTTTCGGCCGTGTATCCCGATAATGTTACTCCCAAACTCGAAGGCAGCATATCTCTCCTCTTGATCATAGTGGTGGTTCTCTTCTTACTCGTCGCCATCAGACGGAAAAAAGAAATGAAGAAACTGGAGGTGTGAGTGTGGAAGATACGATCTTCGCAATAGATAAATTGAACGTCTTTTACGGTGAAAAGCATGCGTTGAAAGACGTGACATGTAAAATATCCCGAAGGAAGGTGACGGCTGTCGTTGGTCCTTCCGGTTGCGGTAAATCGACCTTTCTCAGAACATTGAACAGGATGAATGATTTGATCGCTTCTTATAGGCATACCGGCTCCATAAAACTTCTGGGCAAAGAAACGCTAACAATGGACCCGGTCACTTTGAGAAAACAGGTGGGCATGGTCTTTCAAAAGCCCAATCCCTTTCCCAAAAGCATACAGGATAATGTAACGTATGGGCCAAGAGTACACGGCGTGAAGAACCGTCAGAGATTGAAAGAGATAACCGAGCGTTCCCTCAAACAGGCGGCGCTCTGGGATGAAGTGAAGGACGAGTTGAAAAAGAACGCGCTGAACCTCTCCGGTGGACAGCAACAGAGACTCTGCATTGCAAGGGCGCTATCGGTAGAACCGGAAGTCCTGCTGCTTGACGAGCCTACCAGCGCTCTGGATCCCATCGCAACGCAGAAGATAGAAAAACTTATCGAAGAACTCTCTGAAAGGTATACTATAATAATAGTTACCCACAATTTGCAGCAGGCTCTGAGGATTTCTGATTACTTGATGTTCTTCTATGTTGGTGAACTGGTCGAGTTCGATGCGACCGAGAAGATAACTACTAACCCGTCAGATCCGAGAACCAGCGACTATTTGAGGGGTATTTTCAGCTAACGGGGAGTGGTAAGCATGACTCAAGAAAGGCAGCATCACCTTGAAGCGGGTTTCAACAGGTTGAAATCGATGCTCTCTGATATGATAGAGAACGTCAGATCCAGCCTTGTAAAGGCGATAGACGCTTTAGACAGACTCGACGGAGACTCTGCCAAGGCGGTTATAGATGGTGATCAGATCATAGATGATCTGCAACGCAAAATGGACCTGGAGATATGTAACTATATAGGAAGATTCCAGCCTCTGGCCGAAGATCTGAGGTATGTCCTAACTATGATGAAGCTCGCTACCGATCTAGAGAGAATAGGAGATCTGGCCGTAAATATCGCCGAAGTTGCCGTGAGGTACGAAAACCAGACGCTGGTGAAGCCTTTGATCCATATCAAGAAGATGACCGCCGTAGTAGAGAATATGCTCGATGAGATTATCAGGGCTTATTACAACAGAGATATCGAAGTTACCAGAAAAGTCTGGAGCGATGACGCCAAGGTCGATGAATACTATGTTTACATAAAACGCGAAGTTCGCGATAAACTGGTAAATATGACCGATCCAAAAGCCATAGCCCAATTGCTGGATCTTTTGCTCGTTGCCAGGTTTCTCGAAAGGGCTGGCGATCATGCTACCAATATCGCCGAGGAGATCTACTATATCGCGAAAGGCGCCAATCTCAAGGAGGAAATGCGACGTTGAGAGTCTTAATAGTAGATGACGATCCCGATATTTTGAACATTGTCAGGACAGCCTGCGAAAGTGAGACTATGGAAGTTGATACCGCGACCAGCGCCGAAGATCTCTGGCGTGTTCTACAGTCAGGCAGACCGGACGTGATCCTTTTGGATATCATGCTCCCAGATGCAAGCGGACTGGATTTGGTCAAGAAAATACGCTTGACAAACCCGAATATCCCCATAATCTTCCTGACGGCCCGCAAATCCGATCTGGACATGATACTGGGACTGGAGCTCGGAGCCGACGATTATGTTACCAAACCCTTCAACCCTCGAGCACTCGTAGCCAGGATCAAGGCTGTCCTCAGGAGGTCCGAAGTATCCGGAAAACTAGAAGAGCAACTTTTAATCGGTGAGGTTCTGGTGAATTTGAAATCTTACACGGTCACACGGAATGGAGTCTCGGAAGAATTAACCAGAAGAGAATTTGAATTGTTGAAAATACTGGCCGAGAACCCCGGAAGGGTCTTCACCCGCGAAGAACTGCTCGATAAAGTCTGGGGGATCGATTTCTATGGCGATTTCAGAACCGTCGATGTTCATATAAGCAAGCTAAGAGAGAAGATCGGCGAGAAGTTCATCAGGACAGTCAGAGGCGTGGGATACAAATTCGTTCTTGGTGATACGAAATGAACGAGTCGCTCCTGAATGAATTCAGCGAAGGTGTCCTCAAGATAGACGAGGGACTGGATATTGTCGAGGCCAACTCTTCGGCCAGAAAACTGCTCGGAGAGGTCGAAGGCAGAGCCCTTCCAGATGGTTTACATGTTCAGGGAATATCGAAGATCGTGGATAGTTTTATATCGGATTTGAAATTCGAAACCGACACGATCTACGTCAAGGACGATATGACCCTTTACCTGCATGTGAAGGTGGTTCCACCATACATATTATTGAAAAACATAACTAACGAAAAACTATTCGAAAACGCCAAGATGGATTTCGTGAACTCCATAGTCCATGAATTTTCTACTCCCTTGGCGGTAATCAATGGCTACGTTCAACTGCTCATTGAAAAACGTGAAAAGCTTCCGTCAGATGTGATCGAAACAATCGAAAGAATATCGAGATCGACCAACAGGCTTGCACGCCTAGTGGAAGAGCTGGGTTTACTCTCGAATCTCGAATTGCAAAACTACAGGGTAAAGGTAGAAACGGTAAATCTGAGAGAACTGGTCGACGAGGCCATTTGCGATCTCGAAAGCAAATGGAAGCGGAAGAGATTACAGATCGAGGTATCTGTCTCTTCCGATATCTATGCCGCGGCCGACTCGATGCTTCTCTTCAGAATAATTTCCAACCTTCTTTCTAATGCCGTAAAATACTCGAGCATCGGGGAAAAGATCGAAATCACGTCTTACGAAACTGACCGAAAAATCTTCCTCTCCGTCAAAGACAACGGAATCGGAATTAAAAGCGATGAACTTCCCAGAATCTTCGAGAGGTTCTACCGTGCCAGCAACGCCAAAACTTCTGGCTCTTCGGGGCTGGGACTCGGATTGTCTCTCGTGAAGCACGCTTTGAACCTGATCGGCGGTACGATAGATATCAGGTCTCGCTATATGCTTGGAACCACGGTTACTATTAGCATTCCGAAGAAGATTTGACGCCAGAACCCGTCCTTCAGAAGAGCGTTAAGAGCCGTTATCCATCATTTGTCCGCCGTTTGAGACAGCTGTTTTCTCCTGGATGATTATCTCATAATTACCCGTGGAGATGATGGAGAAATAGAAGGTTCCACTCCTGTGAAGGTAAATCTCTCTCGCACCGGGCGATGTCGCCGTGAGCAACGTTTCTTCGATGCTTCCATCGTAAGCGTTGTAAAGTGTAAGCGAGAAGAAACTTCCCTCGTGGATCAGCTTTGCTCTCCATTCACTTCCCGGTATAGTAAAAGGCTCGGTAAAATTGGTAGATGAACCCGAAAAGCTTACGATCGTCTCCCACTGTTCGTTTGTGCCAGTTGGTGACTCTTCTACGACTCGACCTTTCTCAGAGGTGATAACTTCGTTTATGGCACAAGATTTCTCGCTTTGTGTTATACCATGATCATATTTGGGTCCCTTATCCGGTTCAAGATCGTAAATCCCGCTCTCCAGTTGCTTAGCCCTGCCCGCGTTATATATGGAGACTATAGTCGTGAACCTTCCTTCACGGGTTGTGCTTCTCTTCTTCACCGGCCAATTAAGAGTTGCTTCGTACTTACCAAACATCTCCAGCCATTTCAACAGCGACGATTCCCTGCAACTTTCCAGAAGAGCTTTTCCGTTTTCGAGAAGCAGGAGATTCACGTTGACGTACCCAGTCTCGCATCGAAGCCATAGGTAGGCCGGTCTATGGTTTCCCAAAGCGTTTTGCGAGGTTTCAAAGGAGATCGAAAAATCCTGATCTCGAAGAAGCCTATCAAGAAAAGAACTGTCAAATTGCTCAGCACTCAAACCAGCAAGACACAAATTTAAAGGTTGGCCTTTATCCAGAAACATCAGCGAATTTCCAGCACCAACTAGAAGAAGTGGACAGTGAAACACTTCACTGTCTCCAGGATAGAGATCGAAGTATTCTTCGTAGTAAAAGAAAGTTTCATCATCTCCGAATGTTACCGTTAGCGGGGTTAGAGCTATCAATGAAACAGAGATCGTCACAAGCAAAAGAAAGACCGTTGCTTTCATCTATCCTCCTTTTTTTTGCTCGTTTCTCTTTCCCCTCTGGATAGCGAAATAAAGCATGACTCCTGACGAAAGAAATATAACGTTTATAGCTCAAGGTAATTTGCCGAAATCATTATATCATATCTAGTTAATGGAAAACACATCTTTCCAGACCTGGAAAGCCACGGAAAAGTAAGAGGCGGTAAGATCTATCGTTGTAATAGCAAGGTGATTTGACACCTTTGACACATTCATACACCACTAAAATCATTGGTACATGCTGTCCAGAATTGACGGGACCGTGCCACGGAATCCCTTCGTATAAGGCGATGAAAACATTGAATCGAGTATGGCCTCAACCGTGGCCCAAACTGACGCTTTAAAGATACGGCTCATAATTGAACCGTCCTCTCCGATCGTCAGTGCCTGAGGGTCTCTCCTGTCGGCTGTGGAAAAGGCCAGCGCGATGTCACCGCTGCCATGGTAACCGGGGGCTCCGAGTATTCCGATCGAAAGGCTCAAATGTCTGGCGATCCTTTTCAGATGGTGGGGTAGCAACGGAATATCTGTCGAGAGAACCATTATCAATGAACCGCCATCCCTTTGCGGTTCCTCGAAGTTTACGTCAACAAGCCCGGGTATCTTTAGATCGGTTGTCCTCCCGAAGTTGGCCAGTACGAGTGCTCCCAGGGTGTACTCCCTGCCATCTATCTCGATCATTCTGGAAGAGGAACCTATCCCTCCTTTAAAACCGAAACAGACCATTCCCGTACCGGCCCCGACACTTCCCATTTTGAAATCTTTCACGGCACCATCGTAAGCCTCGATCGCCATTGAATCTGTGACTGAGAGAGAAGCGATGTCGCTGAGGTAACTGTCGTTACATTCCATTACGACGGCGTTGAAAGAAGTTATATCATGACACTCCCGGAGAGCGATTTTGACCGCACCCTGTTGAACTGCTCCTATGGACAGAGTATTGGTAAAAAAAACGTGGCTCTCCATCGTCCCGAGCTCATCAACCTGAACCAGACCTATCGACTTTCCATAGCCATTGAAAACGTTACTGGCAGCCCACACCGGTTTGGATATAACATCGTCGATCCTGAGAACAGTGACGCCGGTCCTCACAATAGTTAGCTGATCTCTGTCGATCGTACAATGGCCGACTCTTAAACGAGGCACATCGGTGATCCTGTTTAACTTTCCCGTTGAAAAGCCGTCCTTAAGAGGGGTGTATTCTCTGTACCTCATTTGGCTACCTCTCTATTATCGCTATCGGGTCTTCCCGGCTCGTAAAGAACCTGACGGTCAAGAAACCGGCCACGAGTATCGAGAAAACCATTAAGACGACTCTGAGCACGGTCGGCGTGCTTACAAGTGTGGAGGTATAGATACCCTGAAAGAATACCGATTTCAAGGTCCACCAGACTATCAGGCCGGCAAGACATCCCGCTGCCGCCGCTGACAGTGTCACCGCAGCGATCTCGATTGAAAACATCCGTCGAGTCTCTTTTTCTTTCAGTCCGATTATACTTCTGATAGATATTTCCGATCGCCTGGCGCTTATTGTCCTTATCACAGTTACTACTCCGATTACCATTACAACGAAGAACTGCAAATAGATGATGATCTCCGTTATCAGTTTCATGAACTGCGTCTCCTGTTTATAGGATTTTTCGAACGTCAAATTGTCCAAGATCATCTCTGTCTGTGAAGAAAGAAGACTTCTTCGTATCTTTTCAGCCTCTCCTGTCGTACCATAGGTCAAAAGCATTCCGCCCGGAAGTGGCGAGGCAACCATCACACCGGAAAGTCCCTTCAATACCGTCGATACCTCAACCTTCGAATAATCGAGCGATTCCGCATCTTCAAGTCTTTCCGAAAGGCCTTTACTGACCAGCAACGTTCCCATTGTTGGTGTTTCGTTCAACAGCAGCAAAGCCTGGGCATCCTCTGGTGAGAGAACCGGTACATAGACGCTGCTTGTGCCAAAGAGAAGCTTTATTCTGAGCTTTTCGAGCCCAGCACTAAAGGTCTTCACTTCCGACAAGGACGCAATATCGGTCGGAAATTCCGTGCCGGTACGCATTCTCACATATGTCCTATTTTCGTAAAATGCTCCACTATCCCTTATTCCATCGGAGAGACCGGAAAGAAGGGAGCCGAAGAAAAAAATCAAAGCCACGAAAACGATCACGTTCACAAAAAGGGGCGTGTAGGCGCCGGTTCTCAACGGATAACGCAACCAGCCGGTACGTATATCCCTGAAACGACTTCTGAAGATCCCCCTTTCCATGCTGGCGCTCCTCAGGAGATTTATGAGATCACGTTTAAGATGACCGGTTATGAGAAACTGAGTCAGCAACACCACGGCCAGCGGGATTATTAGGGTGTATAGCGAGCCGATGGGATCATTTCTGAGGAAAAGCCCGGCAGGTTCGAAAAATCTTTTCTCGAGAACCTTGATGGCCCATAAACCAACTAAGAAACCTGCGATCCATCCCAAGGCGGCCTGAATCGAAGACTCTATAAAGAGTCGAGTCCTAAGGCTTCCACTTTTATAGCCGACTGCCGACATAACGCCGTATTCCTTTCTCCTTTCACGTAAGCTGACTGAGTTGAGCATAGCCAGCCCCACGGTAAAGACCAGCGCTATTACTAGATCCACGAAAAAGACTCCCGAGTAATAACCGGTGTACTGCTCTCTTATCCTGTCGATCGACGAGGCCGGTCCGTTAACCGTAATAGACGGCATATACTCGGCCAGCGTGTTCTTCAACTCGTTTTCGACAGCCATGAGAAAACCTTCTCTGGCGAAGACCATGTAGCCATAAGTGCCACCACCCGAGGAGATTCCCGCAGAGCCTAGGCCGAAGATCGATGGTCCTTTCAACGAAGCCACGATAGAATACTGGCCGGGTGTGGACACCTCAAGCGTCTCTTCGTAAATCTGGCCGACTTCCAGTCCATCGGCCTTTAAGAAGGAATCGGATACCATTATATCTCTCGAGCCCTTCTCAAAAACCGTCCCCTGAACTATCTGTGTATCAGACTCTCGTAAAAGCCTGGGGATATCCGTCTGTTTTATCCCGTACACTGGGAAGTTAGCTCTGGCGCTGCCAAAAAGGTTGTAACTGAGATAGGCGATATCGACTTTTATCGCATCGGAAAAGCCAAAGGTTTCCGAGAGCGTTTTCTCGATAACCTCGTCCAGCCTTGAATCTCTGCCGTTATTAGAGAGGTACTGAATGGTTATCCAGTTTTCATTGACTGCGGTTATCCTGTTTCTTGTCTCACCAAAAGAGAGGAAAATCGAACCGAGGATAATGCTGGCCGCGACACCCAGCGCGACGACCAGAATATACACCAAAATTCTCAAGGGCCTCCTTTTGAAGTATAGCCAAATATACCTAAACATTGGCCGTTACCTCACTCACCTGACCGTTTTCTACTTTGAACCTCCTCCCGAATCCCTCTATAATTTCCGGCGAGTGAGAGACCATTATAAGGGTGGCGCTGTTTTTCTTGCAGTATGATCTAAGCAGCTTCACGACTTTTTGGCCATTATCCCTATCAAGCGATGCGGTCGGCTCGTCTGCGAAAACTACTCGTGGATTGTTGATTAAAGCGCGTGCTATAGCCACTCTCTGACTCTGGCCAAGAGAAAGCTCGAAGGGAAATCTCTTCTGCAATTCACCAAGTCCGAGGAAACCTACTATCTCCTCGAGGCGCTTTCTGGCATTTTTCTTATCGCTTGCTGGAAGCAAAACATTTTCCCTCACCGTGAGATGGTTTATGAGGAAATGCTCCTGAAAAACGAACCCGAACTCTTTGCGTCTCAACTCAGCCTTTGCCGAAGGTGTGAGTGCTGTAATCTCCTTGCCGTCGTATTTCACCTCTCCGCGACTGGGTTCTTTGAGCGTACTCATTATGAAAAGAAGAGAGGATTTTCCCGATCCGGAAGGACCGTAGATTCCGATCTCTTCTCCCCAATCTATCTTCAATGTGGTCGATTTAAGTGCGGCGAGAGCCTGCTTCCTTGTTTCATAAAGCAATGCCACGTCCTTCAGTTCGAACATACTCTTTATTCCTCCTTTTAACCCGATGCCTTTTCCTTCAAATTATCCCACAAAATAAAGCCTTCTCAAACGGTCCTTCATAAAGAGTCTCTTCACCATTCAATCATACTGTCTGCTCGATAACGCATCCGGTTGCTATATACTTTATATGGAGGTGTTTTTGTGAAAGTGATGATAGATATGGACGACGTATTGACCAACTTCAATCTGGCCTTTTTGCAGGTTGCCCACCGGATGTACGAAGAAGTTCCGGTGAATGTTGAGGTGAAGGTCTGGGATTTCTGGAAGAGTGTACCCAACCTCACACTGGAGATGGAAGAGAGTGTATGGGAAGTGATCCGTGGCACGCCGAACTTCTACGAGGGTCTTCCAGCCTATGCAGACCACGAAGACTTGTTCAGGCTAGCAGAGATTATGAGAGCGGGGAGACACGAGATATATTTCATAACCTCACGCTTCCCGACAAAGGGGCGGACCGTCCAGGCACAGTCCCAGAGATGGATACTTGAACACGTGGGAGAGCCCGGCACGATAATCGTCAGCTCGCGCAAGGGCGAACTCTGCCAGGTCCTGGGAGTAGAACTGGCGGTGGATGACGCGCCTCACCATATCGAAAACCTTCTCGACCACGGAATAAACACCTATATAATGGACTGGGCCTACAACAGACATATCGACCACAGACTACGGGTAAAGAACCTGGGAGAGTTTCTAGATTGTATAATGGATTGAAAAATAAGGAGGTGTCCTATGAAGAGGTTAGTTCTGTCAATGTTCATAGCCGCCATTTTCTTATCTCTGGCTTTAGCAGTGCCTGTATGGGAAGATCAGATCGTGTACTTCGTTATGATCGACAGGTTTGCCAATGGCGATACTTCCAACGATGATATGGGCTTTGGCGAGGCCGGAAACGACAATTCTCGCTACAATGGCGGAGATATCCAGGGACTGATAGACAGGCTGGATTATATAAAAGAACTCGGTGCGACTGCCATATGGATCACCCCACCCATCGCGAACCAGTGGTGGAATCCCTGGGTGAGCTACGGGGGATATCATGGCTACTGGGCGAGGGATTTCAAGAAGATAGATGAACATTTCGGAGATCTGGAGCTTTACAGAGAATTTGTCGACAAAGCCCACGAGAAAGGCTTGCTGGTTATCCAAGATATAGTTCCAAATCATGTCGGCGATTACTTCAGATTCATAGACGGGCAGTTCGAACTCAACGTCGATAGCTCCCCCACAGCTGCCCCGGAGCAGTATCCTTTCTCGCTAAACAATTACGAGACCGACTCGGAGAAGAACATCTACCACTGGACTCCGGATATCTCTAACTTCAACGATCAGCTTCAAAAATTTACATACCAGATGTCGGGACTGGACGACCTCAACACGGAAAACCCCGAAGTGATAGAGGCTCTGAAAGATTCATACACCTTCTGGATAAAAGAAGCCGGTATCGACGGTTTCAGAATAGACACGGTTATCTACGTGCCCTACGAGTTCTGGAAGGAGTTTCTCGAGGGAGAAAACGGGATCTACCAGGTTGCTAAGGAGATAGGCAAAACGGGTTTCATAACTTTTGGAGAAGCCTGGGTCAGGAGCGATCCCTTCAGCGATTCCGGAGAGAAGGTTATACGCGAATTCTTCGAAAACGGTATGAACTCTATGCTGGACTTCCCGCTGAACATAGAGTTGAGGAGCATATTCAAAGAGGGCAAACCCACAGCCAACCTCACATACAGGCTGGAAAAGAGGAGCGAATACTTCGATCCTTCCAGGATGCTCACCTTCGTGGATAACCACGACATGGAGAGATTCCTCAAGGGAGGCGGTCTGGCCAATCTGAAACAAGCGCTGGCATTCATATTCACCGTTCCGGGCATACCCGTGGTTTATTATGGCACTGAACAGGGCTTCAACGAAACACGAGCTGCGATGTTCGCCGGAGGGTTCCAGTCGGGCGATATGGACCATTACAACAGCAACTCGGAGCTTTTCAAATATATACAGGAGCTCATTATGCTCAGGAAGAACAACCCGGTCTTCCGCTACGGAACCCTGAAGGTCTTGAAAGACGATTCCAACGGTCCCGGAATCTTCGCCTACAGCCTCGAGTGGGAGGGTGAAAAGGTGTTCGTCATAATGAACACCTCCGGCGAGCGAAGGATACTGGCAAATATGGATACGGGAATGGAAATAGGCGAAGTGGTCAAACCACTGTACGCCTTCAACTCTTTGTTCAAAGACTATACAGTAGAGAGCGATGGCAATCTGGTGATCACGATGAATCCCCGCTCCGTCTATGTCGGTATCGCCACCGAGGAGAAAAAGAGCGTCACTGTACCGGATATAGAGTTCAATGTCGATCTCGAAGACAATCAGAAGATTGATTCGAACTACACTATTACCGGAAATGCAAAAGGAGCGACTTCGGCCAGAATAATATTCGACACAAGAATAGAAGACGGTAAGGACATAGAGATAATCGACGGAAAATGGTTCTATGAATGGGACATCTCCAAGTTCGATCCCGGTGTTCATTCCATTCTCTTCAAAGTTTACGGGCAGACGAGACGCGATTCCATATACAGTAAGGATTACAAAGTGGTTCTTGACATCCCGGAGATCGTTCTCTTCAGTGGTGAAGATCCCGAAGGCGACGACACAGGACCGGAAGGTAGATACGTTTATCCGACGGATATAACTTTCAAGAGGCAGATGGACCTTCTCGGAGTGAATGTGAGACAGATTGGCGCATCTCTGGTGATTGCTATGAAGATAAAGGATCTGACCGATTCTTGGGGACCCCAGAACGGCTTCGATCATGTAACGTTCCAGATCTATATCGACGACCCGTCAAAAAAGGGAGCTACGTTTCTGCCGTTCCAGAATGCCTCGATGCCGGAGGGACTCGACTGGGATTACTTTATTTTCGCCAACGGCTGGTCGATCATCGCCTACTCCTCTGAGGATAGCGGATCGAAGTCTTTCGGTACGGCAATCTCTCCGACACCAATGGTTCAAACGAATAAGCTCACCGGGGAGGTTATACTGAGAATACCCGGCGAGACGCTAGGAAGGCTGGAGAGTTTTGAAGGTTTGAACATCTATATAACGACCTGGGATTTCGACGGCATAGAGGCAGTTTACAGGGACATTTACCCGCAACCAAAGGGATACCATTTCGGGGGAGGGACAAAAGAGGATCCTTATATAATGGATGAAATGCTCATCAGGCTCGGAAAATGATAAACGGAAAGGCCTTTTCTCCGTTCTGTTCATGGTGGTATATATGTTTTTCGTTCTTATAATCGCGGTAATTGCGGTCGTTGTAGCGTATATCGTAAAGTCTTTCAGTGGAGACATCGAGGAGACGGAAGAATCCGAAGATCTCGAAATATCTTTTCATCCTCATGCGGTGGCCAGAATGCAGGAGAGAGAGATCGACCCTGAAAGAGTGATGGAGCTTTTGAGGGGCGAAGGCCAACAGGTAAAACTGGCGCACTACAACAGGATAAAAGTGACGGACGGGGAAGTAACGGCCATAGTGGGCAAGGGATTGCGAAAGCTCGAAGTCGTAACAGTTTACTGGAACGACGGCGATTGGGAAGATATGGAAGAAGAGATGTAGATCGTCTTGCGAATCGAGAATGGTTCGTGAGAATTGACTTATAAGATGACGCGGGCGGTGAGAGCGAAGTCTCGATTGTATGTGTGGGGGGCAATCTTGGAAAATTTGAAGCGGGACACTGAAGATCTTATGAAAGCTTACGTGGATCTTCCGCTTGATGACTACAGAAAAAAGCTCGACCTTCTCAATAAACTTACGAACCATATGTACAGAGAGGGCAAGTTTTTGCTCGCGGCCGAAATGGCACGTGCAGAACTTCCTAGATTTGAAGAATACAGGTGTCTTGAACTGGCCAACATCACTAACAACATGATCAAGTATTGCTGTCTCGCCGGTGATTACGATAGCTCGATTGAGTACGGTCTGAAGGCTTTGGAGCTTTTCCACCAGTTCGGTACGGCAGACGATATCAACGATGTGATAGCCAACATAGGTGGAGTCTATATATACATGGTCCAGTACGAAAAGGGCCTGGAGTACACACTGAGAGCCCTCGAATATGCAAAGTCTAAAAACGACAGAGAAGCAGCTTCCTTCTTTCTTAACAACTGCGGAATCGCTCTAAACAAACTTGGACACCACGATGAAGCCATTGCAAATTATGAAGAAGCCATATCGATCAAGCTGGAACTCGGTAAAAAAGGAGAGCTTTGTAACAGTTACATGAATCTGGCGCAGGTCTTTCTGGACACGGGCAATTACAGTGAGGCATTCGAAGTTCTCGAAAAGGCGAGACCTATTGCAGAAGAGATTGGTAATTTACAGACCCTGAAAGAGCTGAGTTTCCACATGGCCGATTATTACAGGAGAAAAGGTCTTTTCGACGAAGCCCTGGAGCTCCTGTCGTCGTATGTTGAATTTCATACAGAGGCCGGGAGTCTCTCCAAGATACCTGACGCTCTGAAGGAAATGGCGGACATTCACGAGACTATCGGTGAACTAGAAAACGCGCTCAACGATTATAAGAGACTGGTTTCAATAAATGAAAGGCTTTACAGGGAGGCCAGCAGTGCGAGAATGGTCGAACTAGAATCGTCCTTCAGAGTACAGCAGAAAATGCAGGAGATCGAAATGCTGAACAGCCAGAATCATGAACTTGAAGAGGTGAAAATCCTTTTAGAGAGACGCAACAGGGAATTGCTGGAAACTCAGGAGAAGCTCGAAATCGCCAACGAGATGCTGAAGATCCAGGCCGAAACCGATCCTCTCACCGGTCTTCTCAATCAAAAGAGAATGTACCCTATCATAGAAACGGAAATTGATAGAGCGCTCAGGTATGGCGGTCTCCTTTCGATGGTTATGATAGATCTGGATGATTTTAAGAAAATAAACGATATTTACGGTCACCTCATCGGAGACAACGTGCTGAAAGCCGCCGCTGCGATCGTAAAAAACTCGATCAGGCGCAGCGATTACGCTTTCAGGTACGGCGGTGAAGAGTTCCTGCTGCTACTACCTTCGACGGACATCGAAAACGCCTCCGCAATGGCCAACAGATTGAGGGAAGAGATATCTTCATCACTGAGGCCACGAGTTACGCTGAGCGCCGGTGTAAGCACCTGGAAGGGTGAAGACGCTACTGACTTCATCAGAAAGACCGACGCGCTACTTTATCAGGCGAAAGAAAATGGCAAGGACCGCATCGTAAAAGAAGTCTGACTTACTACAGCATTGGAGGCGATGAAGTGGTCAAATTCTTTGCCGACTGGCTTTTTTCACTGGGAATGGAGAATTTGAATATCGTGTTTGCCAACATAATCACCGGAGTTATTATCGTGGCTCTGGCCTTTCTTTCGAAATTCCTTTTCGAAAAAGTCGTGATAAAGCCTATAGAGCATTTCATAAAGAAGTCGCCTAACAAATGGGATGACATACTCGTCAAGCATCACGTTCTGGGAAGGATCTCCCTGATGATTCCGGCGATAGTGATAGTCTCTTTCGCGCCCGTTTTCCCCGTGGTGGAGGAGCTTATAAAAAGGCTATCGACGGCCTACCTTATATTCATAGCCGCGGTTGTCATAGATGCGATACTCGAAGCTATAACGGACGCTTACCAGTTTCTGGAAATCTCCAGAGACAAGCCTATCAAGAGTTACATAACGGTAGTCAAGATAATGATGTACATAGTAATAAGCGTCATTGTCATATCCATACTCACAAACACTTCTCCCTGGGGTATTCTCAGCGGTATCGGCGCATTGACGGCGATACTTCTGGTAATTTTCAGAGACTCGCTTCTGGGACTTGTTGCAAGCGTACAGATATCCAAGAACAACCTGGTGAGCATAGGTGACTGGATCGAAGTTCCCAAGTACCAGGCCGACGGCGACGTAATAGATATAACGCTGACGACTATCAGAATTCAAAACTGGGACAAGACTATCACGACGATTCCCTCTTATGCGTTGATTTCCGAGTCTTTCAAAAACTGGAAGGGAATGTTTCAGGCCGGTGGAAGGAGGATAAAACGGTCGGTTTTCATAGATACCTCGAGCATACGCTTTCTAGACGACGAGCTTTTTGAAAGACTCCACAGAATTCAGATTCTGCAACCTTATCTCGACAGCAAGAAGAAAGAAATAGAGGAGTTCAACAGGAAAAACAACATCGACATGACCGAGCCAGTCAACGGCAGAAGAATGACCAACATAGGGACTTTCAGAGCCTACCTGAATGCATATTTGAGAAGCCATCCGGGAACAAACAAAGATTTAATTATCATGGTCAGACAGCTTCAACCTACCGATGCCGGACTTCCACTGGAGGTTTATGTCTTCAGCAAAGATACATCCTGGGTTAACTACGAGTCGTTGCAGTCGGATATCTTCGATCACATATTCGCCGCCATTCCGCACTTTGGCTTAAGGGTTTTCCAGAACCCCACCGGCAACGATATGCGTTCTCTTGGCAATATCTTTGCCGCAAAGAGTATCGATCGCGAGTAATAGGACAGGGAACTTTCCTAGGTTGAAGATCTGTCCTTAGCGCCTTTGTTTACATACAATTCCTTATCGATCAGCGAAAGTATCTCCAGTAAACCAAAATTGTCGTTTTTCGGATCCACGGTTTGAATGCCTGTAGAGAAGACAATCCCCTTTATCGATGAGAGTTTCCTTATTCTTTCGATAACCTCATTAACATCTTCTCTGCTGCAATCGGGAAGACAGACGAGGAACTCGTCACCGCCGTATCTGAAGGCCGAATCGAACTGCTTGCGAATACTTATCTGAAGAATGCCACCGAACTCCCTTAGCACTCTGTCACCTTCGATATGACCGCGAAGGTCATTTATCTTCTTGAATCCGTCGATATCTATCATCACGAAAGTTATGGGATACAGAAGCCTCTTTCCATGTGACAGCTCGATTGGAAGGATTTCCATGAGCGCGCGCCTGTTGTATATACCCGTTAAGGCATCGGTCATGGCGATTGTGCTCAGCCTCTTTTGGTTGGCTGAAATAACCTTCAGGGCTATTATCGTGAAGAGGGCTAGAACTACGGTAATTATCATGATATCGTACAACAATTGCTTACGAAATGAATTGTTCAAAGTGGTAGTATCTTTGGTCACGATAAGATACCAGCCGGCTTCGGCAATGTATCTGGACACAAGATAGTTTTCGAAGGGCGTATTTTTATATTCGATCACATCGAAATCTTCGAGATTTTCAAGGATTCTGGCTTTGTAACGTACCAGCTCGGGATCGTCGAAGATGCTACCCTTCAGTATCATATCTTCGTCTTCGTGAAGTCTCACGATACCGTGTGAATCGATAAGATAAGCATCTATATCCAGCAATCTGTTGTAATAGGAAAAGATCTCCCGTATCCCTGAAATCTCCAGGCCTACGCCGGTTACTCCGAGGAGGTTACCTTCTGAGTCATCGATCCTGCAATTGACGAAAGGAGAAAGCAGATTTTTATTGGCTTGATCGGTATCGATGTCCAGCCGAAATTCGGAATTTTCATCCACAAAAGAATAATACCAGACATCGTGTGGATCTTCCTTGCTAACTGTCTTGAATAGCCCTTCAACGTTGTAGTAATTCAAAGTATTGGCTGAGATCAGAAAAGCCGAACTGTATGAGTACTTATCTTTTATACCGGAAAGATAGTTGCTGATACTGGTACTGTCTCCTTCATATTCTTTTTCAAGCCACTTCTTAACAAAGGAATCGTTGGCCATCGTGAGAGAAACGTAAACGGGTTTTACCAGCAAATTCTGGATCTCGGAGAAGACGTTCGTCGATACGAGTCAGGTGATGTTGTAAATATCCTGCTTGATGGTAGCACGATACGAATTGAAGTTGATGATAAAGGCTGCTACGAACCCCCCTATGATTATTAAAGCGACAATCAGGATAACTCCGAAACCTCGAAATCTGTTCAATCTAATACTCCAACTTCCAACCACCCGGTTTGGATAAGTATCGGATCTACAATAAGGAATAAAAGTATTATATACATTATGAAGGCGAAGTGCTATAACTGAAATCGCGTTTTGAGTCCCTGTTCTCATTTTCATCTTTCTCGTATTACCGGTAAGGTTCCCGGTCTTTGAAGCAGACCTGTGCAAGCTAACTGGCCAGCATATTCAATTGACAAATGCGAGGCGATACTGATTTAATATCGAAATACTTAACTTCGCACAAAAGCGACATAAAAAGCATAGGCGTATGAAAGAGCTATAATTGCTTCAGTTAGTTTTAGCCGGCGATATAAGAGATTCGAAAGCAACCCCATATATAGGTTATACTCTCTGCAAGGCCACATAGGTACTTATCGATACGCGCCGTTAACGAGAGGAGGATACAGTTTGAAGACAATTACCAGAAAGGAACTCCCGGAAATAGTTAGACCAGGTTCGTCAACAATGATTGGCGGCTTCCTCGGCTGCGGCACGCCAGATGAGATAATCGATGAGCTGATTGTCTCGAGAATCGGTGGGCTGACGGTTATAGCCAACGATACGGCTTTCCCCGACAGGGGAATAGGCAGGCTAGTTGTGAACAGGCTTGTGAGTAGGGCGATAGTCTCTCACATAGGGACCAACCCCGAAACCCAACGCCAGATGATAGAAGGAGAGATCGAAGTTGAACTCGTTCCCCAGGGGACACTCGCCGAAAGGGTGCGCGCCAGGGGAGTAGGACTCGGTGGCATACTTACCCCGACCGGTGTCGGAACGGTTGTGGAAGAAGGGAAAGAGACCATAGTGGTGGGAGAACAGAAATACCTGCTGGAACTTCCGATAGGTGCTGAGTTTGCGCTTATCAAGGCAAAGAGAGCCGATTACTGTGGAAATCTCTCATACTCCCTTACGGCCAGAAATTTCAATCCCCTCATGGCGATGGCCGCAGAATGTGTCATAGCCGAGGTGGAGGAGATCGTACCCGTTGGTTCGATAAGTCCTGAGGAGATAAACACTCCTGGCGTAATCGTGGATTACATACTTGTAAGGGGGTGTCGATGATGGATCCCAGAGAGGTTATAGCCAGACGAGTTGCTAAAGAACTTAAAGACGGAGACCTGGTGAATCTGGGAATAGGAATCCCAACTTTAGTGGCCAATTATATTCCATCGGGCGTGAATGTTTTTTTTCAGTCGGAAAACGGAATAATCGGAATGGGACCGGAACCGCGTAAAGGTATGGAGAATCCCGATATGACCAATGCGGGTGGAATGTTCGTGACGGCTCTTCCCGGTGCTATGGCCTTCGATAGTGCGATGTCCTTCGGCTTCATAAGGGGAGGTCATCTCGATATTACGGTGCTCGGTGCCTTACAGGTGGATGAAAAAGGTATGCTGGCAAACTGGATGATTCCTGGAAAGATGGTTCCCGGCATGGGGGGCGCCATGGACCTTGTAACCGGTGCGAAGAAAGTGATAGTAGCGATGACCCATACGGGCAAAGGTACCCCTAAAATAGTTCGAAAATGCAATTTCCCTTTGACTTCAATCAGACCTGTAGATCTCATAGTGACGGAACTTGCCGTAATAGAGCCAGGTCCGAAGGGATTGGTTTTAAAGGAAGTTGCGCCAGATATATCCGTAGAGGAGATACTAAAAACGACAGATGCACGGCTTATAATATCCGACCGGTTGTGCGAAATGACACTGTAGTATTAAAATCATTAGGAGCCTGTATATGCAAAAAACTAACGCGACTAGAATTCTCGATAAAATGGGAATAGAGTACGAGGTTCTTGAATACGATGTGGATGAAGATCAACTGGGTGCCGAACACGTGGCTGAAGAATTGGGGATAAGCGCCGACATGACCATGAAGACGCTGGTTGTCAAAGGCGACAGAAGCGGTGTATTTGTATGTTGTCTTAGAGGCGACCACGAGATCGACATGAAATTGCTGGAATCGATAACGGGCGATAAAAATATAGAAACGGTTCCTACAAGCATGCTGCTTTCTCTGACCGGATACGTTCGTGGCGGAGTATCACCGCTGGGAATGAAGAAGAGTTACAGAATACTTATAGACTCCCACGCCATATCTAAAGAAAAAGTTTCGATGAGCGCCGGAAAGAGGGGAGTACAGATCTGGATCAAACCAACGGATGTCGTGAAGGCTACTAAGGGAGAAGTGAAGAACTTCTCGCGAGAAAAACATTGATGGAGAGAGCAGATGATTGTCAGGAGCTGTCCCTGGTTGTTCGTGCAGAAACGTGATCGGTCTGACGATAATAGTTTGTTGGAGAAAATGAACGGGCACTGATAAAAGTGAAGGAGAAAGATCTTGTCCAAATTGACCAGATTCGGTTATATACTTGCTCTGGTTGGCGTATTGGCGGCGATAGCGATGCTGATAGCCATGAGCGATTTCACTCCCTACAACAGTGGAACGGTGTACCCCAAGGATTCAGGAAGAACGATCGCTACGCTAGATCTTTGGCCAACACAGGAACTATCGATAAGGTTCGACGTGAAAATCATGAAAAGAAACAGCGCTTATCTCGTTCTCGAAAAGGGCGGAGTAGAGGTTTTCAGATACTCCGACAACTGGAGAACCACCGGAAAAGAGGCGAGAGTCTCTTTGGACGGTGTACACGATATGAAGGTGTATTTCACCGATCCGACTGCCGACAGACGTACCGCGGAGATCGAGATCGACTGGATCGTGAGATGAAGAGAGGTCGTCTCTCTCTATGACAGGACAAGTAGAACGGAGCTCAAGATGATCTGAATTCAAAAAGACAGACACACCATTGACGAAATCAGAGTCTCAGGTGTGTCTTTGCTATTTTTGTATATTTTATGAATTATTACCCATCAGATCTTCCGGGCTTGTTTGCTTTTCTTTCTCAAGTCCGCGCTTCCTGGACCTCCTTCCATCTTCTGCAAGCGTGGTAGTGTCCGTTCTCTATCTCTTGCAGTTTGGGCTCTTCCTTCTCCCTGCACTCGTCAACCGCGTAGGGACATCTCGGATGGAACCTGCAGCCCTTGGGTATGTTCGCGGCAGAGGGGATCTCTCCCTTTATCGGCACTATCTTCGCCCTGTTAACCTTTCCGGCCACAGGCTCGCACACAGCAGCTATCAGCGCTCTCGTGTATGGATGCACCGGCCTGTCTATCACGTCGTCGGGCTCTCCCATCTCTATTATCTTTCCAAGGTACATCACCGCTATCCTGTCGGTGAAGTATCTCGCAGTCGACAGGTCGTGCGTTATGTACAGGTATGTCAGTCCCAGATCCCTCTGCACTTCCTTCATCATGTGCAGTATCTCCGCCCTCGTCGAGAGGTCTATCATCGAGACGGGCTCGTCGGCCACCAGCAACTGCGGGTTGAGCAGCAACGTCCTCGCCGTCGCAGCCCTCTGCCTCTGCCCTCCAGAGAGCATGTGAGGGTATCTCACCAGGAACTCTTCCGGCGGGTTCAGCTTCACTTCCTTCAAAGCCTTCTCTATCATCTTCAGCCTTTCGTCTCTGTCCTCTCCAAGTTTGTGTATTATGAGCGGCTCTTCCATCACGTCCCTTATCTTGAACCTCGGGTTCATCGATGCGTATGGGTCCTGAAAGATCATCTGCACGTTTCTCCTGTACTTCTTCAGTTCTTCTTTCTCTATGTGCGTTACGTCTTTTCCATCCAGGAGCATCGTACCTCCTGTCGGTTCCAGCAGTTTCATTATCAGCTTGCCAGTCGTTGTCTTTCCACACCCGGACTCACCTACAAGTCCGAATATCTCGCCCCTCTTTATCGAGAAGCTCACTCCGTCTACCGCCTTCACATACCTGTGCTCTCCACTGAAGAACTCTCTTATGTTTCTCCTGACCGGAAACCATTTCTGGAGGTCTTTCACTTCTATTATCTTCTCGCTCATCTCTTGCACCTCCAGCAGGCAACCATGTGTTCCTCTTCTATCTCTATCAGCGGTGGTTCTTCCTTTGCGCACTTCTCCATCGCAACGGAACATCTCGGATGGAATCTGCAGCCCGACGGTGGCTCAAGCAGGTCTGGCGGTGCTCCGGGAATGAAGGAGAGCGTGCTCACCTTTTCGTGCAGTCTCGGTGTGGCCGCCAGAAGGTTCCTCGTGTAAGGGTGGCAGGGGCCCTCTTCTCCGTATATCTCTTCGTTCCTGCCTATCTCGACTATCTTTCCGGCGTACATCACCGCTATCCTGTCCGAGACTTCGGCCTCCGTGGCCAGGTCGTGTGTTATGAAGATGAACGAGAGATCGAGCTTCTCCTTCAGGTCTTTCAGAAGGTTGATTATCTGAGCCTGCACTATCACGTCCAGCGCCGTCGTTGGTTCGTCGCAGATGATAACCCTCGGCTCCAGGAAGAGCGCGGTCGCTATCGCTATCCTCTGTTTCATCCCCCCGGAAAGTTCGTGAGGGTATCTCTTCACCACTTCTCCGGATAGTCCCACCAGGTTGAGGTACTTCTCTATCCTCTTCCTGGCCTCCTCTCTCTCCATCTGCCTGTGCTCCTGGAGAGTCTCCATCATCTGTTTGCCTATGGTGTAAACGGGCGTGAGCGTGTTCATCGCTCCCTGGAAGACCATGGATATCTTCTCCCAGCGAACGTTCTTCCTCATCTCACCCTCGCTGAGCGGTGTTATGTCCAGCCCGTCAATCTCTATCCTTCCTCCCACTATCCTGCCCGGAGGCGTTGGCATCTTGAGAAGGGCGAAGCCCGTGGTGGTCTTTCCGCATCCCGACTCCCCCACCAGTCCCAGCGTCTCCCCCTTCTTCAGACTGAAGCTTATTTCGTCCACGGCCTTGACTATCCCCTTGCTCGTGTAGTAGTAAAGCTTCAGGTTATCCACTCTAAGTATTTTCTCCATCTTCTTTACCTCGTCTTCAGCTTCGGGTTCAGTATCTTGTCCATCGCGAACCCTACAAACGCAAAGGTCATTCCCATAAGCGCTATCGCCAGCCCCGGCGGTACTACCCACCACCACATGCCGCTCAAAACTGCACCACCACTTAGAGCGCTCTGTAAAATCTGACCCCAAGTGACTATCGTGGCGTCACCCAGGCCGAGCAGACTTATGGTCGCCTCTACGACGATGGCGCCGGGTACATAGAGGGCCATGGAGGCGAAGGCGTAAGGAATGAGGAGCGGAACCATGTGTTTGAAGATGATTCTGGCGTTCGAAGCGCCCAGTGCTCTGGATGCCTCTATGTACGTCTCTTCCTTTATCTGCAATCCCATGCTCCTGACGGTCTTGACCGGCCCTACCCAGTAGAAGATACTCATTATGAGTATGATCACCCATATGCTGGGCTTGAAGACCGCGCTCATGACTATTAGAACCGGCAGAAGTGGAACGCTTATGAATATCTCGAAGATCCTCTGCATTAAGGAGTCTTTCCAGCCTCCGAGGTACGCGCTCATGACCCCGTAGATCACGCCGATCGAGACCGATATGACTGCCGTGAGAAGCCCGATCAGCAGGGCCCATTTCACTCCGGCCAGCACCCCGCTCCAGATATCCCTCTTCGAGTTGTCTGTACCCAGTATGCCGAAGACCCTTCCGACAACGTTCAAATAAACCTTATCTACTCTTTCGTCGGCCTTCTGAAGCATCAGGGTGGCTTTCACTTTGTAAACACCGTTTAAAGCCGATGGAGCTCTAAACATCCCTATCTGAGCTTTGGAGAAGATAACGTCCGTCGTCTTGACCGTTTGAAGAGGGATCCCCTCTACGGAATCGTACTTTCTCCCGAAGTTATAGGCGGCACTTTGACTGGATTTGTCTATCGCAACTCTTATCTCCTGAGAGCTGTTCATCTCCATTTGTTTTCTGAATAGATCCAGCGTCAAACCATCGGGCCTTTCTATCGTCAGAATGACGGTTGGTTTTCCGGTTCCCTCGGCGTGGAAAATGAGATCCGAAGGCGCAACTCCGGCCTTATAGTCGTACTCAAAAACATACTCGAGTATTTTCACAGTACCGGCAGCTTTTTCAGTTAGGGCGTATTCTCCTATAGATTCCGATACCGCACGTTTTTTTGAGGTGAATAAGTTCGTCCACTCGGGGGCGGCGCTGGAAGGCAGATCCTGCCAGAAGGTAATATCTCTCCACTTGTTGTTCACCTGCGGAAACGGCACTATGAAACGCTCGAAAAATAGAATGAATAGAAATATACCGAGAAAAATTATGCCGACTATTCCGGACTTCACCTTTCTGAATTCATTCCAGAAGTCTTTTATAGAATCCTTTATATCGGTCCACCTCATGCCTTACCACCAACCTTGATCCTGGGATCGAGAAGCCCGTATATGAGATCCAGAATGACCAACCCGCCTATGTACAGCCCGGTAGTAACGGCGAGATTACCCATGAGTACCGGTACGTCGTTCTGCTGAAGGGCAACCCAGTATAAGTTTCCCATCCCCGGCCATGAGAAGATTCCCTCGAAGACTATGTTTCCGGAAACCGATGCCAGAAGCGCCAGAAGCGACATCGTGACTATGGGAGGGGCGGCCGTTCTCATCGTGTGACCGTAGAGGATCTTGCGTTCAGGTATGCCTCTGGCTCTGGCTGCCATTATGTAGTCTTCCTGGAGGATTCCCAGGACTATGTTTCTGGTGAGGAAGGCCCTTCCCCAGAAGCCTAGAACGACCAGCGTGAGGACGGGAAGCACAAGATGGTAAATGAGATCGAAGAAATATGCGATCCCTTCCGGTGGAGGTGTCGAGTGCAACCCTCCGGAAGGAAATATTCTTATCGTATATGCGAAGAACATTATCAGCAGCATTCCCAGCCACCACGAGGGCATGCCGAAAACGACCATTGTACCGACCGATGTACTCTTGTCGAGGACGCCACCGGCCTTTTGTGCTTTTTTTAGACCCAACCAGACACCGATTATGATATCAACGAATATTGACACCGTAAAGAGCAACAAAGTGTTGGGAATCGCTTCAGAAACTATTCTCCAGACACTTCTACTTCCGTCAGCAGATCTTATCAGGGTCGAGTTGCCGAAATTGAAAGTCAGAGTATCCCAGGTGCGCCACAAAACTCTTTCGCTCACCGGTCTATCGAGCCTGTAAAGCGAGTAAAGCTCGGCCTTTCTAACCACTACATAGTCTTGCATTTGCTGTGCGCTTCTGTTTGTCATACGCATTGTTTCGCTTCGTACCTGCTCCTCTATCTGGGCCCTAAGGGTTTGTTCCATAACAGTGTTGAAGAGAGCAGAGAAGACAAATACCAGGATAGCATACATTAGCAGACCGTACAGAACTCTCTTCAAAGCATATTTCCAGTACATATTGCACCTCAGAAGAATGATAGTACCCCTTTCGGGGTACTATCATGAATGGTATTTATCAGTAAAGCACGACTTGTGCGGAAGCGGAGGCTGGTACGGCTCCTTCGAGAGAAGCTATGGCCATTACGTTATAGGAACCCGCCGCAAGACCCTCGAGTGCGCTTGCCGGGATTACCGCCTCAAAGAAACCGTCACCGACAAATGTCGCATCGAAACTGAACTCGCCTGTGTCGGTTATCAGCGTAACTACGACCGATCCCTTTGTGGCTGGAACAGCGGTGTCTTCCGGATATAAAACTTCGGAGACATCTACGACCACATTGATATCCATTCCGAAAGTAGATATGGCTGGAACGTCGAGATGGTCGATTCTCAACCTAGTTGCCCTGAGGTATTCCTTCCAGTACCCCTTCTCATACGGATAGGTTGGATCTCTGAAGGCTCTCAGTTCGGCGAAGTTAGAGGCTGTGTCGAACTTTGCCAGATAGTACTGGCCGTTGCTTATATAGGCGTGACCGTACTTGTCGATAAAGTTAAGCGCAGCGTTGTATCTGGCGAGCACTTCTTCCTCGGTCACGAAACCCTTGATGTAGTTAGGTATGTACTTTCTATCGATCATTTCCTTCAACTTAGCCGCGATATCCTTAACACAGCTCGGAGAAAGGACATCGACTTCCGTGACCGCCGGATCCCTGGTGATGGCGTAGGTAGTTCCGGACTGGCTTCCCTCTGTTATCATAAGCGCGAGTGCCTCTATGATTTCCCAGGCGCAACCGACTGGCTGACCGGAGGCCGATACGCTGATTCCAGGTGCACCCCAGCCTGCAACTCTCTCTTTACTGGCCGGGAAGTTGTAGTTGAAATACACGGTTATGGTATCGTCGGGATGGATTACCCAACCGATTAATGTATCCTGCTGTTCTTTGAGCTTCGATGAATAACCCTGTTCGTACAGAGGATCGTCATCGCCTTCCTTGTTTGCCCATTCGTTGAGGAAGCCCTGGGCATACAAGAAATCTGCTATTGTTGTTGGCTGTCCGTGATGGAAATTGCCGAACTTGAATTCATAGGTTGCCATTGACATTGATTTGTGGCCTTCACCGACCTCGACCCATTTTTCACTAACAGGGTCGTAGTTGATCGCATTGGCTGGAACATCGAAGTCACCGACCACGTTACCCTCTTCGTCCCTTCTAACCTTAGTATCGACCTCGATTGGAATAGCTCTAAGAGGAGTTTGTATGGCCGAAGCTGGGCTTTCGAACATCGCCGGATCGTATAGGTTCTCTGCGATCGCACTGGAATAGGTACTGCTGAAACCGTCGGTCCCTATCGGATCCCAGGCATCCATGAACAGCGAACCCATAGCCGAGAAGAGCGTAACAAATAGAACTCCGTCTTGCGTTTTAGCCGTTTTTATCGACCAGCCGTTCAAACCGTCACCGAGACCGTAGGCAAATCTATCTACCAATCTGGCCGCATTTGCAGTAAAGAAGTCCTGCTGGTTGACAACGTATATCCTCACTGCCTCTTCAAGTCCCAGTTCGAGACCTCTGAGAGCCAGTTCCCAGTATTCGTCTTCGGTGAGGAAGTTTCCGGTGTAGGCCTTCATGGTAACCTCGTCTATCTCGTCCTGAACGTAGTTCCAGTAACCTTCGGTCTGGTTGCCAGGCATGTAGCCGTACCATGGAGCGTACATCTGGGCCACTATGTGTTCCCAGAATGCTCTCGTCGCGCCTGCACCCCAGCCTTCGGTGTACATCTGCCAGACTAGATCCTTGGGATCGCTTCCACCATAGACTGTTCTTCCAGCCTTGCTTCTGTCCCAGAGAAGTTTCTCGACCTTTAGACCGGCCTTTTCAAGCTGGTTGGAAACGTATTCTCCAAGTCTCAGACGACCGTTGGGATCATCTACTCTGATTATGAACTTTATGGTAACCGGCTCGTTGTTGAAGTACCAGAAACCATCGGCCTTCTTTACAAGTTTGCCCGCGTTTGCAGGAAGCTCTGCGGCAGCCTGCATAGCCTTAGTTATCTCTTCGATTGCCAGAGTCTCGTTTCCTTCGGCCGTGAATCCAAACTTGGTAGCCAACAAATTGTACTTGTAAGTTCCAGGTTGACCTTCAGTGGCCATGGTGAAGGCCGGGAAGCCTGCTCCGCCAAGGATTTCGTCGGTGACGAACTGCCTGTTGATCAGAAAGTTCATGGCGAATCTTACTTCCTTGATAGCAAAGGCGTTGAAAACTTCCTTGCCGGCCACTTCGAGAGTGTATGGTGCTTGGTTGGGTACGGGGTTCATCAGAAGCGACCATGAACCGGACGGTACAGTGTATAGATCTAGTTTGTCTCTAGTCGCCTGGTCGAGACCGAAAATCACCGGACCCGGGACCCCATACATGAAGATGTCTGTCATACCTTCTGCTGTGTCCTTCAGCGCGATCTCCTCTTTCATTCTCACGTTGAAATAGACAATGTCTGAAATCGGACCTTTCTCCACGGCAAAAGCAAAAGATGCCATAACCATGGAGACTAACAGTAAGACTAACGTTAACCTCTTACTCAAGGTACTTCGCCCCCTTTTTTTAGAGATTTTTCTGGTAAATATACCAGAGTTTTCCTTCTTTATTGGTGTGGACAAAAAGATAAGAATGAAAAGAAATAATGGTTATTACTACAGAGCCGCTTACAGAGTAACCATTCCCTTTCAATTGTCAAACTAGCTGCTGCCTGTATATTATTATATACCATTAAAACCAAAAACCTAAATAGAGGTAGAATATGACTGTGTTTTTGCCGGCAACGAACAATCATGACTCAAAGTCCCGAAACGATGAATGATATTGTTTTTCTAATGATATAATCGAATGAAACAATCATTAGTTATTTACTTGGGGGGTAAAATAATGAGAAAAGCGCTGCTAGGATTGTTTGTATTGCTGGTCATTATTGCTTCTGGGATGACTTTTGAACAAAAGGGGATTACTGAGTTTTTTGACATCACGATGAACGATATCCTGGAGAAGTATGATATTCCCGGTGCCGTGCTTAGTTTCGTAAGCGATGGAGAGGTTTTATATGTTCAGGGTTACGGTTATTCCAATCTTGAAAGTAAGACACCGATGAAAGCCGATTCACTGGTACGAATCGGTTCTGTATCAAAGCTATTCACTTGGATCTCGCTGATGCAGTTATATGAACTCGGAGAAATAGATCTCGAGGCGAATGTCAATGATTACATTTCCGGGTTCAAAATTCCAGACACTTTCCCAAAACCGATCACAATTGAGAATCTATTGACGCATACACCTGGATTTGAAGAAACGTCGTACAACCCGATTCAGTTCGAAGAATACACCGTGCAACCACTCGGGGAATCTCTAAAACAAATACCGGAGCGTGCATTTGAACCGGGAAAATTCGCGGCGTACTCGAATTATGGAACGGCTCTGGCGGGATATATCGTTCAAGAAGTCTCGGGTGTTGAATTCTCCGACTACGTGGATATGAATATAATCGAGAAGCTCAGAATGAACAGCACAACCGTAAAGCAAGAACTCGAACCCGATCTCAGGGCGAGAATGAGCACGGGTTACTACTACGTGGATGGAAGGAACGAGTCTCCGACTCCTTTCGAGAAAATCACCATCCCGCCCGCCGGATCAATCACATCGAGCGCCGGCGATATGGCGAAATTCATAATAGCCAATATCCAGAAGGGGGAGTTCGAGGGAGAACGTATCCTGAACGAGGAGACCGCCGAATTAATGCAAAGTGTGCACTTTCGGCATGATCCAAGGCTCAACGGAATGTGTTATGGTTTCTACGAAATGAGTATGAACGGACTTCGATTGATCGGGCACGGCGGTGACACGGGTCTCTTTCACTCTCTCCTGGTGTTCTCTCCTGAAGACAACTGGGGATTATTCGTTTCCTTCAACTCAAATGGAAAAGGTTCTGCAAGAGATGCATTGCTCAATGCTTTCATAGACAGATTCTATCCCGCCGATCGATCAATCGAAAGGAAGGAAGTCTCTTACTTCGATAAGATAAAGCTAACCGGTGATTACATATCTAACAGAAGAATCTTCTCTGATCCTTTTGAAAGACTCAGGTCTTGGATGAATCCGGACATTACCGCTGAAATGTCGCCAAATGGAGATCTTATCATACAGGGCATAGAATACTGCTTCATCGACGATGACCTTGCGACAGCAAAGAATGAAAAAAGCCTCGTTGCTTTTAAAACCGAGGGCGCGAAGAGTTATTTGTTCCCCAATTCAGCACCGATGATCGCATTTGAAAAGATACCCTGGTACATGAGCCAGGAACTGGTTGGAAGCATGATTTTTGTCCTGCTGGCAGGACTATTCATTTTGCTCCCTTAGAGGTTCTGAACTCAGTCCGAACACATACGCAAAGCCTCATACCCGTCCTCGGAAAAACGGATGAGCCGTCCGCTCTTTTGAAGGGCGAATCCTGTCTGCGGATATTTTCCTCACCCTGAAATTTCGTAATTGATTCTTTACATTTAATCCCGATAAAACTACTCACGTATATTGACAAAGCCGAGTTAATTGGGTAGAATTATATCAAGAAGAACAGGAAGACAAGAAGAACCTTTGCAACCCCCAAAGCTCAACCGGTCATTAACAACCAGACAAAGCACCTGAGCACCGCAATATGCACAGTCCAACATTAACCACAGATTCTGGAACAGACGGACAGGCATGTTGAAACCCCCTGGAATATCCCGATTGATAGCCGCCGAAAGGCGGCTTTTTTTGTATCTGCAGTATTTTCTACGCCAGCAGTTCGAGCCCAATCCTCATTCGCTGCAGGTCAACCTCGATAATCTTCACTTTCACTATCTGGCCGACACTGAGTACCTCGAGAGGATCTCTGACCCTGTTACCCATCCTGCTTTTGTGGATGAGACCGTCCTGCTTCACGCCTATATCGACGAAGGCTCCAAAATCGACCACGTTTCTCACCGTTCCCTCTAGCTCCATTCCAGAGGCGAGGTCTTCCATGGTCAGTACGTCGGTTCTCAGCAGAGGTTGAGGAAGCTCTTCCCTGGGGTCAAGCCCGGGCTTTTTGAGCATGCCGATGACCTCTCTGACCGTTATCGGATTGAAGTTCTTTTCTTTTGAAAACTCTTCGACATCTATCCTCGCTAGTCTTTCCGGCAATTCGAGGCGCTTCTCGAAAAGCTTTTCTGAAGAGACACCTATCTTGTCCAGTAGTTCTCTGGCGATCGCGTAACTTTCGGGGTGGACGGCTGTTCCGTCTAGAGGCTCATCACCGTTTATGATCCGGCAAAAACCGGCCGCCTGTTCGAAGGCTTTAGGACCGAGACCGGTAACTTTCATTAGATCCTTCCTGTTTCTGAAGGGGCCGTTTTCGGATCTGTATTTAACTATACTCGCAGCGATCTTCGGGCCAAGACCGGAGATGTATTTCAGAAGATGCTCCGAGGCCGTGTTGAGATTGACACCTACCATATTCACAATCGACTCCACTTCTCTATCCAGGGCTTTCTTTAGTTCCGACTGGTTCACATCGTGCTGGTACATACCGACCCCTATCGCCTCTGGTGGTATCTTCACATATTCGGCAAGCGGGTCCTGCACTCGCCTGGCGATGGATATCGCACCGCGGGTGGTTACGTCCTGATCGGGGAATTCTTCGATGGCTACTTTCGAGGCCGAATAAACGGAGGCACCCGATTCTGTGGTAATCATATATTTTATGGCCAGTCGATGTTCTTTTATGAGTCTGCTCACAAATTGTTCCGTCTCTCTTGAACCCGTCCCGTTTCCGATTGATATGAGCTCCACCCCGAGAAGATTGGTCGCCTGGACGACCTTCATCGCCGAGCCAGCGTAATCGTTCTGTGGCGGAGTCGGGAAGATCACATCGTGGTAGAGCAGTGCCCCATCCCTTCCTATAACTGCCAGCTTACAACCTGTGCGGTAACCGGGGTCAATTCCCATAACGACTTTTTCTCCCAGAGGAGGTTGAAGAAAGAGGTCTCTGAGGTTTCTGGCGAAGACGTGTATGGCCCTGGTTTCGGCTTCTTCGCGTATTTGTGTTCTTACTTCTCTCTCTATCGAAGGAAAGAGGAGCCGTGAGAAGGAATCGATGGCCGCCTCTTCCAGCTCGCTATAATAAGTCAAAGAGTCGGTCCATCCCGCCAATCTTTTCAGAGAAGGCAGTATATCGAAAGGAAGCTCGAGGTGCACTTTGAGAATCTCTTCACGCTCGCCTCTGAATAGTGCCAGAACCCTGTGCGCTGCCAGGCGATTTATCGGCTGAGAGAAGTCATAGTAATCCCTGTACACGGCTCGTTCGTCTTCTGAATCGGTCTTCTCGCTCTTAATAATACCTTTGGTTTTCAGCTCGTTCCTGACTCGCTCCCTTATCATGATATCCTGTGCGAACTCTTCGGCCAGGATATCGCGAGCACCTTCCAGAGCCCCTTCGACCGTTGACACTTCTAGTTCGGCGTTTACGAAACCGATTATGAAGTCGTCATCTCTCTTCCTGGCAGTTTTAAGGAAGTCGGCCAGTGGCTGGAGTTGCTTTTCTCTGGCCTTGTCGGCCCTGGTTTTCTTCCTGGACTTGTAAGGCAGATAGAGATCTTCGACAACCTGGAGAGTGCCGGCCTCAACTATTCTGGTTTTGAGTTCGTCTGTGAGCTTTCCCTTCTCCTCTATCAGACGAAGAACCTCTTCCTTTCTGGCCTGAAGCTTTTTCATATACTCCAGTGTGTCAGCTATGTCTCTTAACTGTATCTCGTTGAGTTCGCCCGTCTTTTCCTTTCTGTATCTGGCTATGAAAGGGATGGTCTTCCCGTCTTCAAGAAGTTCGATAGCATTCTCTACTTTCCAGGCGGGAAGACCGAGCGATCGTGCTATATCCAGAACCATTTCACTCATCGGAAGTAACCTCCAGAACTGTCTTTATTGTCTCGATCGGGAAGGAGCCATAAGCGGTCTCATTGGAGAGAACAACTCCGGCATAACCATTCTCCTTAATATCTACGAGGTGGCAGATCTCGCTCCGCGTGGCGCAGGGGTGATCCACCATGTGTTCGAGCACCTCGCCAGCCATCAGGACCGGTCTGTTGAGCCTTTCGATATTTCTGGTGAAGAACCTGTAGAAGTCAACCAACCCCCTAGTACCGAGCTGGGCTCCGAGATCACCCCTGCAGAACCAGATTTCGTCGCTGGCCTTTGCGATATCCTCTATCCTGTCGAAAGGGAGCTCGCGCTCTATCTTTGAAGCGACCGGTCTTTGAGACAGCTCTTTGAGTTCAGTAACCTCGCAGGACGAAGAGACGAAGGACAACGCGTACCTTATAAAGCCGTACTTTTTGCTGAGCGCTACTATCTCTGCATCCCTTGACGAAAGCTCTATCTGGTTGACTGGATGAGGAGAAATATTCATTCCCTTGGCAGCCCTGATTGTACCGCCTCTCAGAACCAGCGCTCTCGCGTATTCGGACTCTGCTTTCAGCACCTCCAGCTCGATTTTGCCGTCTTCTATCGAGACTCTCATCCCCGCAGAAAGATACGACAGAGCTCGAGGGTCTATAGAAATTGTTTTTAGTTCCAAACCCGAGCTTCCTAAAATCACCTGTTCGCCCGTCTTGATCTCGAATTCCAGCTGATTACGCGAAAGTCTGAACTTCGCTCCCTGAAGGTCTAAATAAAGAGGAAGCGAACAGTTGCGGTTGTAGTACTCAAGAAAGGATTCGAGTTCACCCAGATCGCAATGGGAAGAGTTGAACCTTACTGCACTGGCCTGCATCATTTCGACGGATTTTAGGAGCTTCCTGTCCTTCACGGTAGCCACGATAGAGAACTTGGTCATATCGATCACCTCTAGCAAGATTATAACAGTCAACCGAGAGAAAGAATGTCTGTCATCTTGAATGATCCCTCCAGCGATTCGTTCGGGAGATAATGACTGAACACAAGGCGAGGTTCTTCATCATTATGGCCCTGTGAAGACCGGGTTTGCTTGTGTTGTATTTCATAATGTGGCACAAATTTATCTGGGCGGTTGGATAATTATGGCGACAAAAGAATGATTTCAACGGCGAGATCTCGTAAGACACCACTTCGGGAACCTTCATAATTCACTCAACAGAGGAGAAGGTCCCTAAACAGCATCAAAGCAATTAGTGGTCCTTCCTTTTGAAAAACCCTGATGGTTAGAAAGTTTAATCCGTAATTAGAAGATCTTGATAACAAGATCAAGTAAAAGACATAGGAAAAAGGAGAAGAGTCCGGCAACGAGCGGAGTTTGCACCCACCCCAAAACTATTTTCTTCAGAACCTTCAGATTAATGTCTTTCGTGCCTCCAGCGAATCCCGCTCCAACAACTGCCCCGACTATCGCCTGAGAGGTAGAGGCCGGTATACCGAGCAGTGTGAACATCCACACAATCGACGACATGGAAAGCACGGCTATCACTGCGGCGAAGTGATCGAGAGTGATTATCTGTTTTCCCACCGTGTACATTACGCGCTTGCCGAAAGTGATCACGCCAAGGCCTATGCTTATGCCTCCCATCAGCACGGCGACTTTGACCGGCATTATCCCCGCAAATGGACCGATGACGTTCGCCACATCGTTTGCCCCGAGTGCGAATGAACCGTAAGCTCCTATGGCGATGGCACCTATTTTCAAAGCAAAATTCTGTGTCGGTTTGGTCTTTATCCTTGCAAAGACAATAGATATTATTCGGTACAGAAAGAAACTGCCCACGGCGGCGCCAACAGGAGTGGCCACCCAGCAAACCACTATTTTCAGAAATATAGACCAGTCGGCCGTTCCCTGGAACATTCCGACACCGAATATAGCTCCCATCATGGCCTGTGAAGAGGAAACGGGAATACCCAGAAGAGTCATGATGGTCATCGTCAAGGCTGCTGCAATAGTCCCAGTGACAGCTGTAAAGACGGTTTGCGAACTGAGGCTGGAAATAGTCTCAAGAACTCTAGAGCCGGCGAAGACCGCGCCTATGAGTATAAATATCACGGATGAGGCGACCGCAACTTTGAACTTGACAAGGTCAGAAGCCACGGCCGTACCGTAAACGTTTGCCGCATCGTTCGCCCCCAGTGCCCATCCGAAAAATACCGCCGAAACTACTGCAAGAAACATATCAAGCCTCCAAGTAAGGGAAAAATACGATCTTCGAACAATCCTATAATTAAGATATTAGGTGATCTTTATGCGAATGTTTTCCCAGTTCGTATTGGAGATATGTTTTTGATATGCAGGCTAAACTCACGAATCGAGGATAAAACCAGTCGATATTTAGTTCCAAGAATTTTCTCTGGAAAATAGAAAGAGTTCCCGTGAAGATTGACTTTCCATGAGACCTGCGCGTGATTCTTTGGCAACTTAGTAAATAGTCTTAAATCCAGAACGTTTTTTTCCGTTGTGGACGTACAATGAACGTTGGGGGTGAAAGCTATGAAGAATGCCGTTCTTGTACTTTGTTTTTTGCTTGTCACTTCACTTTCGTTTGGAAGCCTTTCTCTCGGATTAATCAGTGTTGCCGCGCAAACCGAATCTTTTTCGAATACTCCTCTTTCCGGATTTGTTGGAATAGACGTTCTTGGTATTGACTTACGGTATGATTTTGATCCTTTGTCTTTTGGAATAGCAACTCCGTTTCTTGTGTTTACTCTTTCGGAAGACACCGGAGTAAAGCCTTCATTTATAATTCCCGGAATTGCCTGGTACGGTTATGTTGGACTGAAACTCGATCTTGATACTTTTTATGTTAGAGGAGATATCGGCCACACGTTCGCTTTTGGAGAGCAGTCACAGTTGGGTTTTTCACCTCTCAGACTGGGAGTTGGGATGAATTTTAGTCCCGGTTATTACATAGAGCTCAACGTAGATCCTATTCTGCAAAAATTCAAAGAGACTGTCGGTAAGATATTCGATTTTGAGATAGGCTATAGATTCTAAGAGAACAGAAGGGGTGTTTGAAGATGAAGAAATCTCTTGCTACCGCCATTGTGATAACCGTGATTGCAATCTCTTGCATTTCGAGAAATCCAACTGTTGAGGCGTACAGAAATAGTTTCTGCTCAGTTACTTATCTGGATATAGAGAGCTTCAGTGTGAATCTGACAACGGATAAGATCAATATCTCGAGAAATGAAAAACGAATGCTCAATGATGGCGACATTCTTATCTACCTTACAGATGAAGACAGGCTTGGAAAGATGCTAATACTTGAGCTAGACAAGAATAGAAGCGGCATACTCTTGTTTGATTTTGTCACATACGACAGGAACGGTAAAATCCTCATTGAGAAGAAAGAAATCAAGCTTCAGGCTTCTTATATCTTTGATTTCGACAAAGGAATAATTCCTGAAAAAATCGAGGGTGTCGAGCTGTGGTGGCACAATATGGATGATATGGAAATGTATCTCGTTCCCTGGACTCCCACAAAACTCGGGAAATATTCATTGGCGAAAATGAACTGAGATCCAGGGCAATTTTAAGAAGAAAAATATTTGATGGATTAGAAGAATCTTTCTAGAAATTGAGTTGAAAAAGGTGTCTGGATATAAGCTTAATGATGGCATCTGAAAAAACTCGCCATGCAGGTTGATAATAAGTCCTGGCTCTCACAAGTAAAAAATCTACCTGGATCACTACCTCAACTCATGCAATATCATGATCCTTTTTGCAATTAAAAAAAGCAACCTTTGTATAACCGTTTCGATTCACCTGTAAATTACTATTTCTGTACTCAATGCGTTTTTAAATATCTGCCAGATATATCTATCGATTTTCAATGGATTAAATCGGTGGGAAAAATAATCGTGAATACCGATATAGATATTAATTACAGGGGAGTTCCGGAGCATTATTATCCATTAAGCGGACCGTATCCAATAAATAGGCGAGGAAAGAAATAAGGCAAAAGAAAAGGGACTCAACTCCATATAGAATGTTTTTTGTGTATGAAAAACAAAACGAAAGGAGAGAGTCCCGAAGAAATGATAACACCAAAGGACATAAGAAAAGTGAAGGAAGCGGTGAGAGAGATAATACCTGCGCACAGGCAGGTGAAAGGAAGACCGAGAGAGTACTCGGACAGAACGATAGTGTTGTTGTATGTGATTTTTATACTTTTCCGTTGTAGCTCAATCGTTGAGATGTACAAAATGATCGAAGGAAAGAAGAGGGTGTTGAAAGTGATAGGTGAGCTTCCATCAAGGCAGACATTATCATATAGACTGAGAAGGCTGGATATTGAAGCTATAAGCAGGAGAATCATAGAAAGCATAAAAGGCGGAACATACATAATCGACTCGACACCGATAAAGGACATCACAAATCAGGGGATAAAAAAGTGTAAGAATCTGAAGTTCGGCAAAAACAGGGACGGATTCTTTTGGGGAAAGAAGGTACATTTCATAATCACTCAAGAAGGGATACCCGTCAAATTCAAGCTGACCCAGGCCAATGAAGACGATGCTAGAGTTGGAAAGGAGATGCTGGACAATCTCAACGGTCTGATTATAGCCGATAGGGGTTACTTCAAATGGAGCTTCTTGTCCCAATTCACCAAAGAAGGCGATCTAAGGGCCATAGTGAGACCGAAATCGAGAAAGAAGGACTCGAGCTTCAAGGAGAAGCACTCACAGACATATTCAAAGCGATGGAAGATTGAGAGGCTGTTCCAGAAAATGAAAGAGGTGTTCAGAGTGGAGATTCCCAGAAAAGGTGGCAGAGATGATCTCTTGTCCAGAGTAACGGCACTATTTCTAACGGTTGTTACTCTTGCCTTCTCCAAGTTCGTGCTCAACTATCCTATTCTGGATTACCTCAATTGTTGCTGATTTGTTTATTGGATACGGTGATTAAGCGTAACTTTAAAGGAGTTCTACTGGTCTAACGGCACACCAACGAACAACAGGCATTTGAAAGTGGACAACAAAGGGCTCGCCGGGCATACCGGTCTCGATGTTAACCTCAATAACATCACAGTTGCCTTTACCTTCCCGTCAGTACCCAACGGACTTATTCTCTACTACGGCGAATACGGCGGAAATATCAACGTCGAGGTTAACGGAGATCTGAAGAACGTTCAGAACTTTGCCGACATAAACGGTGCCGTTATTGGCGGAGTCAATATCTCAATTACAAACGCCGTAGGCCAGAAAGGCGTTCTGAACCTTCTGGGAGCGATTAACTCATTTTCGATCGGTGGCCAAGAGCTGTGGATCGACCACGTCTGTCCTAGAAAATGAAGGGATCACTTTTCACAAGAACTAGAGGAGCAACCCACTTTATTAGATATTGAGTTGAGCTTTCGCTGCCCGATAGATACAAATGGCCGGCTTTGCCAAGCGATACCGGTAAAATGTGTTCATACTTGAGACGAGTTCACCGAAAACCTCATCCCCAGAAGGATTTAATGAATATTCTTACTACATCGGCTCCACCTATGAAAGTCCCGATAGTGCTTCCAACGTTCGCAAGAACCACTACCAACAGTATACGTGTGACTCTATTTCTCCAGAAACCTTTGAAGGAGTTCACATCCTCGCTAAGGTTTTCAAAGTCCGAGACATGGGGCTTTCTTATCATGGCTTCCACGAGACCGGCGAACCAGCCGGCGGCGAGCAACGGATTCAAAGAACTTATCGGAGCGACTACAAAGGCCGTGAGTATCGAAAGTGGGTGCCCGAATGCGGCCAGTGTTCCCAGAGCCGAGAGAGAGCCGTTCCAAAGTATCCAGCTCAGTATTTGGTCGAGGCCGGCGTCGCGGTTAACGATAACCGTCGCTACTATCAGCGAAATTATTGCTATCGATATAGTCCAGCCGATTATCTTACCGGTCTTTTTTTTAGGTGGGATTTTGCTCAAAGCTGCTAGGTCCTGATCCTCCTTGATAGCCTCTTTAAGGCCCGGAACGTGACCAGCGCCAACCACTGCGACTATCTTCTTTCCCGGGGCATCCTTGATCTTCTGGGCGAGGTACTTGTCCCTTTCGTCTATCAGCGTTTCTTTAAGTTGTGGGAAGGATTTGGACAGCTCGCTCAGGGCTGATGTCAGCATGTCGCCCGATTTCATTTTGTCCAGTTCTTCCTCGGTTATCTTTTCGTCGCTGAAGATCGAGAGAACGAGACTGAAAAAGAGTTTGGCCTTCCCCCAGAAACCCAGGTTTCCCCAGATTCTCGCGAAGGTCACCTGTATATCCCTGTCGGCCAGCACCAGCTGTGCGCCGGTCGCCCTGGCCGACTCTATCGCCTGGAGCATCTCCTGTCCGGCCTGTATCCCGATCTGCTTGGCCATTCTCTTCTGGTAAGAGGAGAGAATAAGATTAGCCAGCAACAAAAAGGATTTCTTATCCTTTATCACTTTGGCGATATCCGTCTTTTTCCAGCGATCCTGATCTTGCATCGACTGGTAACGCGAGTTGCAAAGTTCGATCGCAACGAAATCGGGTTTCTCTTCCTCTATAACCTGCTTCACTTCTTCGGCGCTGTTTTTAGATACGTGAGCGGTTCCAATCAGTATTATTTCTTTATCTTTGAGCTGTATTCTATGTACCGTCTCTGACAAATCAATCACCGGCCCTTTCTATATTCTTTCAAAGACTATTTAATCACAATATTGCATCCGGCTCTCAATTATGAGATTATCAATTGTGTGGTTTTTGATAATCGATAGCATGTTGAGTGAGGTGATCGCATTGTCAGATCCCGTCGTTGCAAGAAAAGAAGATATCCCCGCTATGATAAAGCTTTCGAGCCAGGTCTTCAAAACGGATATGGGCGGTTGCTTTCCGCTGCTTTTCTCGCCGGAAAACGTGGAAAACATGACAGTCGTGAGAGAGGCCGGAAGGCCAGTGACAATGGTAGGCATGCTTCCTAAAGAAATCTCTGTCTTCGGTCACAGGTTGAAGGCCGGTCTCATCGGCGCTGTATGCACGCACCCCGATTACAGGGGCAGAGACTACGGGGCGAAGGCTTTGGCAATGTCCGAAAAAATGGCTATAGAGAAGGGCATATCGCTCTTTATAATCTCGGGTAAGCGTGGTCTATACAACAGGTTTGGAGCCGTTGAGCCGGATGGCTTTTACAAGCTGAAAGTCTTACCGGGAAAGGCTTCACGTGTTAAAGAGGCGAGCGAAGAAGATCTTTCGAAAATCGCCTGGCTCTACATGGGGAGGTCGGTACGTTATTTCAGGGATCTTTCGCAGTTCAGAAGAGTCTTCGCCACAGGCCGGGTGATGGTTAGAGCGGCTAAGACCTTCATCAGCGATAAAGCTTACGTCACGGTGATAAAATTCCGCGGCAGCAATTACATCGTCGAACATGCCGGATGCGAGAGCGACGTTATCGAGGCGGCAAGGGGCTATCTCCAGTTAAGCGGAGAGAAGGAATGCGTTCTTGTGCTAGACGGTCTCTTCCTTAGCCAGGAGAGGGAAAAGACCGACTTCGAAGGAACGATGAAGGTCATATCCATTGAGAACTTTCTCGATCAGCTCGAAGGTTATTACAGGGAAGTAATGACGGACGGAGAGTTCGAAGCCTTCAGAGAGAAGGCCAGTAAAATGACTCCGGCCGAATTCACCAGACTGGTGCTGCTTGAGAGCAATATAAAGGGCTCCCCTATTCCGCTGCCCGTCTATGGTTTCGATTATATCTAGTTTTTTTCGACGGCCGGAGCTTTAGAAAACCTCCAGTTGACCACGATGATACCCAAAGCTACGAAAAGAAGTGAGAGTAAGGTATAGGAGTTTATCGCTTCACCGGGAACGAAAGCGGCCGACAGGAAGACTCCGGCAACGGGTATGACGAAACGGTACATGGTTATCTCACCAGCTTTGTGATAACTGAGCAGGGCGTACCAGAGAGAGAAGGCAACCGCCGAAAGCAACATGGAGTAGATCAAAAGAGCGACTCCTTTCGCTGTGAAGACCAGTGCACCGACCTTCAAGCCAGGCAAACCGAATAGAAGCAACATAAGACCGCCGATCGACAGCTGCCAACCCGACACCAGAAAGGGAGATCTACTGGCGGAAAGCCACTTGGCGTAGATCGTTCCTATTGCTCCTATTGATGTGGCGATCATCATGAAACCGTCGCCTTTGAAAACGAAGCTCAGTGTGAAGCCTTCGTTGAAATTAGCCAGAAATACGCCCAGAAAGCCCAGAAACATTCCGAGAGTTTTTCTCCAGCTGAGACGGTCGTTATGGTATATATAGTGGGCGATGAGTATGACAAGAAAGTTTTCTCCGGCCATGATTATCGAGGACTTCATGCCGGTGGTGTAACTGAGACCGTTGTAAAAGAAGAAATACAACAGGAAGGTCTGCATCGTACCCAGAGCTATGAAGTGGATGTAATCCCCGGCCGTGAACTTCTGTCTTTCCTTTTTGCCGAAGGGGATCGAAAGAAGCAGCACCATCAGGCCCGCACCCAAAAAACGAAGACCGGCGAAGACCAGCTTCGCTGAAACGTCGTCGGGAGCGATGGCCATCTCTTCGTAACCGATCTTGAGAACCGGGAAGGCGCTTCCCCAGAGTATCGAACATATAATAGCCGTCACGGCTGACGCAAAATTACCCCTAAGTATCTCCATGAACTGAGTTTACACCATCACCATTAAGTCGTTGATGCGGAAAGCTGACGATACAGCTCTATGAAGTCATTGTGGTAATTTGGGGGACGACCTCCTAGTTTTTTAGATACCCAGCGATGGTATCATTGTAATAGGATCTATGAGAGGAGAAGATTCCTATGAAGCAACTGCGTACCGTACGCAAGATAGTTACTGGCAAGGACACGGTCGATGGAGCCGGGGTGAAACTGGTAAGGGTGATCGGTTATAAAGATACCGCAGAATTCGACCCCTTTCTCATGCTGGATGCTTTCGACTCCACAAACCCGGACGATTACACGAAAGGCTTTCCCTGGCATCCACACCGTGGTATCGAGACGATTACATACCTCATAAGCGGGAATATAGAGCATAGAGACAGTCTTGGCAACAGTGGCAGCATTCTCAACGGCGATTGTCAGTGGATGACGGCCGGGTCGGGTATAATACACCAGGAGATGCCCAAAGCGAGCGGAAGGCTCTTCGGTGTTCAGCTCTGGCTAAACCTGCCCGCCAGAGACAAGATGGTAGATCCTCAGTACGGCGATATAAAATGCGAGGACATTACTGTCGTAGATGAAGATGGGAGTAAAGTACACATCATCGCGGGTCGATACAAAGACTCGAAGGGAGCATTTGAAGGAAGGTATGTGAAAGCTACCTACCTGGATGTAGAAGTCACGGCAGGAAGAGACTGGTCTTTCGAAAGCCAAAGAGGTTCGACTCTGTTCATCTATATTCTTCAAGGCACGGGACTCTTCGATCCAACAGGCACTGAATCTATAACCAGAAAACATGCCGTTTTATTCAACGAAGGCGATAGATTCTGGGTCAGAGCCGGCGATGAAGGGATCAGGTTTTTGTTGCTTTCTGGCAAACCTCTCAAAGAGCCTATCGCGTGGGGAGGTCCCATAGTTATGAACACCCATCAGGAGCTTGATAAGGCCTTCAGAGAACTCAGCGAAAACACGTTTATAAAGAAGTGAACCGTCAGGAAGGCGACGCGACAGTTTCATGGGTAGAGATGGCAGCAAATCGAATGCCCTCTCGATATCTCGACGGTCTTGGGTCTGGTGTGAGTGCATATCTCCATTCTTTTAAAGCACCTGGGATGGAAGGGGCAGCCCTGTGGAGGATTGGTAGGGTCGGGCGCGTCACCCTGAAGGATTATCCGCTGGCCCGTGGTGCTCGCTCCCGGTATTGCCGAGAATAGCGATTGCGTGTATGGATGGCAGGGATTAGCGTACAGGTCTGTCGCTTCAGCCATTTCAACGATCTCCCCGAGGTACATTACGGCTATCCTATCGCAGAAGAAATGTACTACTCCGAGATCATGAGATATAAATAGATAAGTCAGCGAAAGCCTCTTTTGGAGGTTTTTCATAAGGTTGAGTATTTGTGCCTGTATTGAGACATCCAGCGCCGAAACGGGTTCATCCGCTATGATGAATTCCGGATTGAGAATCAGGGCGCTCAATATGCCGATCCTCTGCTTCTGCCCACCCGACAGTTCGTGCGGGTAACGATCCAGGAAACTCTCGTCGAGATCCACCAGCCCCAGGCTTTCCCGGATTGTCCTTTCGATCTCGGAGCGACTTCGCACGCCCTGTGAACGTAAAGGCTCGCTCAGAATCCACTTCACGGTCTTCTTTGGGTTGAGAGAGCCGGCGGTATCCTGAAAAATTATCTGGATCTTCCTCCTTAGATATTTCAATCTCTCGCCCTTGATGGTCGTTATATCCTCGCCTTCAAAAAACATCTTCCCTCCCGTCGGTTCGAGCAGCTTTATTATCGTATGGCCGGCCGTTGTCTTTCCGCAGCCCGATTCCCCTACCAGTCCGAAAGACTCTCCCCTAGCTATGGAGAAAGAGACACCATTTAGAGCCCTGACCCTTGCCGGACTCTCTAACAATTTCGTCCTTCGCAGCGGGTAATGTTTCACGAGGTCTCTGACTTCGAGAATTATGTCGCTCATCGCAGCTCACCGGCCAGGAAGCATCTCGATTCATGTTGATCTCCGAGAGCTTTGAATTGTGGCAACTCACGTTTACACCTTTCGAAGGCGTATTCACATCTGGGCTCGAAGGGACAACCGGTAAGCGCGTCGGTTATCGACGGTACTTTACCGGGGATGTCGTAAAGCTCCCTCCCTTTGGAATCGATTTTCGGAATTGCCTTCATGAGCCCTATCGTGTATGGATGCTCCGGTCCACAGAAGAGCTTTTCGGTCGGGGCGACCTCCACCAGATGCCCGGCGTACATCACGCAGACTGAAGTGCATATCTCTCTTATTATACCGAAGTTGTGGGAGATGAAGATGATGGAGGATCCCTTCTCTCTGTTTATATCTTTCAGCAGCTGGAGTATCTGTGCCTGGATCGTAACGTCGAGCGCCGTCGTCGGCTCATCTGCAATTATCAGGGACGGCCTGCAGGCTATCGCTATGGCGATGGCTATCCTCTGGCGCATTCCGCCGGACAGTTCGTGCGGGTATTTATGGTATAGTCTCTCCGGGTCTGGTAATCCCACGTCTCTCATGATATCGACAACGCTTCGAAACCTCTCACCGCCGCTCATTTTGGTGTGCATTTTCAGGTTCTCGTCGATCTGTCTACCGACTTTCCATAGGGGATTTAGTGAGGTCAACGGTTCCTGGAAGATCATTGAGATCTCGCTTCCGCGCAGTTTTCTTATCTCTTCCTCATGCATCGCGACGATATTCCTGCCGGAAAAGTCGATCGTACCAGAGAGTTGGGCGTTACTTGGAAGGAGTCTCATGATGGCCAGGGCTGTCACGCTCTTGCCGCATCCCGATTCACCGACCAGGCCAACGATGGAGTTTCTACCGATGTCGAAGGAGATCCCCCTGACCGCCGGGAAGTCACCCTTAGCCGTGGTGAAGGAGATCTTTAGATCCCTCACCTGGAGAATAACCCCCTCTGAGATCGTTCGCTCCACGTTTGCACCTACTGCTGCCTGTCCTGGAGATCGGCGATACCGTCGCCCAGGAAATTGAAGCCAAGAACTATCAGTGTTATGAAGACCCCCGGCGCTATGGTGTACCATGGACTGAGAGCTATGAAGGACTGCGACTCGTTGAGCATCCTGCCCCAGCTAGGATCGGGCGGCTGAATCCCAAGACCCAGATAACTCAGGGCCGCCTCCGAAAGAACGGCGCTGGAAAAGCCCATCGAGGCCGCTACAATTATAGGAGACAGCACGTTCGGAAATATGTGGCTGAACATTATCCTTAAGTTCGAGACACCCTTGACCCGTGCGTTTTTAACGTATTCGAACTCTTTGTGCTGAATGAATCCACTCCTGGTTATCCTTGCGAAAGAGGGAATCGACATGATACCTATCGCTATGATCGTGTTTCTTATACCGACCCCGAAGATTGAGACGAACATCAGGGCGAAGAGAATTCCCGGAAAGGCCATCATCGCGTCCATCAGCCTCATTATGAATTCATCAAGTATCCCGCCAAAATAACCGGCAATGGCGCCTATGATAACCCCGAATATACCTCCCACCGATACCGCGATCAGACCCACTAAGAAGGCCGTTTGTGAACCTTTCATGATCCTGCTGAGAACATCTCTCCCGAAGTTGTCGGTTCCCAGTGGGTGTTTGGCGGAGGGAGGGGCAAACCTTTCGTTACGGTTCATCTCCGTTACCGGATACGGCGTGTAGAAAAGACTCACCAGCATCATTGCGAGCAACGAAGCGATTATGGATATTCCTATGTAAAGACTCACTCTCTTTCTCTTCATCGCTCCTCCGCTACCTGAGCTTGATTCTGGGATCGATCAGTGTATAAACGATATCTATCAGAAAATTCGTCACGACTATCACCAGCGAAATGTACAGTACCATCCCCTGGACCAACGGGAGGTCGCGCACCGATATAGCGTTGATCAGGAGTCTCCCGACCCCGGGCAAAGTGAAGACCTGTTCTATCACTATGCTGCCGCTGAGAATGTTGGCCGTGATCATTCCGAGAACGGTGATAACCGGAATCAGCGCGTTCTTCAAAACGTGTCTGAAAAGCACGGCGTTCATCTTCAGACCTTTGGAGAAGGCGAGTCTGACATAGTCGTTTTTCATCTGCTCCATCACGGTGTTCCTGGTGTATCTTATCACGGCCGCAATCAAAGGAAGGGCGATCGCCACGGCCGGAAGCAGAAGCGATTTGAAAGCCTCCACGGGATCGACGCTCCAGGGTGTGTAACCTCCCGGCGAGACCCACCTGAGAGTGAGGCCGAAAATATACATCAGGATTATGCCTGTCCAGAAGGAAGGCACGGCCATCCCTATCTGCGAGATGATGGAGATCAAAATACCGGGCAGTCTGTCGCCGTATCTGGCGCTCAAGATTCCCAGAGGCACGCCGATAATCACAATCAAAGCCATGGAGATCAACGCCAGCGAGAGTGTCACCGGCAATCTATCTAGTATCAATTCCGAGACGGGCCTCGAGTATCTTATCGATTGACCCAGATCGCCCGTGAAGAGGCCTGTAATCCACCCAAAAAACCTTTTAGAAAGCGGCTCGTCCAGTCCCAGCTCCTCGGAAAGCGCTCTAATCTTGGCTTCATCGGCATCGACCCCCAGCCTTGCCAGTACGGGGTCTCCCGGGATGATCTCGAAAGTGACGAACGTTATCATCGAGACCAGGAAAACCGTCGCAAGCATCGCAAAGAGCTTTCTGAGGTAGATATACACGGGTTTCTCCGGTTCTACTTGTAGTATAGTGTGGACATATCCTGTACGTAAAGAGGATAGACGTTGTACCCGAAAAGGTTCGGTGCTAGTGCCACAATGAAGTTCGGGTCCATTATATATACGGCGACGGCCTCCTCTGTGAGCAGCACCTGCGCCTGCTTGAAGAGCGCGGCCTTTTTGTCTATATCTGTCTGCTTTATGGCTGAGTTGACCAGCTCATCGTACCGGGGGTTGAAGTAGTTGTAGAAGTTCCTCGGATAGTCGCTCAGGTACCTCTTCAAGATATCGTACGCGCTGAGCTTCCCGGTGAGCCCCACTATCGTCATTTCATAATCTCTTCCCGTGTAAACCCTGTCCAGCCATATGCTCCACTCTATTAACTCGATTTCGGCCGTGATTCCTACCTTTTTCAGTTGCTCGACGATCACCTGAGCCGTATCGACATGGAACTGGTAGTTGGAGGGGACAGTTATCTTCGTCTTGAATCCTTCCGGGTAGCCGGCCTGAGCGAGAAGCGATTTGGCCGCGACGACATCGGTTTTGTAGTAATCTTCTAGCCCTTCCTGGTAGTATCTCTCCATTATCGGCGACATGTTGGAACCTAGCGCCGTACCGTAACCGTTGGCGACTATCTCTATGATCTCTTCCTTGTCTATGGCCAGGTTTATAGCCTTTCTCACCTTCAGATCATCAAAGGGCTCTCTTGCGAGGTTCATGGCCATAAGCTGCACCATGTTCTGTTCGGCACTTATTAGGTTGTATCTGTCCATCAGAATATCGGCCTGTATCGCATCCAGCCTGGGAAGCATCTGGACCTCCCCGGCCATGAAGCTCATGAGCGCGGCCTGGTTGTCCGGTATTATCCTGAACTCGACCTCGTCCACAAGTGGAAGATCCGGATTCCAGTACTCGTTGAATTTTGCGATTACCACCCGCTGTCCCGGCTGGTACGCGACAAACTTAAACGGGCCGGTCCCTATGGGGTTTCTTTCGTGATCAGGGTTGTCTGCGGGAATTATCGCGTTTATGAACTTATCGAGGAAGTCTGTGTTCAGAGTGTTCAGAGTGATCTCAACGGTTCTATCACCTATGGCTTCGATTTTGGATACGAACTTCTCGAAATCCGAAGAAAGTCCCCTGACTTCACCGCTCCCCTTCAACCTATTCAAAGAGTATAGAACATCGTTCATGGTAACCTCTTTGCCATTGTGAAACTTGACTCCCTCTCTGAGTTTGAAAGTGTACACGAGGCCATCGGGAGAGATGGAGTAACTCTCGGCAATGGCCGGAATCACGTTCCCCTTAGAATCGGGTTTCAGGAGACCTTCAAAAACGTTGAACATCATCTCGTACGTTCCCGAAGCCGCTGCCCTGTGAGGATCGAGAAAGTCTGGGTCCTGCATGACGGCAACGACTATCCTCTCGGTCGAGAACACGCTTAAGGCGGCCAAAAAGATAATCAAAAGTGAAAGAATTCTTCTCATATACTATCCTCCTTTTGGAGTTAGTTCATCGTGTATCTCCCTTTCATACAGTTGCTGCCTATATATTACCGGATATTCTTTTTTCCAGTTATAAATACCTGTGTTTCACTCAACAACCTTCGTTCTTACAGACATTATCATAAACCGGGCAGATTGACCACAGAAAATCCCGCTGTTGCCATAAATGAACCCGCTCGCCACGGTATTTAGAATCGCTTCGTGATGCCAGCTTGTTATACGGCATGACGGGAAGAAAGAAGGACTGTCATTCCGTAGTGCCTACGTCCTGTCATCCCGTAATGCTAACCCTCATGTCATCCCGTAGTGATCCTATACGGGATCTCATCTCTTCTCGTCCTATAGAAACGATAATTTATATCGGCTTAACATTTGACAAGAGATAAGGCTGTATAATAAATGTGAAAGAAATCACAATAGGAGGTATAAAATATGCCAGATGCCAATTTTAGAGTAAGAGCGATATCGGAAAGCCCCGCGAGGGTTTCAGTGAAAGCCAGGAGCTTTAACATGATAGTGGACGAACCGCCAAACCTGGGTGGGGAGGACAGGGGAGCCAACCCTGTAGAGTACGTACTGGCCGCCCTGGCCGGCTGTCTCAACGTGGTAGGTCATATAGTGGCTGGAGAGATGGGCTTTTCTATAAAGAGACTCGAGATAGATGTCTCCGGTCCGCTGAATGCGGCCAGGCTTATGGGTAAATCCCAGGACGACAGAGCCGGATTCAAAGAGATAAAGGCTACCATGAAAGTCGATAGCGACGCCGACGAAGAAACCCTGGAGAGATGGGTAAAAGTGGTCGAAGATCGCTGTCCTGTATCCGACAACCTTTCGAACGAGACTCCACTCAGCGTAAAAGTCTCGACCATTAACGAAGCGGTGGCCAGATAGGTGAACAGAAAAAAAGAGACTCCCGATCGGGAGTCTCTTTTTACATTACTGGTGAGAAATTAACCGGTCCGGCAAGCTCCTTGTCTCCGCTTGAATCGTAAAAGAGTAGGGCGGCGTTCTCGAAGGCCGGTTCCCATCCGCTATAGCCAGCGTAACCAACCAGATCGCCCTTGTCTATTACTCCGTTCGCATTGACATCTCGCCAGACCCTCAACTTGATGCTCTTGTCTTTCAAGCCGCCGATCTTGAAAGAGCCATCAGGCCTGACATCGCTCTGGGCTAACACCGCGCCCCCAATACTCAATGCCTGCGCCACGAAATGCCTCTTCTCCTCGACGATCGACAGGGCATCTGCGACCTGAATCAATCCATAACCGTAATACTCGTCCCATCCGGGGTCTCCCAGGTCCAGCGTGGTCTGCCTGATTATCTTTTTGATTATCTCTTCGCCGTTCAAATCCCTTCCTATATAGCCCTCTCCCATCAGGAGGGCGACCAGGCCGGTCACGTGCGGACAGGCCATTGAAGTTCCGGAAAGATATGTGTAACCGTTACCGCCCGCCAAAGTGTAGCCCGTACTGATAATCGTACCGGCCTGACCGCCGACTTTAGAATCCCCGCCCGGGGCGGCGAAATCTATGAAGTCTCCGTAGTTCGAATAACTGGCCCTTTCCATGGTCGGTCCGACCGCACTGACCGATATCACTTCATCGTAAGAGGCCGGGTAGTACGGATAGGAAGTGTTGTAGTTACCGGCCGCCGCTATCATCATCACTTCGTTGGCGTAAGCGTACTCCACCGCCAGCCTCACGGCCTCGGTGTCCGGTCCGGCCAGGCTCATGTTGATCACCTTTGCCCCGTGATCCACGGCGTAGATTATTCCCTCGGCGATGATTGTATCTGTTGTATTGCCACCGTCGTCGAAGACTTTTATGGGCATCACGATAGGATACCTTCCCCAGGTCATTCCGGCCACGCCGATGCCGTTGTTCGTAACGGCCGCGATCGTTCCGGTTACATGCGTACCGTGTGATTGACGGCCGGGGTTAGGATTATCGGTCGGATCGTCGTCGTCGTTTATCAAATCGTACCCGTGAAGAAACACTCCCTGAAGGTCTGGATGATCCGGCCTTGTCCCGGAGTCGATAATTGCCACGACCACCGTCGGAGAACCTTTAGCGATGGTCCACGCCTCCTCCATCTGTACCATGGGATAACCCCACTGATCTGTGTAGAGAGGATCGTCCGGCACGTTAGTCTCCGATTGCAAGGTGTATAACATGTTTCTCTGCACGGACCTGACGCCCTCGATTGTGGCAAGGGCCTGCGGATCGGACGTTCTGACGGTCGAGATGACCACCGAACCGTCGCGCGAGGAGAATTCGCCCAGAACCTCCACTCCCGGGAGTATCGTCGAATCGTAGCCACTGTCGAAGATGACTACGTAATCGTCGGTGAAACCTCTCTCGATATCTTTAGCCGTTAGCTCCGGTACATATCCCTTTCTCTGAACCGCAAACCCTTCCTCGCCTGAATATGGCCTTACAACCCCGCTGAGCGAATAATGAATATCCACTTTGGGACAGCCAGTTAGAAAAATGATCACCAGTGAAACAACAGAAATGAAAGCGTATCTTCGCATCATGAACCTCCATAGATATCATAATGAAGATTCTATCATCTCAATTCCTTGAGTTTTCGTTGAAACTGAACAGCAGATAAGTGCTCTTTGAAAAAAACTCGTTCTCCGTTCATGAAAGTTACCCGGTAAAGTTGGCCTGGAATTATTCCTGCTAATCGCTCCTCAACTGGATTTAGATATTAACAAAAAAGCCCCGGTTATTCCGAGGCTTTTCGATTTCGTTCCGTACCCTACAATTGCACAAATACATGGTGGCGGCGGTCAGAATCGAACTGACGACTCTGCGGGTATGAACCGCATGCTCTAGCCAGCTGAGCTACACCGCCTGATAAATGGTAGCGGGGACAGGATTTGAACCTGTGACCTTTGGGTTATGAGCCCAACGAGCTGCCAGACTGCTCCACCCCGCACCGTATGTCAAAATCACTTTTATGTGAATGACCTGCTTTTCTGCTTGCATGGTGCCGGGGATGGGAATCGAACCCACACGGAGCCCTCGCCCCAACGGATTTTAAGTCCGTTGCGTCTGCCAGTTTCGCCACCCCGGCAACCGTAAACTATGATAACATCACCATTAGACCTTGTCAAGCAATCTAGAGCTCCACAGTTTGAAGGTTTGCCGGTATCTCTATCTGGAATTCGTACTGGAGTTCTTCTGCGAGATTTTCGAGTGCGGCCTCATCACCGTGTACGTAGATTAATTTCTCAGGTTCTAGTCTTCTTGGAAATTCCAGAAGTTCCTGATAATCGGCATGACCGGAGAAGTTGAATATATCTATGTTTTCGCACCTCATGTTTATAGTTTCCTCTCCAAGGGTTATCTGTTTCTTGCCATCCTTGTGAGCTTGAAGCACTCTGTATCCATCGGATTCAGGACTCTGGTAGCCCATGAAGAAGATACCGTCGCGCTCGCTCTGGAGCATTTCTCTGGCGAATATGTACGAAAGGGTCTCTTCCGCGAGCATCCCGGCCGAGAAGACGAAGACCGCCGGTTCGCTCGAAAAGAGGAGTCTTTCTATGTTCTTGGGCGCCACAGTGACCATTTTCAGGAAGTTTTGCATGAACCATTTCCTGTCTTTATCGCTGATTCTTTCGTAGTTGTTCATGTAAAGGTTGCTGATTGAGGCCACCATTCCGTTGGTGTAGATCGGAACGGTCGGGATCTTTCCCCTTTCCATGAGCCCCATGAGCATGTAGATCGTTTCCTGGCCTCTGCCCAGCGCGAAGACGGGAAGAAGAACCCGACCTTTGTTTTCGAGTATCCTCTTAATTGATTTGCTCAGTCTCTCAATTTCGCTGAAACGCGCGATTAGCTGGTTTTCCTTCGAACCATAAGTACCTTCCGATATGAGAGTATCGACCTTAAGCGGCGGTTGGGCCGGTGGTATAGTCAGTTGCTGTGAGAGAGAAAAGTCTCCCGAGTACAGTATCCTGTGTCCGTTGTATTCGAGGTAAATAGAAGCGGCTCCCATTACGTGACCGGCCGGGTAGAGTGCGACTTCTATGGTATCGTCAATAGTGTATCTCTGGAAATACTCCATGGCGAAGATACGCCGTTTGAGTTCGTTGACCTCCCCATGGTTGTAGAGAACAGGCTGCTCACCATCTTCCTCGTTTTTCTTTTTCATCACTTCTACGGAGTTCTGAAGAATCCTCAGAGCCAGTCCCTTGTTCTCTTGGGCCATAAGGACGGGAGCTTTGGGCCATATGGTAGAGATGTACGGCAATGAAGAAATATGATCGTAGTGAGAATGAGAGATTATTATCACATCTATATCGTCTATCATGTCGAGTTCGGGCAGTGAGTCGTAGCCTTCTTTTACAGGGTGTCTCCCCGCGTCGATAAGTATCTTCTTCCCGTTAAGGCTGAAGATGTAAGAGTTTGCCCCTATCTCCCTGCCGCCACCTAGCGGTGTAAATGTCATTGCAAATTTCCTCCTTTTTTGGTCAAGTCAATTCTAACAAAGAAGAGGGGAATTAACTTGAAGGCAAGTTTGATAAAATAGCTTTGTTCCGAAAAAAGAAGGTGATTATATGGATCAGGATTGGACCGTTGTATTGGATTTGGCTTACCTTTCTATCTTACTGGGAGTTGCCTCCGTTCTCAAAAGAATTCTCACGCCTCTTAACAAGATTTTAATTCCAAATGCAGTTATCGCGGGCTTTCTGGGAATTCTCTTCGGGCCGGAGGTTCTGAAATTGATACCTTTTTCTTACGACCGTCTTGGAAACCTCGTTTATCACCTGATGGCTGTCGGTTTCATTGCCATCGCACTGAAAAAAACCAGGCGTTCGACGGCAAAGTCGTCCGTCAACACCGGCTTTTTGATAAGCATATCGTATGCCCTTCAGGGTTTCGTTGGATTCATAATCGGTATAGCACTGGTGGGGCTTTTCTTCAAAGATCTCTTCCCACCTTTCGGTCTGCTGCTGGCTCTCGGTTTTGCTCAGGGTCCCGGACAGGCTTATTCTCTCGGCAGTCAGTGGGAGGCTCTCGGTTTCACCGGCGGTGGTGCGGTTGGGTTGAGCGTGGCCACTCTCGGTTTTCTCTGGTCGGCCTTCGGTGGTATCGTGATGCTCAACACGATGGTTTACAGAAAGAAACAGATAGGCATCCAGATCGAAAGACCAACCGTGAGGAAAAGGATCGAGGCGACGATGAGGGACTTCGAGTTCTCCGATATCGACGGCTTTACGATCCAGATTCTGGCGGTTGGCATCGTCTATCTGGCCACGTACCTTTTCTTGAAGTGGTTCACCAGCCTGATAGGAGGGTTGGGTACTTTCGGAGAGACTTTCGCCCAGGTTTTGTGGGGTTTCCATTTTGTCATAGGGGTTCTATTTGCGATGGCCTTCAGGGCGATATACGAAAGATCCCGAAAGTCCGAAAAGTACGAAATCGAGTATATGAACGATTTTCTGCTTCAGAGAATCGGCGGTGGTGTATTCGATTTCATGGTTGCGGCTTCGATTGCTGGAATCTCTTTCTCGGTAATTCAACACTATATCTGGCCGATAATAATTCTCACCACCATCGGGGGGTTCTTCATCGCCGGCTATTCTATATGGTTCGGCAAGAGAATATACGAAAAAGCCCCTCTGGAACACATAGTGACCTTTTTTGGAATGCATACCGGAACCCTATCGACCGGTATGGCTCTTTTGAGAGAGGTCGATCCCACGTTCGAAACGGGTACGGCAGAGGATATGGTCTTCGGGAGTGGACTGGCGCTTTTTCTCGGGATCCCGATGCTAGTACTTTTGAACATTCCGATACTCGGTTACAGAGAAGGCAAACCAATATACTATCTGTACTTCCTGCTGGGTCTGGCTGCGTATATATTGGCGCTGTACTTCTTCTGGTTCAGAAAAGCTAGAATAAGAAAACGGGAAAAAGTTAATTGACGTTTCAAAACATTGAATGAAAGGGTGATTCGATGAGAAGGTTAGTAATTGTAGTTTTATTCGCACTTCTTGCGTACGCGGTCGTCGCGAACGATTTAAAGCCGTTTTACGGCAATCCGCATTCGCATACATCTTATTCCGACGGCACGGGTACGCCCGAAGAGGCCTACGAATTCGGCTCAAAAGTTCCCGGACTCGACTTTCTGGCAGTTACCGATCACGGTTATTACTTCGTTCAGACTCTTACCGACGGAAGGGACAAGCTAGCCGCCACGATTGAAGCGGCGCAGAAAGCTACTACGGGTTCTTTTCTAGCCTTCGCCGGTTTCGAATGGACGGCGACTGGAACGGGCCATATAAACGTTTACGGAACGCAAGACTGGACAGACAGGGTCCAATCGGACCTGTGGCAGCTGTACGACTGGATTATCGAAAGGAAGGCCGTTGGACAGTTCAATCACCCGATCACGATGTTTGGAGATAATTTCAAGCAGTTCCAGTACGTTCCTCAGGCCGATCTTTATGTGAACCTTATAGAGGTTGGAAACGGTAACTGGTGGCAAAACGAGACGATCTCGCAAGAGATGTTCCAGGCTTACCAGCTGGCCTTAATGAAAGGATGGCATCTCGGTGCCACCCTCGGACAGGATAACCATAAGCCCAACTGGGGTGGAGCGAACGATTCAAGAGCCGTTGTTTACGCTACCGGTCTTACCGAAGAGGAGATACTCAAAGCCTTCAGTGAGCGTAGAGTGTACGCAAGCGAGGACAAAAACATTCTTCTCTCCTTCTCGACAGACGGCGGCTTTATGGGCGATATCCTTCACGATCTGGATGAGATCAACCTCAAAGTCTCGATAGAAGATGAAACTGGGGACGATCTGGAATTCGTCGAGATCTACTCGCGAAGGGGTCTTCTCGCTCATTTCGACGTGAACGATTCGCTCTTCGAGATAGAACTCCGGCTGAATATAGAGACCGGTTATGAATACTTCTTTGTGTACGCGAAGGCCAGGGACGGTGAAGAAGTGGTTTCCTCGCCCATCTGGGTTCAGAGAAACAATCCCGTTCACCTTTACAATCCGGCCGTTTTTCCCTCGAACGTCAAGCCGGGAGAGGAGGTGACGCTCTCCTTCCAGATCTCGAACACCTCTTCGCAGGAGGCCTCGACTACTCTAGAACTCCGCAACCTCCATGGCGTGATCATCGAGGAGAGCTATTCTCTGGCGGCCTACGAGTCTAGGGAGGTCACTCTCCCGCACACGGTCGGAAGCGGCGACGGAAGGATAGATTTCTACCTTGATAGCATGCCTTATTCGAGCGTATCTCTCAAATTGAGAGAGGCGACATCGCTCAACGTTCTTTTTGACAGGAGCCACGTGAATTACGCTGTGGACAGGCGGGAAAAGCTGTCGACGATGCTCCAAAAATTCGGCCACAAATACTCGACCGTCGAGAGGCTACTCAAGACAGGAGAACTCGACAATATAAATGTTTTGATAATTCCGCTTCCGGGATCGGGTGGATCCTTCGAAAGACTCAAAATGCTCATGCCCGCTCAGGCTACTATCATCGCCGATTTCGTAAAGAAGGGCGGCACGTTAATAATAACCGGTACGGGTGAGACAATTGACCAGGATATCATAGACACTTACAACAAGCTTCTGGCAGATCTGGGCCTTCCCGTAGCCTTTGGAGGTCTTCAGTCCGGCGAGATCGTGTCGGTAGAAGGAATATCCTTTGATGGAATCTCCACGCTTGAAGGAGAAGCCGGAGAGTATCCAGCGGGCGAGGGAACGGTAATAATATACCCGGGAGATCCTTTGACGGACGATGTGATAGAGATGAACGAAAAGCTTGTATGGAGACTGTTCTAGCAAACACCGGCTTTTTGATAGAGCGTCAAGAGCAGTCCTTGGAAAGAGAGAGAAGAGGAGAGAGGGCGAGACGTGAGAATTTTCGTCTCCTTCAGCAGTTCGATCTAGCGTATCTCCGCTCCCCTGACTCCCTCTATTCTCGTTAGATCGATCATCACCTGTTTGGCCTTAATCACGTCGCCTTTGCTTATTTCGACGAGTATGCTTATGTTATTCTCATCCTCTTCGACATCGATCGATTCAACGGTGATGGCGTTGTCTTTGAACCAGTTAGTGATATTGCCAAGCAGGTCTTTGTCTTCTCTTGCGGTTATTATTATTCTCGGGAGGTTTCTACCTCCGAGTAGAAGCTCGATTTTCTTCAGGAATAAGACGATCATAAGGGCGAAAACCGTCACGACCGAAGAGAGAAGATACTCTCCCGCACCGAAACCCATTCCGACTGCGGCAGTTACCCAGAGTGTGGCTGCAGTGGTCAATCCCTTCACCGAGAAGCCCTTTTTCAATATCGTTCCGGCGCCCAGAAAACCTATTCCCGAAACGATCTGCGCCGCCACTCTCCCAGGGTCGCCATGGTCATCAGTTATAAATACCGTGGTCGATAGCACTGTTATGAAGGCCGCCCCTACACAGATAAGGGCATGAGTCCTCAGTCCGGCCGGTTTGTGAATTCTCTCTCTGGTGACTCCGATCAGCGCTCCGGCTAGCAGCGCGCTGAAGAGCCTCAGTGTCATGTCTAGATAGAACAAGTTCTTCCCTCCCTTTGAAGCTAGATTATACCTCATTTCAACGTGTGTGTGCCATCTTTATACACTCTCAAGTTGTCTTCTGAAAAGATAGACTGTATAATTCTACGGCGTCTAGATTTAGGAGGAACTCATGAAAGAATTCACACGGCGGATACTTTCTATCGCGGTCCCGATAACCCTACAAAACCTTATATCCACAGGTCTCAACCTGGTTGATAACCTTATGATCGGACAGCTTGGCACAACGGCGATAGCGGCCGTTGGACTGGTTAACCAGGTAGTCTTTATTTTGAACCTCTTCACTTTCGGGGCATCCAGCGGCGCCGGGATCTTCGTTTCCCAGTACTGGGGCAAGCGCGACGAAAAAAGTATAGAGAAAACGCTGGGACATATAATATACATCACCATGGGTGCGGCTACGGTCTTCTTTGTGCTCCTCTTCGCTTTTCCCGAGGGGATTTTGAAGATCTTCACCTCAGATGTCGAAGTAATAAGGCTCGGCGCGGAATATGCCCGTCCCGTGGCCTTCTCTACTTTTCTTACATCTTTCTCCTTCATTATGGCGATGGCCCTGAGGACGGTCGAAAAGGCTAGGATACCGCTGTACATAAGTCTGGTGGCCCTTTCTATAAACACCGTGGGCAACTACATACTGATCTTCGGCTTCGGTTCTATCCCAGCCATGGGTGTTTTCGGAGCTTCCATCGCTACACTGGTAGCCAGAATTGCCGAGTTTTTTATCTTTTTGTTTATCGCCCTGAGAAGACTCACACCTATAAGGTTTACCCTGTACGCCTTCAGGTTCGACGGCCCCTTTTTCAGGCGGTTAATGAAGTACGCGACACCTGTGATCTTCAACGAGTTTCTCTGGAGCCTTGGAGTCACGGTCTATTCACTGGTAATGGCCAGGATGGGAACTGAGTTCATCGCCGCCAGGAACATTTCCAGTACGATAGAGAACTTCGGGTTCGTTATCTTTGGAGGACTGGCATCGGCCACGGTAGTGATGGTGGGCACAGAGCTGGGGAGAAACAATTTCACGCAGGCCAAATTCAATGCGCGAAAGTTGATTCAGCTTACCGTGATCACGGCTATCGTAACGGGGCTGATGATAATCTTCCTTTCTCGTTTCATAGTACAACTCTATAACATCGATCAGGCTCTCAAAGATATCGTGTTGACAGTTGTAGTCATAGTGGGACTTGCCCAACCTATAAAGATGTTCAATGCCGTCAATATCGTGGGAATATTGCGGAGCGGCGGAGATACGAAGGCGGCCATGCTAATGGAGATTTTCTCTCTCTGGGGAGTCGGAATCCCTCTAGTCGCAATCACCGGGCTGATTCTGAAGTGGTCTCTTCCGGCAGTCTATATTGTAATGATGATCGAGGAGCTGGTGAAAGCGATACTGGGCATCTGGAGAGCAAAAACCGGGAAGTGGTTACGGAACGTGGTCGATTGAAGCCGCAGGTTATTTAAATAAAGCGGGCACACCGGCCGGTGTGCCCGTCATTCGTTGATTTACTCTCTTACTTCAAGATTGCAGAAACCTGAGAAATAGCTGAGCGTAAATTCTCGCGACCATCAGTATATCATCTATGGAAACTCTCTCGTTAGGTTGGTGAGCCCTCTCGATGCCCCCCGGAAACAGAGCACCGAAGGCCACCGCATTCGGCACCGCCCTTGCATAAGTTCCGCCGCCGATGGCTATAGGTTTTTCGTCATGGCCGGTCATCTCTCTGTACACCTGCCTACACATTTTGACCAGATCGGAGTCAGGCGAAACGTACAGAGGATTCTTGTTGTTGTGCATCTCAACCCTGCACCCTTTGAAGGCTTCTTCGATCTGAGTCCTTACCATTGCTTCGTTGAAGAAGACCGGATAGCGTATGTTAATGACCAGCTTTATCTCGCCACCGACGAGCTTCATAGTTCCAAGGTTGAGTGTCAATTCGCCCGACATTGAGTCCCTTCCGGCTATTCCCAGAGATTCGCCGAAGAATTCGTAGCCGATCTTCGATCTCACCAGATGCAGGAAATTGCACAGCTCTCGATCGGAGAAAGGTAGATCGGCCAGAAGATCAACCATAGCGGCTAGTGCACTGTGACCTTTGTAAGGGGTCGAGCCATGGGCCGAGGCACCCGTGAATAAGGCTTCCACCTTTCCGTCGGATTCCCTGATCTCGATTCTTACCTCGTTCGAAGGCTTGAAGTTCTTTATTTTGTTGAAAATATCGGGTGCGACGCCCTTCAAAACTACCCTTGCGGTCGATGCTACCATGTTTGCCGCCTCTCCGGCCTGGAGCGATTCCATCACCAGCCCCGCTCCGCCGTTGTCAGTGAGGGAGGATATCGTGTAATTGACGATTCCCTTTTCGGCGAAGATAACGGGAAATTCGGCGTCGGGAGTGACCGACATATCAGGTATTTCTTCGTGCTTAACGTAATACTTCATGCACTCCCAGCCCGACTCTTCGTTGGTTCCAAAGATAAGCCTGATTCTCTTTGAAGGATTCGGACAGTACTCTTTGATGGCCTTGAGAGCATAGAGAGCCGCTATCATTGGACCCTTATCGTCCTGAGTACCTCTCCCCCATATCTCTCCGTCCTTGACTAGGCCGCTATATGGAGGCACTTCCCAGCCTTCGCCTTCCGGAACGACATCCAGATGTCCCAGAACTCCGAAAGTCTTTCCCGAACCGAAATCGACTATCCCGACGTAACCTTCGGCATTTCTGGCCTGAAAGCCCAGTTTCTTGGCCAGTTTCACGGTATGTTCGAGTGATTTTTTAATACCCTCGCCGAAAGGTCCTTCCTCCACCGGGTTCTCCCTAACCGATTTGATTTTGATGGATTCGGAAATTGAATTCACCATTTCATCTTTCAATGAAATTACCAGATCGTCTAGCTTCTTATCCATTACTCATCCCCCTTGCTGTTTTATGATCTCTTTTATGGTCTGCGACTCGCCCCTTCTACATACCAGCGTACCTTCGGTCGATATAACAACTATGTAGCCTTCGATGCTCGAGATACCAACTCTGGTCTGCGTGTAGTTAACCAGAAGACAGTTTTTCACATCGTACATCGAGAACTTCCCGATTATGGCGTTTCCATTCCCATCTTTGTGGAGAAGTTCGTACACCGCGTCCCAGGAACCTATATCGTTCCAGTAGAAGTTCGCGGGAACGGTGGCTACATTCGAGGATTTCTCCATCAGGCCGTAATCTATCGATATGCGCGGGACCTTTTCGTAGATCTCTTCGATTCTCGATGGGTTTTTTTTCAACTCCAGCATCGCTTCATACAGCTCGGGCAGGTGTTTCGAAAGCTCACTGTCGAAGACTTTTTTCTTCCAGACGAACATACCGGAATTCCAGTAGAACTTACCCGACTGAAAGTATTGCTGGGCCGTCTCGTAGTCCGGTTTTTCATGGAACTTCCTGACGGCGAAAACCTCTTCGCGCTCATTCAGACAGTCTCCCCTCTCTATATAGCCGTAACCTGTGTTGGGTGATGTGGGGGTAATTCCGATAGTTACCAGTGCTTCGTGTTTACCGGCGTATTCTATGGCCGTCTTCATGGTCCGCAGGAAGGTTTCTTCATCTCTGATTATGTGGTCCGACGGGACTATTACCATTATATCGTCGTCCTCGAACCTGGTACTTCCGAGGGCGATCGCAGGCGCCGTGTTTCTTCCGGCCGGTTCGAATATAACGTTATCCCCCTTGAAGAGAGGGGTGTAGTACTGAATCAATGGAAACTGCTCTCTGGTAGTGATTATAAGCAGTTCGTCCGTTAGTTTTTCCATTCTTTCGATGGTCTCTTCGATCATGGTTTTGGCAGATCCGAAATGGTGGAACTGTTTCGGTCTCTTCTCGCTGCTCACTGGCCAAAGTCGCTCGCCGATACCTCCCGCCATGATGAGGGTCTTAACCATAAATTCTCCCCCTTTTTTCTCGATGTGCTGTTAATAGCATACCAGAAAATGGCCATTTTCCGCGGAGACAACGGAGAGTTATAGTGATATATAACGCATGATGATAAAGAAAGAAAGACATTGAAGACAATATTGAGTCCCATATGCCTCTAACCGGTGTTGGTCAACTTTGCCAGGTCAGGCTCGAAAAGGCAAAATTGTATAAAGGGGGTATGCAAAGTGAACAAAGTGATTCTCAGGATCAGAATGAGCCTTCACGACGCTCACTACGGAGGCAATCTTGTCGATGGGGCTAAACTCCTGCAGCTGTTCGGTGATGTTGCGACCGAGCTGCTAATAAGAAGCGATGGCGATGAAGGACTGTTCAGGGCCTACGACAGTGTCGAATTCTTGTCTCCCGTCTATGCTGGCGATTATATAGAGGTTGCTGGCGAGATAGTTTCCAGAGGCAGAACATCGCGAAAGATGGTTTTTACGGCCACAAAGGTTATACAGGCCAGACCGGACATAAGCGATTCGGCCGCCGAGGTTCTGGACGAGCCAGTAGTCGTTTGCAGGGCCAGCGGTACATGCGTGGTTCCACTGGACAAACAGAGGAAAAAAGATGAGTAAGCTCATAATAACGGCAGCCCTGACGGGGGCCGAGGTGACAAGAGTGCAACAACCGGCCCTGCCGATAACACCCGGGGAGATTGCGCAGGCGGCTTACGACTGTTACAACGCCGGCGCGAGCGTAGTTCACGTTCATGCGCGCGAAATAGACGGAAAACCTACCCAGAGAAAAGAGGTGTACGCCGAGATCCGGGAGAGGATAGCCGAAAAGTGCAACATCATTTTCCAGCCCTCCACCGGCGGCGCGGTATGGCACACAGTTCAGGAGAGGGGAGGCCCTCTGGAGCTCGATCCCGAAATGGCGACACTCTCGACAGGGACCTGCAACTTCGGAAACGATGTTTTCTTCAACTCTCAGGAGATCATAGAGCATTTCGCACTGGAGATGCTCTCACGTAAAATAAAGCCAGAGATAGAGATTTTCGAACGCGGAATGATAGAGAACGCCCTGAGACTTGTGAAGAAAGGGCTTCTTGTACCGCCCGTTCATTTCGATTTCGTCCTCGGCGTTCCCGGTGCTTGCCCCGGTAACATAGAAGATCTGTTATATATGGTAAGATCTATTCCTCAAGACAGCACCTGGACGGTGGCAGGTATCGGACGTTATGAGCTTCCGTTGGCGGTTCATGCCATACCGATGGGAGGCCATGTAAGGGTGGGTTTTGAAGACAATATATACTACCGAAAAGGCGAGCTGGCGATTTCAAACGCCCAGCTGGTAGAACGCATCACCAGAGTCGCGAGGGAGTTAGGAAGAGAGATCGCCTCTCCTGATGAGGCCAGAGCCATACTGGGAATAAGGAAATAAGGCGGGAGGTAAGCATGAAAGGTTGTCCGTTCGGGAGTCATAGAGTAATCGAGCCGAAGGGGAGTCTTCCTCAGGCGGCGCAACGTATTGATAACACACCCCGCATAAGCGATAATGAGATACTTATAGATGTGCAGACACTCAACGTCGATTCGGCTAGCTTCACGCAGATAAAGGGTGTTTGCGGAGACAGCGAAGAAGCCGTCGCCGCTATGATAACCGATATCGTCAGGAGCAGGGGAAAGCTCCAGAACCCGGTCACGGGTTCTGGCGGCATGTTGATCGGAAGAGTTGCGGAGATAGGGAGCCTCCTGAAGGGTAGGGGCCTCGAAACTGGCGACAGAATAGCAACCCTGGTTTCACTGTCTTTAACGCCCCTCATGATAGAGAGGATAGAGAAGATCCACATGGATAAAGACCAGGTAGATATCCGAGGTAAGGCCATACTTTTTGAGAGTGGCATTTACGCCAGGCTGCCCGAAGATATGCCCGATAGACTGGCCCTTGCCATTCTGGATGTTGCCGGTGCGCCTGCCCAGGTAGATAGACTAGTGAAGCCGGGAATGAACGTGGCGATTATCGGTGCCGGTGGAAAATCCGGCCTGCTCTGCTGTTACCAGGCCAAGAAGAAAGTTGGGGCAGGAGGAAGGGTTATTGCGGTAGAATATTCGCCCGAAAATGCCGACAGGCTTTCGAGAATGGGGCTGGCCGATCATACGATAGTTGCCGACGCCACCAGGCCGCTCGAGGTGTACGGAAAAGTGAAGGAGGTCACCGGAGAAGCTCTCTGCGACGTCGTGATAAACAACGTCAATGTTCAGGTGACCGAGATGAGTTCGATTCTAATCACACGCGATGGGGGGATCGTTTACTTCTTCAGTATGGCGACTTCTTTCGCCAGAGCCGCACTCGGGGCCGAAGGTGTCGGCAAAGATATAACCATGATTGTCGGTAACGGTTACACCAGAGGCCATGCTTCCCTTGCGCTTAACATTTTGAGAGAGTCTGCGGTCATCAGAGAGTTATTCGAGAGATTATACGTTTGAGGTGAGACATATGAGAGATTATAGAGATATCCCGCTCTGGAAAGATGTCACATCCGAGCAGTGGAACGACTGGCGCTGGCAAGTGGCAAACAGAGTGAAAAGTGTTGAGGCGCTCCGGCAGGTAATAGAGATAACCGAGGAGGAAGCGCTAGGCATCTCCGAGTGTCTGAGAACGCTTAGAATGTCCATCACTCCTTACTACGCGACTCTCATGGACCAGAGAAACGAGAGATGTCCGATAAGGAGACAGGCCGTTCCGACAGACAGGGAGTTGAATATAGACAGGTGGGATATGGTAGATCCGCTCCACGAAGATGAGGACTCGCCCGTTCCCGGTCTGACTCACCGCTATCCAGATAGGGTACTTTTTCTCATCACCGATCAGTGCTCAATGTACTGCAGGCACTGCACCAGGAGAAGGTTCGCCGGTCAGCTAGACAGGCCCAGAACCAAGAAGGAGATAGACGCGGCAGTGGATTACATTAAAGAAACTCCCGAAGTGAGAGACGTTCTCCTCTCCGGTGGCGATGCATTGCTTGTGGGAGACGACTTCCTGGAGTATATACTGAGCGAGCTCCGCAGAATTTCGCACGTAGAGATAATAAGGTTGGGCACCAGGACCCCGGTGGTCCTACCCCAGAGAATAACGCCCGAACTGGTCACCATGCTGAGAAAGTATCATCCCGTATGGATCAACACACACTTTAACCACCCACTGGAGATAACGCCGGACTCGAAAAAGGCCTGCGAGATGCTCTCAGACGGCGGCATTCCACTGGGCAATCAATCGGTTCTCCTAAGGGGAATAAACGATTCGCCTTACATAATGATGGAGCTGGTCCACAGGCTGGTGGAAATAAGGGTCAGGCCATACTACATATACCAATGTGATCTCTCGCAGGGGATCGGACATTTCAGAACTTCTATCAGGAAAGGTATTGGCATAATGGAAGCCCTGATCGGAAATACATCCGGCTTCTGCGTTCCGACTTTCGTCGTTGATGCTCCCGGTGGCGGCGGTAAGATCAGGGTCATGCCGCAGTACAACATCTCCGAATCCGACAGGGTTGTAGTATTGAGAAATTACGAAGGTGTTATAACCACTTATCATGAACCGGAGGATACCGCCAGCGATGTCGATGACAGTCTTTATAAAGAGAGATACACCTTTACGGGAGTTTCCGATCTTCTTTACGGAAACGGCCTCAGTTTCGAGCCCACGGTTTTGCAGAGACGCGAAAGAATCAAACGCTGGAAGGAAAAGAGAGTGTTGAAATGAGATACGAAGAGTTCAAGGTGGGTCAAAAGTACACTGTCAAGAAGATAATAACGACGGAAATGGTTGATGCCTTTGCCGCCATAACGGGTGATAAAAACCCGGTCCACGTGGACGAGGAATTCGCGAAAACGACACGTTTCGGGAGTCGAATCGCTCACGGCATGCTGTCGGTGGGGATAATTTCCGCCATACTGGGCAACGACTTTCCCGGACCAGGTTCTATATACATGAAGCAGGATGTGAAGTTTTTCAAGCCGATTTATCTCGAGGAGGAGGTAGAGATCGATATAGAGCTGCTGGAGAAGATCGAAGAGAAAAAAAGACTTCTGGTGAGGACCACTGTAAAGAAATCATCCGGAGAGATCGCCGTTGACGGGGAGGCGCTTCTCCTCTTCATGCAAGAGTGAAAAAGTGTCGCATCTGATCGAACTTGCAAGCCTTCATCCGGTTGTCTCGATCGTCGGGATGGAGAAGAACACTGGCAAAACGGTCGTTCTTAACCATCTTATAAATGGGCTGTCCAATGAATCGGACATTACCGCAATAACCTCGGTTGGTCTGGAGGGGGAGAGGTACGACCAGGTATATCTCACAGAAAAACCCGAGGTCACTCTTCGCAGGGGCAACCTTTTTGCAACGTCTGAAAAGGATTTCCGGTCTCGCCAATTTCCGGCTGTCGTTCTGGATGTAAGGGATTTCCGCTCCCCTCTAGGGCGCACCGTTTTTGCAAAGGCGCTGTCTGACGGGGAAGTCATAGTCTCCGGCCCTTCGATAGTAGATTACCTGTCACAGACAGTGAAGTTGCTCAGAGAGTTCGGCGCGCGGAGGGTCTTTGTTGACAGTTCTACATCCAGACTGAGTCCCGGCTCGCCGGCGGTGGCTGACGCCATAATTCTGGCTACGGGTGCGGCCCTTTCGGTCAGTCCTGTAGAGTTGGTGAGGAGAACTATCCATAAGGTGAAGATCATCACTCTACCCAGCGTGGAAAAGAAAACTGGAAATAGAATGGAAGTTCTCGGTAATGGTGTCTGGATAGTGGATGGATCTGACACGAAGCTCCTCGCGGCTTCGAGTTTTTCTTTGGAGCCAGGCCTCGATCTTTCAGGGAGGACCGTTTATGTGAACGGTTCGTTGACTTCCATGACTCTCAGAAAACTGACGGTGCCGGGTGTGAGGTTGGTAGTCAGGGACTTTTCGAGGATCTTCGTTGACGAAGAATCGTTGAGATCTTTTGAGAAGGTCGGTGGCAGCATTAACGTGATTCGCAGGGTGCGACTTCTGGCCGTTACTATCAATCCCGTATCGCCTTCGGGTTACTCCCTCAGATCCGGTCAACTGAAAGAAATGCTGGAGAAGTTGCTGCCGGTACCGGTCTTCAATATTCTGGAGGAGGAAAACAGATGAATCTTTCGGCCGGCTGCGGGTTTGAGTACATAAAGGGACTGGTCGAGACATTTACCCCTATGGGTAGAAAGAGGCTTTACGGTATCTCTTTCCTGACGGAGCGAAGCCGGATAGAGGAAGAGTACGACCGTCAAGAGGACATGAAGGAGATAGCGGCCAATCCCGATAAGGTCGTTTCGATAATTTCTAGATTCAGAGATATCTCGGCTACTCTGGAAAACCTGACGGCCGGAGCGGTGCTTGACGAGGTGGAACTCTTCGAAATAAAGAGCTTCGCGATCTGGAACGAGAAACTCAGAGAACGTCTTGGCAACTGTCCTAGATGGATGAGACTTCCCGACCTTTCGGCCGTGATCGGTCTTCTCGATCCAGAAAAGACAGGGCTGGAGAGTTTCTACATCTCCGATCTCTTCGACGAGTCGCTGCCGGAACTGAGGAGAAAAATCGCGCAGTGTCAGAGAAGTGACGATCCGCGCGACAGGGAGAGAGCGGCCGGCTTGCTGGAGATGAACGCTCAGGTAGAATCTAAGGTTAGAGCCAGACTCTCGAAAGAGCTGCAAGTGTTTTCGGATAATCTATCGCTCTCTCTGAACAGGGTGGGCGATATCGATCTAACACTGGCCAAAGCGATCTTGAATGCGAGGCTGAAACTGGTGAGACCTTCGATAGTGGAGGATGCCTTCGCTTTCGAAGGGCTTTTCAACCCCGAAGTGGCACGCATTCTTTCGGAAAAAAATAAAGTCTTCCAGAGCTATTCGCTCTCTCTGAGAAAATCGACTCTCGTGATCGGAGGTAACATGACGGGGAAGTCTGTCTTTTTAAGAACTCTGGCGCTTGTCCAGACGATGTTTCAGCATGGTTTCTTCGTTCCGGCGGAGAAGGCTTCGCTGACCCCGTACGACAGGATAGTCTATTACAGCGGCGATCACCAGTCTTTTGAAAACGGTCTCTCTTCCTTTGCCGGAGAGGTGGAATTCTTGAAGGAAGCGGTAGGTATCGTCTCCCGTGGAGAAAGGGGTCTCTTTCTCTTCGACGAAATCGGAAAGAACACCAACCCGCTGGAAGGACCTGCCTTTCTGTTGGCGGCGATGGAGTACCTCAGTCGCGGGAGCGGTTGCAGGGCCGTCTTCTCTTCGCACTACGAAGAAGCGCTCGAAAACAGAGATGCCCAGCTGCTCATGGTCAGGGGTTTGGATCACAGGAAACTCTCTAGTCGAAAACGGCGGGAGATTTCTTTCTATATAGATCACACGGTACAGGAGATAGATGAATTTTCCGGCTTTCCGAGGGAGGGGACAGTCATAGCCCGACTGCTCGGGATGGACGATGATTTTTTAAAGCTGGTAGAAAAGCACCTTGATGGAGGAAAAAATGAAAAGTAAACTCGATCTCGATTTTCGAAAGGTTGAACGGGCAAGAAAACTTGCGGTGAACATCGCGGATGGTGTACAGAATTTCGTGGCCGGGAGAACAACCGTGAGCGTAGAGCGGGCTGTTTGCCGACTGATGGGTATCGACGGAGTGGATTCTTATGGGGTACCGTTGCCGAACATCGTCGTTGAGCACCTGGCATCCAGGAACCTTCTTCAGGAAGGCGCTTCGTACTGCATCGCGAACGCCATGATGAAGACAGGACTATCTCCGCAGAGAATTGCCGAAGAAATATCGGCCGGTAGGCTCGACCTGTTGAGCATGAATTACAGTGGGGAAGAAGAGGTATATGGATTTCTGGAACCCTTTGCTCAAAGAGCTATAGAGAAGATACGCGACAGAAGGTTCGAAAGAGAGGCTCTCATCGAAAGGTTAGGCGAAGGGCCGCGGCCTTATCTGTACGTGATCGTGGCAACCGGAAACATCTACGAGGACGTCGTTCAGGCACGAGCTGCGGTCAGCCAGGGAGCAGATATAGTGGCAGTCATAAGATCGACAGGACAGAGTTTGCTGGATTACGTCCCTTACGGTCCAACGACAGAAGGCTTCGGGGGAACTTACGCCACCCAGGAAAACTTCAGGATCATGAGGACTGCCCTCGACGAAATGGGCGAAAAGGTAGGTAAATATATACGTCTATGCAACTACTGTTCGGGTCTGTGCATGCCGGAGATCGCCGCGATGGGGGCGATGGAGCGTCTCGACGTGATGCTCAACGACGCCCTTTACGGGATACTTTTCAGGGATATAAACATGCAACGAACATTGATCGATCAATTCTTCTCCAGAGTCATAAATGGGTTTGCGGGTGTGATAATAAACACCGGAGAAGACAACTATCTGACCACCGCAGACGCCTACCAGGAAGCCCACACGGTTCTGGCGTCCCAATTCATAAACGAGAGACTGGCCTTGATCGCCGGTATTCCCGAAGAGCAAATGGGGCTCGGTCACGCCTTCGAGATGGACCCCGATATTGAGAATGGCTTCCTGTACGAGCTGGCCCAAGCCCAGATGAGCAGGGAGATCTTTCCAAAAGCCCCGCTGAAGTATATGCCTCCCACCAAATTCATGACCGGCAACATCTTCAAAGGTTATGTTCAGGACGCCCTGTTCAATGTCGTTTCAATCTGGACCAACCAGGGGATACAGCTTTTGGGAATGCTGACCGAGGCGATACACACGCCCTTCATGGGAGACAGATATCTGGCCATAGAGAACGCGAAGTACATATTCAACAACATGCGTGCGTTGGGAGATGAAGTGGTTTTCAAGAAGGACGGGATAATCCACGCCAGGGCTAACCAGGTGCTAGATCAGGCAATAGAACTCCTCACTGAAATAGAGGAAGACGGTCTTTTCCGGGCGCTCGAGAGGGGAGTTTTTGCCGGAGTCAGACGCCCTGTCGAAGGAGGTAAGGGACTGTCGGGCGTGGTTTTGAAAGGGGAGCGTTACAGAAATCCATTTCTTGAGAAAATGCTTGGGGGGTCTTACATATGAGTGGTTACTCTTTGGAAAGCAAAAAGCCGGATAGAGCGCTGGACTTGACCAGGATCAGGCCTTATGGTGACACCATGAACGATGGAAAGGTTCAACTGAGCTTCACGCTTCCTGTGCCGAACGGACCGGAGGCCGTCGAGGCGGCCAAGATTCTTATGAGAAAGATGGGTTTCAAAGAGCCACAGATAGTCTTCTCCAGGGAAATATCGGAAAGCTTCACCTTCTTCGTGGCTTACGGCGTGTCGATACACGAGATCGATTACTCCTCTATAAAAGTTCCGAAACTCTCCCTCGAGAAAATGTCGATGGAGGAGATCGACAGATTCATAGATGAGAGGATAAGAAGAAAAGTGGTGGTGGTCGGCGCCAGCACTGGAACCGACGCCCATACGGTTGGGATAGACGCGATAATGAACATGAAGGGGTTTGCTGGTCATTACGGGCTGGAGAGGTACCGCAACTTCACGACCTACAACATGGGAAGCCAGGTACCGAACGAAGAGCTGGTGGCGAGGGCTATTGAGGTCGGTGCCGACGCCATACTAGTCTCCCAAACCGTTACTGCGAAGAACGTTCATTTGAAGAACATGGCCGATCTCGTCGAACTTCTAGAGGCCGAGAATCTTCGCAAAAAGATTATTCTCATAGCGGGTGGGGCCAGGATCACGCACGAACTTGCTAAAGAGCTCGGTTACGACGCCGGGTTCGGACCGGGCTCGTTCGCCGAGGATGTCGCGTCTTTCATAGTGCAAAAGCTTGAGACCATGATTGGAAATCTATGATAGAATTTCTTATCGCTTACTTTCTGGGGGTAGATCCTTATGAAGACTCTGGTTGTCGTTAATCCCAACGCCAGTCACGGCGAATCTGGTAAGGATTTTGAAACGACAGTAAAGGGAATGATAAGGGAGAGACTGGGTAATTTCGACTTGCATGTCACTACCGGTCAGGGAGATGCGATGTCTTTCGTGTCCGATCACGGAGATTACGAGAGAATAATTAGTGTCGGGGGCGACGGTACGCTGAATGAGGTCGTAAATGGAATCATGAACAGCCAGTCGGGTGCCATGCTTGGCATGATAGCTGTAGGTTCGGGCAACGACTTCGCCAGAAGCATCGGTTTGACCCGTAACTACGGCAAGATGGTCGATATCGCCTGTGGAAACAAAACCCGATACGTCGATCTCTTCGAAGTGAGGTATAGAACCTTCTCTGGCGAAAAGGCTGCGAGATTCGCCGTGAACGTCGTGGGAGCCGGTTTCGATGCGGCAGTTACCAATCGGATGAATCGCTCGAGGTTCAAAACCAGCGGTAAAATGGCATATCTTTTATCATTCTTGATCGAATTTTTGACCACCAGGACTTACAAACTCAACTACACCATAGACGGTGGCGAGTTCTCCGACAGGTACTACTTTTTGACCATGGGAAACGGGAATTACTTCGGCGGGGGTATGAGGATAGCGCCGAACGCCGTCGTCGACGACGGGCTCATAGACATAGTTGGAGTCACCAATATGGCCAAGATCAGGTTGCTGTACCACTTCCCCAAGATTTACAAGGGCGAGCATTTGAAGATAGATACTGTCTGCCATCATGTATCGGAGAGAATTTCCGTGAGCAGCGATAGGGATGTTATCATACAGATGGACGGAGAAGTCGTCGGGGAGCTCCCGATGGAAATCTCCGTCCACAAAAAAGCTCTCTGTATTCTTTCAGCGTAATACTTTCAGATTTATGATGGCGCTCTCGAAGGAGAGGTTAGTGTTGTATTCGTTTCCGGCGCTTTCGTAGATGTACTCCTCTCCCGAACCGGTATTGTTGAGATCGGACTTCACATTTTTTATGGCTGCCGTCGCTCTCAAGAAGGCCCGTACATTTTTTGGTATAAAGATATCCCCGTTCGAAATCGCGGTTTTAACTTCGATTCTGGAGTTCGAGACGGCAGGGACTTTGAAATCGGCTTTCAGTACGGCACAATTGACATCCAGTTCCTCGACTTTCAAACCGGCGATGTCGAAACTCCCGTTGACGGCCGCGGTGTTCAGCTTGATTATGTATTTGTAGGCAGGGTTGAGTTTCAAAACCATAGTGCTCGAGGTTAGCCAAGATAGACTCGAATCGGTCTTAAGGGTCCATTTCTTCAAAGTCGAACTACCGCTTTCCTCGATCTTCAGATTTGCTCCCCTGATTGTGTGATCCACATGGGCTACGGTGGAAAGCGGAGCCGCCGTTTCCATCGCTTCGATCCTTATGTTCACCATGGGTAGATCGATCTGTATCTCCACAACCGTGAGTTCTTCGGTTGTTTTCAGTAGCGTCGTTTCCGATACGGTTCTGCTTCCGGAAAGGAAGGCCGAAGGCCAGAAGAAAATGAAGAGTATGAAGCAGACCGTTAGAAATGCGTTCAAGTACCTCAGCCACTTGAGTCCCTTCACCCCTGACAGTATGCTCAACCCTATGAAAACAAGGATTATAGGCCAGTAGTTAATAAGGTTGACGAAGGCATTCAGAAGAGTATCGCCAGTGAAGATACCGAAAATCAGCAGTATCCCAACGAGTACAAATATCAACCCCATCGCGAGTTTCATGCTATCATCCCCTGTTGATGGATTTATAGATGACGAATCCTCCACCGGCCACTAGAACGGCTCCTATGACGAACTTCCAGAAAACACCACTGAAGATGTTCCAGGGTGTGAATGTGCCGAGCAAGAGAGCGATACCAAATATTATTAGCACAATGGCTATTATTATCTTGCTCTTGTCGTCGGATATCTCCATTCTTGGTTTGTCTTCTATTGGTTTGCCTTCCTCGTCCATTATGACAACGTTGTTTTCACTGTTCAAAGGTTCACGCGGGATTATGAACATACCGATGATGTAGATTATCAGCCCGGCTCCGCCGGCGAAAATCAGGGCTACGAATATCAGGCGAACTATTACCGGATCGATCTCCAGATAACTTGCTACGCCGCCGGCAACGCCGTCGATCACTTTGTCTCTTCGAGATTTGTAAAGCCTCTTCCTTGTATCCAAGAGAAACACCTCCTGTCAGGATTTATCATAAAATCCTCATTGAAAATGGACATTAGCATTATAATATGCGTACTGTTAAATTTATACTTGTTCATAGATTTTTGAACTTTTTCAGCGAAACATCCCGGTGATTTGAGTTTTTGGGGGTTGAGATGCAATTAATCTTCATTGTTCCCGCAATAACAATATTGGTATTTATAGGGTTTCTGCCGATCTTCACGGCCTTTTCCGACGCTATGACAATAAATGGAATACCGAGCTTTTTGAACTTCCAGTACATATTTCAGGATCAAGATTTCATGTACAGCCTGAAGATTTCACTAGTTTGGGCCCTTTTAAACACCCTGCTCTCGCTCTCGCTGGGTTTTTTGATAGCCCATCACCTTAACAGGGCTAGAAGATGGCGATTGATATACCTGGCGCTTCTGGTTCCGTGGGGACTTCCGGTCTATATAGGTGTACCGATATGGAGGGCCATCGTGCACGGAGGAGGCGGCACTTCGATACTAAACCTGATTGGCATCGATATAAATCTTCTCACCGACCCTATAGCGTCGTTTCTAGCCGCCCTCTTTGTCAGTGTTTGGTTCAGCCTGCCGCTGACCGTCTTCGTTCTCTGGGATTCGATGGCCACTGTTCAAAACAGTCTTATAGATGTCGCGAAGATCGACGGCGGAAGCCTGTCAACCGTGCTTTTCAGTATTTATCTCCCCATGATGAAGCCGGCCCTGATAACCATGTTTACGATCAACTTCATAAAGTTCTTGAAGGAGTTCACGGTGGTTTTTCTCATGACCGACGGAGGCCCTCCACTTCTGTCAGGCTTCACAAAGAGGAGCATAATTGGTGCCACTACAACACTGGATATATTTATTTACGGCATTTTCACCGGTCGAAGTTCAACGGGCATCGCCTCGGCTTACTCGGTTTTGACGCTTCTGATGGTAGCCTTTGTGATGATTCTCTGGTTTCTGTCCAGCAGGGTCGAGCTGAACGCTCACCTTCTAATCATACTTGTGGTTGCCTCGCAGACAACGCTCGGCGGTTATGTAGGTCTCTTCTTCGGAGGTCTGTACCTCCTGTCTATATGGAAGAAGGGATTGTTCAAATATATAGTAATCGGCGATATCGCAGCCTGCCTTTTGCTCAGTTTGTTCAACGGATTCCTCCGAGGCTTCAACGCGGCCACGATAATCTCTCTGATAGTCTTTCTGATACTCAGAAGGGAGAAGGGTAGTACAACCGTTGTAAAAAGGGGCGAAAGGGTTCTGAAACTTCTCACCAGGATCGTTCTGGCGGGCGTACTGATCGCCTCCGTCCTTCCCCTTTTCGTTCTGTTCTGGATAAGCCTATCAGGACTTTCGACAACTTACATGGACACATTTCTCCCCAGATATTTCACTCTGGATAATTTCGTGAGGGTGGTAGGAGAGGAAGGAATAATCACAACTCTTCTAAACACCCTTTTCGTTTCTCTCGTTACTGGACTGGCCGTGCCTTTACTCACATTTCAGTTTGCCCTCACCTTGAGGAAGCTCAGAAACTCGCTCTCGGACATCGTAGTTGTCATATTGAACATCGTGGGCGTGATAGGTGGTATGCACACACTGGTTCCATTGTACTCCATATTCAGATCACTGGGAATGATAGACAGCTATTTTCCGGTGATACTGGTTTATATCTCCCACGCTATACCATTTTCGGTTTTCACCATAAGAACCTACCTAGAATCCGTGCCAGAGAGTCTGGAGGATCAGGCGAGGATCGACGGAGTTGGAACGGTCTCCTTTGGTTTCAGGATACTCCTGCCCCTATCCAGACCGGTGCTGACGACCTCGTTCATAGTGGCCTTCATCGGCGCTTGGAACGGTTTCCTGGCACCGCTTCTATTCCTACTGAGCGATAGTAAATACACGATGGGAGTCAAGCTCTACACGTATGTCGGCAGTCTCGGTTCTGGTAATCCTCAGTGGAACATATTCGGTGCGGCTTCCATAATAAACTTGCTAGTTATGGGTGTTGTATTCTATACTTTTAAAGGATATCTTGGTAAGACTCCGTTATCGGAAAATTATGAATAATCCTCCGAGCATTTCCTCCTGAAAGGATTTTGCTGCCTCCCTTGGAGAAATGCCGATAGGGTGTGACTGGAAACGGTCATGCCTCCCGTGCTTGGAAAGGAGGTATATTTTGAAACTTCGCGAACTGACGGTCCTGTTGTGGCTTTTGATTACTCTGTCCTGCCTGTCTTTCGAAGTGTTGCTGAACGACGAGTTGATCAGGAGCTGGGACGGCTCGCTCCTACAGTACTGCTATGACCTTCCCGAAGGAAAAGCAATACCGCTTTTTGAGATTCTCCCGCCGGTTGTCGAAAGAGAGAGGTTTCTTGTGGAAACCGAAAGGGGTCAGTTTTCGGACGTACCGACAGACTCGCTTCTCGTGTGGAAGGGCGGCGACTGGTTTCTCCATCTGGAAGGAGAAAGTCTAAAGATACTTTCCGTGATCGTTTATGGCGAACCCATCGATAACGATTACCTGCAGGTTTGGCTTGATTGGGAGGGCATAAAAGCCCTCAAAGAGTCTATCGAGAGATTCTCCTCTATCAACGGTCTGAGAATCGAAACCCGGGAAGTCCCGAAGGCTTCAAGTAAACTCATCTCACTTGTCAGGGCTCGTGGCGAAGTTCCAGATGTGATCATGGTTCAGTCGAGCGATATTCCGGGACTGGTATATGAGGAGGTCATTCAATCTCTCGATTATATTCCCACACATGGTCTATCTGGTCTATCTTCGTTCAACTATGAAGGGAGATTGTGGGCCATCCCCTTCTATTTCGATTGTCAGCTGGTGTTCTACAACCGTGAACTCGTGGGGGAAATCGATCCCGAATGGACGCTCCAAGATCTCGAGAATATTTCAAAAAATCCCGCGAGCGGTGGAGCCGGCTGGAATATTTATTCGGCCTACTGGTTTATCCCTTTCCAGCTAGGATTTGGCAAAAAAGATCTGATCGAGGAAGGGAGAGTTACGGTTCTAGATAGCTCCACGCAAGAGGCGCTCGACTATCTGGTCGAGAAGGTCAATGATGGCACCTTCAGAGCTCTCGAGCGAGACCCGATGATAAGTCTCTTCGCTTCGGGAAAGGTCGGGATAATACTATCTGGTTCCTACATGATAGAGCAGTTCGAGAAAATAGGTATAGATTTCGGGCTGGCTCCCTATCCCGAACCTTTGAGGCCCGTTCTGGACTACAAGGGTCTTGCGATAACCTCAAAGACTCGCAACCCCATCCTGGCCAGAAGACTGATAGAGTTTCTCACATCGAAGTACGTGCAGGCGAGCTTCTGCAAGGCTTCCTACAAGATCCCCTCGAGAAAGGAAGCGCTTGATTGGTTGGAGCTGAACTTTGCTATATCCAGCAGCCTTGAGAGAGGCTACCCGCTGCCGGCCGATACTCTGTACGAACTCTACAAAGACACTATGTGGAAACTGATAAGGCTGGCCATATCCGACAGACTGGGAGTGAGAGAAGTGCTGGAACAGGGGCAGAAAACCATAGACGAAAATTCAAGGGGTGTTCAATGAAAAGTCTGCTCACGATAATATTCGTGTTGCTGACTGCGATCACTTCGATAGCCGGTATTACCGTTGCCTACAACGATTCGACCTTCGTCTTCGATAGCGGCAATTTTCCCTCGCTGAGAGCTGTGATCCTTTTCGAAGGAATACAACCCCGTTCGCGTACAGAAATGACCGTGATTAAACCGAATACGAAGCGATTTCTCTGATCTCCGTCAAAGGATGTGTCGGTGGTATTAGAGAAGAGAACCTGCTGAAAGTAGAGGTCGATGACGTATATTCGAAAGTCTCCCCCTTCGGCGCCATCTATGGTAAAAAGGTTCTGGGCAATCCATGGAGATTTGGGAATGCCTGCAATAGGAAGCCATTGATCGGCGAAGATGGTAAAGTTCATCTAGGATCGGCATGGAATGAACACAAATAGTGGAAAACTCAAAATTGTTGGCTCCAAAGTATATTAGAAGGCGAAATTTTAAGAGATTAAGAGCGATGATTCGATAATCGCTCTTAATCTTTTTTAGACGTCTATAGAATGGACTAATTGGATTTCACAGAGAGTGGCGAGAAGTAGTATTCTCTTGTTAAACGATTAACTAAACGTTTAACCATGAAACGGGTGAGTATTTTTGTCTAACATGAAAGATGTCGCAAAACTTGCCGGCGTCTCTATAGCGACGGTTTCCAACGTACTTTCCGGCAAAAAATATGTGAGTCCCAAATTACGCGAGAAAGTGCTGGAGTCAATAGATAATCTTCAATACAGGCCAAGTAAGATCGCCAGGAGTCTCAAAATAAAGAAATCTTTCCTGGTGGGTCTCATGGTTCCAGACATAACAAATCCGTATTTTGCGGAAATAGCCAGGGGCGTGGAAAACGTAGCCCTAGAACACGATTATCAGATGTTCCTCTGTAACAGCGATGGAGAAAAGGCTAGAGAAGAAGAGACACTCAATTCCTTTCACAGTCATGGGGTAGATGGAGTGATAAATGTCGCTCCAAGAATGGAAGAGACTGTTCTTGCCGAGCTTTCCAACGGTATGCCCATGGTGATACTCGACCGGCACCTGTCTATTGAGAATCCACTCATAGATATCATCTATACCAACAACTTCAAGGGTTCGGCACAACTGGCAAGGCATTTTTTAGAGAACGGCCACCGCAGGTTCGCCTGCATCGCCGGTCCCAAAGAAGTGCCGACGGCCGTCAGGAGATTGCAAGGGTTTTGCAACGAACTTGAGAAGTTCGGTATAGGAAAAGAAGAGATAGCCATTTATTACGCCTCTTTCAAATATGAAGACGGCTACAATACCATGAGATTGATTATAGAGCAAAAGCCCCGTCCCACAGCCGTTTTCGCCGGTAACGACATGATGGCCTGGGGTGCCATAGAAGCGGCGAAAGAAAGAGGGTTGAGGGTCCCTGAAGATATCGCGGTGGCCGGTTTCGATAACGTGCTTTACTCGTCGCTGGTTGTTCCCGCGATGACTACCGTAAACCAGCTGAAATTCGAAGCCGGGCAAACTGCTATGAGACTTTTACTGGAGAAGATACAGAAAAAATCCAGACGGGAGAGCGTATTTACGAGAAAGATAGAACTAGATTCAAATCTAATAGTGAGGGAATCGACCCTTAGCAGAAGAATACCGGAGGTGAACCAATGAAAACGAAAGGAATACTGCACAACGATCTTTCCAGAGAAGTTGCGAGGCTCGGTCATGGAGACATGCTGGTAATAACCGACAGGGGCTTCCCCTTCCCCAGACATGAAAACACCGTTTGCATCGATGTATCGGTGGGCAGGAATTTACCCCGCTTCGTAGATGTCGTGAAGGTGGTTCTGGAGGAGCTGGAGATCGAAAAGGTGATAATCGCGAACGAAACAAAGACTGTGAGCCCCCATATCTACGCCGAGCTCAAAGAAGTGATTTCGAAGGTGAAAAACAAGGGAAACGATATCGTTGAAGAAAATATCCCCCATCCGGAATTCAAGGATCTGGTGCTGAACGGGGCACTTCAAGGCAAGGAAGTTAAAGTCTTCGTCAAAACGGGTGAGTTCACACCTTACGCCAACATTATACTGGTTTCCGGAGTGGATTTCTGACCTTTCCAGTATCAGACAATTGAACGTTTTGATTATCGCGGTTGTAGTTAAACGTTTATCTGACATGTCCGTTGATTTATGTATTAGGCCGGGAGGTGGAATAGTATGAGCGACAGGAAGGGAGTACTGACCGAAATCTTCAAAGTAAATAAACCAATTATTGGAATGGTCCATCTCAGACCCTTGCCAGGTTCTCCCGGCTACGATCCGTCGATCATGGGAATGAAGGAGATAACCAGAATCGCTCTCGAGGAGGCGCGGATACTTGAGGACAACGGCGTTGACGGAGTGCAGGTCGAAAACATATGGGACTTTCCTTACCTGAAGGGAGAAAGGATCGGTCCGGAAACTGCCTCGGCCCTTGGGGTTGTTGCCGCCAGAGTTGGGGAGGCTGTCGGGATTCCCGTCGGGGTGGACTGCCATCTCAATGGGGGTAGGATAGCTCTTGCGGCGGCCATCGCTTCGGGTGCCAGATGGATAAGAGTCTTCGAATGGGTGAACGCTTACATCTCGCATGCCGGGCTCACCGAAGGAATAGGTGGGGAGTTGGCCAGGTACAGGCACTCGCTCAGGGCCGACGACATCAAATTCATGTGCGACGTCAACGTAAAGCACGGAAGCCATTTCATCGTATCCGACAGGACAATCGAAGAACAGGCGCAAGATGCAGAGTCGGAGGGAGCGGAGATTCTTATCGTCACGGGATTTGAAACCGGAAAGGCTCCAACTCCTGAAAAGGTGAAGAGGTTCTCGGAAAGTGTGAAAGTACCGGTGATAATTGGCAGCGGGCTGACGGAGGATAATGCCTCAGAACTCCTATCTTTCGCCGACGGTGCGATAGTAGGAAGTTTTTTTAAAGAGGAAAACAACTGGAAGAATCCCGTGGATGGTAAGAGAGTCGGGAGTTTCATGAAAAAGATTCGTTCTCTGAGAAGGGAGCTTTCGGATGATTGACTTCAAATTCAATGGCGAGATACTCTGCATAGGCAGTATAAACATGGATCTGGTGATGGTGATGGACCATCTTCCCGAACCGGGCGAGACTGTGGTGACGGACAACTTCAACACCTATCCCGGAGGAAAGGGTGGAAACCAGGCAGTTACGGCCGCTGTGCAGGGTGCGAAGGTAACGATGTTTTCAAAACTGGGAGGCGACGGTTTCAGCAAGGAGTTGCTGGAGAAGATGGCTTCCAGGGGCGTCGATACATCCAGGATACTTATGGACAGAGAAAAAACAGCCGGTATCGCAATTATACGTGTGGATAGCAAAGGCCAGAACTCGATATCCTTCACTCCCGGGAGTAATGCCTTTCTGATGCCTGGGGATATACTCGAAAACTCGGACCTCTTCGTGCCCGGCAGGATCCTGCTCCTGACAATGGAGATAAATCTTGAGAGCATATACCATGCCATAAGACTGGCGGGCCAGCATGGTATGTTCGTGATCGTCGATCCGGCACCGGCGCCTTCCAGACCTTTCCCTGCCGATATTCCGCCCCTCGTGGATGTAATCAAGCCGAACGAGTCCGAGGCCAGAACAATAACCGGAGTCGAGATAAAAAACAAGGCCGATGCAAAAGTCGCGATAGAGAGATTGAAGAAGATGGGTTTCAAACTGCCGGTGATAACATTAGGAGATAAAGGCTTGGTAGCCTGCATCGAAGACAGAATCGTGGAGTTTCCACCCTTGAGTGTGGAATGTATCGACACGACGGCGGCAGGCGACGTGTTTTCAGGGACTCTTGCTGCCTCGCTCGCACAGGGCTGTTCGATCGAGAGGTCGCTTGAGCTTGCCAACTGTGCCGGAGCATTGAGCACTACGATTGCGGGAGCCCAGACTTCGATACCGTCCCCTGAGAGAGTAAGGCAATTCATGGATAAGCGGATGTGATAAGGGTGGCTGGAACAGTACTTAAGCTTGAAGAGATAAATAAATCCTTTGGAGGAATCCATGCACTCAAGAACGTTCAGTTCGAACTCTTCGAGGGCGAAGTTCATGCCCTACTGGGCGAGAACGGTGCGGGAAAATCGACGCTCATAAAAATCCTGACCGGCGTCCATAGGATGGATTCTGGAAAGATCCTGATTCACGGAAAGAACATCGTGATAGAAGATCCGGTCGATGCACGCCAGAAAGGAATCGGAGCTATCTACCAGGAACTCAGCCTAATCGACAGTTTAACTGTGGCCGAGAATATCTTTCTGGGGCACGAACCGGTCGGTAATTTCTTCGGCAACCTCAAGAAGAAGGAACTTACCAGAAGGGCTCTGGAGTATCTCAACACCTTCGGCATAGAAATAGCTCCGGAAACGCCGGTATCGGACCTCGGACTGGGACAGAAGAGGATCGTGGAAATAGTGAAGGCACTCTCGATAAACGCCAACATACTTCTTCTGGACGAGCCGACAACAGGTATGAGCAAAGCCGAGATCGATACTCTTTTCTCCATAATGGACGACCTGAAGAGGAAGAAAGTCACCATGATCTATATCTCTCACTATCTGGATGAAGTCTTCAGGGTCTGCGACAGGGCAACCGTTTTGAGGGACGGTGAAAACGCCGGCGTCTTCAAAATCGGGGAGGTAGATCTCAAAACCCTGATCAGGGCCATGCTGGGCAGAACCTTGAAAGAGGAGTTCCCCAGACGAAACGGCTTTCCCGGCCGGGAGACAGTGCTTGAAGCCAGTGAGTTCCAGAGCGAAGGCATGGCCGCACCGGTTTCTTTCAAGCTTCATAGAGGCGAAATACTTGGAATCACCGGGATCATAGGTTCGGGCAAGAGCGAGCTGGCATTAGGTCTGTTCGGAGTCGATCGAAAGGTGGCGGGCGAGATAAAGGTGAAGGAGGAAAAGACGGCGATAGCATCGCCTAGCGACGCTAAAAAGCGTGGTATCTCATTTGTGCCGGAAGACAGAAAGGTTCAGGGTCTATTCTTGAGGCTACCCGTCGAGCACAATATCACTATCGCCAATCTGGCGCTCTCCATGAAGCGGGGAGTCATTTCCTACAAAAGGCGCTACGAGATCGCCAGAGAAACGGCCGAAAAGCTTAAAGTTACACCTTTGGATGTAAAAATGCCTGTGCAGAACCTTTCCGGTGGAAATCAGCAAAAGGTGGTTATTGGGAAGTGGCTTTGTGGAGCGACCGATATCTTCATACTCGATGAGCCGACCCGTGGAATAGATATCGGTGCGAAGACGGAAATATATTCTCTGATAAACTCCCTGGCCGACAACGGCGCAGGAATACTGATAATGTCCTCGGAGTTCAGAGAGATGAGCGGAGTATGCGACAGGGTGCTGATAATGCGTAAAGGAAGCGTGGTTTCAGAACTTGCCGGTGAGGAACTTACAACGGAGAAAATACTTACAGTAGCGCTTGGAGGTTGAATGCGTATGGATAAGAAAATTGAAATCGGGGAGAGAAAGAATGTGAACTGGGCGAAGATCAAGAAACTCCTGAAAGGCGAGCTGGGATTGATACTTATACTCGTAGCCTTGATGGCAGTCTTCTCTTTCCTGTCTCCCTATTTCTTTACCTCGAAGAATCTACTGAATATCACCCGGCAGGTTTCGATAACGCTAATAGTCGCTATAGGCATGACCTTCGTGATCCTCACCGGAGAGATAGATCTCTCGGTAGGTTCGGCAGCGGCGCTTGTCGGAGTTACAACGGCAGTAGTTTTGAAAGCGTCAGGCAATCTGGGTCTGGCTATGACGGCCGGTCTCGTCATGGGGGCGGGAATTGGAATCGTTAACGGAATTCTAACAGTTTACGGCAGGGTCCAATCGTTCATCGTAACGCTCGCGATGCTGGGCGTGGCAAGAGGTACGGCCCTTGTCTGGACCGGCGGGAAACCGATCTCGAAGTTACCCGTAGATTTCGGAATCATGGGCGCTGGATACCTGGGAGTCGTTCCGGTATCATCCATCATTGCCGCCGGAATCTTCATATTGGCGTTTTTCGTTCTGAACAGAACTAAGCACGGTGTCTATATGAAATCGATAGGAGCAAACCGCGAAGCGGCTAGGCTGTCGGCCATCCCTGTCAAGCGTTACAGAGTTCTCGCCTTTGTTATATCTGGCGTGATGAGCGCTTTGGGAGGTATATTGATCACTTCCAGACTCCTCTCGGCTCAGCCCACCGCTGGCGAGGGTCTTGAACTTAACGTAATCGCTGCTGTTATTCTGGGTGGCGCTTCCCTGTCCGGGGGTATAGGAACGGTTCTCGGTACGCTTCTGGGTACTATGGTGATCGGTGTAATTGATAACGGAATGAATCTAGTTGGCGTATCGTCGTTCTTTCAGCAGATCGTAAAAGGTGTAATTATCCTTGTTGCAGTACTGGCAAAACGCAGTGACTGATCACTAGAAAAGAAAAGGAGGGGTAACATGAAGAAGGTAATTCTTTTAGTTCTGATGGTGGGATTGTTGGCACTAACAGGCATGGCGGTAAAGACTATCGGCTTTGCCGTCTCTACCCTGGCAAATCCTTTCTTCGTAACCATGAAGGAGGGCGGGGAAGCGAAGGCCGCCGAACTCGGACTGGGCTTCGTAGTTCTGGATGCGCAGGACTCTCCGGAGAAGCAGTTCTCTCAGGTCCAGGATCTGATAATTAGAAAAGTTGATGTCCTCATAATCAACCCCGTTGATTCCGATGCAATAGTTCCGGCCGTTCTCGAGGCCAATGCGGCAGGCATACCCGTTATTACTGTCACCAGACCGTCCAACGGTGGAGTTGTCGCACAGCACTTGGATATCGACAACAAAGAGGCTGGAATGCTGGCCGCAGTTGCAATGGCTAACGCTCTTAACGGGAAGGGAAGGGTCGCCATTCTCGAGGGAATTCCCGGCGCACCGTCGGCTGCCGATAGGCAGCAGGGATTTTTAAATGAACTCAAGAAATACCCGGATATCCAGGTTGTAGCATCCCTTACAGCGAATTACTCGAGAGAACAGGGTGCGACTGTCGCAGAGGATATCCTTCAGGGTAACCCCGTACTCAACGGCATTTACGGCCACAACGACGAAATGGCTCTCGGTGCGGTGAGAGCTGCAATAGCGGCCGGCAGACTTTCTGAGTTGAAGATCGTGGGAATCGATGCCACCGACGATGCTCTGGCTGCAATCAAAGCCGGAGAAATGGTCGCCACAGTTCAGCAGCAGCCCGCATTACAGATGGCTATGGCCGTCGTGGCGGCACAGAGGATAATCAACGGAGCGACCGTCGAGCCTAAGGTCATAATTCCACTCAAGCTTATCACCATCGAAGAACTAAAATAATTCAGGGTTAACCTAAACGGGCGTCTTTAAGGGCGCCCGTTTTTTGTGTGGTGTATCAGGTTTTATTGTCTTTGCGCCGTCCAGTTATGGGGTCCCGAAACGTAAGTGCCGTTGTCGTAAGCGATGGCCGTTCCGTGCATAGAATTTCTGCTGAACTTGCCGGTGAAATGAACGGTCCTTTCTCCCGAGGTGCTCGTGAAAATGAACGTTATATTGTCCGAAGAAATAGTTCCGGCCACCGACCCTATGCTTCCAAACTTAAGTATGGGAACTGGAGGTGGTATTATGACAGGGGTAAGATCACACACAAAGAGATGGGAATGGCACGCCATTTTTTGCCAAGAGGCATAAGAAACGGGGAGAATCATGAAGTTTTCTAGGTCTATTTTAATCGCGAAGCTGAAATGGCATAGAAAATGAGATAGTATTATACTGAAAATCAGCGAGGTTCAAAAATCAGAAGTAGAACACTAACTTAAGATAGGAAAAAGGGGGAAGTTCTGTGCAGCAGTTATTTTCAAACTTTGCGATACCCATAGGCAATCTGGTCATGTTCGCCATCGGGGGAATCCTGATCTACCTGGCCATAAAAAAAGATTACGAGCCTATGCTTCTCCTTCCGATCGGATTCGGTGCCATCCTCACTAATATTCCCGGTTCTTCAGCCATAGGAGAGCACGGAGTGCTGACGATTCTCTACGAGGCGGGAATCGCGAACGAACTCTTCCCCGCGCTGATATTCATCGGCATCGGCGCCATGATTGACTTCACCCCGCTTCTCCAGAAACCGATCATGTTCTTCTACGGAGCGGCGGCCCAGCTGGGCATTTTCCTGACGATAATAGTGGCCGCGATCCTTGGATTCGATATAAGAGAGGCCATCTCGATAGGCATAATCGGAACGGCCGACGGCCCGACATCAATCTATGTAGCCAGCAGACTGGCACCACACATGCTTGGTCCCATTTCGGTAGCCGCTTATTCGTATATGGCGCTCGTGCCTGTGGTACAGAGGCCGATAATCAGATTAATGACCACGAAAGATGAGAGAAGGATCAGGATGGACAACAGGGCCGAGAAAGTGCCGAAATATGTGAAAATACTTTTCCCCATTTTCGTCACGATTCTAGCCGGTATAGTTGCCCCGGTGAGCGTTGCGCTGATTGGAATGCTTATGTTCGGAAATTTGATCCGCGAGTGCGGAGTCCTAAACAAACTGAGCAACGCGGCTCAAAACGAGCTTTCCAACCTAATAACTCTCTTTCTGGGTATAACGATAGGTTCCACGATGACCTCACAGGCCTTTCTTAACACGAGGACGCTCCTTATTCTCGCAATGGGACTGGTTGCATTCATTCTCGATACAATGGGCGGAATAGCCTTTGCCAAGATATTCAACCTCTTCCGTAAGCAAAAGATCAACCCCATGATTGGGGCGGCCGGAATCTCGGCCTTTCCCATGTCGGCACGCGTTGTTCATAAGCTCGGCCTGGAAGAAGATCCTAACAACTTCCTCATTATGTACGCCACCGGAGCTAACGTTGCAGGGCAGATAGGTTCAGTTCTCGCTGGAAGCATCGTTCTGGCTCTCTTCATCTGAGTGCAGTCGGAAGGAGGGATTGGCATGAGTGAAGCGGTATCCAAGAGTCTTGCGATATTCGTCGAGGGGTATCCGACGACTTTTCTCATCACTGTCGCGTTTTTCATAATGATAAAATTGCTTGTCTGGACTTCTTCAAGGAAAAAGAAAACCGACTAATAGGGCAGAAGCCTACCTGGAAACAGGGGCTTTCCCGGGCCAGAATTGTTGCCGTTGATCTATCTGTCACACAATGTTTCGTGAAGCGAACGAACATCTCCCGTCCGGTTTGTACATAATTCATCAATAAGCTGTGTCCGCATACGGACGGTTTTCTTTGCCGGGGTGATAGATTGTGGGAAAGATCCTGAGCGAAAACGGTAAGGCCTTGTTCGCGTATGTGCTCGTCTGTTTCTTCTGGGGTTCGACGTATCTGGCGATAAAGATCGGCGTTCAGGATATGCCCCCGATGTTCTTCGCCAGCGTCAGGTTTATCGTTGCCGGCGGTCTTATGCTCCTCTTCTCAAAGATCAGAAGTTTGACCTTCCCCTCGAGTTTCAAAGAAGTCGCACTACTTTCGACAGTCGGCCTCTTCATGCTTCTGGGCGGCAACGGCCTGGTAGTCTTCGCAGAACAGTGGGTCGATTCGGGTGTGGCCTCGTTGATGATCGCCACCGTTCCGATATTCGTAGCGATTCTCGAACACTTCTTCATAAAGGGGACGAAACTTACCCTAAAAAGCGTTTTCGGTCTCCTGCTGGGCTTTCTCGGAGTTTATTTCCTGTTGCATCCATCTGGAGACTCGAGTTCAATAAACCTCGAAGGTGTTGCGGTGCTTCTTGCTGCAAGCTTCCTCTGGTCGTCAGGAACGGTGCTTTCCAAGAAAGTCAGGGGCAACGGCTCGATCGTGGTCAAAATTGGAATACAGATGTTTGCAGGTGGAATCGGACTGACAATAACCTCCCTGATCTCCGGAGAGTTGTCTAGGGTGAGATTCACCACAAACTCTTTGTATGCTATCGTGTATCTCATAGTCTTCGGCTCTTTGATAGGCTACAGCAGTTATATTTACCTGCTTCAAAAGTGGCCCGCGACAAGGGCCGGTACCTACGCCTATGTCAATCCCATAGTCGCGGTAACCCTCGGAGCGCTTTTACTCGGAGAGCGCGTGACTTTTCTGATGATGATCTCCATGGCGGCCATACTGGTGGGAGTCATCATCGTACAGAGATCGAAAATCAGAGTCGATTAAGTAGACGGCGACAGCTATTTAACGTACGGGACTTCGGGAAGTGCGCGGATAACCGTGTTATCGACAGATACGGGCAGTACAGAAGAATATATTGATCGGACTGTGCCCGGTGATAACTTTGACATTGAACATTCCGACATTCATTTAAGAGAGTTGCGGAAAGAGAGAATGCTTTCCGACGCGCCTTTTTTGATCTGGAGATAACGCTGAAGAAAAGACTCGCCGGCGGTCCGTTTTACTTCGATTAATCTGTTCTCATACCTCTTATCTATCCATGTCCCGCACGCGCATGCGATCATTGCGAACGGTTACTGTATAATTGAATTGTGATTCTTCTATTTGCACCGGAACAAGATATATCAAAATCCGATCGTGGCGTGTTGTAGATTTCTTCGCCACGCAGTTTTCCGGGGTGTCGTATGAGGTTTGCAGGATTCGCCATATTGTTCTTTGTGACCTTCCTGCTTTTTGTAATTACTCTTCTTTCTTCTTTTGGTTATGAGCCTATAATGGTGCCTCTCCTCGTTCTTGTGATTACGGGATTTGTGATCGAAAGTGTGAGAGTATTGTTTTCGGGAAAGACCACTCCCACTGATCGCTCGCATTTTCTGAAGACTATGGTCGCGGTTATGGTAGGAGCCATAGGTGCCTACATCATGAACTGTTTTCTCTCTATCAGTGCGATTATGTCAGCAAGTCTAGTGGGGCTGATCGCAGTTGCGGTCACGAAGAAGTTCGCCGTTGAGGTTTATTGCGGTGCTTTTGTAGGTATGGTTTCGCCTCAGGTTCTGCATGATTTCACCCACACGATATTCGCCGGGCTTATCGCCGGTCTGGTTTTCTATCTAGCTAGAGATATTTTCAACGGTTACGGAGGAAAACTCGGAACGATAGCCTGCAGCAGCTGGATCATAATGACGGCCATTTCAAGCGTTAAGTTGCTGGATACTCAGGTGGAGATCCGCCACTCCGGATTGAGTATTATGCTTTACAGTCTGGGATCGGCTCTGTTGACGTATATGCTCAGTGTTCGTCTTAAAAATGGTCCCGTGCTGGCCTCCGGCGTTGTGAGTCTTGCAGGGGCAGTGATTCTTCCGGCCGTTCACGGCGTGAGCGCCGGTTTGTTGACCGGAGTGGTGATGGCTGCATCCTTTGCAGGAATGTCTTCTAAGGAGAAGATGAGGAACGAACTGGAGATCTTGCTGAGCGGAGCTCTGCTGGGAATAATCTTTATATATAGCGCGAACCATTTCAACGGAGCGGGAGGAAGGCTGGGAACGCTGGCTTTCGGAAGCGTCGTCAGTGCCAGAGGAATTATCTTTCTAATACAAAAGGCCACCCGAAGGTGGCCTCTGCTGGGCAATTAGAGCTTAAGCTTATCTGGGTATCAGCACTGCATCAATCACGTGTATGACGCCATTCCTGGTCAGGATATCTCTGCTGATTATATTAACGTTATTTATGGTCAGCGTACCGTCCAGGTTTATCTTTACGGGTTTGCCATTGAGCGTAAAGAGCGATTGCGCTATCTTAAGCTCTGAGAATAGATATTCGCCACCTATTACGTGGTAGGTGAGGATCGACTTCAGCTTTTCGGTGTCTTTCAGGAGTCCGTCTATGGTTTCCTGACCAAGTTTGGCAAAGGCTTCGTCGGTCGGGGCAAAGACTGTCAAGAGGCCTCCATCAGAAAGCGCCTCTCCGAGACCGGCAGTTTTCAAAGCTGTGAGAAGGGTTTTGAACTGTCCGGCCTGTTCTGCGGCCTCAACGATCGAAGGCAGACCGCTCCTCCATTCGCGTGGTATCATCACGTGGTCTATCACATGGATCACACCATTTCCAGTGTCGATATCGCCTATCGTGATAATTGTGTTGTCAATGCCAAATCCGGCTTCGTTGATTTTTACGTTTAACAGCTCTCCGTGAAGCGAGCGCAATCCATTTTCATTGATCAAGTCAGCCATCATGTACTCACCCTGCACGACATGGTAGAGAAGCACTGCCTTGAGCCATTGCGGTTCGTTGAAGAGAGCTTCTCTGGTCTCGGCAGGAACTCTGGCGAAGGCGATATCGCTCGGAGCGAAGAGGGTGTACGGACCGCCGCTCTTGAGCGTGTCCACCAGGCTGGACTTTTCGAGGGCGAGAACCAGCGTTTCGAGGATACCGGAATCTCTAGCCACCTGTACCAGGTTGGCCTCTTCTCTGGGGATCATAACGGTATCGATAATATGTATCACACCGTTGGAGGCTTTTATATCCTTAACCGTAACTGCGGCTCCATCGATTTTCAAGCCACCGCGCGTATCTATCGCCAAAGACTGTCCGTGCAATGTTTGAATGGCCGGATAAAGCACTAGGCTCTCAGAAGAGTATTCGCCGGATACCACATGATAGAGAAGAACAGATCTTAATTTCGAGACATTATCCAGAAGGTCTTTGATCGTACCTGCGGGAAGCTTTTCGAAGGCTTCGTCGGTCGGGGCAAAGACAGTGAAGGGGCCACTTCCTTTCAAAACGTCTGTCAGGCCTGCCGTCTCTATGGCCGCGACCAGCGTCTTGAAATTACCGGACTCGACGGCTATATCTACTATATTCTTCTGGGAAAAAGCTACCAGGCTTACGAGGGCAAAGAGAATCAAGATCATTGTTTTCTTCATCTTGCACACCTCCTCATGGTTTCTGTTCAGTGATATTCTACAACGATTGTACCGGTTTATTTGAGATGCGAAAAGTCTGGTGCCGATTCATATGACTCTTCCATAGAGCAGGACTCAATGAAAGAGGCGAGCCTCCGCTGGCCCGCCTCTCTTTTGAGTGTGACTGTATCTGTTACTTCTTTGGGGTTTCTTTTTTTGGCTCTTTCTTTACTTCTTTCTTTACATCTTTCTTGCCCGGCATCCTGGCCACCTCTTTTTGTCGCGGCTCATGTCCGCTCCATGAGAATTCTAGCATTATAATCGAACATGCAAATCCTGCGGTATCATCTTTCAAGGCAATCTCAGGAAACTACGAGCGATTAATGAATAATAGAGTCGAAAATGATATATTTATTCTCTATAAATCCCGCGTGCTAGTTAAGTTTTTCGATTATAACTTTTCTAAATTTCCCTTTTATTCTATAAGCTTTATTTGGAAAGGGATAAAGGTTCCAATTAACCATGAAATTTTACCTGAGAAATTTATTTAAACAAGAAAATATAGAATAGTTAGCTGTCTATCGAAGTATCAGACATCGCCTTTGATTGTGGCTTTGCTTTTCTGCCTTTCGTAACCTGTTCATAAGTGAAAATGACGGGTTACATCCATAACAAAAACCGGCCGTTCGGCCGGTCTGTATTCGTAATCACTATTTTCAGACGATTATATTTATTATTTTGTCCTGCACATATATGATCTTTCTGATGGTCTTTCCTTCAAGCATGGAAGCGAGTTTTTCATCCTTCATGATAGCTTCCATGACCTTTTCCTGGCTGGAGTTCTGCTCGAGCGTCACCTTTCCCCTCATCTTTCCGGATATCTGTACGGGCAGTTCAACGTTTGCCATCGAAGCGTATTTTTCGTAACCCGAGGGGAAACCGTCCTCCAGAATTGTTCTCTTCTTTCCTCCCTTAATGCTGTAGATCTCTTCACAGAGGAAAGGAGCGAATGGTGAAAGGAGTTTTGCCATATCTATCACGAGTTGTCTCTCGATTACATTCTCTTTTGAAGCCTCGTTGACGAACTCCATTATAGCTGCGATCGCCGTGTTAGGCTTTATGTTAGTTATCGAATATTCGACCTTTTCGATGGTCTCGGCCATCTTAATTTTCAGGTTCAACGAGCTCTTCCCTTCGCCCATATTTGCAATTTCCCAGACGCGATTGAGGAATCTCTTAATCGCGTCCATTCCGCTGTCCCTGAAATCTCCGCCCTCGAGGAAGGTCCCCATGAACATAAGGTAGGTTCTGAGGGCATCGACCCCGTGGCTGTCGAAATACTGATTGGGGTTGACGATATTGCCTTTCGACTTCGACATCTTCTCTCCGTCTTTTATAATAAGCCCGTGACCCCTGAACGACGTGAAAGGCTCTTCGAATGAAAGATATCCCATATCATGAAGGGCCATTGCAATGAATCTAGAATACATTAGGTGGAGTGTTGCGTGCTCATTCCCGCCGATGTACATATTCACCGGACACCATTTTTCGACGAGTTCTCTTTCGAAGGCGGCTTCGTCGTTTTTAGGTGAGAGATATCTCAGATAGTACCAGGCCGAATCGAGAAAGTTGTCGGAGACATCGGTCTCGCGCCTGGCCGGGCCTCCACAAATTGGGCAGGTAGTGTTGACGAACTCTGGGCTTTTTGCAAGGGGCGATTTTCCGCTGCCATCTGGTATGTAGTCGTCGGTTTTTGGAAGCATCACAGGCAGATCTTCCTCTGGAACGGGAACTGTCCCGCACCTGTCGCAGTAAATCATGGGGATCGGTGGACCCCAGTAGCGCTGCCTGGATATGCACCAGTCGTGGAGGTGGTAGTTGACCGAACCCTTGATCGAGGTGTCGATGGTATCTATCCGGTCTATGAAATCGGTACTTTTCATGCCTGTATATTTGTCGCTATTCACCATGATCCCTTTTTCGGTGTAGGGCAGTTCCGAAGGGTCGCACTCTATTACCTGTCTTATCTCGAGGCCATACTTCCTGGCAAAAGCAAAGTCTCTCTCGTCATGTGCCGGAACGGCCATGACTGCACCCGTGCCGTATTCGGCCAGAACGTAATCGCCGATCCATATGGGCAGCTCCTCCCCAGTGAGCGGATGGATCGCGTAAGAGCCGGTGAAGATTCCGTTCTTCGGGCGAGATATAGAGGTTCTGGTCGCCATATCCATGTTTTTGACGTTGTTTCTGAACTCTTCGAAGGCCTCTTCCGTGACGGGAGTTATTAGTTTATCCACCAGCGGATACTCCGGTGCGACGACTATATAGGTGACACCGTAGATCGTATCGGGCCTGGTGGTGAAGACTTCGATCTTCTCATCCATTCCTGAAATATCGAAAGTTATCGAGGCACCGGCCGACTTTCCGATCCAGGCTCTCTGGAGGTTTTTGGTCGTATCGGTCCAGTCTAACCAGTCGAGGTTGGAGAGCAGCTTCTCCGCGTACTCGGTGATCTTAAAGAACCACTGACTCATCTCGCGTTTGTCCACCTCGCTGCTGCACCGCTCGCAATGGCCGTCTATAACTTGTTCGTCGGCCAGAACCGTCTTGCAAGAGGGGCACCAGTTCACACTGGAATCGCGCTTCTCGGCCAGTCCGCGCTTATAAAGCTGTATAAAGATCCATTGGGTCCATTTATAGTACTCGGGCGAGGAGGTTATCGCCTCGCTGTCCCAGTCGTATATATTTCCGAGTTTCTTCAATTGTTCCTCGCGGAAATACTCAATGCTTTTCGGTGTCAGTTCAGCAGGGTGTTTGCCCACTTTCAGGGCATAGTTCTCGCTGTGTATGCCGAAGGCATCGAAACCGATCGGCTCGAAAACGTCGTAACCCTTGAGCTTCATGAATCTTCCATATACGTCCGACCCGATGAAGGAGAACATGTTCCCTATATGCAGCCCGGCGGCGGAGGGATAGGGAAACATCATGAGATTGTAGAAAGGCCTTTCAGCTTTATCCAGGTCTATATTAAATGGTTTCTCCCTGGCATAATAATCCTGCCACTTCTTCTCGAGTGCTCTGAAATCGTACATATGCTACCTCCCCGAATGAATATAAAGCTTTAGAAAAGCAACTTAGATGGATTATAACACGCGTATGTGAAGGAAGATTTCCATCAGTGGATAAAGAGATATCTCAACTTGCGCGCTGGAGCGAAAACTAGGGATGAAAGACAGCTTCTCTGTACTTTCGATCGTTAAGCTTGCACAAAATATCGTCGTTTATATCAATTGGAGTCGATAAGAAGGTTCACGATAAAGTACCGGTTCTTGGCAAGGGGTTGCTGAACGAAAACGAGATCGTTTACATTTCAATCGTTTCACGACCGGGCAGGACAACTGAAGGGGGGCGTGAATGAAATGAAAAGAATAAAGTTGTTTATTGTCGTCGCTTCACTGGTTTCAATATTCACCTCTTGTGTTAAAGTTCCTTAGGGGGATTCCATAATCGTAGATGTCGAGACCGTCTGGAGAGAATTTCGGAGCGCACCTCATCTCGAAGGCCGGCTCATTCTGGGGTATTACGATTACAATGTGGTCGAAGAGACCTGCGGGTTGCACGGGGCAGAGGTCACGGTCGATATAAAGGCGTTGAAGGCTGTCGGCCTGCGCTTCGATTCCACTTTCGAGGATGTTCTGGAGCAAATTAAAGGTCTCTTCGATTCGAAACCGGAACTATTGAGAGCGGTGAGATATATAGAACCCAGCTACAGATGGAACTCATAGCGCCTTCGCTGGATGAAGTGGTCGGCGTGGAGGCAGTCCCGACCACTCCGGATGAGATCCCGGATTTCGAGCGGTTCCTCTGGGGAATCAGGAAGATATGCGCTTCACAGGCCTGGGATACCGGATACGATGGGACAGGTATAATCGTCGCCATACTTAATACTTGCATCTACACTCCAGCCACAGGGTAGTCCATCCTCCTGCACCAGAAGCGCGCTCTCGAAAGAAGCGACGGTGCTTCATCGATGAAACCTCTTACGACGACAGCTTTCCTGTTCGAGGGGATGACCTCGTCGAAACTGGTCTTGTTTTCGATGAACTTAGGAGCCACTATGGTCACTTCTATCGAACTGCGGTTCTCTCCGTCAGCCGGCAAAATCTCTCTCGGCTCCGGATAGACCAGAGGTTTATCTTCATCTCCGACAAAAAAGCGGACCCTGAGGTCCGCTTTTGAAATACAGCTCTGTTTTAGTCGATTATGTTGTTCCAGATGAGTAAGAATCTGCTGATATCTTCGTGATCGACCCAGTAATCTTTGGGGATTGAGATATCGTAAACGATGCTTCCGGTGTACATATGTTCGACAAGGATATCGAAATCCTTTTCGTCCACCACTCCGTCACCGTTGAAATCGACGTCTTCCATTGCGTAGGTTTCCTCAAATATTGGGACGTACATAGCGTTGTACTCGATCATCCACGGACTAATACCGAAACCGTTGTTGGCTGAGAACTCATAAAGCTGCTTGGAAACGGCCGGTACCACGTAATAACCGTTCCAGCCCCAGTCACCCCAGCTGTTCTTGATTATCCAGAACTCGGTCGCTTCCCAGGTAAGGCCGGAGAAAGGATCATTCACGGTGATCGAAGTCGCTTCCGGATCGATAAGATCGGGGAAGGCCGCCTTGAGTCCTGCCATGTCGAGCCAACCGACCAGCGTTACGGCGTGACCACCTGTGATAGTCGTGGAGGTGGGAATGTAAACGCCTTCAGTGTAGTAATCGAAGTCTGCCGGCACTCTGAAAGAGACTGCGAGCGACCCGAACTTGATCATCGCCTCTTTGATGGCACCGTTGTAAACTTCGTACGGGTAACCCAGCCAACTGAGTTCATCACCATAATAAACCTGCACGGTCTTGGTGCTCTTGATTATGTTCTCTTCCCAGTTGTTATTGACGGGGTTCCAAAGTATCCAAGGGTTGAAATCAAACATGCTGTATGGGAAATCGCTTTCCAGAGGGAGCCCGTACCTTACACTGTTGTATGTCGAGAAGATCGCGTTTCCACCGGCATCGCTGCTGTCGTCCTGGATTATTACATCCGACTGCAAAGGATCATAGATCGATTCGATATAGATGTCCCAGTCTATGTTGTGGAAAGAGGCGAATTGCTCGGAGAGGTCGTAGGTATCGTGCTGCAACTTCCAGGGCTCGTAGATCTCTTCCCCAGCAAGACCGTCTTTCTGCACCAGCAGGCCACTCTCGAAAGAGGCAACCGTAGCGAAGGCCCAGCAAGTGCCGTGGAAGGCCTGGTTCGTGATAGGAGTGTGAACCTGTACAAAACTACCTTCGGGGATCTGCACATCTCCGTAAGGGAAATAGATGAACAGCGCCGAGATCAATTGGCTATACCGTGTCGTAGCCTGTTCTACGAAGAGAGATTTGGTGAGGTCCATCTTCATTCTTTCGGGGAGCTCAACCTCTCCGTGCCACTTCTCGATTATGCTGTCCAGATCGAGTATACCGTGAGCCGCGAACTCACTGAGCGCACCGGGTACACCGGCCCTCCAGGGAAGATTCAACCGCGCGATGCTTTCGTTGACTTCGGCCGCCCTGGACGCGGCTTCCTGAAGAAGCTCGTTTCCGAAAGTCGCAATAGAAACCAGAGTGATTATTATTACCAGTAAGGTCTTCTTCATTCAAATCACCCCTCACATTTCCGCCCCGACGATTTCGGGCAGATCGAGACCATATATGAAGTTATCTACCACGATACCGTCGATAGTTCTGTTGACGCCGTCCCTTATGAAATAATCTGTACCGAGTCCCAGAGAGACTTCCTGTCCGTTCATCTCCGGCCCGAAGCCGAACTCTACGAAGGCCACAACCTCACCAACTTCTTCTATTTCCGCCGGTTCATTCACGAAGCCTCTTACAAGAACTATTTCATCGCCGAAATCCACGAAGTTGCTGACGTTTTTCTTGTCGGGAATGAAATCGGGGAAGAAGACTTGAGTGACCGTTAAACCCTGCGAATAAAGGAGCGAATTCTGGAGGTACATAAGCTCGCCGTTGCGCGTGTTGTCTGGAGCGAAGTATTCCTTGATCTTGTCGATGTATTCCTTTACATTAGGCGCAACGATGGCGATGACCAGTGAGCCATCCTCTTCATCGGTCGCCGGTCGCGCTGTGATCGGGGCTATGAAGATCTCGGGTTTGTCCTCTCCGGTGTAGCGATCCTCGAGCTTAAAGCTCACGTAGGTATACTTGTTGTTACCAAGCTCGTCGTATGCCCTGACATAAAGAAGATAGGTGTGCCCGAGTTCCAGCATATAGGGCATCATGAACGTTCCTTCCGTGAGATAGAGCGTAACCAGCTCGTCGTTGAGGAGGATGCCGGTGACTGTTGGATCCCAGTCCAGCCAGTCGGTGATCCAGGGATATCCCTCTTCGGTCGTCTCTCTGAGCCTTATCTCAACTTTCACTGCCGGTTCGGAGAATTGCCAGCTGGCAAATAGATATCTACCAAATGGTCTGAAGTCGCCGTCACCAAGGCCTCCATTGTATCTGTCCGAGCCGAAGATAGTGATGGAAGGTCCGGTAGTATCGACCTTGAAGACGTACTTGTTGGGGAGACCGTTGAACTCTTTCGTCTTTACTTGGACGAAGTGAGTGCCATCGACCAGGTTTTTAAGATCGACTTTCAAGGCGTCGGTCTCCACGAATGCCGCCCCATCAACCGAGTAGAGATAGGTGTGAGTCAATTCGTCGACAGGTTTCCAGGATACCGTTACATCCTTCGAGGCGTAGGCGGCCTGGGTGTTGTCGAAGATAACCGAAGGGCTACCAACGATGAATTCCAGCTCGTTCGAATTGAAAGTGCGGAAACCACTCTCGATGGCCAGCTTTCCCAGCGCTTCCACCCAAACTTTGTAATTGCCGGCCACCAGTTCGGTGGCGTATTCGGTTGTCTGGAGTTCAAGGATATTGTCGTTGATATGGAGCTTATAGACTACTTCCTTGAAATCGTCAGCCGTCTCGAACTTCCAGCTGAACGTTATGGTGGTGCCTGCAAGAACCGTGTTCGACCCTGCGTCGGAGCTGAGTGTAACCACTACGAACGGCGGCTTGAAACAAGAAGTTACAAGCAACACCAGCGCAGCGAGAAGAACAAGCATAAAAGAAATGCGCTTCATCCACATACCCCCTTTTTCGTAAGTTATACAATTTTAGCACCTGATGGAAAAAAACTGGCTTAATGTGCAAAAAAACGTTTTAGAATTCTCTCATATGGCTGGCCGATTTACTTCAGCGCTTTCAGAGGCCTTATACAATATCTTACCCTCAAGTGGGCTTTTTTCTGGCATAATTGTGGCAGGGGTGATACGGTGAAAGAGGTAACTCTGGATATATTGATCGAGATACCCAAAGGTAGTCGTAACAAGTACGAGTTCGACAAAAAGATGAAAATGGTCCGTTTCGACAGAACGCTCTTCTCGGCCGTTCATTATCCGATGGACTACGGCTTCATATTAAATACGCTCGCCGAAGACGAAGATCCTCTCGATGCGATGGTTTTGCTGTGGGAACCCACATTCCCGGGCTGCCTTATAGAAGCCAAACCTATAGGGGCTTTTAAAATGTGGGATGAAAAGGGTCCCGACGAAAAGGTCCTCTGTGTTCCGATACACGATCCCGTGTGGAATTACATAGAGACTCTGGAAGATGTTCCTCCCCACCTCCTCAAAGAGATCGAGCACTTTTTCTCGGTCTATAAGGAACTCGAAAAGAAGAAGACTGGAATAGAAGGCTGGGTCTGGAAGGAGGAGACACTCAGGATAATAGAGGAGGCTAAAGTCCGGTATATCGAAAGCGGGGCGAAGCTCTTTTAATCGAAGAGTCATTCTTCGCCAATGAATGATCGGTATTTAGCATTGGCAGGAGCAGAAAATGAAAAGGAGAGACTTCAATGTTCGAATATGTGATCTGGGATTTCGGTGGAACGCTTTTCGATACCTATCCGGCTGCAACGAGGGTTTTCAGGGAAGTGTTGTCGAAATTCGGAGTAATCGCGAAAGAGGAAGAGATACTCGAAAAACTCAAAGAATCGACCATCAAGGCGGCCACCTATTTCTCTAACAAGTACCGCTTGAAGGAAGGTCTCATAGAGAACTTTTATACGATTGAAAATCATCTGGAGCCCGACAAACAACCACCCTTCAAGTCGGCCAGAGAGGTTTGTCTCCAGATAAACAGGAATGGCGGAAACAATTTTTTATTCAGCCACCGGAGCAACTACTCAATGACCAAACTGTTGAGCTACTACAATATGATAGATCTCTTCTCGGAAATAGTCTCCAGCGACAACGGATTCGCCAGAAAGCCCGATCCTCAGGCTATTATGTACATAATCGATAAGTACGACCTAGACCACGAAAGGGTGATAACGATAGGCGATCGCGAGATTGACATAGAATCGGGAAGACGTGCCGGCATTGCCACTTGCCTTTTCAACCCAGGTGGGTCAATAACCTCTACAAGAGCAGACTACGTGATCGACTCACTCGAACAACTTCCATCGATCCTCCAAGTTTGCAACCGGTTCAAAGGTTGTGGGGATACAAATGATTAAAAACCTCATCTGGGACTTCGATGGATCGCTCTTCAACACCTATCCGCTGATGGTAGAGATATTCCAGTCAGTGCTTGCAGAGCACGGTTACACCGCCAGCCGGGAAGAGATACTTTTCCTGATGAAGGACACGCTTGGAAAAGCCGTCGAGTATTATATGGAGCTTGGCGTTGGCGAAGATTTTTACAGGCTCTTTCAGCTGCGCGAAGAAGCGGCCGATCCCTCCCTGCAACCGCCTTTTCCTCATGCCCGCCAGATCTGTCTGAAAGTCAGGGAGAGGGGCGGAAAAAATTTCTTAATAACCCACAGGTCCAGGAGTACCGTGATGAAGCTCCTCTACCATCACGATATGGCCTCTCTCTTCTCGGAGATAATAACCAAAGAAAGCGGCTATAAGCGTAAACCCCATCCTGAAGCCTTCATTGCGGTCATAGCTTCTCACAGTTTAATTGCCGAAGAGACGCTCTCGATAGGCGATCGTGATCTCGACATTCTTGCAGCAAGGTCAGCCGGAAGCAGGACCTGTTTCTTTTCGCAGAACGGTTTTTCTCCTTCTGTTCCGGTTGATCTGATTATTCACGGGCTTGACGAACTTGAAAGCTTTCTGGAAGGCAACTGATCCTAAAAATAAAGCGGGATACGCAAAGCGCATCCCGCAAGAACAAAACGACTCACTGCTCCAGCATCTTTTCCATGACTTCTATAGCGGCGTCCGACAGCAGCACCACAGAGAGTTTTTGGATATCGACCGATACCTGAACACTTCTGGTGGTTACTTTTGAATCGCTCCCGAACTTCCTTGTGACGATCTTTTCTCTCATTTCTTGAACTCTCTCGAAGGGTCCCAAACTGTTCAGCTTCTTAAGAGCTTCCGGGGGAAGGTTTTTCATCATTCTTTCTTTTAGAGCTTCGGCTTTTTCATTTACTGCGGGGAGCTTTCCCGTGATTTTCGTTCTCAGATACTCTGCTAATTTCTCGCTCTGATCAACGGTTACGATTGCTTTCAGGCCGGCGCCGTACTCATTGATTATCTCCTGAACTCTTTTTACAATATCGGCTTTTTGAAGGGGAGTAACTTTCTCGCCAGCGATGGCTTTTTCCAGGTTCTCTTCGAGAGTTCCCTTTACTCTTTCCTGAAGGTTTTCCAGGTTTTCACGGGTTGCAACGGCCAGATCGTGGATCGCTCTCAGCTGATCGCCGGAGAGTTCGAGAGCATTCAAAAAGTTCGCTATCTGCAGCTGATACTGGAGCTTTACAATCTCGCTGTTGGCTAGATTTCTCATGCCAGGTGCGGCAATGACCATGACTCCAAGTACAAGAGCCAGAACGGAAACAATAACTACCTTTTTCATTGGCAACACCTCTGATTCGAATTTTTAACTGAGATAATTATATAAAGCCCTTTGTGAAATGAACGTGAAATGTTCATCGCTGTTGAATGGTCTTATTACAGGCCATCATCATGGGGTATAATGCAATCATTAGAAGGAGATTCAAGAAAGGGGGAATTTAATATGAAAGTGTTGGATTACTCTATACTATCAATCACCGATGCAGGTTCAGTTTTCATCGAAGAGTCAAAACATGACGGCGTCACCTTCTCTTTTCCTTCCGATCCGATCTTTGCCAAATACAGAGATCAGCTGATGGTAGTTGTCGAAGTGAAGATGGATGCATCGAAGTTCTCGCTCACCAAGAGTAAGCTGGATCTCACCTCAGTGAGACTCCACGGAGTGAAGATAGTGGATAACAAGCCTTTCGATGATTCGGTTGCGCTTTGGGCTTTCGAATCCAAGACTCTTGGAAAGACAATGAGAGTCATTTCCGGGAGTGAGGGATCAAAAATACCGGCCAAGAGGGACGCCGACTACGTTGTTCCGGCGATCGTAAATACAATCGAACTGGCTTCGAAAGAGGAGAACGTTGGCAGATTCATCTTCCAGCTTCCGGGCGAGTGGTTTGTTCTTTCACAAATATCGATGGGGCAGGATATCGCCAAAATACGTCGCGAAAATGCGCGGCTTGATCTCAAGTCCTTCAGCACGGAGATAATCGTCGCGGAGTTGAAGAAGCACAGAGTCTTCACTGAAAACCTGTGGAATCTCTACGCCCTCTACAAGGAACTGGACAAGTTCGAAACCGAGAACAGCGAGTTGACCGAATCGGTAGAGGAGGAATTGACAGTCTCCGACCTCGATCTCGAAGAAACGATTCCCGAGTCGGTAGATCTTTACCTTGACGGTGATGAAAAAACTACGGTATCGCTTCACAAACAGGTTCTTGTCCAGTCAAGTATCGAGAAAATCGGCACTTTCAGCAAGAAAAAAGCCGTTGTTCTGAGGATCAGGAATAATTCCGATCTCGGTACGGTGAAGGAAGTACACTTCTCTTTCAGATTGCTCGACCCCGTAGGGAAGGAACTGTACTTGGCCGAACACGATCTGAAAGACCTGAATGTAGGTCCTGGGGAGGCGCAGAAGAGAGATTTCATGGATTTCCCGGAATTCACCGATCAGCAACTCGAGAGAGTGGACGTTAAGCTTTTAAAGATACTGTGGAGCAACGGCGTAGAGACTTTCACTGAATAGATAGATTTCTGATATCTCTGAATTTCGCTGCGTCCAGAATCTTTCTCACCCTCCCGACTTTCGAGTCAGGAGGGGTTGTTTCTTCACCACGCTCTATCTTTTCCAGTATAGCGTCCAGCTCGCTATACTTCATGCCCAATACAAATTCGTCCGTAATGCCAGGAACCAGGTCGGGAGTTGGGGGTTTATCGATTATACTCCTAGGTATCTTCAGCTCTCTGGCCAGGCTGTAGACCTGAGTCTTGTAGAGGTGCATTATGGGCTCGATATCGGAGGAGTCGTCGCCCCATTTCACGTAGAAACCGCACAGCTTTTCCGTCTTGTTCGTCGTTCCAAGGACGGCGTAGTTCCTTTTCTCGGCTTCGAGATAAAGGGCTACCAACCTCATCCTGTGTTTGGATCTGTAGTAAGCCAGTCCTTTGAGGAATTCCTCGTTACCCCTGTTCAGAAGATCGTCTAGAAAAGAGTCATCCGAAAGAGTCTTCCACTTGCTTTTCACGTAATTTTCCTTGATATTCGAGGGAATAAATAGTGCCGGCGGCTCGAGTCGGTAGGTACCGATGGCCCTCAGGGCGCCCGATATTCTCTTGATTTTGTACTCTATTCCTAGAAAATCTACCACTAGTCTCGAATCCCTAATGGTTCGAGCCGAAGAATCTCTTTCGGGGAGGAGGAGTCCGAAGACTCTTTGCCTTCCCAGAGCCTCAACGGCGAGCTTACCGACCACGGCCGAATCTATCCCCCCACTTATACCTATCACTGCGCCTCTGTAGTCGTTCTCTCTCACCGATTTCTCGATGAACTTTACTATTCTCTCTTTTATATAGATCGCCTCCCGATACCTATATCGGTTGTCTGTTATGACTAACTTTCTTCCAATACGGTTCTCGCCGCAGCCGACTGAGACACTCTCAGTTAATTCTTTTTTGGTATTTCTGGGTGCTATACTCTCTAAACAAGGTTCACAATCTTTAAACAAGGAGGAGAAAAAGTGAGAAAAGCTATTCTGGTTTCCATAATGGCGCTCATGATTGTAGCTATGTTTGCAGTTAATCCATTGAATCTCTACGGAAGGGATGCAGAAGGAAGAAACGGAGTTGTAGCGGCGGCAAAGCCCGAAGCCTCGGAAGTTGGTGTTAAAATACTGGAGATGGGAGGCAACGCCGTGGATGCGGCGATAGCGACTGCATTCGCGTTGGGCGTTCTCGAACCCAACGCTTCGGGACTGGGCGGCGGTGGATTCATGATCATAAAGCTGGCCAACATGGACGATGCAGTTGTCATCGACTTCAGAGAAACTGCTCCATCGGCGGCCGGACCGACCTTCTTCAATCTCGATGAAAGAAACCGTGTTATCAACTACGAAACGATTATAGGCGGTAAAGCGATCGGCGTACCCGGCGAAGTAGCTGGATTGCTCTACGCTCTCGAGAACTTCGGAACCATGTCGAGGGCCCAGGTTATCCAGCCGGCCATCGAGTGGGCCGAAAAGGGCATTCCAGTCACCGTTAACCTCTTCTCGATCATCAACGACAACTACGAAAAGATAATGATGATGGAAAACGGTGCCGAGTTATATCTGAAAGATGGCGGCATACCTTACGAAATCGGCGAGACGATAGTTCTCAAGGATCTGGCCAACACGCTCAGGATCATCGTCGAAAAGGGTAAAGACGGTTTCTATAAGGGTGAAATAGCCGAAAAGATCGTAGCCGAGGTCCAGAAGCGCGGCGGAGTCATAACCCTTGAAGACCTGGCCAATTACGATTTGCAGATCAGAAAGCCAGTTGTCGGTACATACAGGGATTACACGATTCTATCCGTACCACCGGCCAGTTCGGGCGGAACACACATAATAGAGTTGCTGAACATCATGGAGAACTTCGATCTGGCCGCTCTGGGAGACAACACTCCAGAAACGCTGCACCTATGGTCGGAAGCCATGAAATTGATCTTCGCCGACAGGGCAAAGTACATGGCAGATACCGCCTTCGTCGATGTGCCTCTCACTGGACTGACTTCGAAAGAATACGCCAGGACCCTCGCTGCCAAGATCGATCCTAGCAAACCTATGGAATCGGTTGCGGCTGGCGACCCATGGCAATACGAAAGCGGCAGCACAACCCACCTTTCTGTTATGGACAAGGAAGGAAACATGGTAGCCATAACAAAGTCGATCAACTACTTCTTCGGGTCCGGTGTCGTTGTACCGGGGACGGGAATAATAATGAACAACCATATGGACGACTTCGTCCCGACGCCAGGTTCCGCGAACTCTGTGGAACCAGGTAAGAGACCTCTAAGCAGTATGAGTCCCACGCTTGTTCTCGACCCTCAGGGGAGACCTTACATGACCATCGGTTCACCAGGTGCCACGAGAATCATTACGACCGTCGCCCAGGTGATAAGCAATATTATCGATCACGGAATGACGATCCAGCAGGCCATACTCGCCCCGAGAGTCTTTAGAACGGCCTCCGGTCCAATGTCTATTGAAGGCAGGATATCCATCAACGCTTACAACAAATTGCTCGAGATGGGTCATCAACTGACAGTACGTGGCGATTACGATGCCTACTTCGGAGGCGTTCACGGCGTACTGTACAACTACGATATCGGCATTCTCTTCGGAGGAGCCGATCCCAGGCGTGATGGTCAGGCCTTCGCCTTCTGATGAAAAGTGATCGATCACACTAAATGCCTTCGTTAGAAAAAGGAACAGACCTGTACAGGTCTGTTCCTTTTCAGCTGTTAACAGAAAGTCAACAAATTAACTTTTCAAACTTATCTCGATTATTGAAGATAGAATAGTATAATTGTATAGCTGTCTTTCCTTAATCGGATGATTGTAACCCTGCAATCGGTTTTGTACAAATCTCTGTTCCGGGTAGTCAGGCACCGTGTATCCCGGAAAGTGATACCGCATGTTTGTGAAAGGATTGGTGATCCTTTGAAAAAGAGATACGTTCAGTTCATTGTGTTCATCGCTGTTGTTGTCGTAATAGTACTTCTCTCGGGTTTTTCTTTCACTTCGATGTGGAAAGATCCACCTATAGTGCCGGGGCCGGGCGTCACGGAAATCAAAATGCTCAGCGACTGGTTACCTTCACTGGCTGGAACTAAAAGCGACACGGAGGTTTATATTATAAGAGGCAGTCAGCCAGGAGGAAACCTCCTTCTACTTGGCGGGAACCATCCAAACGAACCGGGGGGGATGCTGGCGGCCGTTCTTATGATCGAGAACGTTTCGTCTCTGGTTGGAACGGTGTATATAATTCCTAGGGCTAATCACAGTGCTTTTACCCACAACGATCCCATGGAAGGTGCACCGCAATTTTTCAGTATAGAACTTCCCGAGGGTTCCAAGAGGACCTTCAGGTTTGGATCCAGAAGAACTAACCCTGTGTCGCAGTGGCCCGATCCCACCATCTATAACCATCCCACAGGTTCTACGCTCGGCGGCAGCGAGATCTCGAACCTAAACAGGGCCTTTCCCGGCCGCGAGGACGGGCTCATAACAGAGCGGGTGGCCGCCGCCATAATGAATATCGTGAAACAGGAAAAGATAGATCTTGTGTGCGACTTACATGAGTCTTCACCGGAGTATCCGGTGAACAACGCCATAGTTTTTCACCAGAAAGCCGCAGAACTGGCCATCATGACGCAGATGATGCTCGAAATGGAAGGCGTGAATATAAGGCTTGAAGAGTCTCCGCCGTCTCTGCGCGGGTTGACGCACAGAGAGATAGGTGACAACTCCGATGCGTATGTGGTACTTCTAGAAGTTGCCAATCCTTCCCAGGGCAGGCTTCGTGGAAAGACTACCGAGGAGCTCGTAACTACCGGCGTAGATAAATATTATCTCCAGGCTTCGAAAGACGGCAAACTTTTCGCTCCGTACGATGAGACTGGATACCCGCTGGAGCTAAGGGTTGCGCGTCACGTTACCACCGTGAGAGTCCTTCTCGATTCTTGGAATATGATGTTCCCGGATCGAATGATAATGCTCTCCGATGTGCCTGCTTACAACGCGATACTCAGTGATGGTCTGGGTGCTTTTCTAAAACCTGTTTCATAAGACTTTCTTAATTGGAGGGGAAAAAATGAAGAAACATGCGCTTGTTGTTATGCTCGTGGCTGTATTGTTCACCGGCCTTATCGCAACCATAACTGCCCCCACGGTAGCGTCCAGCAACGGTATGGTGGCCGCCGTCAACAATTACGCGGCAGAGGCCGGAGCCAAAATACTGGAAATGGGCGGCAACGCCATCGATGCGGCCATAGCGGTCAGTCTGGCCCTGGGTGTTGTTGAGCCTTACGCTTCCGGTTTCGGTGGCGAAGGTTACGCAGTTATAACGATGGCCGACGGTAGCAAGTATGCGATCGACTTCAGAAGTGCCGCTCCCATGATGGCTACGTACGAAGCGATCGCAGAAAAGGGATTGAAGTTGAGCTCGATATCTTACACTCCCATGGGAGTCTGCGTTCCTGGAGTTTTGGCCGGTATAAAAGAGGCCTGGCTTCTGGGAGCTACGCTTCCTCTGTCGGTTCTGGCGGCTCCGGCCATAGAGCTTGCCAGAAACGGTTTCATAGTCAATGAAACCTTTTCTCAAACGACGTCTGACACGTACGAAAGACTTCTCGAAAGCGCATTCGACTTTCTCAACGAAGGATTCGTCTGGGAAACGGGGAGCGTTTTCAAGAACCCTGAACTGGCAGACACTATCGAGAGAATTGTTGAAGAGGGTATAGACACCTTCTACACCGGCTCGCTGGCCGACGAGATTGACGCCTTCATGGTCGAGAAGGGTGGCTTCTTGAGGAAGTCCGATCTAGAATCCTACCGCGCGATCGTTAGAGAGCCTCTCCACGGCACCTACAGGGGATACGACCTGTACGTTCCACATCCACCGGTCTCCGGGCCGCAATTCATAATGGTTCTCAACGTGCTCGAGAACTACAACCTGTCAGCGATGAGCTGGGACGATCCGTTGGCGATTCATTTGATCCAGCAGGCATTGATTCTTGGCGACGTCGATAGAAAGGCTTACATAAGTGATCCGGAGTTCCATGATCTTCCTTACGAGGCTTTTATGAGCAAGGAGTACGCAAAGACCAGACTGATGTTGATCAACCCGGGAAAAGTTTTCGATAAGCCATATGCAAGCTATCTCGGCGACGCCTATCCCTTTGCCGATGGTTCAACCTACGAGGAAGTCCTTTTAGAGCAGCTGGCCCCGGTTATGTCAAGCGCCAGAGCGGTCGAAGAATCTCCGTCCACGACGCACTTCTCGATAGTTGACAAGGAAGGAAACGCCGTATCCTGGACGCAGACGATTTCCAGCTTCTTCGGAACCGGAACTTATTTCAAGGGTTTCTTCTTCAACAACGAAATGGCAAACTTCGCCTCTTCTTACAGGGAAGGCGACGTAATAAACCTCACAGGAGGAATGAGACCGAGAACGACGATCTGCCCGACAGTTGTTATGAAGGATGGAGAGGTTCGCTGGGTACTGGGAACACCTGGAGGCGGCAGAATAGTCTCGATGATGGTCAATCTGGTAGTCAACCTGGTGGATTTCAACATGCCTATCGACCAGGCGATAAGATCTCCCAAGTTTGTCGGGTACTCCTCATACACCGATCTTAGAATGGAAGAGGGTTTCCCGCAGTCCACGCTGGACTTCCTTGAGAAGATTCTCGGCCATAAACTCAACATTTACGCTTACCCCGACCTCTACTTCGGCGGTCCGAACATAATTGCCGTTGAGGAAAACGGAATGATGATCGGAGCCGGTTCCCTGAGGAGGGGTGGTTCGGCTTCAGCACCGGAATTTTGAAATTGAGAAAGGGATGATTTGAATTGAAAAAGTTACTTCTTACGTTGTTTGTTGTTTTTTGCTTCGTGTTTGTTAGTTTCGCTGTGGAAACACTCCTTGAAGAGCCCGTGATTGTCACTTCGGCCGGTCAGTCCCCGGGAGCTCTCCAGTTCACTGTTGTCGCCAAGATGGTGAATCTGGACTACAAGTTCGATAAACTGTACAAGGTCGAAGACGTCGATATGAGTCAATTCAAGACCTTCGTCATCGTTGTCGGCGCGAGCGGCAAGGGTCTGGGAGCGGCCGGAATCGATCTCGAAGTCGAGATCAACAGAGTTCTGGCACTGGCAAATAAGGCAAAAGAAAACGGATTGAAAATAGTGATCTGCAACCTCGAAGGAGCCTCGAGAAGGGGTGAATCGTCGGATAGAATAGTCACGACTCTGGCACCATTCGCCAGTGTCTACTTTGTTAAGTCCGATGCCAACGAGGACGGTTTCTTCACCACTTTGAGCGAAAAGGCCGGAGTTCCCATGGCCACGTTTGAAATGACGGTGGGACTGAAGGATGTACTGGCGCAGTATTTCGGTAAGTAACTGAAATGGGGGCGTCTCAGCGCGCCCCTTTATTTTAGACCGGAGGAAAGGCATAGAATGAAGATGAAAGCGATAGTAGTAGCGTTTTTAATTCTGGCAACAGCAACTCTAGGTTCGTTTTTCAGGCCCGATGTGAGGCCCGGCTACGGTGTGACTGGAATAGGCTGGCTATCTGATTATTTCACACCTCTTAAGGGAACGAATATGGATACGCCCATCTACTTCATGGACAGCGGCAATGAGGGGCCGACCTTCCTTCTCATGGGTGGAACTCACGGAAGGGAGATCTCTGGTACGACGGCCGCTCTGGTCTTTATAGAGAACGTAGTCGTCACGAAAGGAAAAGTAATCGTGATGCCCTTCTCCAATATAAGCGGTGTCTCCATTCCAGATGAAACCGGTAAAGCGCCGCATTTCATTCAGGTCGAAACCAAGTCCGGCCCGCGCTTTCTGGTGTACGGCGACAGGAGGACCGATCCGGTCGATCAGGGGATACCCGATCCAGTAGTTTTTATGCACGCACAGTCGGGGTTCACGTTGGAAGATGGAACGGAAGCGAGAAATCTTAATAGACAGTACCCGGGAGTGGCAGATGGCAATCCGACCCAGCAACTGGCCTATGCGATCATCGAGATGATAAAGGCCGAGAAGGTAGATTTCAACTTGGATATGCATGAGAGTGGTACTCCCGACGAGTACATAGACGAAAGAGGCAATACCCGGTCTGGCAGTAGTTTGGCCTATACACTGGTCTGCCATCCAGACGCGCTTGAGATAGGCGCCGTAGCCATAATGGAAATCGAAGCCTTCTACGGTATTTCGATGAAGCTCGAGGAATCCAACCTTAGTTACAGAGGTCTCAGCCATCTGGAGATAAGAAACGCCACCGGCTCTCTTTCTTTCCTTTCAGAGACGCCCAACCCCGGCCAGGATTCGTGGAGGAAAGTCTACGACGTGATAAACGATCCCGATTACCCTTTGAAACACAGGGTCGGCCTCCAGCTCCAGATAATACAATCGCTGTTCAACGCTTACGAAATGCTCATGGGAGAGACGGTTCTGGTTACGGGACTACCCTCTTATGACGAAACGATGGAAAACGGTTTATTCATATACCTGAACTGATACTTCCTGGGGGTGATAGAGATCTATACGCCTGAGATCTGGTATTTCATCGTAATGCTTGCCACCTTCGTGGGACTTGCGGCGATCAAAATTCCGATATCCGTTTCTCTGATGTTTTCGGCTCTCGCTGGCTCGTTAGTCTTCGGCGAATTTTTCCCATTGAGGCATTTGGTTGAAGGTGGGTTCGCCTATCTGGATACGATACTCGTTATCTCTTCGGCCATGATCTTCATGGAATCGATCAAAGTATCCGGGCTGCTCGAAACCATAGCCGGAAACATGACGGTGGCGCTCCACAAGAAGCCGACCTTCTTGCTGGTTTTGATGACTTTCTTCATTATGATAGCCGGTATGATAACCGGATCGTCAACCGCGACCGTTCTGACGACGGGAGCAATCGCTTATCCTGTCCTGAAAAGCCTTGGACTGAGCAAGAGAAGGGCCGGCTCAATAATTGCCATGAGCGGTATATACGGTATGATAGCCCCACCGATAAACCTTCCGGCCATGATCATCGGTCAGGGAGTCGATATGCCCTACATCGGCTTCACCACGCCGCTGCTCTTTGTGACCTTCCCGATCGCAATAGTCACCACGCTAATAATCGGTGTAAGGAAAGTAAAGCCCGTCGAACTGGACGAGTTCAAAAAGACAAGGGAAAGCGAGCCTGTGAAAGGCTTTGCGGTCTATCTCCCGCTCATCGTAATGGTCATACTCATGGTGCTCGAGAACGTGAGCTGGGGCTTCTCATTAGGACTCCCGTTGATATTCATGATTTCAGCGTTGATCGCCGTGGTCACCGGAAGAAGAGGCAACATACTAAAGATCTCCTTTACCGCCATTCAAAACGCTCTCGGGATACTTTCGATACTGATAGGCGTCGGTATGTTCATCCAGGTGATGACCATGAACGGCGTCCGCGGTCTGATAGTCGGTTATTTGAACAGTCTACCCCAGGGCGCCCTGCTTCTGGGTATAGCACTGGGAATCCCGGCCTTTGGAGCAGTCTCTTCTTTCGGTTCCTCATCGGTTCTGGGAGTTCCCTTCCTACTGGCCTTCCTGGGCAGCAACGATATCGTAGTCTGTTCGGCCCTGTCGCTACTGGCCGGTCTTGGAGACATGGTTCCCCCGACTGCGCTCGCCGGTATCTTCGCGGCGCACGTGGTGGGCGAGAAGAAATACTTCAAGATATGGCTCAGCTCGATGCCGGCCTTCTTCATAACTATGGTCTTCGCCACCCTGACTATCGTATGGGCCACACAGATAGGCCGATTCGTCAACAGCGTCTTCTTCTATCCCGTGTTTATAGTGGCCTTAGTCTTGATGGCCGTCGCTTTACTGCTGATCGATAAGAGAAAGGAGAGTGTTGCCAGATGACTTTCATATACATACTCATAGCGATATACATAGCCTCCATTCTCCTTTACTATGTCTTCAAAAAGGCCAGCAAGTGGGAGTGGGTGATGAGCGCTATGATACTCATTCCGTTGATTCTGAGGATCTTCCTCATCAAGTGAGATACCTTCCGGGGAACCGATGGCAGGTCTATAATTATCGTATGCCATAAAGGTTCCCCGGGAGGTAGTTATCTTGAAAATGAAGAAAGACGCCCAGTTCTACAAGTTTGCAGTTTATGGTTTCCTGAAAAACCTCCGCTTTTTCGATCCCTTTTTGATCCTTTTTTTCAGAGAGATGGGTCTATCTTTTCTCGAGATAGGGACTCTGATCTCCGTGAGGGAAATAGCCACCAACATACTCGAGCTCCCCACCGGGTTCATAGCCGATCTCTACGGTCGCAGGATGTCCATGGTTCTCTCCATGGTATCTTATCTTGCTTCGTTCATGGTCTTTTATCTCTTTCCAAACTTCTTAGTTTATATGGTCGCGATGGTTGCCTTCGCCTTCGGCGAGGCCTTCAGGACGGGTACTCACAAGGCCATGATTCTAGAGTATTTAAGATTGAACGATATGATGGATATAAAGGTCGACTACTACGGAGCCACCAGAGCCGCATCACAGATGGGATCTGCAATAAATGCCTTAATCGCCGCCTTCCTGGTCTTCTACAGCGGTAGTTACAGGATAGTCTTCCTGGCCTCGGTCATACCTTATCTTCTGAATCTAGTCAACCTTTCGACTTATCCCAAAAATCTGGACGGCGAGCTTAAAACCAGCCAGAAGGGCGAGACCTTCAAGGCCTTCTTCGGTATTTTCAAGAGCCGGGACTCTTTCAGGGGCGTGCTGAACTCCTCCCTTTACGATGCCTTTTTCAAGGTCGTTCAGGAGTATCTGCAGCCGATATTGAAGGCTATGGCTATCGGGCTGCCCGTGATGGTTACCTTGAAACCCGACCAGAGGACGGCGGTTCTTGTCGGCATAGTTTACTTCGTCATCTATTTTGCCACCAGCTATGCTTCGAAGAACGCCGGGAATGTCAGCAAGAAGTTTGGAAACGAGGCTAGGGCGTTGAATTACAGTTACCTTCTGGGCGCTGTATTGATCATCTTCAGCGGTCTCTTCCAAAGATTGGGAATACAGCTGGCAGCGGTCGCAGTCTTTTTCCTGCTTTTCGTCTTGGAAAACCTGAGAAGACCGGTGAATATAAGTTATATAAGCGACACTATCGATCATAAGACAATGGCCTCGGGTCTGTCGGTGGAATCACAGCTGAAAACGTTACTGATGGCCATACTGGCTCCTGTTATAGGTTTTTTGGCCGACAGGTTGGGCGTCGGGCTGGCCCTGATGCTGGCAGGTCTCCTGATGGCCGCTCTCTTCTTCCTTGTGAGCCTGAGATCGGCCGGAAGTAAAGGCAGTTGAAGCAGTTGAAATCGTGCCCGCTATCTTCCCGTAGCTGATAGAATCTAAGAGGGAGGTGACTTGTATGAAGAGAAGTCTCTTTTTGATCATATTCTTTTTCTCTGCCCTTTTCACTCTGGTTTTGGCTTCGGACCTTACCGTCGAGGGTTTGAAGGGAAGTGTCGAAAAGGTCGTAACGGGAAGGTTCACCTACCGGAGCGAGAACGGTCAATGGCTGGCCGGTGAACTTGAGACCAGAAGGATCAAGGTTTTCTCGCCTCTCGGCGATTACCAGACTGTGGCACTATATATGAACGGCGTCCAGTACAGTCGTCACGAATACACATATGACGAAAACGGCCGGAAACTGGAGTCTCGCTACTACAAAAACGACGCCGAGAACTACACCACCAGGGAGATCTATACTTACGATGATAGGGGCCGCCTCATAGAGGAAATCACGATGGAATACTGGCCGGTCTTTCTGGGTGGCGACCGCCTGAGCGGCAAAACCGTTCTCGCCTACGACGACAGGGGCTATATCTCCTTGAAAAGGCTGCTCAACGACCAGGGGGTTATCCTCTCCTCGGTCAGACTTACCTACGACGATGGCGGAAGATTGATAAGGGAATCTCATTACGGAAAAGATGGAAAGCTCGAATCGATCTTGCTCTACAAGTACGAAGGGGATGTTCTGAGGGGCATACACTCTCTTGACAGCAGCAACAGGATACTTGAAGAGGTTGTCGCCGGCGGTGAGAACGGACTTAACGACAGAACGCAGTACGGCTATTCAGGAGACAGGGCCGTTAGAAGCTCGAGAACTCTCACGGACGGATATATCTCGGTAAACGAGATCGTAGACCTCACCGAAATCGATCAGCCGGGTAGAAGAGTCGAGATCTCCTTCACGCTCGAACCCCTGGTCGTTACGTTCGATACAGAAGAGACTCTTCAGGCGATCCTATCCAGAAACACGGCCGGGAGGATCACGGGAGTCGATTTTAAAAGCGGCAATGACCTGCTGGCCGGATTCAAATACTATTTCGACAACGCCGGAAGGTTGCTGGCAAGAGAATACACGTTCGGTGAAAACTCTCTCAGGATTGACTACAGGTACGACACCGCGGGAAACTGGATAGAGGAGAGATACTTCAGGCTGGAAAATCAGGAATACAGGCCGGTATCGACGCTCGTTCGCCAGATCGACTACTTCGAATGAGACAAGTGGCTTAGCATTCAATAATGACGGCTCCTGCAGGTAGCGCGAGGGCCTTCGATAAACGGTGCTATATCCAGTTTGTATCTATCGAACCTTGGGAATTGGTTCAAAGCGCGGATCGATTTTCGCAATGTGCAGTTTTTTTCAGCGTTCTGGGACCGATATAACGTATTCCAATTGCGCCCAGTGGAGCCGTTATGATTATCGAGAGGACAGAAACCGAAAGAATTACATCTCCATATGCCACTCCCATTGCTAGAGGAATGCCACCAACAGCGGCCTGAACGGTTGCCTTTGGAATATAAGATACCATACAGAATAGCCTTTCATGAAGGTTCAACTTCGACCCCAGGGTTGAAACAGCAACTCCAAGGCTCCTGAATAAAAGTCCCAGAATTATAACCACTATCCCTTTTTGCCATGAATTGTTTATGGCGTTTATACTTACGCTTGCACCCACGAGAACGAAAAGGAAGACCTCTGCGAGTACCCATACACGCTCCATTTTTCCCGCCAATCTTTCGGCAGCAACCGGCAGTTTTTCTCTTAGCATGAACCCGATCGCCATCACACCTAGCAACGAAGCCACCGGCATATAGTTTTCCAGTTGATGGAAAATAAAAGCCGATGATAGAACCAGTAGGACTTTCTTTGTGTCCCTCATATGGAATTTTTTGAATAGAAGAGCGAAAAGAAAACCGATGAGTGCTCCAGCTCCGATTCCAAGGGCTATTTCCAGCGGTACGCTTGCAACAGCGGTAACTACGTTGATATTCTGTCCTTTATCTATACCAAGGAAAACAGTGAATATGGTTATGGCAACCACATCATCAACCGAGGCCGCAGCCAGTATGGTCGATGGCACTTCCCTGTCCTTTCCCATGTCGCTTTCCTTGAAGCGAAGCATCTCGGGAACCACTACGGCGGGAGAAACGGCGGCAATAATGAAACCAAGCATTCCACCCTTCACTAAATCCAGACCGAGCCATTGAGCGAAGAACATTATTGAGAAGCCTTCGAAGACGCCTGGAAGAAAACTCATTCGCAATGCGAGGGGACCGATCTTCTTCACAGTTTTACGGTCAAGGCCAAGACCGGCGCGAAGAAGAATTACAATCAAGGCCAGTAACCTGATTTCACTCGAAACGTCCAGCAGCGAGTTATCTATAAGGTTTAGAATCTGGGGACCCAGAAGAACGCCGAGAAAGATCAATCCTATCAAGCCGGGAAGCCGCAGTTTTTCGAAAAGAGAGATGATAGGAATTGAAAGAATAATTATCAGCGAGATACTCAATACCATTTTTACCTCCAGAACACGGTGAACAACGATAGCCACCATAAATTTGACAGTAGTAGAAGCTATCAGCGCGCGACGCGGTTCTGGGTGGTAAAAACTCCACGGCAAGCTTCATTGCCTTAGGTATTATATTATGTGATGAGTTATACTGTCAAATAGATGCTGAACGGAGGTGAGAGAGCGAGATGCTGACCACTTTTCTTGCGATTGTCGGTGCGTTGTTTCTGCTTTATCTGGCGATAAGGTACTTCCCCGCCCTCATCAAGCTGGTGATAGGGATCGGAGTCGTTCTGGTGGTGGTTTTTGCTTTCGCCGGTTTTGTGGTGGTCTTCCTGCCGATCCTGATAATTATAGCGATAGTCCTGCTTGTTGTGAAGCTTGTAAAATGAAAACTATCGATCTGACGGCCATTCAGGTCCATTTCGACGCGACGACGTTTTCAAGGGAATCGTTCGCGAGCGCAATGGACCGATATGTTCGTCTGGCCCGTGGTCTCTGGAGGGGTGAGCGTCATGTCACGGTCTTTCCGGAGTTCTTTCCGACCTTTCTTTATCCTGCATTCAGAGGCATGACCTTAAAAGGCGGTCCGGGAAAGATCCTTTTGAAGTACGCGCTCAAGAATACGGGGCTCTCTCTCAATCCTCTCAGACAGGCCTTTTTGAATCACGCTTTAGAAATAGAGCTCTTTTATCGCGAAACGTTCGGAGCGCTGGCCGGGGAATTTAAAACTTATCTGCTGGCACCTTCTATCCTGATGCCTGAGGTTGATTTCGAATCTTCAAGGGGAACCTTCTTGAGGGATAAGAGGTTGTACAACATGGCTTATCTCTTCAGCCCTCAGGGCCGGCTCATCGCGAAGATCGCCAAACGCAATCTTACGGACGCAGAGAGCAGGATACTCTTCTCCAGGGGAAGCTCCTTCGGCAATATAGCCGAGACTTCAATCGGAACACTGGGTGTCGCCATCTGTTACGATATGTTTTTTGAGAGCGAAGTGAGGAGACTCGATTCTAGTGGCTGCGAGATCCTTCTCGTTCCTTCCTGCAACTTCGCTCCATGGAAGGCCCATTTGAACGGATCAACTCAGGAGAGGGTATGGTTCAGAGATGGTCCGATCAGCGCGTCGAAAGACAGGGAGAACATACGTTTTCTGGTGAACGCGATGGCCGTCGGCGATATTGGTGGGCAGACCGCCCAGGGAAGATCTTCCATATGGCACAACGGCAAGGTTCTGGCCATATCGCGGGAGGTCGAGCGGGAAGATGTCGTGAATGCCATAGTGGAACTGGATTTTTACCCGGGCGGACTTTAGAGAATCGCGGGTAGTATAATCTAGTCGGCAATCGTACAGGGCCAGATTCAAAGGAGGTATACGAGTGAAAATAGCGGTAGTACACGACGAAAAACCCGGTGAGGTCGGCATGAAGATGCTGAAAAGTATCGCCGGTGTTTTAGAGAAACACCACGAAGTATTCCCAGTGCCGCTCACGTCGAAATTCGTTGAAAGGATCGAGAGTGAAGGTATAGAGTTCGTCTTTAACATCGCAACCGGAGGTGAGGGCCACCAGAGACAGGTCTATGTGCCTGCTATACTCGACTTCTGGAATATACCTTATACCGGTTCTGGTGTGTCGGCCAACTGCCTATGCATCGACAAATCGCTCACCAAAATAGTTATGGCCGACAGCGGTATACCAACCCCTAAGTACGTTTGCTTCAAACAATCTCGTCCGGTTGAAGAGATAGATTTCTATCCGGCCATTGTAAAGCCTTCGCGCGGTGGAAGCGCCGTTGGAATATGGGCAGATTCGGTGGTCAGTGATAGGGTCGAACTCGAAAGGGCCGTGGAGAGAATTCACAGGGAATACGGAGAACCAGCCCTGGTTGAAGAGTTCATAGTCGGTCGAGAATTCAGCGTCGGGATAGTCGGACACACGGTACTACCCATTCTTGAGATAGACTTTTCTTCACTACCGGAGGGGATGGAACGATTCTACTCTTACAGAGTCAAGCAGTATCTAGGCGAGAAAACCGGTTACATCTGTCCGGCCGTCATACCGGAAGTTCTGAAAGCAGAGATCGAAAGCTTATCGCTAGAACTCTTCGATAGGCTCGATCTGGGCGATTATGCGCGCATGGATATAAGGGTCGATAAGTACGGCGAGCCGTACTTTCTCGAGGTAAACTCCCTCCCGCTGCTCGTTCCCGATTACTCGGATATAGTAAAGATGGCGCTGGCAGCAGGCTGGGAATACGACGATCTGATACTCGCAATTCTGGATTCCGCTATAGAGAGAAGAAGGTAATCGAATGAATCATAGAGAGAGGTACGAACTGGCTTTGAAAATCTCCCGCGATGTCTCGGAAGAGATGGGTAGCAATTTGGTTTCTTTCTGTCTTTACGGTTCCACTTGCCGGGGTACGGATACGCGCTGGTCCGACCTGGAGATGTTTGCCATAACCATTGAAGAGACACCTCAGAAATCTCTTCTTATCGGTACTGTCCCTGCGATCGTTTACACGATGACCGATTCGAAACTTCGTGAGATTCTTGAAAAGCCCGGTACACAATGGCCACTGTACACCGGCCTGATGAAAGGACTTGTGGTTCTTTCCGGAGACATGGAAGCGCCGTCAAGGTATTATTCGCTGGCACTGAACGTGTCGCGCGAAAGACTAAAAGAGGCTCTTAAAGAAAATCTGCCCGGGTTGGTCTTCGAGTCTTACGGAAGGATCTTCTCCAGTATAGTCAGAAAGAAACATGAGGATATCTATTGTGCGGTAGTCGAGGTTTTGTTGGAGATGAGCACCGCGCTATGTCTGCTGAACGGCAAGCATGTCAACAGCAGCTACTTCGAGGGGATAAGGGAGAGCTTCGAATTCGAAAAAAGGCCCGCGCGTTATGCGGCCCTCGCCACCAGGCTATGGAAGAGCCGCAACCCCTTCGAAATAGCTCGCGACGCCAGAGAACTTATTAAAAACTACATAGTGCTCCTTGAAAGCGAAGGGCTTATCTAGTAGAGCACCGGGTCTGGAGTGTGAGGTCTGGTAAGAGCGGGAAGAGCTGTCTCCGGTATTTCGTTGTTTGTTAGAATAAGAGAGGCAGGGGATACAAAATAAGTCCAGTCCTTCGAAAGAGCAAAGAGCGATTCATCGTGGTTTGTTAAAGAACACGAGAGAAAGAGAGTACGAACTCTCGAATGCTCTCTTTTTCGTGTTTTACGAGCAAACTGGCCAGTCGTATTTTATGCTTATTGGATGATCCTTTTTGTGCTTTCTTTGTTTCTAGAATATCTCTAAAAGCGCTTTTCCGGTCTCTATTTTCCTTTGTTTTAAAGTCTTTTGGGAATATAATCTTACTGTCACAAAATAGAGGGGGTGAGAGCCATGTGGAAGGAGTTCAAAAAGTTCATAAGTCGCGGCAATGTCATCGATCTGGCAGTCGGTATCATAATCGGGGGCGCCTTTCAGGTAATAGTTAGATCCCTCGTCGATGATATCATAATGCCGATTCTCGGTCTCTTCACGGGTGGCATCGATTTCAGTAACCTTTATATCAACCTCTCCGGCGGGAGTTACGAAACTCTAGCGGCGGCAAAGGCGGCTGGTGCGGCAACTATAAACATCGGTCTCTTCATAAACGCCGTGATCAATTTCCTGATTCTGGCATTCGTGATTTTCCTGATCGTCAGACAGATAAATAAGATCAGGGAACGCCAGAAGAAAGAAGAGGCTCCGGCCGCACCGACGACGAAGACCTGTCCATTCTGTCATACTTCGATTCCAATTGAAGCGACGAGATGTCCGAACTGTACATCCGAGCTTGGGAAAAAGGGTTAAAACGCTTTTTTCAGAAGCGGCCTTCGAGCCGCTTCTGTCGTTTTATACGAATAAATAGAATCAAAAGGCGAGATGCTGTGGCTAGGAAAAGCTGTTCGCATGTCCCGACTATCAACGACGGAGGATGGCTACGAACGAGGTGGAGAGCGATAAAATAAAAGAGTGGAAATCCGGGCATTTTGGTATAATAGCTCTACTGTATCGAAAGTAAACGCCGAATTGGACGGGGTGTTCCGTATGAGAATAATACCTGAAACGAGAGAGCGCATCAAGAAAAGAAGAATGGAGATTGGCATACTCGCCGCTTGTATGCTGTTAGCCAGTCTCTATGCGGTTTATCAAATTGCCGCCAACACTGAGTTGTTCTTGAGCAGCTCGAAGGTGCAACTTATAATGATCGTAATATTCGCCTTCACCGTTGTTTGCAACGTTTACTTCTTGATTCTGCACTTCGCTTACAGGAAGAGAAGGCGCACACGCACCTGAGTTTCTGTTGTTTCATCCGAACTTCCTCACGAAAGACAGACCCAGATATGCCTATCCTCGATATTCGTAAAAAATATGTAATCCATTTTCTTTGGAAGAGCAGTTCTCGCTGGTTTCTTGGTCATCCTCTTCAAAAACGATAGAGATACCGGATCGAAATCTGGCATTACAAGATGAGATTGTCACCAGTAGTGACATCATACTGGATCTAAATAATCCATAACTCCAGACCCAGTGCGAGCAAGGCGTACGAGATGCAAGATTTTTTTGCGAGAGAAGCGAACTTCATTGTTTTATCGTGCAAAAATCCATTTGCTGGCGAATTGTCTATCTGACAGAGAGAGTAGAAATGTATTGAGTAAATATTTCCAGTTGTATAATAACAATGTAATTATCCGTTCGGTCTGGGGGAACTGAATTCGTAAAGTACGGCTAGAAAGCCGAAAACACAGGGGGTGTTTAGATGAAAAAGCTTTTGGTCGCGGTTCTTCTTTTATCCGTTAGCGCACTCTTAGCGTCCGGGAGTGTCGAGATTTTCAGCTGGTGGACGGGTGGTGGAGAAGAAGAGGGCCTTGCGGCGATCTACGAGGTCTTCAAGGCAAAATTCCCCGACGTCGAGATAATAAACGCAACGGTCGCCGGTGGAGCCGGAACTAACGCAAAGGCCGTTTTGAAGACCAGGATGCTGGGTGGCAACCCGCCGGATTCCTTCCAGGTACACGGTGGAATGGAGCTGATAGACACCTACGTCATCACGGGCATGATGGAACCCCTGACGGATATCCTCGAAGGCTGGGGGATACTCGACAAGTTCCCTAAAGACATTATGACGATCTGTAGTTACGAGGGAGAGGTTTACTCCATACCGGTGAATGTGCACAGGGGTAACGTTGTATTCATCAACAACGAGATCCTCAAGAAGGCCGGTGTCGAGACGGTACCGCAGGATGGACCGGGTTTCCTACAAGTCTGTGAGAAGATCAAACAGGCCGGCTTCATTCCTCTCGCTCTCGGCGACAAGGACAAGTGGGAAGCGGCGCATCTCTTCGAAACCGTACTGCTCTCCGCTCTCGGCCCTGAAGGCTACAACGGTCTATGGAACGGCACAACTAGCTTCAATGACCCGGGGATCGGAAGGGCTATCGTTATTTTCGAAGAGTTGATCAAGTACGTCAACGAGGACCACGCCGCGCTCACGTGGCAAGATGCCACGAAGATGGTTTTCGACGGTAAGGCAGCTTTCAATGTCATGGGCGACTGGGCCGAAGGTTATCTCAAGACGCTCGGCTGGACTCCCGGTGTAGAATTCGGCTGGATGGCAGTCCCCGGAACTCAGGGTTCTTTCATGGTCGTAACCGATACTTTCGGTCTTCCGAAGAATGCTCCCAACAGAGAAAACGCCCTGAAGTGGCTCGAAATAGTGGCTTCGGTCGAGGGGCAGGATGCTTTCAACCCGATCAAAGGGTCAATTCCGGCGAGGCTCGATGCCGACAAATCGCTTTACGATCCTTACCTTACATGGTCGATGAACGACTTCGCCACCAACGCGCTCTGTCCATCAATCGCACACGGTTCTGCAGCTCCAGAAGGCTTCATCACCGAATTGAACGACGCAGTCAATATCTTCATAACCACGAAGGATAGAGACGGCTTCTTGAAGGCAATAAGAAACGCCGCGCAAGACTATTATATAGACTAATGTGCTCGGTGGGGCCTGCGTTGAAGCGGGCCCCCTTCTCTGGAGGTGTTGTAGATCAAGCGGAAAACCAGGCGTGGAATTATTTCCTTTCTTATACTATCGCCGACGTTCGCCGCGATAGGTATTTTCGTTTATTTCTTCATCGGCTGGACGGCTAGAACCTCGGTGTCTAACTGGAACAGCTTTGCCAGACTATTGAAGGGAGAGTTCGAGTTCGTGGGTCTTCGCAATTATCTCAGACTCTTCGAAGATCCGAGGTTCCAGACAGATCTCTGGAACACTTTCTACTTCACTCTCTTCTTCATCGCCGGCTGTCTGATACTGGGCATAATTCTCGCAGTTCTTATAGACAGAAATCTTAAAGGTTCGGCGATATTCAGAAATATCTATCTCTTTCCAATGGCTCTTTCGTTCGTCGTCACCGGGGCAGTCTGGCGGTGGATATTCGCGCCGGGAATTCTACCGGGCAGTCCCCAGGGTATGAACCTTCTCCTGGATCTGGTGGGACTGGATATATTCCAGTGGAAATGGTTCACGAGCACGACCAATTTTTTAAAATTCAACGTGGCCCTGATTCCGGTCATTATCGCCGCTGTCTGGCAGCTTTCGGGCTACACGATGGCGATGTATCTGGCCGGACTGCGCGGGATATCTCAGGATCTTATCGAGGCGGCCGAGGTCGATGGTGCGACCGGCTGGCAGATCTTCTGGAAGATAAAGTTCCCGATACTGAGGCCCATAACGCTGAGCGCCATGATAATCCTGGGGCACATTTCGCTGAAAATCTTCGATCTCGTTTACGCAATGACCGGTAGCGGCCCAAACAACGTCACGGACGTGCCGGCTATCTATATGTTCGAGACGACTTTCAGGGCGAACAAGTACGCCACGGGCTCGGCGATCGCCATGGTGATGCTGATCATGGTCGCCGTGGTTATTGTGCCGTACCTCTTTTCGGCGTTCAGAAAGGAGAAAAGGATATGATCAGAAAGCTTGTGATCTACATACTTCTGGTTGTTTTCGCCCTGTTCTTTCTGATGCCGGTTTACGTACTTTTGGCCACGAGTTTCAAGCCACTGAAGGAAGTTGGTTTGGTCAGGATGTGGTTTCCGCCGAACGAGTTCTCCTTCGACGGCTTCGTCAAGGCCTTCAATAAACTGGCTCCCAACCTGAGAAACTCTTTCATACTGGTAATACCGGCCACATTGTTATCGGCCGTGATCGGCTCGATCAACGGGTACGTTTTATCCAAGTTGAAATTCAGGGGATCGGATTTTCTCTTCGCCCTCGTTCTTTTCGGAATGTTCATCCCCTACCAGAGCGTTCTTTTCCCGCTGATACGCTTTTTGCAGGATATAGGTCTTTACGGCTCAATCTGGGGGCTGGTACTGGTACATGTGGTTTACGGGTTGCCTATAACGACTTTGATCTTCAGGAATTATTACAGCGAAGTGCCGACAGAGTTGATAGAAGCGGCCGGCATAGACGGAGCCGGTATCTTCAAGACATATCTCAAAGTTCTCTTCCCCATATCGCTGCCGGGCTTCGTGGTCGTAGTAATCTGGCAGTTCACGAACATATGGAATGAATTTCTCTTTGCCGTCACAGTTACCAGTGACCCGACGAAGCAGCCGATCACCGTGGCGCTGGTAAACCTTGCAGGAAGTCAGGTAGTCGAGTGGAACGTTCAGATGGCCGGCGCCCTGCTAGCAGCTCTTCCGACGTTGATCGTCTATATACTTTTGGGTAAGTACTTCCTGAGGGGACTCCTCGCGGGCTCTGTCAAAGGTTGAACATCACCGGAAGGTAATCGAAGAGGTTCGTGTATTCGCCATCCTTTTTTTCCTCCAGATAACGGAGAAGAGGCTCTCCCATAGGTCTTACGCCCGAGAAACCGGACCTCTCTTCCATGGTTCTGTGAAAAATTTCGGCCGTCTCCTCACCGAACTCATGGAAAAGATAGGCGTAGGTCATTGCGTATATTAGAAATTCGGCCAGCATATCCTCCCAGGACGGGTATCTGTCCATGAAAGCGGAAAGCACACCGCATGAAAAGGGCGATGTTCTCAACGCTTCTACCAGCTCCGGCTTTGCCGTTATGAGCGGATCTATGAGAGGGTGACAGAACTCGTGAAAGGCGACAATCCTTGACCAGACGGGATGGTCGCTGAAACTTCCGAATTTCTCGTCCGGCAAAGTGACTCCCGGTTCATAGGGCCATTTCTGGCTGGACCTACCGGGGTATCTGGCTATACAGTATAGACAGCGTTTGTCGGCCGCACCTAAAGAGGCCAGTTCGGGAAAGAGGGGATTGGGGAAGAAAAAGAGAGACCTTTCGTGATCACCGAAGAAATCTTTCAGGAGCTCTTCTATACGGTTGTTTTCGAGTGCCGTCGAAGCATCGCGCTCCAGTTTCTCCCAGCCAGTTTTCTGGCTTTCCCACAGACTTTCGAGATCGGCGGAAGCCAGTAACTTTCTCAACTCGAGGTGAAGTTCGCTGGTACAAAGTGTTGGTTCGTATCGGTACAGGTAATCGGGAAAACTTCGGGGTTCCAGGTCGGGCCACGATAGGTTTACGGCATAAGTGAAGAGAAAGTAATAGGCCGTCCCATCTTTGAGAAGCGAGTTTAGGAGTTCAGGACGCTTTCTGCCCGCCAGGTGGCGCATCGTGCCCTCATATAGGAAGTGATGGGCGTGGGGCTTACGCAATTCCAGCTCCGGCAATTCGGTAAGCATCATCGCAGTCGACATAAGCCTGATTCTTTTGTCCGTAGATACTTTCAAAATCAACCTCCCGTTTTCTTTCTCTTTCCCAGCCTGCCGGCCCTCCTGGCGAGCGTCTGGTACGAAGGAAGGCCTTCGATGCCCAATCTGTCGCAAATGGCCGGGTTTTCCTTGAGGTAGGCCACAACGCCCCTGTAGCTAAGTCCCTTCTCGCTGGCCAGGAAGAGTATCTTCTCTATAGTCCCGTCGCTGAATTTTTCTGTTACGCCGGAGCGGAAGTTGCCCCGGTCTTTATCCTTTCTCTCGTACTGATTTGTAGCCGGCTCTTCGATGAAACGCCCTATGACGGCCAGCTCATCCCTCCAGCCCTCGAGAAATTCGCTCACCAGCATATGCCTGTCGATCGAGATTCTCTGAAAGGTCTCGACCGGAACGGAGAGCCTTCCTTTATTAACCAGCTTACCTATAGTCTTCAACAATACCGTGAGGTCCTGAACCTTTCCAAGTCTGTCCTGAATCTTTTTGAGGAGCGCGAGCGTACCGCCGTCGAGTCCGATGTATCCGTCCAGTGTCTCGAGTGTGTAACGGAGCTTCTTTATGGAGATCCTGGAGTTGTGGAGTGTGGTAAAATCCGCCGGATCGGACCTGGCGAAGCTCTTCCCGACGGACGAATAACGCTTTTTTATTCGGGTGGATATTCGCTCGGTGTTCCGTTCCAGGAGATTGCTGTCGTCGCAGACCACTATGAGTTCCCTGTGGAAGTGGAGAAAGTCTCTTTCGAGACGTTCCATGTCGAATTCGACCAGCGATCTGGAGGCCTGTGCCGCGAGTCTTTCGTCCTTGGCCTCCAGTTGTTCGGGAAGGCCTTCGATGCCGTATTCGATGGCCAGAGACCTCTGGACATGGTTGTCCCTGAGACGACCGAGCGAAGTTCTGAGAGCCGAAAGCATTTTGAGCGATCTGGAGGGCTTTCTGTCGATTAAAATGGCGCCGATCGATAGAGCTTCGGAAAGCCTGCGACTCCACACTCTAATGTCGTGTACGGTATCTTCCTCCAGCGAATCTCTTCCCTTATCGATATGACCCTTGAGAGTGTCCAGCATCGCTCCGACCTTCTCTGGAAAGGCCTTGAGAAAGGACTCGTGGACCGTTCTATCGAAGATCATTTCGTTTTTCTCAGTAGCGACGGCTTGAGGAGAAATTCCAACTTGAATTTGTTGAGGTCCAATTCTTTCCAGTTTTCGCAATCGACTTTGAAGCAGGCCACCGACGAAGTGGCCATTCTAGCTGTGCACCGGACTGCCGCCATGAACTCTTCGATCGCTGGGTTGTGGCCGACTATCATCACGGAGCTGTATTTGTCGTCCGTTGTGGCGATCGCCGCGGCTATGGTCTCGCTCGATCCGGTGTAGAGCTCCCCGTTCTCGATCATCTCGATCTCTCCTATGGCTTTTTTGAATTTTCTGGCCGTCTGTCTTGCACGTTTCGCTCCGGAGGAGAGTATTATCGCAGGTCCGTCGATAAACGGCTTTACGATTTTGGCCATCGACAGTGAATCGCTCTTTCCCCTGTCGGTGAGCGATCTGTCTATATCCTGCATATCGCCCTTTTTTTCTCTTTCGGCCTCTGCGTGACGTACCAAGAAGACTTTTCTCAATTATTCCACCTCTTGCACGAACCAAAGCCTTCGTCCGTTGGAACGTACGAGAACAATGATACTATCTTTCCTTCCAGAAAACCAAGAGCTGGACTCTCTTCAGTCTATTCTCAATTCTACGATTCTTGCCCGGTATATGAAAACATCGTGAAACCTCTCGAAGGGAGCGAACCGGTTTTTCAGAAAGGGGTCGAGTTCCACGCTTTCGGGCACCATGGTGTGAACGCGGGAGTAACCCTTTTCGTGGGCGTACCCGGCAAGCAACGAAAGAAAGTTTTCGGCATCTTCGCCCTTGCCCAACTCTATGTAGTTGATCTCCATGCAATCGGAAAATTTCGGGTTTCTGGAGACTACGGCCATATTGTCATTCCGTCTTAAGATTTCCGGCTCTTTCAACCAGTTTCTCTTTTGGCCGATCTCCGGAGGAACGAAAAACCAGTCGTTGCTCATGTAAGCCTCTATCTCCGGGATCTCCTGGCCAATCTGCAATCCTGCGTATTTCAATTCAATCTCAAGATCCACGGAGGGCTTGAGTTCCAGCTCCAGGTTCGTGAAGACCGCTACTCTTGAGAATCCCAGAGATTCGTTGATTTTGATCGAGGCTAGATTGTCGAAGTAAGTCGAAAAGTAAAGTTCCTTCAGTCCTTCATTCCGGGCCAGTCTCATCATTTCTACAGCCAGTTCTCTGCCATATCCCTTTCCCTGAAGCTCGGGTTTGATCCTCATTCCTTCTAGCCAGCCTACCGCCGGCGAAAGACGCCTGAGGTTGGCCACGCCAACCAGAGCTTCATCCTTCCACATCCCCATGAAATGACAGTCACTGTCGCTAACCCAGGAGTCGAAGGCTGCCGGGATATAATCGTCGCCCTCCCATATATCTTTGACAACCTCGAGAACATTTTCCCTGTCTTTTAGTTCGAGTTCTCTAATCATATTTAACCCCTGTACTCTTTGATGATATAGTGGGAGGTCATAACCCTCAGGAGAGCACCGTAAGACATTCTAAACGGTATCTGGTCGTCCACTGAAAGCTTTTTTGGGCAGTCGGTAACGTCCAAAATAAGATGATCGCTGGAGGCGTGAAGGACCCGGCAACCTTCAAGCATTGGTGTAAGTCCTGATGGAACTACGTCCTGCTCACCGATATCCAGGATAGCTTTCAACCTCTCACCCATGTCCTCAAAATGGGGCTTCCTTCCGAAGGCATCCGATCCTATTTCTCCGATCGGGACGGAAGGTTTTCTCTTTAGCTCCAAAACAGTTCCATAAAGAGTGAAGGTCTCCCTGGTAGTTCCTGGTACGGCGCGGTTGTTGGTCACGTCGGTGCCACACATGATGGATTCACCGAGTCTGTAATGGTTGATTCCTCGCGGGAGTGTTCCGTTCTCTATCAGAGGTAGCGATGCGGTATTTCCGGCCGAATACCTCTCGATCTCGACACCGGCTTCCCTGCACAGCCTATCGCCCAGCTCGAGAAGTATCTCGAATTTTTCCGGTGTTGCGATCACACCGCCGAAGCAGCCAAGGTTCGTGCCGATACCGGCGAAACTCTGCCCCGCTATCTTCACCGCCTCTCCAAGCTCTTCGAAGGCCCGGTCGTACATCACACCTTCTCTGAGGTCACCGGTATCCACCATGTAGATGAACTTCAAGCGGCGGCCCAACTCTTCTGAGAGTTCCTTGAGAGCCTTCAGGGATTTCAACTCGCTCAGGAGGACGTAATCAACCGATTCAACGACTTTTCTATAAAGCTGCGGAGAGGGGAGACGCAACAGGAGGAAGGTGGGTGAGAGGCCTGACTTCCTGATTCTGTCGATGTTCTCCAGTCTCGATTCTCCGATCTCTCGCACACCGGTTTCGATTATCTTCGAAACTATTTCGGGGTCGCCGCAGACGACCTTCGTTACGGATGTCATCTCCACACCAGCTCTTCCCGTCAGATTCAGCAGATAACGGGCGTTATTCGCTATGTTCAGTTTGTTGATTACCACGTAAGCCATGCGATCACCTCTCAAAGAATTATACGAAACCCGGCGAACAACTTTCAAGGAGTCCCTTCTATCATATTCGATCGCTATCGTATAATAGCTACATCATGGATGAAAACAGGGGAGCTTACCTCGTTTTACTCGAACTTGAGCGTAGAACGTTGATTTCGGCCGGTGCAAGGGAATGGGAGCTCGAGCCGGGAATGTATATATATGTGGGATCGGCGATGACCTCGCTTTCGGAGAGAGTGGGGCGCCACCTGAGGTATGAGAAAAAGAAACACTGGCACATAGATTATCTCAGGCAGGAGTCGAGGGTGCTGGCTGCACTTCTCCTTCCCTCCGACGTGAGGATGGAAGAGGAGCTTTCACGGTTTGTCTCCAAATACGGCGAAGGCGTGAAAGGTTTTGGTGCTAGCGATTGCAATGTAGACTCTAACCTTTACAGAATAGAACTGGAAGCTGTTTCGGAAATATTCTATGCGATAGCAGAAAAACTGGAGGGAGAGAGATGATAGCTTTTTTGACTGACTGGGGGCACGACAGTTACTACGTCGGGGTAGCCAAGGCTGTGATAAGAGAAATAAACAGGGACGTGGAAATTCTCGACATCTGCCACAACATAAAACCTTTCAGTGTAAGGCACGCCGCTTATGTGATAGAGAGGGTGATCAAAGACCTGCCGGCCGATACGGTCTTCCTGGCCGTGGTCGATCCAGGTGTAGGGACTTCTAGAAAGCCTGTGGCGATGGTTCTCAAAAACGGAATGTGCATGGTTGGACCTGACAACGGTATCTTCACGCTGGCTGCCGAGGGTTTCGGCGTTCACGAAGTGAGAGAGCTCGAGAACCGCCAATACCACAGGGGAGTTTCAAGGAGCTTTCACGGAAGAGATATCTTCGCACCGGTCGCCGCCCACATAGCCAGAGGACTGGCTGTGGAGAAGCTGGGGTCCAGACTGATGAACTTCGAATATCTCAAATACAGAAAGGCGACAAAAAGTGGAAACTCTTTCACGGGCGAGGTGGCCTTCTATGACGGTTTCGGCAATCTCGAGACCAACATCCCGCTATCTATCGCTGGAGAGCTGGAAGAGGGAGACATTTTAGAGTTGAACCGGGGAAGAAACCAGTTCAAGATAACCTTCGGAAACACTTATTACGATGTGAATCCCGGACAGCTTATGGCTCACTTCGATTCCAGCGGTTATTTGGAGATAACGGTAAATAAGGGAAGCGCGAGGGAACTCCTGGGAATGGACGAGGGAGAGCAGATAACGGTTGTCAAAGCCAGATAAGGTTCTTTTCGGTTCCGGTTACCACTACATCACGGGAATTGTAGTGGCAGGTGCCGGCTTGCTGGCCTCGTTGCTTATCGGGTTCAACGTAGAGAGTCTCCTGCTGATTATCTTTTCAGGTCTTTCGGCTACGGCCTTCGTTTACCTGGCGATCGTGAGACAGCTCAACAGGCTGGTCAAACTGATACGGAGCGGCGAACGGAAACCGGCAGTCGAACTTGAAGGACAGTTTCATGAACTGTACGGTTTTTACAGGAACCTTTCGCTCCAGGTGGAGCAGGAGAGGAATTACTACGAAAAGCTATACAGGGACTATTCCGAGCTGTTGAACACACTTAACATATCAGTGGTTTCACTCGATGGGAACGGAAATATTGATCTGGCAAACGAGGCTTTCGTAAAGAGCTTTTCCTACGGTAACCAGAACATGAGATATCTGAGGCTCGATCATTTCATAAGGAGAACCGGGCTGCTCTTTCCCCTACAGGAGGGTCAGTACGATGTTTACAGTAAGAAACTAGGCAAACGCTACCTGGTGACTGTGGCCAAAAAAAAGAGGAGCGGCTTCCTGGTCACCCTGGATGATAAGACAAGCCAGTGGAAGACTAAGCAACTCCTCGAGAAGACCAGGCGCTACGCCGTCGATGCCCAGACCGTCGCCGATCTGGCCCACGGTCTCAAACAACCCCTGGCCAACATGAGGCTGGCACTGGACTTGTATATTCGCACCAAGAAGGATTCCTATCTGCAAACGTTATCTAGTGAGCTTTCGGGCTTCCAGGTAAAGGTGGGCGGAATTTTGCAAATCTTCAGATATGGCGAAGAGTTCGAACGACTCGATCTTTCCCAATCGGTAAGGAAGGTTCTCTCGTTCATGGGACCAATACTGGCGGCCAGAAGTATATCTCTCGATACGATTTCGCTGGATGAGGGCAAGGTCCTGGTTCAAAAGGGAAGGCTGGAGAATGTAGTCAAGAATCTGCTCATGAACGCGGTAGAGGCAAGTGAAGACGGAGGAGCGATCGCCTTGAAGGTTCGTCGCTCGAGCGAGTACCTCACTCTTATTGTTTCCGACCGGGGAAAGGGCATCGACGAGTCGATACAGACCGAAGTCTTCAAACCATTCTACACGACCAAATCCGAGGGTTCGGGGCTGGGGCTGTACCTGGTCAAGAATTTCTGTGACGAGAACGATGTAAGATTGAAGATGAAAAGCGTTCCGGAGAAGGGAACGGTTTTCGTTTTGACTTTCAGGAGGAATGATGATGAATCGCAGGATTCTTCTGGTAGATGACGATCTGGCCTTCAACGGTCTTCTCGCGGCCGCTCTTCGCGAGGAAGGCTACTATGTGACACAGGTTTATAATCTGAAGCAGGCCGAAAAGTCACTGCTCGACGAGTTCTTCGATTGCGTGATACTGGATGTGAGACTCCCCGATGGCTCAGGACTGGATCTACTACCGGACGCCGCTCAAAGTGCGCCGATCATAGTTGTATCGGCCCATGGCGATATTAACACCGCCATAGATGCTGTTAGAAAGGGAGCCTTCAACTTTCTGGAGAAGCCCTTCGATCTTACCCACGCCCTGCTGGAGGTGAAGAGGTCGATAGAGTATTCGGAACTCAGCAGGGAGAGAGACGATCTGGCCGGAATGGTCGGGGGCGATACGCTCTCGGAGTTTGTGGGAAAGAGTCCGTCGGTTATCCGACTGAAAGAGACGATATCGATGATTGCTCCCAAGAAGGTAACGGTTCTCCTGGAAGGAGAGAGCGGAACGGGCAAGGAGATAGTCGCCAGGGCGATCCATCAGTTGAGCGGCCGGAAGAGGTTCGTCGCGATCAACTGTGGAGCCATACCGGAGAATCTTTTCGAGAGCGAGCTGTTCGGCTATGAGAAGGGAGCTTTCACCGGCGCCCTTCATTCAAGACCTGGTCTAATAGAGGAGTCAAGCAGGGGAACTCTCTTTCTCGATGAAGTCTCGGAAATGCCTCCCGCCCTTCAGGTGAAGCTACTGAGAGTACTGGAAACATCTACCAACCAGCGTCTGGGTGGCAACGTTTCGCGCAGGCTGGACCTGAGAGTCATAGCGGCCACTAACAGGGATCTGGAATCTTACGTGATTGGTGGGCAGTTCAGGAGCGATCTGTACTATAGGCTGAATGTGGTGAAGTTGAGGATCGCTCCGCTCAGAGAGAAACGGGAGGACATTCCCGTGCTGGTCGAATATTTTCTCCCCAGGCTCTGCCAGGAGCTGGGGTTAAGGAAACCCCCGGCGCTATCTGCCGGTTTGTTAGATGAGATGATGGGGTACGATTGGCCGGGCAACATCCGGGAACTCAGAAACAAGCTCCTCTCATTGCTTGCCGTTAATGGAGACAGAGAGATCCTCTCCTCGATAGGTTTGGAGAATCCTGAAAATGAGAAATGTATCGAAAAAGCTTTCGAAGAGGTATCGCTGGATGAGATGGAGAAACGGTATATCTCATGGTTATTGAAGAGACATTCGGGAAACAAGAGTGAGACGGCCAGAATACTGGAGATAAGTAAGAGTACGTTATACGAGAAGATAAAGAGGTGGGAAAGCTTTGAATGTGATAACGACACATCTTAACCCCGATTTCGATTCCTTCGCATCGGCTGTGGCCGCACAGAAGCTTTTTAACGACCACATGATTGTTCTGGGCGGCGAGCTTTCGCCCGCTCTGAAAGGCTTTCTCTCTTCCAGAGGATTGCTTCTCTCTTTCTACAAGATTGGGGAGTTGAAACTGGAAAGGCTGAATTCGCTAATAGTAGTCGATACTTCAGATATTCAGAGACTTCCCTTTTCGATAAGGCGACTTATAAATGCCGGCACGGAAGTCAAATTCTTCGATCATCACCTTCAGGCAACCGGCGTGAAACCCGGTACCTACCGTGATCTGGGAGCCTGCACCACCCTTATGTGCACTCTCCTGAGGAAGAAAAAGAAACAAGTCACGCAGAACGAGGCATCGCTCTTCGCCACGGCGATCTACAGGGAGACGGGCAACTTCACGCACGCCAATACAAAACCACAGGATTTGAGAACAGCCGCGTGGTTGCTGGATTTGGGCGTTCATCCCGACGAATTGGGCATTTATTCCAGCTACAGGTTGAGTCTATCGCAGCAAAAGCTGATCGAGACGCTTCTGCTCAACATCGAGACGGTCGATGTAGGGGGAGTCGAGGTGAGCTTCGCCAGAGCCCAGAGAGACTCCCTACCCAGCGGTATGAGTCTGGCAGTAGAGAAACTGTGGTCTTTTCTGGGCGTGGAGAACCTGGTGGTACTGGTGAAGGTTGGGGAGAGGATTTATTTTACGATCAGATCAAGACATATGAACCTCGACCTCAATGGACTCGGCGGGAGTTTAAGGAATGGCGGAGGAGCCTTCACGATGGGCTATTTTGAAGATAGCGACTTCGAAAAGGCTAATCTGGCCATCAGGAGAGCCTTCGAGAAGAATATAGAGAGGCTTATAAAAGTCAGGGACATAATGTCTTCTCCGGTCAGGACGGTTCTAACAGAGATGAGGATCGAGGATGTTCTAAAAATAATGCAGAGAACGGGCCACCACACACTGCCGGTGGTCGACCAGGACAAGATCGTGGGAATCGCCAGACACAGGAACGTGGAGAAGGCTGCCAGGCACAACCTGGGCGACAGGAAGATCGTTGAAGTCATGGACCCCTTCTTCGTTGTGGCTTCGGCGAACGATTCCGTTCAGTCGGTTACGGACAGGATGGTGGAAAACGATACTACCTCGGCACTGGTTCTTGAAAATGGAATTCTCACAGGCATAGTGACCAGAACAGATCTTTTAAAGAGTCCTTTCAGCCGTCAAAGGTTTTTACAGAGCAGGGAGCAGAAGGAAGACCAGAATTATGTCAAACTTTCGATAGCACGACTAATGGAAGAGCGCATCGAAGGTAGGATACTGACCATGCTCAGATTCTTGGGCGCAGTTGGAAGCGAGTTGGGTATGCCAACTTACATCGTGGGGGGATTCGTGAGGGACCTTCTGCTGAACAAGACGAACTTCGATCTCGATATAGTGGTCGAAGGAAATGCGAACAGTTTTGCGTCGGCCTTCAAGAATTACTTCGATATAAAGATAGTGGAGCACAAAGAATTTTTGGCCAGTTCGATGTTCTTTCACGACGGGTTGAGGATAGACGTCGCAACGGCGCGCACCGAGTTCTACAAGAGACCGGCCGCACTGCCGGAGGTAGATATGAGCACCATCAAGAAAGATCTTTACAGACGGGACTTCTCAATAAACGCTATGGCCGTAAAACTCAATCAGGAGGAGTTCGGAATGCTGATCGATTTCTTCGGCTCGAGAAACGACCTAGCCAGGGGAACCATTAGAGCACTTCACCCGCTGAGCTTCATAGAAGATCCGACTAGAGTTCTGAGGGCCATCAGGTTCGAGCAGCGTTTCGGTTTCGAAATAGAAGTAAGAACGGCGGAGCTCCTTAAAAACTGCGTCCGCGAGGACTATCTGGACAAAGTGGCCGGTCAGCGGCTGAGGGACGAGCTAAACAAAATCCTGCTGGAACCCCAGCCCCTTAAAGCCATAAGGCGGTTTTCGACGCTGGGTGTTATAGAGAAGCTCTTCCCTGGAGTGGTCTTCGACAGGCAAATCGATTTCGCAGTCGAGAAGTATTTTCTGAGGCGGCCGAGAAACATCGGTTATATCGGTGAGGATAGAGTGTTTTACACACTAATGATGATACTGTTGAGGTATAGTAGTAATGAGCAGGTTCAGTGGAATATTCAGCGTTACGGTCTTCCCAGAAACTTTCTGGAGAGGCTCAAAGATGCCAGGGAGAACGCCGACAATATCTCCCGAGAGAGTCCCGAAAGACCTTCGGAGTATCACCGCATGATCAAGTCGAAAAAGGCAGAGACATTGAACTTCCTGAACAGTCAGCTCGACGATGAGAGAGACCGGTCTTTCGAAGAATACCTGAAAAGACTCAAAGGGACGAAGCTGGCGATCGACGGTGAGCATCTGAAGAGAGTGTACGGTCTGAAAGAGGGGCCGGAAATAAGGGAAATACTCGATGCCCTGTATTGTGCGAGACTGGACGGGCTTGAAATCGAGAAGGAAGATGGATTTGTGAAAAATTTTCTTAGAATGGAGGGGATATGAATGAAAAGATTCAGAACGTTACTGGTGATTTTCTTCATCGCCGCTTTAGTGCTTTTTATCAGTTCTTGCTGGCCGATGCTTCCATCCATATCATTGACCATCCAGGGTAGCAATAGGGAACCAGGCAAGCCGATAATGGTAGAGGCAATGAACTTCAGATTCGCCCCGAACGCGACAGGTTATATCTGGAAACTTGAGAAATAACTGGGCGGAGGCGGCTGGCAGGACATCACCGCGCAGAATCTCAAGATCATGAAGAGCGCCCGATTCAAGGATGATACAGTAGTGGTCTATATTCCGACCGTTCCCGAGACGGGAAGGGTCAAGATAACTGCCAGAGCGACGGGCCAAGACGATGATGGCGCTCTCGTTACCGTGGAATACAGCCAAACGGTTTCCTACAACCCGAAGACATCCGTTCTCGTGGAGGTCTTCGAGAAGGCAGGAACGACCTTCGGACAGCCATCCACCTGGTTTGGTGCCTTCTCTTTCTCCTGGTCGAACAGAGTCCCCAACTTCGTCCGTTACAAAGAGGGCTTCCTGGAATCGGGTGTGGGATTCGATCCATACGCCCAGAGGTTACTTTTCGGGATCGATCCTACCAGCGCCGGGGCAATATACAACGCCGGCGAGGTCTTTTTCCAGGCCTGGACAAAATTGCCTAGCAACACATACTCCAACGCCCAGATGAGCACCATGTTCAACAACGCTCCCACCACTGGCGATTGGGCTGTCAGGATCGAACCCACCACCTTCAGCGGCTGGCGGGCGACAGGCTGGAAGGTAAAGGTCCAGAACATCGATCGCTTCACCGATGACCTGTGGCTTTTCAGAGCCAGAAAAAGCGATAACAGGGCCACACACCTGGTCAAGATAAACGGTTACTACGTACCCGGAGCCGTGGAGGAGTTCGTCGAGGAAGATATCGGCACATTCGTGAGTTTCGCCTTCAGCGAAGGCAATCTATTACCGCCGGGCAGCCATCTCTGGGATGAAGATTACTATTTCGGAGTGATCGCTGTACAGAAGACGGCTCCTTCCTCCCAGTACAACGAAGAAGACATAATTTTCGCAGCACTGAAGGGATCGGCCATGGTTCTCTTCCCCAACAAGAGCTGGTAGTGGGGAGAACGGTTTGAAGGAAAAAGTTCTCGTAGTCGATGTTGATCGTCTTGGAGAGCTGGTAACCCGCGACGGGCTGCTGGCTCTTCCTTTAGAGTATATAAAAAAAACCGTCGAGCTTTACGGATGTTTTGTCCCCCGCGAGGAAGCTGAAAGAGATGAAAGCGGCCGGCAGATAATACCTTATGTGATTCTGAGAAACGAAAAGAGGTATCTCTTGATGCGCAGGACGAACAGGCAGGGTGAGTCAAGACTTCATGATAAATACTCGATCGGGGTCGGCGGCCATATAAACCCCGAAGACGGTCGGAATCCCTGGCAAGCATTCGAGAGAGGTATGAGGCGCGAAATCGACGAGGAGGTGAATGTGGATATCTCCTCTCTGGAGTATCTGGGTATCCTCAACGATCTCTCCACGGCCGTGAGCAGGGTCCACATAGGGATAGTCTATATCGCCGGCGTAGTCTTTCACGGCTTCAACGAAAAGGACAAGTTCACCGGTTCGATGGTAGAATTCGAAGAGTTAGAAATGCACAGAGAGAAGATGGAAACATGGTCGCAGATCGTGATGAATTGGTTGAAGTAACTCTGAAATGCCCCGCGAAAGTCAATCTCTTTCTCCAAGTTGGCCGGAAGAGAGAGGATGGTTACCACGAGATACTGACTATCTTTCAGACGATAGATCTCTACGATGAATTGATCCTACGTCCGGGGGTATCCACTAGCTTTTTCAAGAGCGACACCGATCTTGCGTGGAATAGTTCGAACACACTTTATAAAGCTTTTAAAGCCGTGGAGAAGCACCTTGGCAAAGAGCTGGCTCTTGAGATGGAGTTAAAAAAGAAAATACCTACCGGCGGAGGTCTCGGAGGCGGCAGCTCCGACGCCGCGGCACTTCTGAGATACCTCGGGGAGACCTTTCATATCGAAAGAGAAGCAATTTTCGAGATTGCCTGCTCTATTGGGAGCGATGTACCTTTTTTTCTAAGGGGCGGTACGGCAATCGGAACAGGCCGTGGAGAAGTTCTGACCTTTCCCGGCGATCTGAAAGGCTACTCGGTAGATCTCTGCTTCCCGGGGATCGAGGTCTCGACTCCTTTGGCTTATGCTCTTCTGGGCAGATCGTCGGATAGACAGGAGTTAAGTAATAAAGAGGTAGAAAAGCTTCTCTCGGCGTTTAGGGAGCGTGATTTGGTGCTCATTGGCAAACTCTCGAAGAACGATTTCGAGGAACCGGTCTTTGCAAAGTTTCCGGTGATCGAGAGAGCTTACAATAAACTCAGAGAGAAAAGAAAGGCCATAGTAACCAGAATGACAGGGTCGGGGTCTACCCTCTTCTCTCTGTTCGAAGGGATGGATGGCGAATACAATTTCGTCACTTCAACAGATGGGTAAGGTAAGAAGGGCGACAGGAGCAGTTGTGAATGGTGAGTTGTGAATAAGAGCAGTATAAAGAATCACGGTCCTTATGACAAGAAGATTATAAAACTGTCATTCCGTAGGATATCTATACGGAATCTAGTTCTTATCGTCCTTTCTCTAAACAGATGTTAGAGGTGACAGGTTAGAGGTAGAAAGTCAAGATCTTATCACTCTTCACACCCCACATCTCTATCCTCTGACCTCAGTTTTACCAGGAACCTGGACGTGCGGCGTCGGAACTGTTCTTCTCATAATTTTTGCTCTGATCGCTCTCCTGAACGAAGAACAAAGTTCCTAGCTCCGCAACGAAGAACGACATTAATCGCTCTTCCCAAGGACGGATCCACGCTCCGGGACGAAGGACCAAAAACTGCTCTATAACTAGAATTCAGAAATGAGGTGTTATATCTGTGATATTCGATGGCCTGGTTTTGAAGAGAGTGGTCAACGAACTGCAAAATGTGACAGGTCAGCAGCTGCGTCAAGTTTATCAGACGGGTAAGAGCGAGTTCTTCTTCAAATTTTCCCGGTCTGGACTGAATGTTTCTCTTGACCCTTCTACGCCATACATTTCTTCCAGTGACAGAGATGAAAATTCCGCTTCGCTGGAGACACCCTTCAGTATTTATCTTCGCAGGCATTTGAACGGTCTCTTTCTCGAGTCGATAGCCCAGGAGAAAATGGACAGGATCGTGCGTTTGGCCTTGGAGGGAGTAAATGCCTTCGGTGAGAGAGAGAGTTACCAGCTGGTTATAGAATTGATGGGACCGGGTTCGAATATGATCGTTCTAGATGACTGGGGAAACATCATCCAAGCCTTTCGTGAGATGATAACCGAAAAGAGGACACTAACCCGTGGGGCCAGATATGTACCGCCCGAACCGAGGGGAAAGGATCTGTCGAACCTGCCAATCGGGGAGATCAGGAGTTTGATACTCGGATCAAGCGAGAAACTTTCTAAAGCGATATGGAGCACATTCTCCGGCATCTCAAAAAGGACTTCGGAAAATATAACCGGTTACCTGGGTCTGGAGGAAATCGCTCCGGCCAAGTTGGAAGATGAAAGACTCGATGAACTGTGTGCCTTTCTAGGCAAGATGGCAAGCGATTTCGACAGCTCCATACTATACACTTGCCTGAACGAGGGATTGCTGGAGATCTCGCCCATACCACTAGATTTCAAGGGAGATTGTAAAGAAATGCAGGCCTCTAAGGCGATAAACGAGGTGCTCGTCCATTTCGGAGTCGATAGGGAGATAGATCGCAGACGTAGATCGATTGTCGGAAAGCTGCTCAAGGCGATCGCAAGACAGGAAAAGTTGATCGAAAAGTTAGAGAAGGAATTGCAGGAAGTCAACGATTACGACAGTTACAGGTATTATGGAGAACTACTGGTGGCCAACCTTTACAGACTGAAAGAGAGAACACCCAGTATCGAACTCGAAGACTGGAAGAGCGGTGAAAGGATCAAGATAGATCTGGACGATAGACTCACACCTTCAGAAAATGCCCAGCTTTTTTTCAAATACTACGACAAATCCCGCAGGAAAGAGATCCAGTTAACCAGGAGACTGAAAGAAGTCAACGACGAAAGGGAGTATCTTGAACAGCTCGAAGAGATGGTACGGCTTTCAGAGAATCTGGCCGAACTGGATTCCTTCAAGGGCGAATTGAGACAGGCAGGGATCATCAGGGCGGAGAGCGTCGAAAAGAAGAGAAGGAGGATGCCTCCTTCCGGGCCGAGGATCTTTGAGAGGTACGGATTCAAGTACCTGGTCGGAAAGAACAACACACAGAATGACGAAATAACCAAGACCGCTTCAAAAGAAGACTTCTGGTTTCATGCCCGCGGGATACCTGGGGCTCATGTTATACTTAAGAGGGCCGGGAAAGACATTTCGGAGAAGGCGATACGCTTTGGCGCCGCACTCGCTGGACATTATTCTAAGGGCAGATTTTCAGGCAAAGTGGAGGTCGCCTATACGCTGGCTGGCAATATTATTAAGCCGAAGGGAGCAAAGCCAGGAATGGTGATTTACAGAAAGGCGAAAACTATCCTAGTCGATCTTTCTACGGATTTGGAGGAAAGGCTTTGATAAGACTTCCGTCGTATCTATTCTTCATCGGAGGCTTTTTTTCTTACGCTTCGATCTTTTTCGCCAGTCCCACCATCTCTATGACGATGTCGATCATCGGTATGATCATTAGTCTCTACATATGGTACGTTCTGGCCCGCAACAGAGATATGCACCTCAAGATGATGAAGACAAAGAAACTGATCGTTGAACAAGACTTGAGGAACCTGAAGATCTATACGAACGCGAGGTTATGGGTCATACTTTATTCGGCCTCTTTCATAGCTATGAACATTTCGGGGCTGTTCGTGATAAAGGCGATACTTGAAAATGTCGATATAACCCTGGAGGCTCCAAGAATGGAAGAATTGATTGGGGTGCTTGGAACCGGGTATGTGCTCTTCAGCTGGATCTTCTTTCTATCGGGAATAGCCTCAATCCTTCTTTATGCCAAACTGATAATGTTGTTGTACAACGACGAGATGAAGATACAATCTCTCGAAGGGAAAGCGAGGAATATTCCACTATTAGTCACCAAACCGCTTTCGGTGATTCTCGTACTGCTCTTCACTCTCGTAACCTACGGGCTTTTCAGCTGGTTTATGAGGTACAGGTTATATTCCTTTCAAAAGTTGCATAACTTCTTAGAGAAGAAACTCGAAAGAGAATCTATGAAATCGGTCATTATACAAGAGAGAAGACTGGATAAAGAAGTAAATAGAGAATCGGAGGAATTAGCCGAAGATCTGCTGAAAAAATATTCCGAGAGTCTGAGTCGTGTCAATGGACCGGAAGATCGCAAAGAAGTGATAGCCTTGCTCTTCAAGGATCTGGGAGATCTTAAGACCGATCATGCCAGATCGCTTCTCGATCAGTTGCTTTCGAAGGAGCTGCTTAGCGAGAACGAGTTCAACAGATTGATAAGGCTCTTGGTATAGGGAGGGTATTTTGAATCGATACAGAAACTCTACGATAGTCTTAATAGTCATAAACGTCGCCGTGTACCTTTTCATAGCGGTACTTGGCTTTTTCAAAGGTCCCGGAGGTAAAAGCCTGCGGGATCTAATAACTCTTTACGGTGGGGTCAGCAGGTACGCGCTCTCAAGCGGATTGATATACACTCCGGTTACGGCGCTTTTCCTTCATGGAAATTTCATGCACATTCTCTTCAACATGTGGGCACTCTTTCAGCTAGGTATGGTTGTCGAGGCCGTTTATGGAAAAAAGCTGTATCTGCTCTTCTATTTTGTGACAGGTATCGCCGGAGGATTAAGCGCCGCGGCATTTTCACCGGCCCTTACCATAGGTTCGAGCAGTGCGATCTTCGGGCTTGTAGGAATCCTTTTCACTCTGGGATTGAAGAAGGACACCCCGGTGATGTTGAGATCGATAACGGGTTATTCGCTTCTCCCTATAATTCTAATAAACCTCTTCCTCGGTTTTAGTATTCCGGGTATAAGCAACGCCGCCCATATTGGTGGTTTGATAGCCGGAGCGGCCATCGGCTGGTTCGCAAAGCCGGCCTATGCACGTTTTGGAAGACAGAGGAGAGTTTATACGAGGGTTACGGAGAAGAGTTCCCAGGAGGTCTCGCAGGAGATCCTCATCAAGTATCTACCGATTCTGAACGCCCTCAAGAATGGCGATTCCGAAGAGAGAACCGTGAGGTTAGCCCAGCTGAGAAGCGAGTTGAGCAACCTAAAGGATGAAGAGGTAGCTTCAAAGGTTCTTTGGGAGCTCTTCAAAAGAGATCTCATATCGAAAGAGGAGTTTGAGAAGCTGAGAAAGTTTCTATAGAAAATAAGAGCCCCTTTCGGGGCCCTTATTCTGCAAAGTCGCCTTCTATTGGCATCTGTGCATCTACGAAATCTTCAACGAAATAGATCTTTGGTGCTTCGATGCCGTTGAAATTGGTTGCGTATTCTGTGGTGTAAGCACCGGCGTTGATAAAATAAACGATGTCTCCGTAACCTATGTTCTTGGGTAGATCGATTTCATGGTAAATGGTATCCACGGAATCGCATGTCGGCCCAGCCAGGTGGAAGGAGATCTTTGTATCGTCAACCTTTCCTTCGGTCAGGACCTCGTACCTGAAGCCTTCTATAGTCTCCGTTAGACCATGAAAAACTCCAGCATCGATGTAAACCCATTCTTCGTCTCCCTTTCTGCTTCGAAGTATCACCTGGCTTACCAGAATGGCCGAGTTACCCACCATCGACCTTCCCGGTTCGATAAAGAGATCCAGATCGGTAACGAAAGACATGTACTTCTTCAGGGCCTTGTTTATAACGTCGCCGTAGGCCTTTACTGATTTGATCTCCCGAATGTGCTTAACAGGCATTCCACCTCCGAGGTTCAGCATTCTGAGGTTTATGCCTTTCGATCTCAGAGCCTTGAAAACCTGCGCAGCATCCTTTATGGCGTCGTCCCAGCTGTTGACGTTGTAGTTCTGGGAGCCTACGTGAAAGCTTACACCGTACGCATCAAGCCCAAGTTGATCGGCGTATTCGAGGATCGTGATAACATGGTTGACATCAGTTCCAAACTTCCTTGAGAGCGGCCAATCGCAGTCACCGCCGCTGGTAGCTATTCTTCCATAAACCTTGCTCCCGGGGGCGTGGGCGGCGATCTTCTCGACTTCCATTTCGGAATCGACCGCGTAGTAATCAATACCCACCGAATAAGCGAAGGCTATATCTTCCACTTTTTTTATCGTGTTGCCAAAACTCATTCTCTCCGGAGTTACTCCAAGGGAAAGGAGCTTCTCGATCTCTCCACGTGATGCTACATCGAAGTTGCTGCCAAGATCCCGAAGGGTTTCGATGATCCTTGGATGTGAATTCGCCTTAACCGCGTAAAACACCTGGACATTTCTTACATGGTTTACTATGTCGAAGTAATTGTTTCTAACGTAGTCCATATCCATTATCAAGAACGGTGTCTTTATTTCCATTGCGGCCTTTCTTACCTCAGGCGTTATGTGCACTACGGCATCCCTCCCATAAAATGATCAAGTTATTGTAGCACCATTAGTATGAAAGAATGCCAAAGATAAAATGTCAGTTTTAGTTTAAAAAAGTTACAATACTGAATAGCAATTTGTCAGCCACTTTCAGCTGCCAATCAGGAACTGGCAGATTTTTTCCAGAAACTCTCTGTCGGAATCTAAGAAACTATTTTGAAAATGACTGTCAATATCCAGTTCACCTATTACTCTCTCTTCCTTTATCAAAGGGAGTACAATTTCCGATTTCGTTTTCGGACTGCACGAGAGGTAATTGCTCTCCTTCGCAACGTCCGGGACGAGAAAGACGTTTTTAGTTTCGGCCGCTTGACCGCAAATGCCGATCCCAAAAGGTATCCTGGTGTGTTCTGTTGGTTCTCCCACGTACGGACCGAGTACGAGGTGATTCTCATCGTCGGCCAGGTAGAAACCTGTCCAGTTGTAGTGTTCTATGTATTTGTCGAGAAAGACCACAGTTTTTTCCATTTTATGCTCAAAAGACAGACCGTCGAGTTCCTTGATCAATCTTTGGAAAAGGAATGTATAGCGCTCTTTTCTCTCCTGGTCGTTCATTGTGTTTCTGACGTGTATCCGCGAGTAGTCGAGAAAGTCTTCCAGAGCCCTCGTCACTACTGCGAGAAAGTCGTCTATATTTCCACTCTTCCAGCAATTCAAAAGGTCTATCATCACAACATTTCCCTTAGAGGTAGGTACAATGAGATGCTCCTGCTTCCCCAGGCCACCGAGTATGTGGATTACGAAGTCCTCCCTTTCAAGGTGGAGGTCGGCAGACATGGCTCCAAGCGCTTTGAGAACACATGACTTTTCGCGGGGACCGGCTTCCTGCCAGTACTGTGAAAGTCTGTCTATCTCTCTCCTGTCAAGCCCTTCCAGCTCCATTCTCAACGATGAGTCGTCGAGGTTGTTTTTGTGCATATATTCCTCGAGAACCCTCGGATGCTTCTCTCTATAGACTAGCCAGAAGTCGTACCATTTCTCTTTAGGGTAAGCCAATAAGTTGAAATAATCGTAGGTGAAATCTCTGAAAATGCTTCTCATAGTCCTCCTTCATTTTCCTCCGACGCCCAGCAACACCATTGCGTCGTAAGTAGCCGGATAGAATCTTTCTTTCGAGAGCGAATCGAGTAGAGCGTAGTATTTTTCTATGTTGGCGAAGTTGTATGTAGTAATTACCACAGGGTTGTGGTAGAGATGTGCCAGAGAAAAAGCGTCCCTGACTTCGGAGGCTCTGGAGTTTATGAATAAGTATGTTTCGCGCTTCTCAATACCCGATATCTCAGGGATTATTCCGGTTGCTTCTACCTTTATACCGGCCTGTTTCAACCACTGATTCTTAACGGTCTCGGCGAAATTTCCCAGTCTTGTTTCGTAATCGGGTATGTTGTTTACCACCAGTATCGAGGGCGAACTAGCGACAGGCTCTACCGGTGTCTGGACCGTTGTGGCCGCGGGCTCTCTTGGAATTATCTGTCCGTCCCTGTCCAGGTAATAATCTATCTGGGAGAAGGTGATGGATCTGCTGCTCCTTAGAAAGCTGTAAGCGACTCCAAGGAGCGTCTTTTTATCTATGCTGATCTCTGTCTTGCTCATGACGTAATCGATCAGATCCAGGATCTTCTTCGGTCCTGCCTGTATGAGCTGGGAGACGAGTTGGTTTATGACGTACTTCTGTCTTTCTATCCTCCCCAAATCGCCTGTATCGTTACTTCTGAAGCGGAGGTATTTCAGAAGGTCTTCCCCTTCAAGGTAGTGAACACCTGTTTCAAAGTGGATGTGCAGGTCCTGCTGGTAGTCGTCGTGGTGCATTGGGATGAGCACATTTACCTGGATAGGGCCAGTGAAATCAGTCAGATTGTTGACCGTGTTGAAATCGACTATCATGAAACCGGATATCTTCCTTTTGGTGAGAGTTTCCACCTGTGAAATCAGTGCATTCATACCGAAAGAGTTGTAGAGGGAGTTTATCTTCCTCGCGACACCGTTATAAGTTATGATGGTATCGCGCGGTATGCTCTTGATGTTGAAAATACCGGCATCGTCGAGATAGAAGAGAGCGATATAATCGGTCCGACCACCGATAGAATTATTTGCCTTCCCTCCGGTGTCTATACCGACTATGAGAAAGCTCTCTTCCGAGGTCGTCAGGTTTGTAATGGAGAAATAAGCCCCTCTGAAGAGAAGAACCAGCAGAGAGAAGAAAAGAACCATTAGAACCATACACAACGAGAAAAGAAGGTACTGTGCTCTTTTCATCACCTTGCCAGTGCCTTTTTCACACTTTCTATAGAATCGTTCTTTATGTACAATCTGTTGACCGACTCGCCGGTTACACCGACTTTTATCTTCAACGGGTACTGAGTGAGCGTCTCCACCTGATAAGCCATCCTCGAAGATGTGCTCAGTCTTTTCAAAAGAACGGCCATGCCTTTAGGAGTAATAGTAGTCGAGGGGCTGAATTCCTTTATCGTCTTGGAAAATCCCCCAAGTTTCCAGTAATCGAGCAGCTTGAATCCTCTCATAGCCATTCCATCGATCAACTGAACGGCATTTGTAGCCTTGATTCCGAGAGATTCAGAAAGGTTGCTCAGGAGCGTGTTGGAGAGGCGCACGTAATATGAGTAATCACTACTCGTGTTTAGCCAGCTCTGGATAAGCTTCATTGCCGAGGCTTCAAGCTTTGGATCTAGGACCTCTTTGGAGTTTTCGATAGTTGAATAGACCGGGAAGGTCACCAGCGAGCTCCTGCCGTCATTTGAGGTCAACAGGTAGTAATAAGAACCACCACCCGGCTCTTCCAGGTAGAAGAGATAATCCACGTATCTGGCCTTGACTTCGTTGCTGTTATTGACACCGTTCATTGTCAGATATACATAGAGGCCCAGCGCCACCACGATAAATATGGGCACCAGGATCAACCACAGCATCCTCGGACCACGACGTCTCTTCGGCTTAATCAGAGACATAATCGGCACCTCCAATACAGTAATTCCATGCCAATACAGTTTCGGGAAGTAGACACTTCTCCGAGTTCAGTGACCATTGTATCTTCAATCTTATCACGTTGAGAAAAGATTTTTCCAGATCACCTTTCGCCAGTTTTCTGATCTCATCCGCCTGGGTGAACTGCCTCGTCTCTTCTCCCATATCGGCGACCATCAATATCTTCGCCAGTCTTGAGAGCGAGCGATAACCGCTTACATGCCAATATATCGATTCGAAGATATCGCCATCGATCCCGTACTCGACCCTGATATGAGAGGCCGCCACCTTTCCGTGGAGCAGTACGGGCTGTTTTAATTCAAGGGCGCACGGTTCGAGATCATAAAGGGCTGCCAGTCTCAACAGCTCGCCTCCGGGAAGGTCTCTGAAGATGTCGTGGCCCAGAGCGGCCAGAGAAGCTTTTTCTTCATCCTCACCGTGAAGTCTGCTCAATTCTACCGCGAGCCTCTCGACGCCCATGATGTGTTCGAGCCTGGATGCGGTGCAGAGAGATCTTGCCTTTTTGACTAGATCTTCGGCTACCGGAGAGTTACGTCTCATGATTATTCCAACCTCTCTTAAGAAACCCGCATTCGCTGACTTCATCTATAGATTTTAAACTCACCATCATCACCAGGATTCGCCGCTCTCACCTATTACTTCGAAGCCATTCCAAATGATTCGCTCGTAAACTGAATTGAAGAGAGAATCCAATTCTCCTCTAGTGTTAGCAACTATTCCAACCGTCACTTCAAACTCTTCCCAGCAATCATGACGACCCGTTTCGACTACGGAGGCGTTGAAGTTTTTCTTGAGGTCGTTAAAGACCGGTCTAACAACACCGCGTTTCTCCTTCAAGGAGTTTATGTTCTCGAGCTTAACAAGGTAAGTCATATAACCGAAATGCATCGACGCTTCCTCCCGAAAAGAAAGATTTCGCTGCCTTTATGACGGAAAGGTCCAAAGCTCCGTTCATAAAAAAAGGAGCCCCAATTGCAGGGCTCCCGGCAAATTTTCTGAATTATTTCTGTTCTTCAAGCTCGCGTTGGCGTTCGATCACTATTTTTTGCTGGACATCGGGCGGGGTTTCCTGATATCCGTTGAACTTCATGGTGAAGTAGCCTCTGCCGCTGGTTATTGAACTCAGCTTGTTCGCGAAATCTAGCATCTCGGCAAGAGGAGCCTGAGCGATGATTTTTGAGGTACCCTTCCCCTGGGGCTCCATTCCCATGGGACGGCCCCTTCTTGAGGTGATCTCGCCCATTATGTCACCGGTAGCTTCGTCAGGAACGAAGACTTCGATATCCATTATAGGTTCTAGAATAACAGGGTTGGCATCGGTCATACCGTTTTTGAAGGCCTGTCTGGCAGCTATCTGAAACGACATATCTGAAGAATCGACGTCATGGTAAGATCCGTAGAAGAGCGTGACTTTCGCATCCACGACTGGATAAGAGGCTAAAACACCCTTCTTCATAGCTTCGACTATTCCCTTTTCGACGGCCGGTATGTAGTTCTTTGGCACGACGCCTCCAACGATCTTGTCGATGAACTCGAAACCGGCTCCGCGTTCGTTTGGTTCTATTCTTATCTGAACGTGACCGTACTGACCGTGGCCGCCGGTCTGTTTCTTATGCTTGTATTCCGTTTCTACGGTCTTTCTGACAGTTTCTCTGTAGGCTATCTTCGGCTTGCCGACTTCAACATCGACCGAGAAGAGTTTCTTGAGTCTCTCTATCATGATGTCGAGATGGACCGAGCCAAGACCGCTGATGACCGTTTCGTTGGTCTCCGGGTCGTTTTCCCACTTGAAAGTCGGGTCGGACTCGGCAAGTCTCGCCAGACCTCCGCTTATCTTGTCTATGTCTCCCTTGGATTTCGGCTGAATAGATTTTGAGATCATAGGTTCGGGCAGTACGGGAAGATCGAGTTTCATCTGTCTATCTTTATGCGTTGCCGTGTTTCCGACAGCGCTTTTCTTCAATTTGCTGAGTTTCACTACATCGCCGACCGTGGCTTCATCGACCTCGATTTCTTTGAGACCCTCTGGTAGTATCACGTGACCGGCCTTTTCCTGGGAATCCTGATCTACGACGACAAAAGTGTCGCCCTGTTTAAGAGTTCCCGACAGGAGCTTCATATAGGTGAGCTTTCCAACGAAGGGATCAACGACGGATTTGAAGATGTAAGCCACCAGGGGTTCTTCTTCGGTCGGTTTGACTTCGATTTTATCACCTGAAAGGAGAATGGCGCTCCTCGGGGAACTTTCGGAAGTCTTTTTGCCTACGCTTACGACAAAATCTAGCAACTGGTGGACTCCGATATTTTTAAAGGCCGAGCCGAGAAGAACCGGAACAACTTCATTTGCCAGGTAAGCCTTTCTCAACGCACCAACTATTTCGTCGCCGGAGAGTTCCTCACCCTCAAGGTACTTCATCATGAGTTCTTCGTCGTTCTGCACAATGTCTTCGATCATCTTTGTCCTGGCCTCTTCGGCCATCTGGACGAGGTCGGCCGGGATAGCCGATTCACTGAAGGTCCCGCTATTGCCTTCGTAAATGTAGGCCTTCATAGTGATCAGATCGACCAGTCCCTTGAAGTTTCCTTCGCTGCCGATCGGAAGCTGAACCAGTACCGGGGTCCTCTCGAAGGTGTCTGCGAGATCGCCCAGAGTGTCCTGATAGGACGCTCTCTCTTTGTCTAGCATGTTGAAGAAGGCTATGATGCCCTTGCCCTGTTCTCTGGCTATCATACCGAACCTCTCCGTTTGTATTTCCATTCCAGCCGTCGAGTTTATGACCACCACCACGTTTTCACAGGCATAAATACCGTTGACCGTCTCAGCCATAAAATCGGCCATACCTGGAGTATCGAGCACGTATATTCTATTCTCTCCGTGAGTGAAACTCGTTACTCCCATAGAGAAGCTGGCCTTCTTCTCCTTTTCTATCTCTTCAGTATCAGTTGCCAGGATGCCTGTTCTATCAATAAGCTTGGCATTGAACAACATCGCATCCACCAGCTGAGTTTTTCCGGAGCCGTGGTGTCCAATGAGCGCGATATCTCTTTTGGCATCGACCGGAATCTTGTTCATAATCTGACCACCTCCAAATCTGTCTATTTACGTGTACCCATTATAACTACTGGAAGGGAAGGTATTCCAGAAGAAGGAGTGTTAACAACTTTACCTTCAACCATCATTATGGAGGACTTACCGCCATCCAGACACATCAGGGAATCGAAACCTTTGTCCTTGAAAAATTCTATCATTTCTTTCATGGATAGACCATAGCTGCTCTGCTGGTAACCGTCGATGACTATGAAAACTATCTCGCCAGTCTTCTTGATGCCCACCAGAGTTCTTGGGGCGCGAACGTCTATCAAGGATGAGGAGTAATAGTTTCGTTCGTAATCGCTTACCGGAACGCCGTCGTGGATTATCATCGGACCGCCTTCAACCGCAGAGACCAGGTTTTCTCCATAGGAGTTGATAAGTTTGAATTTGACGGTATTGCCGACGGAAATGTTTCCCGACTTCTGGACCGCCGACGGCGATAGGACGAGAACGTTAGTGCCCTGCTTTACGAAGGAGACGTAACCTTTCGAGACGACTCTTCCGGAGTTCTCGATCACCAAGTATTGGAAATCGTCGAATTCAGGGAGGGTATTTCTATACTCGTCAGTGTAGAGAACGACCTCTCCTCTGTACGGAGAGTTGACGCCGGTTATCTGTACGGTTCTTCCGCCGATTTCGGCCAGGTAAATTATATCCATCCTTGAGACGTAAACTCTACCCTTGTCGGTTACATACAGAGCCGGTCTACCCAGCGAGGGCAGACCCAGTACCTCTCCGTCTCTTATTAGCAGGCCAATGGGTAGGTTCTGATTCTGGTCGAAGTACCCGCCGTTGATCATTATTTCTGGCTTTCTTCGATTGAAGATATCGGAAGCCTTTTCGAGCGCGGCTATACCGTTGTAAGCAAGCTCGACCGAGAAGACGAGTTTCTCGGGATTCATTTCGAGATAAGACATGCTGAACCTGCGGCCATCGACATACGACTCATAAAGACTCAAAGAGTAACTGGAAGCGGTTTCTATCTGGACCATCCTGCCCAGTCCGCTCTTGCTCCGGAAAACCACGTACAATCCATCGATCTCGTACTCGATATCGCCCCAGGGTTTGTCGAAAATCAGGCGAACAAAGTCTCTTCCGGATGATATCGAAACTTCGTCGTAGTCAAGCAACGGATCGACCATAGCCGGGCGAAGGGTTATCGCCAGCGAGCCACTCCCGGTCCACCAATAGGTTATGAAGTCGGGAAGAACCTTCCTGTCCAGTAAAATTTTGATGCTGTCAACCTGATTGTCGATCTTCTTGATCCTCAAAGGCTGAGAATACAGCACCAGCGAGTTAGTTCCGCTGAAAATTGAAGCTCTGGTTATGACCGAGAGCAGCTCGGAATTTATGTACACCACACCGTCTCTTATCAGAAGAGCATTATCGAATTCGTTCCCGAATTCAACAGTTGCCCTGGAAGTTTTATGCGAAAGCGAAACAATCGCTCCGGAGGGCAAAATCATGATCGTCTCCTCCTGGCGGAGAGACTGGGAAATCACCACTCCTTTCAGCATTTTGTCGATGATTTCGATGCTCACGAACTCACCGGAAGGACTCGATATGACGACATCTGCGTAGGTCATCATCTGGCCTTTTTCATCGAGATAAACGAGGTTTTTCGAAAGGGCGGTGAGACAAACAACGGTGAAAAGAAGAATAAACAGACGTCTCATGATCACCTCAGAGAACCTCGTGAACGATTTGAGGGGGCAACACTTCGCTAGTAGAAAAAGAGAAAGTCTCCATGAGGACTTTTCTCTCCAATTCCACCAGTTCCCGACTATTCCCGTGTATAACGGCAAGCGTTTCACCTCTGGCCACTCTGTCGCCGATCTTTTTTATTACTTCCACCCCTACGGCCGGATCGATTACATCCTCTTTGGTCTTTCTGCCGGCTCCGAGTCTCATACATACCAACCCGACACCTTCGGCATCGATTCCAGAGACGAAACCATCTCGTTCGGCCTTGATCTCTTCGATAACACCGGCCGGGGAAAGATATTTCCGGTAGTTGGCGGATAAGTCGATCGGACCTCCCTGAGCGGCAACGAACTCGTCGAATTTGGCCAAGGCCTTTCCCGAGTCGATAACGTCTTTAACTATATCGGGTGCACTGTTTTCGTCGGCGACCCCTCCGATTATCAACATTCTTTCGGAGATCACCCGGCACAGAAGCTCTAGATCGGCCGGGCCGTTGCCTTTCAGCGTCTCTATAGCCTCGATTACTTCTAGAGAATTGCCCACCATTCTTCCAAGGGGCTGGTCCATGTCGCTTATGACCGCACCTACCTTTTTACCTCCTCTTTTGCCGATGTCTATCATTGCCAGAGCGAGTTCCCTTGCATCTTTGAAATTCTTCATGAAGGCACCCTTGCCAGTTTTGACATCGAGGAGTATTCCATCGGAACCGATGGCGAGTTTTTTACTCATTATGCTTGAGGCTATGAGTGAAATCTCTTCGACCGTTGCCGTAACATCTCTCAGGGCATATATCTTCTTGTCGGCAACGGCAACTTCGGCAGTCTGACCGGCCAGGGCTATTCCGATTTTTGAAGCCTGCTTTTTGAATCTATCAACTTCCAGTGAAGTGGTGAAACCCGGTATGGACTCGAGCTTGTCGATCGTGCCCCCGGTATGACCCAGCCCCCTGCCGGAGAGTTTTGCGAAGACCAACCCGCAGGAGGCCACCACAGGTCCCACTATGAGTGTAACCTTGTCACCGACGCCACCGGTAGAGTGTTTATCGATTTTGGTACCCTCGATGGACGACAGGTCTATTTTCTCTCCGGAGTTCAACATTATATCTGTCAGGGAGGATCTTTCTTCCGGAGAGAGGTGGTTGAAGTAAACGGCCATCAGCCAGGCCGCCATCTGGTAGTCTGGTACCAGACCTTTCACATAGCCCGTTACCAGCTCTTCTATTTCGGATCGGGAGTTCTCCAGTCCGTTACGTTTTTTCAGAATGATATCGTATATTCTCATCCAAACACCTTCTTCAACGGCAGTTTTACCTTGAAAATCGTGCCCGTTCCATACTCGCTCTCCAGGTTGATGCTACCTCTGTGTTTTTCTACTATAAAACGAGTTATGGCCAGCCCTAGACCGGTTCCGCCCATCTTTCTTGATCGAGCCTTGTCAACCCTGTAGAATCTTTCGAAAATATGTTTGAGCGATTCTTCGGGTATTCCGACACCACTGTCCTCAACTTCAATCAGAGCAAAATTGTTTTGCGCATAAATTCTCAACCAGACTTCTTTCGGGCCGTGCTCTTTGGCTGCGGTGTATTTGACGGCGTTATCCACCAGATTCAGAAGCAGCTGTACCAGTCTGTCGAAGTCTCCATCTATGAAGATGCCCTCTTCCAGGTCAGTATTTAGTATTACTTCTCTTTCGTCGGCCAGCGGTTTCACTATTCTGAGAACGTAGTTGGCCACTTCTATCAATTCGATTTCTTCGAAGTTGAAGGTTGCATCGCCAGATTCAAGTTTTTCCAGATCGAGAAGATCGTTTATCAATCTCGTCATTCTCGCCGATTCGTTCTCGATTATTTTCAGAAACCTGTAAACGGTTTCTTTATCCTCCAGATCGTCTTCGGCCAATGTCTCTGAGTATCCGTGTATTGAAGTCAACGGCGTTCTCAACTCGTGTGAAACGTTGGCCACAAAGTCTCTTCTCATCGCTTCGAGTTCTTTCTCTTTAGTAATGTCCCTCAGCAATATAAGATGCTTTACCTGTTCCTTCAGCGCTACGCGTATGATCTTGCATTCCATTATCGCTCTTTTGGGGTAGTACATATTTATTTCCGATTCCTGGTTTTCACCAGTTCTGATAACCTCATCGAGTAGGTCTCCTATATAGTAGTTGTCTATGCCTTCGCTTATTTTCCTTCCCAGGAGCTCTTTGCTGGAGAGATCTCTGGCGGACTTGTTAACGTATTCGATCCTCCCGTCGTTGGAAGTTATTAAGAGCGCTTCGCCGAGGTTGTCCAGGATGGTCATGAGGTTCTCCTGCCTCGCGCTGAGCCGGTCGTAAGCCTCCCGGCTCTGGGCGAGCAGTTGTTGAACTCTTTTGTATATGAAGATGAACTCGGCGCTTTGTGGAACATCTACCATATCCGCAAAGCGCCTTTTAGCAGCATTCGATCGCTCGTTCTTCTGCTTCTCGATAAAATAAAGTATAAAGAGAGAAACAGATACAATTGTAAAAAGTAGACAGAGAAGGAGCAACGAATCAGTCTTCCTTTCCCGGGTCTCTGAACTTGTAACCTTTTCCTCTAACGGTAATAATGTACTTTGGATTCGAAGCATCTTCTTCTATCTTGGTTCTGAGCCTTCTTATGTGTACATCAACCGTTCTGGTATCGCCGTAGTAGTCATAGCCCCACAGTTTGTCGAGGAGAACGTCCCGGCTAAAGACCTTTCCTTCGTTCTCGGCCAAAAATCTCAAAAGTTCGAACTCAAGCGGAGTAAGGCTTACCATCCTGTTTCTCACTCTTACTTCGTACTTCTCGGTATCGATCTCGAGTTCTCTGGCGATTATCTTCTTGGGTCTTTCCTCCTTGGCCTGGGCACTCTGCTGAATTCTTCTAAAAACCGCTCTGATTCTAGCCAGAACCTCTCTGACGCTGAATGGCTTTGTGATGTAATCGTCGGCACCAAGTTCCAGTCCGAGGACTTTGTCGAACTCTTCGCTCTTCGCGCTGAGGAAGATCACCGGAGTCTGCCTGAACTTTTCCGTAGCTCTCAAATTTCTCACCAGTTCGAAGCCGTCCATTCCGGGAAGCATTATATCGACTATGAACATGTCCGTTTCGTTGTCCTCTGCAATCTTCAAGGCTTCTTCAGCGTCGTAGGCTTTCAGAACGTCGTAACCTTCCTTCTTCAGGTTAAAGGTCAGAAGTTCCACAATCGAGGGTTCATCATCAATAACAAGAATACTCTTCTTTGCCATGCATTTTCCACTCCTTCCGTCTCAAATTCAGTTCTTCTACATATCTCTGGAGGAAAGGGGTAGCATTTCTCTCCTCTTTCAGATATTCCAGGAAATTCTCAGAACCTGCCTCATCGATGTTTCCCAGTGCGTACTGCAGAAATGATTCCTTAAGGCTTTCAAAATCTGATTTCACGCCGGGCATTCTTAACCTGCTTTTTAGATCCCTTTCAATCTTCTTAAGCAACTGTAAGCTCTCCATCGGCATTCCTTCGAAAGGGGTGCCCGGTTTTGGTACGAGCGGATTCAAACTCAATACCACCTGCGAATAACCCATTCTTACGGCCGATTTCGCAATATCCACTATTCCACTCCTGTCGGACTCGTCTTCGAAGAAAGCCCCGTATATGAAATAGAGTTTGATATTTTTGAATCCTTTTTTAATGCCCATTTCCAGGGCTGTATCTATGTCTCTATCGTTTATACCTTTCCCGAAGAGGTTTCTGATTCTCTGACTTCCTCCTTCGGGTGCTATGGTGAAAATCTTCTGATTACCTTTTTTCAAAACTTCCAGAAGGTTTTCCGACAGAGCGTCCAGCCTCAACGAAGAGACCGACAGATCGTAATCTAGTTCGATCGCACGTTCCAGTACACGGTCAATGAATGGATAATCGGTTACCGTGGCCGCGACGAGTCCGAATCTTTTCGTGATATGAGCCTGGCGATCCATTATATCCAGAAGTTCGTCTGGATCTCTGAATCTGGCATTACCAAAGCGATAACCCGAAACACAGAATCTACATTTTCTTTTGCAGCCTCTACCGATCTCTATAAGAAAACGATCTTTGAAAACCGATTCCGGGGTGATAAACAAGCTCTGTCCCAGCTCATCGTCGTAAAAAACCTCTGGAGCCTCCGGTTCCAAAGTCATCACAGATACGGTTTCCTCTCTGTTCATGGACGGCCTAAGGGCGGCCAATCTTTCTAGAAAGTTCCGATTTAGATCACCCCTGTTGACCACGTCGGCTACTCTGGAAACTAGAGAATCGTTGAAATATGTCATTGCCCCGCCCATAACTATCACAGGATGGGAAGGTAATCTTTCCCCTCTTTTAAGGGGTATTCCGTAGCTATTCAAGATGTCAAAGACGTTTAGTATATCGAGTTCGAAATGCACTGAAAAGGCCCAGATCCTGAACTCGTCCAATGGCGTTAAACTGTCCAGAGAGTAAAACCTCTTCGATTCTGGAACGTAATAAAAACGCTCAGCCCTCACGTTAGGCAGCGAGTTAAACCTTTTCAAGAGTACGTGTGTCGATAAACTTGAACTCGCTACTCTGTAATCGTTAGGATATATAAGGGCTACAAGCACATCACCGGTGAAGTCTATCTCTTCTATGAAACGTTCTTTCGATCTAAAAGCCGACACCAGCGAGTATTCGTTCCAGCTTCTCGTATCCCTGGGTTTACGCACTAACGCTTCTCCTGAGAAAATCGAGAGATACGAATCTCCTTACGAACTCAAAAGAAGCTCTTAAAACTTCGTTTTGAAGGACTGTGCCTGAAAATTTGACGTTTACACCGTCTAAAACCGCCAGATCCATATTCACAGTAATCTCTTCGAAGAATTTGACGGGCGACAGGTGCTTGAGAGAAGTCTCACACACCACACTCACCAGACCATCGACTTCTAAATCGTTCAGAAGACTGTGACCACATCCGTGCACTAACTTAAGAAGCCCGCTTGTGGAAATCAGTCCAAGAATTTCGCTATCGGAATTTTCCGACCAGCGTAGCGAAACATCGTCGGGAGTGAGAGAAAAGGTGTACGTCTTTCCCGTGAGAGCTCTCAACTTCTCCAGATCAGGCATTTCCAAGCTCCGGTTTCCCCATGATCTTTCCACCTTCGATTTTTGGGCCTGTGACGACATCTACCTCTTCAAAATCGTCTTTGTAGAAATTACCGCTATCAAGACCAAGAATATCGGCCAGTTCTCTTCCCGTAATAGTCTCTTTCTGAAGAAGAAACTCGGCCGCTTCATCGAGTTTCTTCCTCTGGTCGGAAAGCACTCTCTTGGCCTTTTCGTAACTGGTGAGGACTATCTTCTTCACTTCAGCATCGATTTCACTCGCTATCTCCTCGGAGTAATTCTTCATCCTGGTAAGTTCTCTGCCGAGGAAGACCTCTTCTTCTTCCTTGCCCCAGGCTATCGGTCCAAGTCTCTCACTCATACCGAACTGAGTCACCATGCTCCTGGCCATGGCGCTGGCCCTTTCAAGATCGCTGGAGGCTCCGGTGGTTATTTCGCCAAAGACCAGATCCTCGGCCGCTCTACCACCTAGAGCCTGAGCCATGTTGTCCAGAAGCTCGGATTTGGTTATCAAATAGCGATCCTCTAGCGGAAGGCTCTCGGTGAAGCCCAGTGTCGAGGTACCGCGCGGTATGATCGTTACTTTGTGAACCGGGAAGGCGTTCGGTAAAACAAGGCCTACCACCGCGTGTCCCAGTTCGTGATAGGCGAGAATTTTCTTCTCCTTGTCGCTGATTATCCTGGACTTTTTCGCCGGCCCGGCAAGGACTCTATCGATAGCCTCTTCCAGCTCAAACATGCCGATCATCTTTTTCTTCTTTCTTGCCGATAGAATGGCCGCTTCATTTATCAGGTTTTCCAGATCGGCTCCCACGAAGCCGGGGGTTCTTCTGGCAAGAAGCTGCACATCTACATCGGGGTCGATCGGTTTACCACGCATGTGTATCTTCAAAATAGCCGCCCTGCCATTCAGGTCTGGTGGATCGACAGAGATCTTTTTATCAAACCTTCCCGGTCTCAACAGAGCTTTATCCAGAATATCCGGTCTGTTTGTGGCGGCAATTACGATGACGCCCGTCTTGGCGTCAAAACCGTCCATTTCTACCAGTATTTGGTTGAGAGTCTGTTCACGTTCATCGTGACCTCCCCCTAGGCCGGCTCCCCTGTGTCTGCCCACGGCGTCGATTTCGTCTATAAACACGATGGCCGGAGCCGATGTCTTTGCCTGCGCGAAGAGATCTCTAACCCTTGCGGCACCCACACCGACAAAAAGTTCCACGAAATCCGAACCGCTTATGAAAAAGAATGGGACTTCGGCTTCACCGGCAACCGACCTGGCCAGAAGAGTCTTTCCCGTTCCAGGAGGTCCTACAAGAAGGATTCCTTTGGGCATCCTGGCACCCGTATCCCTGAATATTGAAGGGTCTTTCAGGAAACTCACCACATCGGCCAATTCCTGTTGAGCTTCGTCAACTCCCGCGACATCCTTAAAGGTCACCTTTTTATCACTGCTCGTATACTTCTTGGCCGGGCTCTTTGTGAAGGTGAAGGCTTGTGAATTCCTCCCCGAAAGCGACCTCATGGCGAAGAACCATATGAAGACTATTATTGCAAGAGGGATTATGGTTCCCAGAAGGTTCACCCAGAAGAGCGAATCCCCACCTCTTTCGAAAGTTATATTCACACCCCTTCTGGCGAGTTGATCTAGCTGGTCCTGAAAGGTTTGAGTGATCAACGTTTGAGAGGGGAAATAGGTTTCTAGAGAACGTCTGGGGTTGTCTCCAGTGATGTAAACAACTTTTCCATTGTCGTAGATAACTATATCTATTATGTTATTGAAATCATCCAGAAACTTAGTATATGGGACTTCAATGCTGGTTTCCGATGGGTACAAACCACGAAGAGCGACCAACAAGAATATGCCTAAAACAACATAAAAAAGGATCATCCCGAGCCTGGGCCTTTGTTCCATGAATTACCTCCTTTCAAGGCTAAAAACTACTAATTCAGTACATGAAGGGTCCGCCCTACAAAGCTCGCTGGTCACGATGCCAGGAACCCAGAGAATCTCACCTCTGGCATTTTCTAGAATCAGTAATTTGCTCCAAAAACCCTTCAAACCTTTCTCCGAGACTATTCGTTCAATTCTCTTGGTACCGCTCATCCCGAAAGGAACGATATAATCTTTTTTATCAGCCGGTCTCAGTTTCAATGGAAGAGTCATTCTTCTGATACCGCACACGCTTAAAAAACGTCCATCCAACCTGCCTGAGAGTTTTTTCCCTTCCCGGATTCTCAATCTCCAACCTCCGAGAGAGATTTCAAAAGGCAGTGAAAATACCTCTACCGATTCAAGAGTTTCAAATATCAGGCTCTTCTTGTAAAAAAACACGTAATTTCCAAGCCTGGATCCCTTTAGATCTTCTCTGAATTCTACGGTCCAGCCGTTTCTCTCGCTCATAAGAAGATCGTAAAAGGCCTCGATTCTTTCTCTAGAAGGCGGATAACCGTCTGAACTCATTTTCGAAACGATCTCTCTCACAGTCTCGAAAAGTAGCGCTCTGTACATACCTTTCAACCTGACGTTCTCAACGAAGAGTATTCCATCTATTGTCTCGAACGACGACAGCGCTTCCATAATGTCTTTTTCGACTATCGAATAGCCATCGTAAAGATTTTCAAAAAAACGCCACATCGCTTCGTTGAAAGACGGATTCAATCTCTTTAACTCCGGCACTATCTTAAGACGCACAGAGTTTCTGTCAAAGCTTGTATCCAGATTTGTCTCGTCTTCCATAAATGTAACCATGTTAATTGTAACATAATCCATGATACGTTGCATATCACAGAACAGTAATGGTCTTACTATATCACCATTCGACGGTCTTAGACCAACAACTCCCTTCAATCCCGTTCCCCGTGCCATTCGAAGTAACATGGTTTCGATCAGGTCATCGCGGTTGTGAGCCACGGCGATGACGTCACATGATTGTGCGTTTTTAACTTCTCTCAGAAAATCGTATCTGACTTTTCTTGCAGCTTCTTCGACTGAAAGGCCAGGGGTCTTCGCCATGTAATCCTTCACATCTCTTCTCTCGTGAAAAAAAGCGATTCCCTTTTCGGTGCAGACCTGCCTTATCATCTCGGCTTCTTCCATCGGCCCTTTTTCACGAAGACCGTGGTCCATGTTGGCCACTACCAGCTCGATCGAAAGGAGGGGCTTCAAGTTCCACAATATGTTCAAAAGAGCCATGGAATCTTTTCCGCCAGAAACGGCTACAAGAACCCTCTGGGCGGGTTTCAACAGATTCCAACGTCCGATGAAACCGAGTGTTTCCTCTTCAAGTACATGCATCTTTTACACCACCATCTATAACAATGCGCCCATTAAGGGCGCATCTGGAGCCAACGAAGGGAATTGAACCCCCAACCTGCTCATTACGAATGAGCCGCTCTGCCGATTGAGCTACGTTGGCACCTGGAATCAATTTTATATCACCCGACAGTCTATGTCAACGAGTTCACGACGCGTAGGAAACGCTCCTGCGTTCCCTGATGACAGTTACCTTGATAACTCCTGGGTATTCAAGTTCTTCTTCGATCTTTTTGGCTATGTCCATCGCCAGCTTTTCAGCCAGTATATCATCCACTTTCTCAGGCTCGACGATAACACGTATTTCTCTGCCGGCCTGTATGGCGTAGGCCTTTTCGATGTGTTTGAAACCTGTGGCTATGTTTTCCAGGCTTTCCAGTCTCTTTATGTACATATCAAGCGATTCTCTCCTGGCACCGGGTCTAGACGCAGAAACGGCATCAGCCGCTGCCACGAGAACGGCCTCTGGGGTTATGGCTTCGGTCTCGCCGTGGTGGTACTGAATCATGTTCACCACCTGGTTCTTCTCTCCAAATCTCTTGGCTATCTCTCCCCCGATAATCGAGTGCGATCCTTCGATTTCATGATCTACGGCCTTTCCTATATCGTGGAGTATAGCCCCGCGCTTGACCTTGTCAACGTTCAGCCCCAGCTCCGAAGCCATTAGAGCGGCCAGATGCGCGACTTCTATGGAGTGTTGCAGGACGTTCTGACCGTAACTGGTTCTGAACTTCAACCGTCCGAGAAGCTTGACCAGTTCGGGATGCATGGAAGGTATCCCAACCTTCATAAGCGCTTCTTGACCGGCTTCCTTTATTTCGTTGTAAATCTCCTTCTTCGATTTTTCGTACATCTCTTCTATGCGAGCCGGATGAATTCTACCGTCTTCAACCAGTTTGTCAAGAGTCATTTTCGCTATGGCCCTTCTTAAGGGGTTGAAACAGGAGACAACAACCACTTCTGGCGTGTCGTCGATCACAAGGTCCGATCCGGTGAGTTTCTCGAAGGCCCTTATATTTCTTCCCTCTCTACCTATTATTCTTCCCTTCATCTCGTCGGACGGCAGACTCACCGTGCTTACGGTTACATCTCCGGTATAGTCGGCCGCATACCTCTGTATCGAATTGACGATGACCCATTTGGCGTAACGACTCCCCTCTTCGTCGTACTGGTCTTTAAGCTGTTTGAGCTTCTGCGCCAGATCGTGTTCGTATATCTCCTCGGCTCTCTTGAGGACAATATCTCTGGCTTCTTCCATGGTGAGTTCGGAAAGGTGGAATAATTTCTTTTCGGCCTCTTCTTTCATGGTCTCCACCGCTATCCTTTCATTCTCGACCTGTTGTCTCGCCTTTTCGATAGTCTCTTCCTTCTTATCGATGTTGTCCTCTCTTCTTGAGATCCTTTCTTCCCATTGCTTGAGTTCTTCCCTGTCTCTCTTGAACTCCTTTTCTTGCTCTTCCCTCAGTTTATGTAATTCTTCTCTGCCCTCGATCAAGGCTTTCTTTTTGAGGTGTTCGGCCTCTTCGTTTGCCCTTTTTAGTATCGATTCCGAGTCTTGTTTAGCCGCTTTAAGCTGATTTTGCAAATCATCTTTTACTTTTTTGACGGCCCGAGGAATCAATATATAATAGGCCAGGGTAAATCCGGCTGCCAGACCGACCATTATTCCAACTATTACTAAAATCATCCACACGTCGCTGGCCCTTTGCTGTAATTACTCTAGGATACCAGCTCCCTCCTTTCACAATATCTCTCTCAATACTTCATCGATACTCCCAATCGGGAAACCCCTTCTGAAGAGTTTTCTCCTTAGTTTTTCAGCGTCCTCTGCCCTTGCGTTTCCAATGGCTCTCTTGATTATCTCTTTCAAGTCACACTCTTTAATTTCTCTGTTCATGGCCTCTTCTATAGTTTCCTCGGCCACGCCCAGCTCCAAAAGCTCCATCTTCAATCTGAACGGCCCTTTGTAGTGAACGTTGAGACCGTCGCTTATATAAATGGCCGCAAACCGCTCATCGTTTATCAAACCCTGCTCTACCAATTTCTTCATGGTTTCGGCGATTTCACTCTGGTCGTACTGCCTTCGAGTGAGGTATTCCTGAATTTCTCTGGCCGATCTAAGTCTGAACTTCAAGTATCTCAATGCATCGCCGACCGGATCAGACTTCATTCTTCTTCCTTTTCCTCTTTTTGCCTTTCCAGGAGGGGCAGATTGTTTGCGGCCCTTAGTCTGTTCTCGATTTCGAACATCACATCCGGATTGCTTTTAAGATACTCCACTCCGTTGGCCTTCCCCTGCCCGATGCTGACTTCAGCGCCATCGGGGGTTATGTAGTTGTACCAGGCACCTTTTCTCTCTATTATGTTTGCCTCTGCGGCCAGGTTGAACAGTTCGTTGGCATGCTCGATACCCTGTCCATAGATGATGTCGACCTTGGCCTCTTTGAATGGAGGCGCTACTTTGTTTTTCACGACTTTGATAATTGTTTCATTTCCAAGCACGTTGGTACCTTCTCTGATCGCGCTTCCCTTTCTCACTTCGAGCCTTACGGAGGAATAGAACTTCAGCGCCACACCTCCGGTTGTGGTTTCGGGGTTTCCGTAAACGACACCGATCTTCATTCTTGTCTGATTGATGAAGATAACTATGCATTTGGATCTGCTAACATTACCTGAGATCTTTCTCAGAGCCTGCGACATGAGTCTAGCCTGTAAGCCGACTTGCAGCTCTCCCATGGCACCTTCTATCTCGGTGCGTGGTACGAGAGCGGCCACGGAGTCAACCACTATAAGATCGACGGCGTTGGATCTGATTAGCCCATCTACAATATCAAGTGCCTGCTCGCCGTAATCTGGCTGCGAAACCAGCAGATTATCGACATCAACTCCCAGATTTTGAGCATAATTGATATCGAGCGCATGCTCGGCATCTATGAAGGCCGCGATACCACCGCGCTTCTGTACTTCGGCAATCGCATGTAGTGCTATAGTTGTCTTACCGCTGGATTCTGCACCGTAAACTTCGACGACTCTCCCCCTGGGATAACCACCGACAGTGAGGGCTATATCCAGAGCCAATGAACCGGTTGATATAACTTCGATGTTCTGGTCTTCCAGTTCTCCCATCAACATAACCGAGCCCTTCCCGAACTGCTTTTCGATGTCTTTTATTGCCCTTTCAAGTGCATTCTTCTTATCCTTGGAAATCATGCTTAATCAGTCCTCCTTCAAAACTGCACGTGAAGACTTTCCTGTACTTCGCTCCTTCTCTAGAGAGAATAGACTCGAACACACTAACTTCGTTGACCTGAAATACTATCTTTTCTGTTTCGATGGTTTCAAGGAACTTATGCCACAGGGGCGGACTGAACTTCATCCTCCCAACCGTAAGATGCGGCCTGAAATTGTCTTCGACGGGAAAACTCATCGATTCTAGGACAGATCTGACTTCTCTGTGAAGATTTGAGAGCGTCTGGTTCCTTTCGATGCCTATCCAGACAACTTTAGGCAGTTCTTTATGCTTGAAGTAACCGAGCTTTCCAGTTTCGAGAGTAAAGGTGGGGAAGCCCCGTAGCCTTTTTGAAAGCATCGTGGCAAGGAGCTCGAGCCTTTGCAATTCCACGCTGTCCAGAAACGAGATGGTGAGGTGCGAGTTGCCACCCGGTACCCACGAGGCCCTGAAGCCCATTCTCTTGAGTTTTTCTACCACCGATTCAATCATCATCTGGACCTGCTGCCCTGTATCTATCGCGATGAATGACCGCAACTCAACTACCCCCTTTGAAAATCTGCAAATTCTTTAGAAGGTAATTGAATCCGCTCGCAAGAGTGAGCACCGCAACCAACAACTCTATGATAAATATCATCAGCGGATCGAAAAGATCCCATATAACGTTTAAGTACAAAATTCCGATGAAGGCCATCTGAGAAACTGTCTTGGCTTTGCCAAAAAAATCGGCCGCGATTACTCTCCCCTGACTGGAAGCCATCATCCTTATTCCCGATACCATAGTGTCCCTGAAGATCATCAAGAAGAGAAACCAGACGCTAACTTTTGACAGGGTCAAAAAGCCCAGGAAAATCGATGTCACCAGTATCTTGTCGGAAAGTTGATCCAGAAACTTTCCCAGATCAGTTACCAGGCCACGCTTTCTGGCAATTCTTCCGTCGAAGAAATCCGTCAGAGCCGCGACAATGAAGACCACGGCCGACAGAAAGTATAGAACAGTCCCGTTCCCGGTCGTTAAAAGAAGGAGAGCCGGAACGGTGAGTACTATCCTGCTCAATGTTAATAAATTAGGCAAGTTCATCAAGAACAACACCTTCCATATCGTGTTCAAAAGTATCAGTAATTCTGACGTTAGTGAAAAGTCCCTCTTCGACATGGCCCTTAAGCACAACCACGCCATCTATTTCTGGAGCGCTGTTGAAGGCCCTGCCAATACTGTAACTCTGTCCTGCCTCTTCAATCAGAACCTTCATCACCTTGCCCCTGTACCGGCTCAATCTCGTAGCCGATATACCATCCTGTTCCTGGAGAAGAAGCTCGAGCATCTCCTTTGCGCGAACGGTAGTTGTAGTTCTTCTTTTGTTGAAAGAATCTGTTCCCTCTTCCCTGGAATAAACGAACCCTCCGAGCCTGTCGAACTCTACGTTCTTCACGAAATCCATGGTTTCTCTGAACGTCTCTTCCGTCTCTCCGGGAAAGCCCAGCATTAAAGTTGTTCTCAGGACGCTGTGAGGAGCCTTGGCTCTTATGAAATTGAAGATCGACCCGAGTTCCGAACTGTTCCTGGTTCTTCCCATCGCTTTCAAAATTCTGTCCGAACCGCTCTGTACAGGCATATCAAAGTAATCTACAACCTTGGGCAATTCAAGCATCGTATCGATAAGAGAGAGGTCGACATGGTCGGGGTGGAGATACATGACTCTTATCCAGAAATCTCCGCTCAGATCGTTGAGTTCTCTCAACAAACATCCCAGATCAAGATCGCCGTCGAGATCGCGACCGTACTGGGTATTATCCTGAGATACAAGTACAATTTCTTTGACACCCTTCTTTACCAAAGAGAGCGTCTCGCTTTTAATACTCTCCACAGAACGGCTCGCAGAGGGGCCTTTGAAGAGTGGGATCGAACAAAAGGCACAGTTTCTGTTACAGCCGTCGCCTATCTTCACATAGGCGCTGTAGCCCGAAGCCCGACGGTTGAAATAACCATAGACTCCTTCAGGCGCCTGAAGATAAAAGAGTTCGCCTTTCTCTATGAGTCTGGCCAGAGTCAATGGACTCGTGACACCTATCAATCCATCGAGCTCTGGAATATCGGATTTCATCTCTTCGAAATACCTCTGTACCAGACAACCGACGGCGACAACTTTAAGTCCGGGCTTTCCCTTTTTGGCCGAAATGGCCTTGAATATCTCGTCGATGCTCTCTTTCTTCGCCTCTTCGATGAAACCACAAGTGTCTATAATTATCAGATCTGTCTCGTCGATTTCATCGACTATCGTGTGACCCTGGCTCTTCATGATTCCCGCAAAGTTGTCCATGTCGGCCAGGTTCTTGGGACAGCCCAGAGTGAGTACTCCGAGGTTCATAACCTTTCCTTTCTCTTCTGCAAGTACTGCTCACGAATCTTCATGAGTTCTTCCACGTACTCGCGATCCCTGTAATTTGGGTAAGTATAGGGCAGCGGGGTAAATTGACCGTTTATGAACACCAGGGTAATCTCTGCATACATTCCGTCGCCTATGTAGATGCGATTGGCCCAATGTTTGGTAGATGCCAGGACGAACTGAGCGTGATGTACATAACCGGGGTCGACATTGACCTTTCTCTTGCCATCAACCGACAGGTCTATCTCGATGGTGTTGGTGATGTGTTTTATCAATGAAAGCTGCTGTGGATGTATCAATCTCTTGAAAGACAGTAATTTTCCCGAGAGCTTGTACCCCATCTCGTCGTTATAGAAAGAGGTGAATCGATCGAAATCGAGAGTTTTTGAGATGTAATCGACCGGTCCGAAACTTCTTTCAAGAATAGGTTGTACTTCTTGGAGTCTGTAATCTATATAAGAGCCAAAAATAAACGTAACCAGATTCACCAGTTCAGTTCTTCTGAGATCTCCCATTTATCTTACACTCACTTCCACTTGTGGAATTGTCACGCTGACCACCTTTTCACCACTTTTAATTGTATATCTTCCCAGGGTCTCTTGCCTTACAACTACTCTCTCGTTGCGACGAACCTTTATGATGAGGCTTTCTCCGGCCACCAATCTGTAGCCTTCGTCTCCGATCAATATTCTCAACCCGGCCGATAACGATTGGAACTCTATTTCGTATTCGACGGCCATCTTGTCTTTTACGAAACGATAGAGAAAAAGTGATTCGACAAAAAGAAAAAGCGAAATGACCAACAACAAAATGATTATCATCTGATCATTGAAATTGCCCCTCTTTGCCATAAAATAGAACTCCCACCATTCTCCAGGTAAAGGACTACAGCAATAATTATAGCATGGGAAAGCGATACAATCTGAGAACCCAACGCTGGGGCTGTAGAGAATCCGCGCGTGATATAATTTTCACAAATGGAATCTCTTTGGTTTTCAGGAGGTTGACAGGATTGGATAATCAGAAAATTCCAAAACCGACCATAAAGAGACTTGCCGTATATTATAGATGCCTCGAAAATATTCTCTTTTCCGGTAAAGCGAGTGTATCATCCAAAGAAATCGCCGATGAGCTCGGCATAAAGGCCAGCCAGGTTCGCAAAGATTTGTCGTATTTCGGCGAGTTTGGAAGACGCGGGGTCGGCTACAGCACCCAGCAGTTGCTGGAAAGTGTCAGCGATATTCTTGGAATGAGGAAGATATGGAACGTGTGCATAGTAGGTATGGGGAATCTGGGAATGGCTTTGGCTGTTTATCCTGGCCTTAGCAAGTCAGGTTTTTTCATTAAGGCTCTCTTTGACAACAACCCTAACAAGATCGGGATTCCAATTCCGAACGATCTCTCGATCGAGCCTATTTCGATATTGAAGAGTGTCGTGAAAGAGAGAGCGATAAATATGGGAGTGATCACGGTACCGGCCGAAGCGGCTCAGGAAACGGCCGATGCGCTGGTTGATGCGGGAGTGCAGGGAATAGTGAACTTCGCTCCGGTTAGGTTGAATCTGCCCGACAGTGTGAAAGTAGAAGAGATAGATATTTCCGTTTCCTTTCGATCTCTGGCCTTCAGTATAAGTCTTCACTCTGGCAGGAGGAGGGAATAATGGTTCTGGTATCTATAATCGGTGGAAGCGGTGCCGGTAAGACCTCGGTCACGAACGTTATATACACCCACTTCAACGACAGGGCTGCCGTACTTTCGATGGATGATTATTACAAGAATCTGGAACCGGGTACCGATCCAAGGGAGTTCAATTTTGATTCACCCAAAGCCTTCGATTTCGAGCTCTTTGAGTCTCATCTCAGAACTATAAAGGAAAACGGTACGGTGAAAGTGCCGGTATATAGTATGGTGACATACAGACGCGAGGACGGGATATGGAGGACATTCGAACCCAGGCCGCTCGTGCTGGTCGAGGGGTTGCTGGTCATGTTCAGGAAAGAGATGAGAGAACTGTTCGATTTTTCGATTTACATCGATGCACCGGCCGATGAGAGGCTGATCAGGAGAATAGAGAGGGATACCAGGGAGCGTGGTCGGTCACTCGAGAGTATAATCACTCAGTACAGGAAGTTCGTCTCCCCATCGTTCGAGAGTTTCATAGAGCCTCAGAAGTATTTTTGTGATATAGTTTTACCTGACGGAGCAGCCAACACAACAGGGCTCAATGTCATTATCAATGCCATAGAGAATATGCTAAAAAAGTGATCGGGCTGGAGGTGTGAAGTGCCAAAGAGATTTCTCACGGTCGTTCTTTTATTAGCCGTTTCTGTACTTTCCTTTTCTTTCAGCCAGGAAGAGGTACTCGATAGATTCAAGAGCTACATGAACGATTATCAGAGAGAAGTTCCGGAGCTTCAAAAGATAAAAAAACTAGAAGAGGATCTGAATTATCTCTCCGTTTACAGGTTGTACAAACTTCAAATGGTCGGCAGCATCGAGAAGAAGGAAAGCGCTACCACCATAGCCGATCTTCTTTCGAGACATCTTGAGTCGCTACCGGTCGAGGATTTTACGAGCAACGATGACAGAATAGCCTACAGCGCCTTTCTCGCATGGGTACTATCGGATTTCTCCGGTAAGGCATTCCAGGTCGGAACTCTGAACGAAATGCCGGCTTATCTCTCGACCTTCAATTCCTTCACCAGCCAGGTCAGGGGTATGGCTGAAGCTGTCTATAAAGAATGGATGGCTTACGCGCTGGGCCTGGTCAAAGATGAACCCTCGGCCTTTCCGGGAGAACTGAAAAAGACCGACGCTTTCGCGCAGTACTCTTTAAAGGCAGACGCTGACGAAAAGTCCGAAAGAGAGATACTCTCGCTTTCAAACAACCAGATCTACAATCTTCTCAACTCGAGTATTGACACTATTGGAAAACGCGAGTACAACGTTTCGTCGCTGGTAGAAGAGGAAGTGAAGAGATTCGCGGTTCAGGCGGCACTGGACGTGGCTTCCCTAATGGATTCCAATCTGATGAACGCCACTAGAGACCTCTTTCAGCTCTGGTTGTACAGATCTATCGGGCTGGCCGAAGAAGTTCCGCACTATCCGACCGAAATAAGCATGAAAACACTTTCTGTCAAAGGACTCAATCTAAGCATACCTCAGAATAATCCGGATTACGAAAGAGTGGTCGAGATCCTCAACGAAAATCCCGATTCGCGACTGAAGTCCATCGAGAAACTGCAAATGGCTTCACAGGTACTTTCAATGAGACAATTCACTCCGGTTGGACTTATAGAGAAGGATATAAGTGACGAAGTGAAAAAGATTATTCCCATTCAGGCCGGCATTCTGGGGCAGATACGGAACTCGCTATCCAGAGAGATCGTTTCCGTGAGCGAAAAGGGAATGAATCTCTGGTGGTTAAGATTTGTAGGTTATATAACTCTGGCTCTGATAGCTTTCTTCATTCTTCCAGCACTCAAAAAATACTGGCTGGGTATCGTAATTACCTTCGAGATATTCTACATGCTTTTCCTGACCGACGTGACGAGGAATCTCTTCGATCTATCGCTGTACTCTATAATAGGACTCCCGGTCTTCGCCTTTATTTTGATAATGGCCGTCTTCTCGATTTTCAAGAAGGGCGTAAAAAAGCCGCTGCTCCTGGCAAAACTTCTATTGTTGGCGATGATAGCAATCTTCCCCTTCTTAGAGCTTTACAACGATGTATCGGAAATCTCGATGGACAGTTTTGAAGGTTTCTACGATTCGATTTATTATCCAACTCTCAAAAGGGACCTCTTCCTCGCGCCAGAATCTCTGATAAGCCTGGAGATAAGAGATCTCAGTTCGGTCGTCTCCAGCGAATTGAACAGTTTTAAGAGAGTGTTGAGAGTTATAGTACCAAACGAGTTGAACGCATTTTCCAACAATGCCGGTCTATCATACACCATTGATAACAACGGAAGACTGAGAGTAAACGCTCCGGCTTTTTCTGAGTATATGTCTATCGAAAATCAGCGAGCATATTCTGATGAACTCCGTGGATTGTCGAAAGACCTGAGCAATTTCATAAGAGACAGCGAAAGAAACGCCAAGAACTTCGCATCGTTGCTTAAAAGTTTCGTATCTTCTTCCGAGAGGATAATTAGGTACTCGGGAGAAACGCTGAGGGCAGATTTCAATGAATTCGTAGAAACCTCTCTGAAATCCAAACCCGAGCTGAACGTGGTCATGGACGATTATCTCGCTGAGGTATCCGACTATCTAGAAAAAGCGGCTCTTCCGGCCATTGTGAGAGTCTTCAGGGTTCCAAAATTCGTTGCACTGGCATTGGGTCTCTTTTTACTTTCGGTGATCATATTCTTGATTAAGAAGCCGTTGATCTCGTTGATTAATATCGTTGTTATTAGTGTCTATTTCATAATATCCCTGGTTGAAATGAATGAGTTGACTCTATTTGTTCAAGGTGGTTCGCCGATTCTCAATATAACCGTTGACCCGTCTATAAACGCTTTGTTTTTGATTGTTTTTGCAGGTATAATTGTTCTATCAGTTCTATGGGTTTTACTATCTCAAAAGAAAGGGAGTGTTAGTGAATGAAACTCAGAGTGCTTTTGGTCATTTCTCTTATTCTCATGGTTGCCCTTCCGGTAATGGCGATGAAGGTGATCATGGTTACCGACGTCGGCGGGCTTGGCGACAAATCATTCAACGATGGAACCTGGGAAGGAATCGTTAAGGCATCTGATTTTCTCGGACTCGAGAAAGAGGTAGTCCAGTCCAAAGAGCAGTCGGACTACATACCAAACCTCTCCAACGCAGCCAAAGAAGCTGATATTGTCTTCGGAGTTGGGTTCATGATGGCCGATGCTCTTTACAAGGTAGCTCCCCAGTTCCCAGACACTTACTTTGTCGGAATCGACATCGACCCGATCGAGAATATGCCAAACAACGTGGCAACTTATCTCTTCAAAGAACAGGAAGGAGCCTTCCTTGTGGGTTACGTCGTTGCAGCGATGACGAAGACCAATATGGTAGGTTTCGTCGGTGGAATCCCGATACCGCCGGTTGAAAGGTTCCGCTACGGCTATGAAGCTGGAATAAGAGTCTACGAAGAGCTTCACGGAAAGACGATCTCCATGCTCCAGGGATACACAATGGATTTCAATGATCCCAAAAAGGGTAAGGATCTCGCTCTCGCACAGTTCGCCGAAGGCGCAGATATAGTCTTCCACGCTTCCGGAGCCTGTGGAAACGGAGTAATCGAAGCAGCGGCCGAGAAGGGAGAAGGCTTCTTTGCAGTCGGTGTAGATGTCGACCAGGATTATATGGCACCCGGAAGAGTTCTAACAAGCTCAGTCAAGAGAGTCGATATGGCCTCCTATCAGGCTGTCATGAGCATTGCCCTGGGAACTTTCGAGTCCGGCACCAAGATCCTGGGTATAAAGGATGAGGGTGTCGGAATAAGCCCGATGAAGTACACCAAGGATGTAGTTGGCCCGGCTATTCTCGGCGAAGTTGAGTTCTTGAAGGAACAGATCAAGGCCGGAAACGTTGTTGTTCCAGATACGCAGGAAAAGCTGGACGCTTTCGTAGTTCCCGCTATAACGTTACCATAATGGTTTATTTTCACACAATCGTGTGATATCAAAGATCGGGAGGGTTAACGCTCTCCCGATCTTTCGTATCATGAACGATGGGGGTGAGCATATGGACGCCACAAACGTTAAAAACCTCGATCTTTCCGGTATGGCCGTTGCCATGAAAGGTATCACCAAGAGATTCCCCTCCGTGATCGCGAACGATAACGTAGATTTCTTCGTCAAGAAAGGCGAAATACATGCGCTCGTCGGAGAGAATGGTGCCGGAAAATCCACTCTCATGAACCAACTGTACGGTCTTTATACACCGGACGAAGGCGAGATCTATATAAACGGAGAGAGATTTATTTTCAAGGGTCCGAGAGACGCTATCGACGCAGGAATAGGGATGGTTCACCAGCACTTCATGCTCGTTGACAACCAGACGGTCTCGGAAAATGTCGTTCTCGGCTCAGAGCCTAGACGGGGTCCCTTCAACCTCTTTATCGATAGCGGCAAATCGAGAAAATCTGTCTTGGAACTCTCCAAAAAGTACGGTCTATCGGTCGATGTCGATGCGATGATAGAAGATATACCGGTCGGTATGCAGCAGAGAGTCGAAATTTTGAAGATCCTTTATAGAGGAGCAAACATACTGATCTTCGATGAACCGACTGCGGTGTTGACTCCCCAGGAGACCGGGGAACTCTTCAAAATATTGAGGGTCCTCAAAGAAAACGGGAAGACCATAATCTTCATCACTCACAAGTTGAACGAAGTGATGGCTATAACCGACAGAGTAACAGTTATGAGACTGGGAAAAGTCACAGGCCAGGTCGATACCAAAGATACCAACCCCAGGCAACTGGCCAACATGATGGTGGGTAGAGAAGTACTACTCAGAGTCGAGAAAGAAGCTCGCAAGCCCGGGAAGACGCTCCTGGAAGTTAAAAACCTCCACGTGAAAGACAACAGAAAACTCGATACCGTCAAAAATGTATCCTTCAGCGTTAGAGAGGGTGAGATACTGGGAATAGCCGGTGTGGCCGGAAACGGCCAGACGGAACTCATAGAAGCCATTACGGGATTGAGAAAAGCCGAGAGTGGCAGTATAACTCTCATGGGAAAGGATCTTACGAACAAGTCTGCCCTCGACATTAGAGAATCTGGATTGACACATATTCCTGAGGATAGACTTAAAAGGGGTCTGATTTCACAGTACCCGGTCTATTACAATCTGATCCTGGGAAAGCACAACGACAAACCCTTCGCTTCTGAAGGTTTCATAGATATGAAAGAGGTCAAGAAATTTGCCAGATACATCGTCGATACTTTCGACGTTAGACCCAAAGACATAGAGATCCTGGGAGGCAACCTTTCCGGAGGGAATCAGCAGAAAGTCGTGGTGGGAAGGGAGTTGAGTACCATTCCAATAGAGCCAAAAGTCGTGGCGATATCCCAGCCAACTAGGGGACTTGATATCGGAGCTATTGAGTTCATACACAAAACGATACTCAATATGAGAGCGAAGGGTATCGGTATCCTCCTGGTTTCAATGGAACTGGACGAGATATTCTCTCTCTCAGACCGGATATTGGTTTTCTATGAAGGTAAAATAATGGGTGAAGTGCTTCCCGATGAAGTGAACCGCGAAGAGATAGGACTAATGATGGCCGGTCACAGCAAGGCAGAAGTAGTGAAAGAGCGGGGGTGATTGAGAATGGACCGAAGCAAAATCTACGCTTTGCTGGTACCTATAGTTTCGGTAATTATCGCACTGTTGATAGCTTCGATCGTTATAATAATCATCGGCAAAAATCCTCTGACTGCCTATAGAATAATGCTGGAAGGAGCTTTCGGCGGTGCCGAACAGCTCGCCAACACTATAATCAAGATGACTCCTTTGATACTCACCGGCCTGGCCGTTGGTTTCGGTTTCCGCGCCGGTGTCTTCAACATAGGTGCCGAAGGCCAGATGACTATCGGCGCACTGATGGGAGCAATAGTCGCAATGAGCATAGGCGGCATTCCTTCGGTGATAGCTATACCACTATCCATAATCGTAGGGATGCTGGCAGGCGCCTTCTGGGCATCGATAGCCGGTTTTTTAAAGGCTTTCACCGGCGCTCACGAAGTCATTTCGACCATAATGCTCAACTGGATAGCGGCCAACTTTGCCTCCTTCATGGTCACCGGACCTCTGGCCGTGGGCTCGGGTACGCCAAAGAGCCCTGAGATAGGCGAAGCCGCGAAGCTTCCGGTCGTCCTGAAGGTCCAGGCGACGGAACTGAGTATAGGCATCTTCATAGCCGTTATTGTGGCGGTGGTAATGTACGTCTTCATTGAGAAGACAACGACCGGTTACGAATTGAAGGGTGTGGGCTTCAATCCCTACGCGGCCGAGTACGGCGGCATCAGCATAAGAAAGAGCATCATAATGACGATGGCCATCAGCGGAGCGTTGGCCGGAATGGCCGGTATTGTGGACCTTCTCGGGGTTCCGCCTCACAGATTCGTGGGTGAACTGACCGGCGGACGTGGCTTTGACGGAATAACCATAGCGCTCATCGGACGAAACAATCCAATAGGAATAATCTTCGCCGCTCTTCTGATAGCGGCTCTGAGAACCGGATCCAACGCTATGCAGATAAGAGCACAGATACCCAACGATATAGTTTCCATAATCCAGGGAATTGTGATCTTTCTGGTGGCGGCGGAAAGAATCGTCACCACCCTTATATACTTGAAAGGCAGGAAAGGGGTGACCACGGCATGAGCTGGATTGAGGCTATTTTTGCTATTCTCGTTAATCCGCTTTTCTATAAGTTGACTCTGCTTTCTGCGACGCCTCTGATATTTTCCGCTCTGGGCGGTACTTACAGTGAGATAACTGGCGTTACCAACATCGCCCTCGAAGGAATAATGTTGATGGGTGCCTTCAACTCCATAGTTTTCACTTTAATCACGGGGAACGCCTGGATCGGTGTTTTGATGGCTGTCATAATAGGAGTTGGGTTCACCTGGTTCCACGCATGGGCGAGCATTCGCTGGTCGGCCAACCAGATAGTCAGCGCAACGGCACTGGTTATCGTCGCCCAGGGAACCACCTCTTTTCTCATGATTCCCATATTCGGGAACGAAGGTCAGACGGATTTCATAGGAAGGGTTCCGTACATAGAGATTGGCTGGCTGAAGGGAGTGCCCTTCGTTGGCGACATCTTCGGATCGATGAGCCCCTTCACCTACTTGGCAATCGCCGCCGTTATAGCTAGCTGGATCCTGATGTACAGGACACCTCTGGGTTTGAGGATGAGGGCGGTCGGTGAAAACCCTGAAGCGGCCGATACTTTGGGCATAAACGTTTTCAAGACCAGATATTTCGGTGTCCTCATGAGCGGTGCCCTGAGCAGTCTAGGAGGCGCCTTCCTCTCGGTGGGAGAACTGGGAAGGTTCGTCGAGAACATGATCCACGGAAGAGGTTTCATAGCTCTGGCTGCGATGATTCTGGGGAACTGGAACCCCGCAGGCGCGATGTGGGCGGCTCTGCTCTTTGGTGCTGCCGAAGCCATGAACCTCCAGTTGCAGAGCAGTTCGATCGTATCTGTTTCAGCCAACGTGAAACCGCTTTTCAATATGTTGCCTTTCATCGTAACACTGATCGTTGTAGGCGGTTTCATAGGAAAGACTAGATCTCCTGCGGCAGATGGTGAACCTTACGAGAAGGAATCATAAAAAAAGGCCCCACAGGGGCCTTTTTTATGGAAGTCTGAGGGCTTGCTGTAGACGGTGCAGGGTCTTGTTTCTACCGAGCAGAAAGACGACGTCCACGAGTTCCGGTCCTTCTTCGCTGGCCGTCAATACGTGTCTAAGACTCATGTAGAAGGCCTTCCTGTCTGGCTTTATCTCTTTGAGTATCTCTTTGATCGTCGATACTATCTCTTCATTGCTCCAGCTGTTCAAATACTCTATCCTATCTTTGAAAGCTTCGAGCGATCTGAATACCTTCCGCTGTTCCTCGTTCTCGGGTCTTAGAGGTTTCACCTGAATTTCTTCGAAGTAGAGCTTCATCTTTTCCGGTATTTCCTGCAGCAATTCTACACCCTTTCTCACCGAATCGATTGCCCGTTTTAGCCATTTACGATTCGCATTGGCCTCTTCAAGCGTGATCAGCCCTGCCCGCACAAGAAAAGGTATGGTGAGATCGGTTATTCTATCCAGGTCGGTTTCGCGTATATAAACCCCGTTCATCCAGCGGGCTTTGGCTTCATCGAATATCGCTGCACTGGTGTTGACCCTGTCTATGGTGAAACTCTCTATTATTTCACCATAGGAAAGAATCTCCTTTCCCTCCGGGTGTGACCATCCAAGAAGAGTGAGAAAGTTGAAAAAGGCCTCCGGGAGAAAGCCTTTATCTCTGAACTGTTCGACAGATGTGTCTCCATGCCTCTTGCTGAGTTTTTTCCCATCGGGACCAAGGATCATCGATACGTGGGCAAAAAAAGGAATTGGTGCTTCAAAGGCTTCGTAAAGCGCGAGCTGCCGAAGGGTATTTGAAAGATGATCGTCACCCCTTATTACATGTGTGATCTCCATCAGTATATCGTCGACAACCACCGCAAAGTTGTAGATGGGCTGGTTGTTGGAGCGGAGTATCACAAAATCACCGATCGAACCTTCTTTGAAAATTACTTCACCTTTTATCAAATCAACGAGACGGTATTCTTTTCTCGGCATCTTGAAAAACACTACAGGGTTCAGGCCTTTATCTTCGAACTCTTTTTTTCTTTCAGAGGTATTGAACTTCTCGAGCATCTGTTGATCGTAGTGGGGCGGCTTACCTTGGGAAAGGAGATCGTCGTGAAGCGTCTCTATCTCTTCCGGATAGGCATAAACTCTGTAGGCTTTACCTGAATTTATCAACTCCTCAACCATTTTCACGTATATATCGGTTCTCTCGGTCTGCCTGTACGGGCCTGTCTCTCCGCCGACATCCGGTCCTTCGTCCCAGGTTATTCCCATCCAGAGTAGAGATTCCATCAGTTGTTCTTCGTACTCTTTCGTGGACCTGGAAACGTCTGTATCTTCGATTCTGAGCACGAATTTGCCGTCGTAATGCTTGGCAAAAAGATAGTTGAAAAGCGCGGTACGGGCGCCACCTACATGCAGATAACCGGTGGGACTTGGAGCGAATCTCACCCTAATCATGTTCATCATATAAACAGCGTCAGGAGACACCGTGCTTTAGCGCGGTGAGAAATGACGCTTCCCTCCTTTCACACAATAATGATGAAGCTCTTTCTACAAGTTTTAGTTTACCTACACTGGCAGAACGACTGACGACTTCTCCGTCAAGAGTACGCAAATCAAAATATCCGGACGATCTGCGTCCAAACACAAAACATTCCCTACCAAGATATTCAACCTTATCGAACAGCTGATAACCGTGTACGTATCCAGGAGCTTTGTTCTCTCTGCGGATACCCTTTTTCGGATTTGTTTTGTGCAATTGCCTGTTTTGTTTGCGTACTTGTTTGAAGAAGTACCAACAATCACTTTCTTTTGTAGATGCGTTTCCTGAGATGCACCTGGCATCTATACGGTGCGACTTTTCGAGATTGTGTTTAATTCGAACATTCTTGGTTATATAGCCAAAAGTCAGAGACACATTTGAATACAGTTCTTTTAGTTTGTTGTAGAAAGCCCATAGCATTATGCCCATAAAGGCTGCATCCCTGAATGAAGAGTTGCGCTTGACTTTAAGTTCGACCTCAGTATCTGTTCTCAATTCGACTTCTGCTGAAAATACTTCCTTGTTCTCAGTTGTAGCCAATAGCCCTATTGTCTTACTTCCGGCATCTACACCGAGAATTACATCTTGTTTGTATCCAGAGGAACCGTACAACAATTGAATGGTGAATGGCGTTCTTTTAACCACTTTAGCCTTCTGCTCTTTCAATAGCTTCCTTGCTTTCTGTGGTTTACAGGGCATTAGTGGTTTCCCGTGCCTGTTAATAACGTAGACTAACATATAGTCTGCCTCCTTACGGAGTAATTCTCCCATCGCCAATGTTATCCGACAGTTTCTCGTTAGCAGCACTGTCCCTACCCATCAGAACTGTTTAACCACTAACCGCAGAGCGTAAGACTTGGGAACGCATCCTACGGTGCCTATACATTTGCCGGTAACGTAGTGCTCGAAACACTTAGGCTAGTCAACAAGAGCTACTAGCTCACGGCTTTTGCCGGGGGTCGTTGACTCTCCTTTCTGCGTAGAGCAAGTAAAACACCGGAAATTGTCTTACTATCGCTTATGCTGCCATCTGTTATCCTCTTTACCACTTCTTCGATTTTCATGAATACCGGTTCGACGAACTCGCCTTCGTCGGGATCGGACTCCCCAATTTTCTCGACTTCGCAGGTGAAAATATGGATCGCCTCATCGGAAAAGCCCGGTGAAGTCTCTATCACCGTCAGTTTTTCAAGTTCAACCGGTCCGTAACCGGTTTCTTCGAGAAGTTCCCTCCTTGCGCAGTCCTCTGGGCTCTCTCCACTATCTAACTTACCGGCCGGTATTTCCAGCATGAACTTCTGAACGGGAAACCTGTACTGCCTTACCAGCAGGAGTTCTTCTCCCTTGAAGGCTACAACGGCGACGGCCCCGGGATGCCGTACCACCTCTCTGTAAGCTTCGCTATCGTCTGTCAACCTCACCAGATGTCTCTCCAGTTTCAATATTCTTCCGGAGAAGATCTCCTCTTTGTGCAACGAAATCTCCATTTCACTCCTCCAGTTCGAAGTGCATTGGGAGAAGCTCGAAAACCGTGGTTCTTACAACACTTTCCTTCCCTACCAGTATCACTTCGAAGTCTCCGAATTCGGCCATGAATTGTCTGCACATTCCACATGGAGAGGTCGGCTTGTCTCTCTTGCTGGTTATGGCTATGGTCCTAAAATTTCTCCGCCCTCTGGATACGGCCGAGACTATCGCGGATCTCTCAGCGCAAACCGTCAAGCCAAACGAGGCGTTCTCAACGTTCGCACCGGTGAAAATCTCTCCCTCCTCCGTTAGAAGAGCCGCTCCAACTGGAAAATTAGAATAAGGGGAATAGGAGTTCTCCATGGCTTCAATAGCTTTCTGTATCAGTATGTTCTCCTTTGAACTGTCTTTCATCGACGCTCCTCCTGTCAACGCTGAGCCTTATCTTTTCTACTTTGTTCTTTCCGGCGGCCAAGATCTCGAAGGTGAAGCCGTTGACTATTATCTTCTCTCCCACTTCGGGAAACCTTTCAAGAACCTCCAGCAGGTAACCGCCGATGGTTTCGAACTCAGTGTCGGGAAAGACCTGCTCGAGCTCCCTCTCGATATCGTTTATTGGTGTCATCCCATCGACTATGTACTCACTGTCGCTGAGCTTTTCTATCATCATCTCTTCGGATTCTTCGTCATATTCGTCGAGTATCTCTCCAGTCAGCTCCTCTATAGCATCTTCCATGGTTATCAGTCCGGCCGTCCCTCCGTATTCGTCGATAACTATCGCCATATGGTTCTTCTTCTCTTTGAACTCTCTGAGCAGGTCATCGACCTTTTTCGTTTCGGGAACGAAGTAAGGTGCCCTCATTATCTCTTTGACATGGGTAATCTGGAGAAAATCATTGTCCTTTCTGTCTAGAATGAAATTGAGCAGGTCCTTGGCATAACAAACCCCGACTATCCTGTCAACATTCTCCCTGTAGATAGGATAACGCGAATAGCCTTCAGATTCCACGAGCTTCATCAATTCTATGAGTGGTGCGTCCTCTTCCAGTGAAACTATCTCGACCCTAGGAGTCATTATCTCCTTGACAGAGATATCCTTGAGTTCTAGAGTCCTCTTCATGATCATTCTCTCTTCGGACTGCAGCACACCTTCTTCGTGCCCGGCGTCCACGGCAGATCTTATCTCGTCCTCCGTTATGAAGGGAGCGTACGAAACCTTTTTTCCACCCAAAATAACTATGAAGAGATTTGAGATGCGTAGAAGTAACCATAGCAGGGGCCTGAGAATAGACGTCAAGATGGTAATAAAGACTATAACTCTCTTGAAAAAACGCTCGGGGTTCTCCCTGGCAAAGATTTTGGGTGTTATTTCTCCGAAGACAAGTATCAGAAAAGTCATCACACCGGTTACGATCGCAGCGGCGACGCCTGCAAAGTTCTGCGGCAAAAGCTGGATTGCAAGAAGCGTAGCGAGAGAAGAGGCGAGAATATTCACTATGTTGTTCATTACCAGAATAGCTGTCAGAATACTGTTGGGATTGTCGACGAAATACTTGACCGATTTGGCGAACCTTTTTTCACCGCTCTCCGAGAGCTCACGCAATTTCAGTTTGCTGACGGACATAAGAGCCGCCTCAGATCCAGAAAAAAGTCCCGATAAATACAACAATATAATCAGAAAGGCCAGGTTCAATAAAAGCGACACAGGATCCCCGCTACTAGTAGGGTCGTCCACTTCTTTTTTTCACCTCCAGATCAGTAATGGTATGTCCTGTTATCCAGAATACAATAGGCCCTGTAGAGCTGCTCGAGCAGTATCAAAAGAGCCATCTCGTGTGTGAAAGTCATTCTGGACAGCGATACTTTCTGCCACTCCCTCGAGAGGAGCTCGTCACTGAAACCGAGTGGTCCACCCAAGAAGAAAGACAGATTCTTCACTCCTATATTCTGCCATTTTTGTAGCTTATGTGCAAACTCCAGCGATGAGTATTGCTCACCCTGTTCGTGTAAGAGAACGACGGTTTCATCGGGTCTCAAAAGTTTCAGGTAGTTTCTGCCTTCTCTTTCCTTGATCTTCTCCCTTTCTCTGCCCGTCCCCCCGCCCAGCGGAAGGTATCGGACTTCGATTCTCACGTATGGCTTTAGCCATTTGCCGTACTGCTCTATGCCTTGGACAATAAAACTCGATTTCGGTTTCCCCGTTAGCACTGCTCGTATGTTCATGCAACTATATTTCCATTTTTTATGACATTCGAGACTATATCCCTCGAGAAGTTGTACACAACCTCCGGGTAATCCCCGGCTCTCAATAATACTAAATCGGCGTCGTAACCTTCTCTGATCAATCCCTTTCTATCCTCGACCCCGAGAACGGCCGCTGCATTGGCGGTGTAGGCCGTTATTGCCTCTTCAACCTTGAGACCACACCTGGTGACCGCAAGAAACATTACTATGAAGGGGTTGTATATGTTGCAAGAGCCCGGGTTGAAGTCCGAAGCTATGGCTACAATCGCCCCGCGGTCGATCAATTCTCTACCCCTTGCGAAACTCTCGTTCAAAAAGAAGGAGGTTCCGGGTAGGAGTGTGGCGATGGTGTCGCTTTTCGCCAATGCCTGGATTGTAATATCGTCGGCCGATATAAGGTGGTCGGCCGAAACCGCACCGAGTTCCACGGCCAGTAAGCCTCCTCCAGATGAGGAAAGCTCGTCGGCATGAATTCTGATCCTGAAGCCACTCTCTATGGCGGCTAGCATATAACGTCTCGATTGATCTACATTGAATACCCCGTCCTCACAGAAAATGTCGATAGTATCCGTTAGTTTTCGGACTTCGTCGAATATCTCGATCATTGAGGAAAGGTATTCGTCTCTAGATGAATACTCTTCTGGCAGGGCATGGGCACCGAGAAAAGTCGAGAAGACATCGATCGGGTGTATTTCGCCAAGCGCTTCTAGAACCCGAAGCTGCTTGAGTTCGCCCTCTCTTTCGAGCCCGTATCCGCTTTTTCCCTCGACAGTCGTGACTCCCAGAGAGAGCATAGAATCGAGAAATCGAAAAGACTCTGCCATTAAAGCAGTGGCCGGAGTCCTTCTCACCGCTTCCGAAGTCGATCTTATTCCCCCGCCGGCCTTCATTATATCCATATAACTCCTGCCTTCCAGACGCATGAGAAACTCCCTGCTCCTGTCGCCGGTAAAGGGTATGTGTGTGTGACAGTCGATAAACCCTGGAATGGCGATCAGTCCGCGGCCGTCAATGTATTTTTCAGCGGTTGGTATTTCCGGTCCGATGTATACGATCTTCCCGTTCATAATTCCGATGTTGCTTTCCTTTATACATTCGATGCGGGTCATACCTCTTCCCCTGACCGGTCCGCTGGAGACAGGAGTTACGATTGAGTTAAGATTCAGTATGGCCAGATCGAGTTCCACTCTACTCTCCTTCTCTCGAGATGAAGTCGAGAACTCTCTTTTCGAGAATCGACGACGAATCAAATTTCTCCAGTTTCAGGTAGTGTTCGGCAACATCCACGAGAGCCTGCAAAGGCGTGAGGCCGACTATCTCCGATCCAACAATGGGGACTCCGTACCGTTCAGCCTCGAACTTTATAACTTCGTAAACCCTGAAGAGCGGTGTCTTTCTGTAATTGGTCATATTCATGGAAACTTGCACTATTCTTCTGTCTTCCAGTCTGAATCCGAGAGCCTTTACATATCGGAATCCGCCGCTTATATGTCTTACAGCTTTAGCAATCTTGTTGGCTATCTCTATGTTGTCGGTTCCAAGATTGACGTTGAAGGCGATAAGGTACTCCCTGCAACCGACAGCAACTACGCCGGCCGAAGGATGGACGGAGGAAGGTCCAAAATCTGGCTTCCAGGCCTCCTGGATGATCTTGGAGGGAAAGTTCTCAAACTCGCCCTTTCTTATGTTCGAAAGACTGACACGTTCCGGACTGGTGGCGGAATCTTCGTATAAGTAAACCGGTATTGAGAGCTCGTCTCCAATTCTTCTACCCAGTCTCTTGGAAAGTTCTATACACTCGTCTTTCGTTGTGTTCATAACGGGAACCAGTGGAATAACGTCGGTGGCACCCATTCTGGGGTGTTCACCGGAATGATTCTTCAGATCTATCAGATCCCTAGCCTTCTTCGTCATATTGAAGAGGGCTTCCTCAATCGCCTCGGGAATCCCTGTGAGCGTTACCACCGAACGATTGTGGTTAGGGTCGCTCGAGTAATCCAGTATCCATACCCCGTCGATCTTTCTAGCCTCGTTCACTATCTCTTCGATAACTTCGCTTCTTTTACCTTCGCTGAAATTCGGTACCGATTCAATAAGTCTCATATAATACCTCCCCGGAAATATCACAGTTTTTCCATTTCTTATCGTAAATCCACGCTTCTACCGGCATAACTTTGCACTATTCCAAGTTGCAGAGCGAATATCATGGACGAAGACCCTCCATAACTTATCAAAGGAAGGGGTATACCAGTTACAGGGAGAAGACCGAGATTCATACCGATATTCTCCACCACATGAAAAGCGAACACGGCGAAAAAACCGCTCATTACGAGTCTACCAAAAAAATCGCCTGTTCTTCTGGTGATAATCCAGATCCTCCATAGCAAGAGTGAATAGAGCAGTATTACGGTAACTGCGCCGACAAAGCCCCATTCTTCGCCTATTACGGAGAATATGAAATCGGTATGATCGGCCGGCACATACCCTAGCCTGTTCATAGTACCCTGTACGAATCCCCTTCCGGTCCATCCTCCAGAACCGATTGCCCTTATGGCCTGAATAGTGTTATAGGCGGCCCCGGAGGCATATTTTTCGGGATCGAGGAAGCTCAAAATCCTGTCTCTCTGGTATGACTCGAGCCCGAACATTAGAACGACCGGCACGGCGACGACTATCAAAGCCGTCATGACGATCATCAATCTATCGAATTTTTTGCTTATCAGTGTCATAAAGTACCAGATCACAACGATGATTATCGTCGTTCCAAGATCGGGTTCCAGGTAGATCAGCCCCATGATCATAAGCGTTACCAACGTGCCAAACAGGAAAGAAAGATACCGCTTGGTCTCGAGCGAATAAAGATAACCGAGAAAGAGTATCAAGGAAAACTTCGCGATTTCCGACGGTTGTAAACTTGCGATACCAAGATCGATCCATCTTTTCGATCCTTCGATAGGACTCAAGAAAAGTACCAGAACAAGGCCCGCTGTGGACAGCAATATGAGCACAACGGCGAAGTCTCTCCATACTTTTCTTTTCAGTACATACGCCGTGAAAATGAAGACGGCCCACGAAAGAAGAGCCCACACCAACTGGCGCCCGAATAAATATTCCTCTCTCTCGCCAAAGGTCGCACTGTAAAGCACCACCAGACCAAAGGTCATGAGAATTGCCATAACAAAAGGAAGTTGCCACTCGAACCTAGCTTTCATCAAACTCTCTCCTCCCATCAATTATATAACCTGATAAGAGAAACTGAGATTGCACAAGCAAAACAGCTCGCAATCGTCCGGAAGGTGGACAGTGAGAATACTGTCACTATACCTGCGGAGAGAAAAATGTATAATCGTAAATGAAGGAAGATAAAAGTTCAATGCGTCTTATTCACGACAAATGTGAGACTTTTTTTAGGGAAGGTGCTGTTCGAATGAACGTACGTGAGATAATCGCGGTGAAAAATTCGAGAAAATTGTCGATGGTAACTGCCTTCAGTTATTTCGATGCAAAGTTCGCTTTCGAGGCCGGAATTGACATGATTTTAGTTGGCGATTCGCTCGGCACATACGTGATGGGGAAGAAAGATACTCTATCTGTAACTATGGATGAGATGATCTGGTCTCTGAAAGCCGTCCGGCGCGGGGCAAAAGATGGTTTCATCATCGCAGATATGCCCTTCGGTTCGTACCAGCAATCCAGAGAGAAGGCCGTAGAAAACGCCATTGCTTTTTTACGACACGGTGCAAATGCGTTGAAGATAGAGGGAGGTTACGAAACGGCCGAGCTGATCAAATATCTTGTCGATAGAGGATTTCCTGTCATGGGCCATGTTGGGATCACCCCGCATCATGCAAGCCTCGAAGGGATGTATCAGATACAGGGAAAAGACGAGAAGAGCATCAAGCGCCTCATCGAATCGGTGAAAAACCTTGAAGAGGCCGGGGTCTTTGCTATACTTCTTGAACTGGTGGTGGAAGAGGTCGCCGGGAAGCTCACTCAAGAAACTTCTGTTCCGGTGCTTGGACTTGGATCGGGCAGGTTCTGCGACGGACAGTTTCTGAAGTGGCATGATCTTCTGGGTATAAACGATGAAACGGAACCGAGGTACGTTAAAAAGTACGCCAATTTGAAGGAGAACATCGTGAGCGCTCTAAAGAATTTCGACCGGGATGTTAAGGAGGGAAAGTTCCCTGTCGAGTATCATGCCTTTGGTGGAGGGGAAGAGGTCTAAGCGCAGGCGGTGATCCTTCTTGAGCAAGTAGTTAAAACTAAACTCTGGGGAGGAATGAAGCGACTTGATGATCGGGGAAAAGATAATCTCTTTCTCTGAAATAGATTCGACAAATAAATTCGCCATAGAGAATCTTGACAGGCTGCCTTACGGTACGGTTGTCTGGTCTCTTTCGCAGACTTCGGCCTACGGAAGATACGGTCGCTCATGGTCTTCCGGCGACGGTGGACTCTGGTTTTCGATAATCTTCAAACCACTTCAAATAACAGAACCTAACGCCTATACGAAACTTCTTTCCGTTGCGGTTGTTGAAAGCGTCCGGGATCTTAAGTACAGAAACGCTCAGATAAAATGGCCCAACGATATTCTCATCAATGGAAAGAAAGTCGCGGGAATACTTACCGAATCCGTCTTTACAGGAGAAAGGTTGAAAGGAATCGTCGTGGGAGTAGGTTTAAACGTGAATAACGAGCTGCCTCATGAACTTAAAAGCTCGGCAACATCGCTTTCTTCAATAAAAAACGAGTATATACCCCTCAATCTGCTCATAGAGAAGATACTCCGTAGGGTGGAAGTTTTGAGAAAGAAGTATTTGATAAGGGGCAAGACAAAGTATCTGACCAGAAAATGGAAGAAGCTCCAGGCTTTCGTCGAGGGAGATGAAATAACCGTTTCTCTCAACGAAAACGAAAAATTCACAGGTATAATAAAAAGGATCTCCCCGGCTTTGCTTCAGCTGCAGTCGGACGACGGGAAGATCCACAACATAGTTTCGGGTGAAATTATTCTTTGATTTCTTTCAAAATCTCTATTTCAAAACCTTCCAGAACCTTTACCACCAACGTGCGATTGGAAAATCTTATAGAGATTGTGTCTCCCGGCTTAACTTCCGAAGATGGTTTGGCCTGAATCCCGTTCCTCGATATAAAGCCCTTTTCAATCGCCTCTTTAGCGAGTATTCTTCTCTTTATGATTTTGTTCTGTTTCAGGAACTTATCCAGCCTCAACTTCGACCACCCCTGAGTATACACTTGACTAACACCTTGTCGAAAGGGTATAATTATGTAAACGAGATGTTCTGCCCCGCGCTACTCCGCTTAGCGAAGGGGCTCTTTTTTTATTTGATCAAAAGTATACCTTTTACCACTCCGGTCTCTGCGAGGTAATTCGCGCTGAAAAGCAGGCCACTGCTGATATCCATTCCCATCAGGCCGGTAAGAACATATCCACTATCAACAAATAACCTGGCGAAACCGGGTTCATGAATCATCGAAGAGAGTTCGGCATAGGCTGCTGAATTCAACAATGGGGCACTGTTATCGAGAGTCTGGACGGTCATCTCTTTGTTTTTTGAGGAGATGAATAGCCATCCGTTGTCTATCCACATGTACTGACCTTCCACGAACAGAGTATCTCCTTTTACTTCGACTTTTGTTTCGGGGCTCGATTTTTCGATGGAGTTTTTGAGGACATCCAGTGAACCGCTAAATCCTACTCTCGCTATATAGGTGATATTCATCTGGGATGTCTGGGATGATGAAGTTCCCTGAGAACCCATCAAACTGGCGAAGATATCGTCAACGGAGAGATCTATGTCGACCAGGAAGTTGCCGGTAAGGTAGTCGTCTAGTTCGTCTATGTCGAGGTTTCCTAGGGCCAGGCCTTCGATATCCAGAGGAACTGAGGTTAGCTGATCTCCAGCGTAGTCTGCCAGCATACCTATATCGCCTAGCCTGGTGAATATGGACACCAACGGAAGATGACTCATATCTTCAAGATCGGTTATCCCTTCGACGGCAAAAGCTTTCATGAAGGCCTCTTTGCTTTCTTCGGTCGTCGGAATCGTCAGGGTCTCTATCATTAGAAGTTCGCCCTGATTCATGAATGAAGCTTTTGTGAGGCTCTCGTCCATATCCGAATAGAAATAACCAAATCCTGCCGAAAGGCCTTCTATGAGCTTATTTGAATCAAACCCCCTGAAAGTCTGCGAGTACTGATCGATATCTCCAAGGTACAGGTAGTCATTGTCGGTAGCCATCTTTATCTTGAAATCGACCGGAAGAAGCTGTGGCAGTATCTTTTCGGCCGCACTCTTCAGAGTTTTCGGATCCTTCATGGGTCCAAGGATTGCTATCAATCGATCTTCGCCCGAGGAATCCTTCCACATCGCCAGCCCAAGATCACCGTCGAAGGCTTTATAGATGTCCTTAGGGTCAAGTCCGTTGTTGTAGGCCAGCATCTCGACATACTGGGCCACCAGCTGTTCAATGGCCAACTGGTTAAGTATCATATCCATCAGAACGACTTCCTTGGATTTGGAGTAGTTTTCTCTCAAACCCTCCATAACGAGTACTGTGTGGGAATCAGCTGGGAGCCTTTCAACCATTGAGACTACACTGGACAGAGAAACTGCCGCTATCGTTAAAACCACTAAAAAACATACCTTTTTCAAACCAACCACCTCCTTAATGCTATTGTCTTCTATGACGCGTTAACTCCCGATCTTGTTCTCGATGATATAATTCTATCATCGTACGGTAATGATCAGTATCGCGAGAATTAATTCGGTTTTTATGGAGGCTAACCAATTGAGATTTCCAGGACTTTTGCTGAACGATCTACTTCTGATGAGAAAGTCTCGAGCTTTCGTTCTTCTGTTGTTTTTGCTGCCTCTGGTACTGGCCCTAATTTCTACCATCACGTCTGAAAGCGGTGGCTATACCGACTTGAAAATCGCGATCGTCAACGAAGACAAAACCTTTATCGGCCTCTTCTTCCTGCAATACGCAACATCGATGCTCAAAGGTGAGAACATAGTACAGCTCTCAAGCAGAGACCAGATTGACGGAATGCTGGAATACCTCGACGGAGTTTTCGTTATTCCAAGGGGATTCGCGAACAAGCTCCTTTTTCAGGAACCGTCTGAACTGATCTTCATACCCAACCCCGGATCGATGCAAACGGCCGTCGCGATTTACCAGGTGCTCAACAACGTGCTGAAAGAGTTCAAAGCCCTTCCTGTGGTAGCCGATCCGGAGTTCATGAAGGGCGTAGAGATAGACCCGGAGTACGTTGCGCCGGTGATCACCGTCGAGGGAATTCGCGAGAGAAAATTGAACTTTTCTTCTTTGTTGTTCCCTATGGTTCTTTCGATAACCATAATGTTCGTAACCTCAGTTGGAGCGGCAAGCGGAACCTTCGAAGACAGACGGAACGGAATGATCGATCTGTTGAAACTTTCGAATCTCTCCGGCGTGAGTTATATGGCAGCCAAGACGCTCAGTTTCTCCATCTTTTCCACCATGCAGGTTCTGGTATTTCTTCTTATGGGAAAGATGTTGGGCCTTGATGTTGCTTCAAACATCTTCCTTTATCTGCTGGTCATCGAAGTTTATATAGTTCTCTTCACTTCTATCGGTCTTTCTATCGGAATGGTATTCAGCTCTTCGAGGAGCGCCCAGTTGACATCGATCACCCTGGTTACGGCATTGTTGATACTGAGCGGTACCATAATTCCCCACTCGATGTTTCCCGACTGGTTGGGAATTTTCAGCAAAAACCTTCCTACAACCCGTCTGATGGTTACTCTCCAGGGAGTCTCGATGCTGGATTTCACCATAGGTGAAGTCTTTTTACCGGTTCTGGTATCGCTACTTATCTCGATGTTTTTGATCTTTCTGTCGAGTCTCATGTACTCCAGAGAGTCGATCACTATGGCCGAGTAGCTACGAAGATTGACTGAACCGAAGAAAAAAGGTATAATTCCATAGTAAGTCGTATTGTAATACTCCCAAAGGGAGAGGGCTTTTCTTGCCCTCTATTTTTTATTATGGTGGTGTTGATCATGGAAGATCTGAAGGAAGAACTTAGAGAACTTGCCGAGGAGGTAGCGAAGAGTCTTGGATTCTCTGTGTACGACTTCAGTTTTTCCAGAAGAGGAAGGAAGAGACTCCTCAAAGTCACAATAGACAAACTGGAGGGATACGTGTCGATAAAGGACTGTGAAGCCTTTTCCAGCAGTTTTGGGAAGACTCTGGATACGGCCGATATAGTGCCTTTTCCCTACGATCTCGTCGTTGAGTCGCCCGGTGTCGAGAGGGCGCTCAGAAACATGGGTGAATTCATAAGATTCACCGGCGAGAAAGTTAAAATCGTTTTCAATGAACCAGTAAACGGAAATTCCACGCTTTCGGGAAAGATCTTATCTTGCGAAGGAAATAAAATCGTCGTCGAAAGTGCCGACAATCAAATGGAAGTAGTTATATCTTTCGAGAATGTCAAAAGAGCAAACTTAAAACTATGATACATACAGAGAGGTGTTACCGTGAATCTCAATCTCTTAGAAGCTTTGGATCAACTTGAGCAGGATAAGGGAATCGAAAAAGACGAAGTAATAGTTATACTTGAAAAGGCCCTGCAGAGCGCCTACAAGAAGAATTTCGCTTCCGAGAGTGACGTCGAAGTGCACATTGACCGGTTAACCGGGGACATCGAAGTCTACGAAGAGTTGACAGTTGTGGAAGAGATCGAGAACCCGGCTACCGAGATAACACTCGAGGAGGCTTCGAAGATAAACTCCGGCGTAGAGATCGGAGCGACCATCGAAAGAAAATTGAACATCAAGAAGTTCAAGAGAATAGCCGCTCAGACGGCCAGGCAGGTCTTGATTCAAAAGATTAGAGAAAAGGAAAAGGAAAATCTCTTTGACAAATATGTTGACATAAAGGGCACCGTCAGCACTTCGGAGGTTCTCAGAATAACCCCGGAATGGGTGGATTTGAGAATTGGAAAGATAGAGACCCGTATCCCGACAAAAGAGTTGATACCTGGCGAACAACCCAGACTGAACAGCCTGATGAAAGTTTACGTCGTCGATGTATCAAAATCCTCTAAAGGACCGAGGATCATGGTTACGAGAAAGACACCCGAATTCGTCGTAGAGCTTCTCAAACTTCAGGTTCCAGAGATAGCCAGCGGCGATGTGATCGTAAAGTCGATAGCCAGAGAAGAAGGGATAAGGTCAAAGGTAGCCGTCTTCAGCCAGAATGCAAAGGTCGATCCCGTTGGAGCCTGTATTGGTGAGAGTGGAACGAGAATCGCCGAAGTTTTGCGCGAGATAAAACCGGAAAAAGTCGATATACTTCGTTGGAGCAGCGATCCGGTTGAACTGGTGGGAAACTCTATCGCTCCCGCGACGGCTCTGGAAGTGAGAGTAACAAGCGCTGAGAACCGCGAAGCGGTAGTCTATGTCTCTCCCACACAGCTTTCATTGGCCATAGGAAAGGGCGGGCAAAATGCCAGGTTGGCCGCGAAGCTCACAGGCTGGAAGATAGATATAAAACCAATCATGTAGCATTATTTCATGAATGGAGGTTTATCATGAAATACGATCAGCTCAGAATAGAGCTGAAAAAGAGAAACCAGAGAATGACGGCCCAGAGAGATATTGTACTGAAGTCGTTCATCGAAGCTGAAACCGATCATCTGAGTGCCGATGAAGCCTACCGAAAAGTGATGGAGAAAAATTGCAGAATAAGTAAAGCGACCGTTTACAGAACCGTCGAACTTCTGGCTAGACTTGGATTGCTTCGGAGGATCGTATTCAGGGATGGTATAGTCAGGTATGAACTGGTGAAAAAGGGCGAACATCACCACCATCACGTTGTCTGCAACAGATGCGGTTGTGTCGTTGGATTTCCGTTGGATAACCTGGATGATCTGGAAGAATTGGTAAGAGAGAAGACGGGATACACCATCGAAGATCATCAATTGAAATTCTATGGTTTGTGCCCGAAATGCCAGAGCGAGAAGAAAACACAGAACAATAGAGACAGCGAAACCAAATAGGCAGCCACACCTTCCAATCTCATCACGGGTATCAGTCCAGAGATCGTTTCGGTAGAGATTACAAAGATTTTGGAAAGCTGCTTGAGTGCTCCAGCCAGAAAGTCGCAGATAGGGCTGAGATTCAGCGCATCGAATATCATGAGTGATATTACGCCTATATAGGAAGGTATTATGAATAGCGGTACCATGAGTATGGTGAGTGGGATACTGGCTACCGAGAGAGTGCCGAAAACGTTGAGTGATAGAGGTACGATGGCGATCTGTGCGATCACGCCGGTCATGAAGGCCTGAAACATGAGGTTGTACCCTGTGAATACAGGCAGAAAGATGAGAAGCATCGCAGTCGCGAAGAAACTTAGCTGGAAAGAGATCGATGCCACTATGGACGGCTGAGATAAAGTCATTATAATTCCGGTAAGCCCAAGAACGTTGAGCGGGTGTTGGCGATAGTCGATGAATCTGAAGAAAGAATAGATTGCTAGCATGAGAAAGCTTCTCATGGCCGAGATCGAGGGACCGGTCGCCATTGTGTAAAGAAAGATAAGTGATGCCGAAAGTATTAATTTAGTTCTTCTTCCGAGGAGAAATCTGGATAAAGCATAGTTTGCGAACAGGTACATCATGCCGATATGGAGGCCCGAAACGGCGAACAGGTGTGCAACCCCCAGATCGGAAATTTCGTTCTTCGTGTTGCTTTCCATAGATCTTTTATCACCTAAAAAGACGGAACAGGCCATTGTATCGAGCAATCCGTACTTCTTCAGTTTATCTCTAGAATATCTGCCCGGCAACGAAAGCAGTCTGAACCTGTCGAAATGACCGTCGGCAGATGAATCTATAATATAAAGCGGAAAGATACTTCTGACCTCCATCTTTCCGGCAGCCCAGATTATCTGCCCAGTATAGAGCTCCTCGCTGCTTTTTGAAAGCCTTATCTGAACAGTATCTCTCAGAGAGAACCAGTTCCCGTTGATCAGTATCTTTCCTTCCGATGCCTCTACGAGTCCAGTTCCTCCGCGTGTAACGTATCCGGTGTACTCGACATTACCCGGTTCGAAATTTCGGGGCACGATAACCTGTAACGAGGAGCCGGCAACAAAAAAGGCCAACCAAAGAAACCGGTTGACCGATCTTTGCGAGATCAGAAAGGCAGCAGTCGAAAGCGCTAGTAGCGCGATTGTAGCGGCAGGGGATGAGAAGGCGGTAAAAACCAATAGTCCGCCCAAAATCATAGCGAAGAGATAATAGATAAGTGGGAACTCTGTGTTGCCTTTCAAAAGTCTAACCCCCTGATTAATTGTACAACCAGTTTGAAATCTTTTGTATAGGGGTACGTAATGCATCAAAATTAAATCTACTCAAGAGAGAGTTAATGCATCAAAATAGAATCTATTCAAAATCGAATAGAAGGAGATTGAGAACACCTCTCTTTGAGTTAGATTTAGACTTCATTATCTGTATATCAACCAGTGATTCTTGAAAATGTGCTATATTACTCTTGAGTATATATAAATCTAGGGCTTCGTGAACCTTGCGAAGCTCATCTTTTTTTGTGGAGTCAATCCAGGGAGAGTTAAGAACTCTTTCGTAGGGAGTAGCGAACTTGTCGTATTTTTTCACTATTCTTGTACCATCTCTGGTCTTTTGGATCATCTTATGAGTAGGCTGGAAATGGTTGTTGTAGAGATTCAAGCTTGCATATAGCTCCTTCAAGATAGTCAGTTCCTCCAAAGTGTCGTATCTGTAATAGCCAACGGCCCTTCTGACCAAAGACCAATTCTTCTGTTCCACATGGGGATTATCGTTCTTGTTGTAACTCCGGGTTCTGGTAAAGACCAATCTTTCATCCAAGCAATACTTATACAAATGAGCATTAATAAACTCCGAACCATTGTCGGAATGAATTCCCAAAAGAGGGAAAGGAAGTAAAGCTCTCAATGCGATTATAGCTTCGAGGGTCCATCTTTGAGCTTTGTTCCTTATTGGTGCAACGACACTCCAACCACTGGCAACATCCACCATATTCAGGCTATAACAGAATTCTCCCGAACTATCACCTCCTTCGTGACCGACAAGATCCACCTCAACAAAACCTGGTTTTGTGTCATCCCATTCGTGATGAGTCTTTATCCTTATGTGTTTCTTCAAGAGAGTACCGGGTTTTGTATGTGACCTACCCTTCAGTTCCATCTTCTTCCTTTCACTTCGAAGAAGTCTATCCATTGTGGAGGAACTTATTTCCAAAAGCTTCTGCTTAACTTCTTCCCTCAAAGACAAATGACCATTCTTGTTCAGATTGTCTATCGCCTCTTCAATAATCGCTTTGAATCTCTTGCCGCAAGGAAAGTCCAGGATCTCCCATATCTCAACAAGTTTTCTCAATACTTCCAAATCATATTTCTTCTTTCTCCCGCGCCTCTTTGTGAATTTGCTTCTCTTGTTCTTCTTAGAATAACCCCTCCTAAGTATTAATGATGCATAGCTCCGGTTGTACTCAGTTACCTCAGTAAACTCGTTAAGAATTCTACTCTTCTCCTTCTTTCCAGACTTTCTGTACTTCTTTGAGTATTTCTCGATCAGTCCAGTCATGTCTATTCTCTTCATCTTCGCGTCAACCTCTTTCAACTTGTCATTCGCGAAGATTATCCCCTTTACCCTTACCTTTCGAGTAGTTTCATTTTTGATGCATCGTTACCCTTTTCAAGTAGATTTTTTGTGATGCATATCGGGGTATCTGAATTTCACTTGTGATAAAATACTATTGTCTAATATCCCGGAGGTTATGTTGTGAGGCAATTTCCGTTTGGCGGGTTAACTCTGGTGGGTTACTACGGTTATGACAACCTTGGTGACGATCTTTTGTTACTCTCTTCTCTTGCTCTGCTGGAAGAGATAGAATTCAAAGGTCCCGTTTTTTTGCCAGCCGCCCCTCCAGTAGAAAAGATCTATGGAAGGTTTCCAGAGAAATTGGACGTGCGGATAATAAAAAGATTCAATCCGCGTGATCTCGCCTTGGCCATCAGTAGCTCGGTGATGACCGTCTTCGGTGGGGGAAATCTTTTGCAGGATTGCACGAGCTGGAGAAGCTTCATCTACTACTACGGATTGGCCAGGTACACTTTGAGAAAGGGAAAACCGCTCATTTTTCTTTCCCAGGGCTTCGGACCTATTGAGCACGGTTCCAACAAAAAGGCTCTGGACAGACTCCTCTCAAATCCCCTCACCTCGGGAGTAACAAGGGACGATTGCAGTTTCCAGCACTTCTCTTCGTTGTCGAAGAACGTTCACCCCGGTACCGATTATGGACCGTACTACCTTTTCAAGAAGGGAATACTCCCCAAAAGAAGGCAAAGTGAAACGGGCTTAGCGGTGATCGTTCTGAAAAACGGGACAAAGGTCGATGATGTTCTGAAAGCCTTGAAACTGAACAACATAACGGCCGTCTGCGCGATCGGTTTTCACAACCATCACGACGAAGAAAAGAGAAGAGAGCTTGAAGAGAAAGCGAGTGCGAATGGCTTCAAGATCTACAAGACTTCAACAGATATGGAAGGCGTCATAGAGGTTTTCAACAGCGCGCAGCTGATAATTACCGAGAGACTTCACGGAGCGATACTGGCCATCTCCATGGGAATACCTTTCGTGTGGCGTAAAAATAGCAAACTCGACAGTTTCGTTAAATCGCTGGACGGTCGATGCGATCTCAACTTTGAAGATGGTTGCGAGGATTTGACGATAGCTATCAACAACTCTTTGAAGTATTCGGTAGACCTTAAGGGAGAATATCTCTCCCGCCTGAACGAAACTGTTGAGACAAGCAAAGGAATTATGAGGAAAATTTTAGATAGAGGGTGATGAGATGTGGAGATACTTTCTACCGACGAGAGTCTTCTCGGGAAGCGGTGTCCTAAAAATCAACCAGACGGTCTTCAAAGAGAATGGAACGAAAGCCCTCGTAGTTACCGGTAGATCGTCGGCCCGAGTAAGTGGTGCTCTTGACGATACAATCGAGATTCTCATGAACCTCGACGTGCCTTATGTGCTCTTCGACGGTGTTGAAGAGAATCCATCCTTTGCGACGGTGGAAAAGGGTGGAAAAATCATGGGTGAAAATGACTGCGATTTCGTTGTAGCTATCGGTGGAGGTAGTCCGCTCGATGCGGCCAAGGCCATCTCGACTCTCAATAAAAACAAGGGCATAACCTGCGATGACCTTTATCGGGGCGATTCGCTGGCAGCTTTTCCGATAATAGCGATTCCAACAACCTCGGGAACCGGGAGCGAAGTAACACCTTACTCGATTCTAACAGACAGCAACGGCACAAAAAGAGGTTTCGGCATGTCATCAACTTTTCCGATCGTTTCCTTTCTGGATGCTAGATATACTCTCACCATGTCACACGAGGTAACTCTTGCCACCGCTCTGGACGCACTGTCTCATTCGCTTGAGGGGGAAGTTGTCAATAACGGGGACAATCCTCTTGTAAAAATGCTCTCCGCAGAATCCACCGCAATAATCCATCGTGTTTTGCCTCGTCTGATGAATAGAGAAAACGATCTCACATTGAGAGAGAAAATACAGTACGCAGCCATGCTTGCAGGCATGGTGATAGCTCATACAGGGACAACAGCCGCTCATGCGGCCGGCTATCCCCTCTCTTCGTTCAAAGGCATCAAACACGGGATTGCCAACGCCGTGACGATAATAAAGGTATTCGAGAGAATAGCCCAGGCCGATCCCGAAAGAATTGCCAGAGCCATCGAACCTTTTGAAAGTATAGGAGAGCTCGAAGAATTCCTTGATAGTTTCGAAGTCCAGAAAATGGTTCCTGCCCTGACCGAAGATGAAGTACAAAGATGGTCGGAACAATCGTCGAAAGCCTCGCACAACAAGAAAACTCCTGGAAATCTCGACAGAGATTTCTACATAGATCTTTATAGAGGACTGGGTAAGCATTGAATTCCGCCGTACTTAAGAGGAACATCAAAAAACGGATCTCAATGGGACATCCCTGGATCTACGATAATGAAATCGAAAGATGCGAAACGCCTATCGATGGAAGTCTGGTAGATGTTTTCACTTTCTCTGGCCAGTTCGTAGGACGCGGTTACTACAACTCGAACTCGATCATACGTATAAGGCTCTTGACGCGTAAGAACGTGTCAATAGACAGAGAATTCTTCAAAGAAAAGTTTTCCAAGGCTTATCGTTCCAGAGAGTCTCTCCTGCGTAATAGCAACGCGGTACGTATCGTATTCGGAGAGGCTGACGGTTTGCCTGGTCTGATCGTGGACAAGTTTTCCGATTATCTGGTCGTTCAGTTCAATACCCTTGGAATAAACACTTTCAGGGACGAGATAGTCGAATCGCTCGTTAAACTTTTCAATCCCACGGGCATCTTTGAGAAGAGTGAGGGTCTGGCATTGAGCAAAGAGGGTCTGGAGCGAAAAGAGGAATGGATACACGGCAAGGGACCGGAATTGATACCCTTCGTACTGAACGGCATCAAATTTCTGGCAGACACGAAAGGTCAGAAGACCGGTTTTTTCCTCGATCAGCGTGAAAATGCCCTGAGGCTCTCGTCTATGAGCGGTGGAGGAAGGGTGATAGACCTATTTTCGTACACGGGGAATTTCGCGCTTCACTGCCTCGCGGGAGGCGCCAGAGCGGCAACGTTAGTCGATGTGTCCCAGAGAGCGCTGGACGTAGCCAGCGAGAACGCTTCACTTAACGGATGGAAAGACAGATGCACTTTCATCACCGCCAACGCTTTCGATTTTCTACGTGAAAGCGATCAATCGTCTTTCGATATAATTGTTATCGATCCTCCCGCAATGGCTAAATCTTCCTCATCTAAGGCAAATGCACTGAGGGGGTACAAGGAACTCAATTTAAGGGCCATCAAGAGTCTCAGGAGCGGTCGTCTTCTGGCCACTTCGTCATGCACACAGATACTTTCTGAGGAGGAGTGGCAGAGATCGATAAACGATGCCTTTCAAGACAGCAAGAAACTAGGAATCGTCTCCTTCAGAGGCGGTCAACCTTCCGACCACCCTGAGGTAAGTTCCATATACGAGACGAAGTACCTGAAATTCCTTATATACAGGGTGTTTGGTATAAACGAATTTTGAATTTCCTTTTCTTTATGAGCTCTTGTTAACGTACAATGTTATAATTCATAAAAGTCTAACGGCTGGAGGTTGATAGAAATGGCCAAGGTATTCGTTGTGACTTCCGGAAAAGGGGGAGTCGGTAAAACGACAGTAACGGCCAATATTGGTTGTGCTCTCGCCAACAAGGGCGCCAAGGTCTGTCTCATAGACGCCGATATAGGTCTGAAGAACCTTGATATTGCCCTGGGTTTGGAGAACAGGGTTGTTCATACGATACTGGACGTTGCGAATGGAAAAGTAACGGCTTCTGAGGCTTTGGTTAGGCATAAACAGATAAAGGGACTGTACCTTCTTGCGGCGTCGCAGATAGCGACCAAGGAAATGCTTTCTCCCGAAGATATGAAGAAAATCGTGGCCGAGGTTTATCCGAAGTTCGACTATATCATCGTCGATTCCCCTGCTGGAATCGAAAGAGGCTTCAGAAATGCTATAGCCGCCGCAGAAAAGGCTTTGGTGGTGACCACCCCGGAGCTTCCAGCCATTACCGATGCGGATAGAGTAATAGGGCTCCTGGAAAACTCAGGTATGCTAGAGAGCAATATACGCCTTCTGATAAACCGTTTCAAGTTACAGATGGTTAAGCGCGGAGATATGCTCACCAGGGAAGATATACAGGGAAACCTGGCAATAGACCTCATCGGTATCATACCCGACAGCGACGAGGTAATCGTGGCAACAAACAAGGGCGTTCCGGTCGTACTCAATGGAAATGGTGAGGGGATCGGAAGGGTTTTCAACAACATCGCCCAGAGAATAAAAGGGGAAGCGATTCCGGTCGAAAACGACATCCTAGAACAGGGATCCTGGGGATTCTTGGAATTCCTCAAGCGACTTTTCAGAAGAAACTGAGAGGGAGTTGAAGCGTATGTTCTTTGGACTTTTCAGAAAAAAGAAGAAGACGGAAGGAAGCAGAAAAGAAGCAAAGGATAGACTGGAATCGATCACCGGAGGCAGAAGGTACTCTGTACCGGTTCGAGAAGTGATTCCTCAAGAGCTTCTCCAATCAAGCGGCAAGGATATGATCTACCAGATAAAGGCCTATGTCGCCGACAAATACAAGGTAAAAGAAGAGAACGTCAAGGTACAGCTCGAAGAGCACAACGGTTATGTTGTGATAATCACCAATGTCGTCTTCCACTGAAACATGATATATACGATAAAAAGCAGCAAGCGCATAGAATTCATAGACATTACCGATCTGGTTTTCCAGTCTCTCAGAGAATCACGCGTCTCTCACGGTGTGGTCAACGTATTCGTTCCCCACACGACAGCTGGCGTAACGATAAACGAAAACTCCGACCCAAGCGTTGTAGAGGATATAATTAGCTGGCTGGCCCGCTTAGTGCCGACAAGTGAAGAGTTCAAGCATCTTGAAGGGAACTCAGACGCCCATATCAAAGCTACTCTTGTAGGTTCTTCGGTAAATATACCGTTCAGCGATAGTGAACTGAATCTCGGAGTCTGGCAGGCCGTATATTTTTGCGAGTTCGACGGCCCGAGGAAGAGGAACGTTGTGGTCTCGGTGATCGGATAGGAGTGGCGCGAAAAGACTGGCGCGAAGATTGCATCGAAAGGAGCCTTTATGCAGAAAAGGTCGCTACTTTTCTATGTAGTTTTCATCTTCGGTTCTTCCCTTTTTGCCATAAAGGGTTTCACCTGGGACATGGGTCTTCCCAAGTTCTATTTCGCTTCGGTCATGATCTCCGTTTTGATTATTCTTCTGAGTATGAAGGCCGTCCGTTCGCCATGGGAGCTCCCTCTGGCTTTTCCCCAAATTGTTGCGCTGGTACTGGCCGTTTACTCCTGTCTGACTACTTTGTTGCTCCTTGAAAGCCTTCCGGACGTCTTCCCCGTTTCACTTGGCTACGCCATGAACCTCCTGCTCTTTGTGGTTTTCTCGGTCCTGATCTCCAAGGATTCCGGAGACAGGCTGCTGATCTTGTTGCAGATTTTCATCTTCGCAGGGCTCGTGATTGCCCTGGATGCTTTATTCGCTTTCTACTCGGGAAAGAGCCTGCTTTGGGGTACGCAAAGCGCTCCCCTGTCGCGTGGTAATCTGGCCTCGGTGATAGGAAACGTAAACTTCACGACGGATCTGATGGGGATGTTGCTCCTTCCAGTGGCATTCCTGGTTGTTACGAATAGGCCTGTTTGGAAGCATGAAACCCTTCGCAGAGTGTTTTATCTGGTTATCTTCTCGGTCCTCCTTGTAGTCATTCTAATAGGTCAGACGAGATCGGTATATTATTCGGTTATTGGTTCTTTGATTTTCGTTGTTCTATTCTCAACGGTACTCATGATAAGGTTCCGGCCCAGGGGGGTTTTCACCGCGTTCAGCCCCCTTTTCCTTCTTTTTCTATTGCTGGTTACGGTCGCTATCATATGGGCTTATTCGGGAGATAATTTCCTCACACAGGGAAGCTTCAGCTTCTCGGAAAGATTAACATACACTTTCGAGGACAGCATTTCCGTAGATTCGCGTCTTCTCCAGTGGGAAGCGGCGCTTGAGCAATGGAAGGGATCGAAGATCCTCGGGACCGGCTTTGGTTCCTACAAGTACTTCTCGACAGAGAAGATGGGCGTGGTTCTCGCCAAAAAACCCCAGTATATGTACGCAGCCGGCCTGAACAGCATAAGGGCGCACAACGAGTACACACAGATACTTGGTGAAACTGGGGTTATTGGTCTGTCGCTAGTCTTTCTTTTTATCCTTTCCATGGCGATACACTCCTGGAAGGTTGTATCCATGACAAACTCACCCGAAAACGCTCTCGAGTATCTCTTTCTGGTTTCAGGACTGCTCATACTTTTCATAGATTCGATCCTTTCATTTCCAGCCCATCTGATGCCCAATGCTCTTTTCGGGGTTTTTCTCTTCGGTTTCGCCATGAGAAGGGAGTACTACTGTGGCAGAAGACTCACCGTAAAATTCGGCGGGGTAGTATCGTTGATCGTGGTTGTTTTCTCGCTTGGTTCTTCTGTGCTGATGAGCAGGAATTTCATCTCGGAAGGACTTTTCACCAGGGGTTACATAGCCTACAAAAACCTCGAGAACATCAATCCGCAAATACCCGGGCTTGTGGAATCAATTAACAATATAAAGGCAGAGAAGGAACTGTTGCTGAATTTCACGGGTACCTACACGGCTCTCGCAACAGACACATACGTTAACTCAAGAGAAAACCGTCTGCGCGAAAGGTATCCCGCCGCTCCCGAAAAGCTCCTTCACGATATGGCCGTTCAGGAACAAGAGCAGGCTTACAAATCTGCTATGTATCGGCTAAATTCAAGGTTGAAGGCTGCTTCCGATACACTTATGAATGCCAGGCAAGACGGGAACGAAAACTTCTACAGGGCTCTCAGAAACCTGGCTTTATCTAGAGAACTCTCTCCAGGTCAATACATGGCCGATACGTATTTCGGTTATCTCTACCTTACCACACAGAGGAAAGAAGATTTCAGGCTCAAGTTTTCCATGAGTCATGGGAATCTCGAAGTAGCATATAGAGAGATCTTCTCAAGAGAAGACGCTTTCTCGGAATGGCTGAACGACTCCGGTCAGGCCGGCGGTCTTCTGAAAGAGATTTCGCTAGATCATGCGTTCTTGAGGAGCCTTCCGGACGCGATATTCCATACAGAAAGCTCGACCGATCTTCAGTCGTTTCTCGAAGGTCTCGATTCAGATCTTTTAATCGATTTTCAACTTTCTCTCGACGCGATCGACGCGCTCTTAAGATCGCTTCGCATCGCTCCAGACCTTCAGGTGGTGAGAAACACCGCGAGCCTCCTCTTCAGGGTAATGATCGACTCATCTGGAGTGTCGGCCGAATTGAAGAAGATCGTTCCGATACTGAAAGACCCCGCCATTTTGAACGGAATAATCGCGGATCTTGTTGATTTGCCGTCTTCCTACAGGGGTGAGATGGTCGCGCTTTACGAAACGGCCATCACTAACAGCCCGGGAAGCTGGCTCAAAGACGATCCGAACATCTACGAAGAGTACGCGAGAAACCTTCTCATGGTTTACGGCGAAGGCGAGCTGACAAAAGTCTTGGAGATCGCGAAGAGCGAGCTATTCGCCTGGAGCTACATGAAGAGTCAGAACGTTGTGCCCGACGGAGTGCTGAAGGTTCTCCGGTCGTTTAAAGAAGATCTGAAAAGTGAATGGGTAGAGGCTCTGTACGGTGAGGTGGCGTCCTGGTGCAAGGAGAGAGTCGCCTCTTTGAAAGTGGAGCTGGAGAGCCTCGATATCTCGGACGCTGAAAAGGAAAAGCTGAACAACTTCCTTAAAAGGGCCGATGACTTCATAAAACTGTACGAATATTTTCTGGACGAGTGAAAAGTCACCAGGACGTAACATAAGCAATGTATCTGGCATTGCTGACGTTATTGATCGGACTTATGATAGTAATAGCGATGCCTGGAGGTATGAGATGCTTGAAGTAAAGGATATAAAGCTGGTTCGCGATGGAAGGGCGATTCTCAATTGTCTGTCCGCGCAGTTCGAAAAGGGAAAGGTTTACGCCGTTCTGGGTAACAACGGCGTGGGTAAATCGACGCTTTCGTACGTTTTGATGGGACTGGAATCCCACCGCGATTACGACGGCAGTATAGTGCTGGATGGAGTTCGGATAAACGATCTGTCGGTACCCGAAAGGGCAAAAAAAGGCATAACGCTGGGCTGGCAGGAGCCGGCCAGGTTCACCGGGTTGACCGTTAAGGAATACCTGACCCTCGGTGGAAAGATAAGACTCTCTTCCGAAGAGTTGCTTGAAGTGCTGGCAGTGGTGGGATTGAACGGCGATTACCTCGATCGTTTCGTTGACGATACCCTTAGCGGAGGCGAGAGAAAACGTATCGAGCTGGCCTCTATAATGATCGTCGACCCTCATGTGGTTATACTGGACGAGCCGGATTCCGGTATAGATATAATGTCAATGGAGATGATCGAAAACGTCCTCGAGAAACTGAAAGACAAAGGGACGACCGTCATAATAATCACCCACCGCGAAGAGATAGCGCGGATGGCCGATGAAGCATACCTTCTCTGTGGCGGGAGAATGCTCGCATCGGGAGAGCCCGAAGAGATAGTCCAGTTTTACAGAAAGCTCTGCGATAAATGCCAACACATAAACGAGCCCGTCAGAGGAGACATTTCGACATGATCGAGTCCAGTTACGAACGTGAGTTTAAAGCGATAGCGCAAGAATACGAAAGGTCTGGGGGGAATGTATCGGACTTTCTCAGAAAAGACATAGTGTCGATAATCGTTAGCGGAAACAAGATTATCGGAAGAAACACCGTCGAAGGAGTCCATCTCAGTGCAAAGGAACTGGATAACGGCGTCGAAGTCTGGCTTGATATAGACGACGGGATCTTAGTTAACAACCCCATCCACCTTTGCACGGGATACTTGAAACCCGAAGGCGTTCAGACCGTTCTCATTCACAACAGAATCGGCGACGGTTCGAAGGCGAAGTTTATCTCTCACTGTGTTTTCCCGAGTGGAAAGAACTTCACGCATTCGATGATCGCGGATACGAATGTCTGTAAAGGGGCGGAGATGCTGTACGAAGATACGCATATGCACAGCAAAGACGGTGGTGTAACTGTCATGGCCACTTACAGAACCAGGGTCCAAGAGGGCGGGCGGTTTCAGAACCTCTTCTACCTCACAAAGACTCGCGTGGGCAAACTTTATGTCAAAATGCACGTGGATCTCGAGAAAAACGCTTCCGCACACGTTGAATCCAAGGTCTATGAAAGGGAAGACGACTATCTGGAGATCGACGAGGAGATCAACCTCAACGGCGAGGGTTCTTCGGGAATAGCCAAAACCACGGTCTTTGCTACAGATCAGAGCAAGGCCAAGATCATCAACAAGGCTTACGGGAACGCGCCCTTCTCGAGGGGACATATAGAATGCAACGAGATAATAAAGGGAGATGCCGTCGAGGTCGGTACTGTGCCGGAACTGTATGTGAAAAACGAAAAAGCTGAGCTGACGCACGAGGCTTCCATCGGTAGGATCAACGTGAAGCAGATGGAGACGCTCATGTCGAAAGGCCTCAGCGAAGAAGAGGCGACCGATTTGATAATCAAAGGAATGCTCAGATAAAAAGGACAGGGGGTAGGCGGCTTGAAGTATCTTGAAGATTACACGATCAGGAAAATCCTTGAACTGGTGAATATTCCCAGCCCTTCTGGATTCACGGAAAAAATAATCGAGTTTGTGGCAAACCAGTTGCGGGAGATGGGTTTTGAGCCACGTAAAACCAGAAAGGGAGCGCTGGTGGTTGAGCTCGGCGGTTCGGGAAATCCGCTCGTTCTAGCGGTTCATGTCGATACGTTGGGTGCGATGGTGAAGTCTCTGAAATCTAACGGCAGGCTGGAAATAACCAACGTAGGAGGCTTCACCATGAACAGCATAGAGAATGAAAACTGCACGATTCACACAAAATCAGGAAAGAATTACACCGGAACCATACAAAGCCTTGCACCGTCTGTACATGTCTTCGATAACGCCAGAACGCTGGAGCGAAAGATGTCAAACATGGAGATAAGGGTCGATGAAGAGGTCTCCTGCCGGTCCGATCTCGAGAAGCTTGGAATAGAGGCCGGGGATTTCATTTCTTTCGATCCCAGAGCCGTAGTTACCGACAGTGGTTTCATAAAGACCAGACATCTCGACGACAAGGCAAGCGCAGCCATTCTGATGAGCCTGGCCAGAAAGGTCTCCACCGGAGAGCTGGAATGCGGTCGGAAGGTCTACCTCTTTTTCTCTAACTACGAGGAGGTCGGACACGGTGCTTCGGCTGCGATGCCTGAAGACTCTGAGGAGATAATATCTGTCGATATGGGCGCAGTGGGCGACACGCTAAATACAGACGAATATGTGGTTTCCATCTGTGCCAAAGATTCCGGCGGTCCCTACGATGGCGAGACAGTGAAAAAACTCATCGATGCCGCCAAAAGGGCCGGTGCCGATTATAGGGTAGATATCTATCCCTTCTATGGATCGGACGTCGAAGCGTCGTTACGTGCCGGATACGATGTCAGGTTCGGACTACTGGGACCGGGCGTCGAAGCGTCGCACGGCTACGAGAGAACTCACTACAAAGCCATCGATAACACACTGAAGTTACTTCAAGAGTACATAAAAAAATGAGGCGCTTTAAGCGCCTCGTTTCTTTATCAGAAGAGTATTTTCCCTTTTTTTGGGCCTCTTTCCTGGCCGAGCTGATTGACGAAGCTGGCCGGAGCCACGTCGATAACCTTGCTTTTCTCGGCTTCCATTGCTTCCTGCAGTTTCTTGCGGTATTCGTCCATCCTTTCCTTGAGTTCTGATACGTCACCCTGAAGCCAGTCGTAGATGTTATCGGTCAATCTATCCGTGATCTCTTCACCGCGCTCGTTCTCCTCCATGAGCCCGGCGTTCATTGTGACTTCGAGTTCCTCTTCGACTGCTTTTTTCACATCGTCCCTGGTGAAATCCGGTGCCATAAACTTCACCAGTCGCATCGCGATGTTTGTTCTCATTCTCAGATCGTCTATCGTAGCTTCGAGGTTGTCCACCCTAGCCATTATCGCACTGAGAAATTGATCAAGAGATATCTGCATATTTTCAACTCCCTTCTGAATTTTCCTCTTATATGATACTACCCGAAAGTGGTAAGAGAGTTAACACTATGTTTTACGTCCAATTATCGAGAGATTTGAGATCTATATCTCATCCTGACCAACCATACCGATAGAACCATGACCAGAATCGCCGCCATGAGATCGCCGGCGGCCACCGAATATATCCAGCCTGAGGGAAGATATTTTCCAGGGAAGAATCCACCAAAAAAATCTCTGTCGATAATACCCAGAACAACGAGACCGGTTCCAAGGAGAGCAACGATCGATGATTCCAGAACGACGAGATTTCTTTTTAAAAAAATGAAAGATACGAATGCAAGTGAAAAAACCAGTGATAACATGCACAGGACCGCCAGTATCCCAAAATACCAGGTCTCACCGGTAGAGACGGACGTAAGTGCAATCAGGAGCAGTGTACCGGGTCTTTTGATTATATCTGGAAGCGTCCTCCTTAGGTTGCCCGGATTGTCAACCGGTACGATCGATCTGAGTTGCAGGAGACCAATGATCAACGAAAAGAAAAGGACCGTTCCTGTATAGGATGAGCTCGCCAGAAAGAAAGACATAACCGCCAGAATCGAGACGACCGTTTCGGCTGTGGCAACGACCAGAGTCGAATATTTCAAGGCCATCACTCTCCCGATTCATTACTGTAAAGGTTCTCGCCTTTTTCGGTCATGTCAAGGAAAAGCTCTTCGAGAGAGTACTCCATCTTCCCCGATTGGCTTCTAAGCTCGTTCAACGTACCCTCTGCTATCAGCTTTCCGTTGTCGATGATTCCGATGCGGTCACACATTTTCTCGGCAACCTCTAGCACATGAGTCGTGAAAAAGATGGAGGCCCCCCCGTTGGCCATCTCCCTCAGCATGAGTTTGAGCTTGCGGGCACTCGCAGCGTCCAGTCCCACTGTTGGCTCGTCGAGAAATATAACCGATGGGTTCCTCATGAGCGCGATAGAAACCATCAGTTTTTGTTTCATTCCATGAGAATAGTCGCTTATGTACTTGCCCAGGTAATCGATATCGAAGATTTCTGCGATCTCGTAAAGACGCCTCAGGGTTTCTCTCTTGGGCAGCCTGTATATATCGATTATGAACATCGCGAATTCTATTCCCTTCAGATTGTCGTACATCTTCGGCTCATCGGGAACCACGGCGATCAATCTTTTTATTTCCATTCCCGATTCTCTCATCTTCAAACCGGCGATCTCTATCTCGCCGGAGTTCGGTTCCATGACTCCGGTTAGCATCTTGATCGTGGTAGTTTTGCCGGCTCCGTTCGGTCCGAGAAAGCCGTAAATCTCACCACTCTTGACGCAGAGGTTTAGGTTGTTTACGGCGATAAGAGTGCCGAACCTCCTGGTCAATCCCCTGGCTACAATCATCGTTCAACCTCGAAAGCCTTTTCGTAGAAGGTCACCGTCTTAGGATTGAAAACCATTTCTAGCGTCCCCACCGGTCCATTTCGCTGTTTGCCGATAATTATCTTCGTAACCTGCGGCATGTCGCTGACTTCGCTTTTATCTTTGTAATACTCTTCTCTGTATAAAAACATCACCGTATCCGCATCCTGCTCGATAGCACCCGATTCCCTCAGGTCGCTGAGACGAGGTGTTTTGTCCTCTCTCTGTTCAACGGCCCTCGAAAGCTGTGAGAGGGCAACCACAGTTATTTTCAACTCTCTAGCCAGGAGTTTCATCGAACGCGAGATCTCCGATATTTCCTGTTGCCTGTTGTCGGTTTTGCCCTTGGTGTGCATCAATTGCAAATAATCAACGAAAAGTACCTGTATGTTGTGTTCCATCTTTATGCGCCTGGCCTTGGCCCTTAGCGTCCGCGGATCAAGGGAAGGTTCGTCGTCTATGATTATCGGCGCCGTCTGTAGAACACTGGCTCCCGTTGTGAGTCTCTTCCATTCTTCGTTGTTGATATCGCCGGCGCGCAGTTTTGAGAGCTCGAAATTGCTGACGTTGCACAGAAGCCTTTGAGCGAGCTGTTCTTTCGACATCTCGAGACAGAAGATGCCCACCGGGATCCTGAACTCCAGCGCCATTTTGCAGGCGATGCTCAAGGCAAAGGCGGTCTTTCCCATAGAAGGACGCGCCGCAACTATCACAAGATCGGAAGGTCTGAAACCGGTAGTCGTCTCGTCGAGTTTTCTGTAACCGGTGGCTACTCCGGTTATTCTTCCGCTGAGGGCGTTCTCTTTGAGTTTTTCGAGGTTCTGAAAGACTTCGTGCATTATCTTGCCTATGGGTTGGTAAGTCTTGGAAACCTGCGACTCCGTGATCTGGAATATGGCCTTCTCCGCGTTGTCGAGAATCTCGTCGGTATCACCGTTTTCGTAAGCGCTTTCCACAATAGAGCTGGCCGCAGTTATCAGCGATCTTAGAAGAGATTTTTCCTTGACCGTCTTCGCGTAATAGGAGAAGTTGGCCGAGGTCGGTACGAGATCGGCCAGTTTGGCAAGTTCAACTTCTCCTCCTATCTCTTCGAGCGATCCGGATGTTCTCAACCTCTCGGTGACAGAGACGATATCGACGGGATTCCCCTCGTCGAAGAGCCTTTCCATCGTAGCGAAAATCAGCTGGTGCTTTCTCAGGTAAAAGTCCTGACTTGTGAGAAGCTCCATGATATCTGGAACGACATCGGGATCGATCAGTATGCTCCCGAGAACGGCCTCTTCAGATTCAACGCTACTGGGTGGAATCTTTGTTTTCACGTTTTTCACCAGCCTTTTGCAGATTAGCAGTGACTTCCAATATACTTTCTTTTAAAAGTGAGTTTTCACCAGAGAAGATAAACTGTCCCCTTTCCTTTCCTGCCCCACCCTTAACTTCCAGTTTGTTTTTTAGGTAAGTCACGATCGCTCCGCAGTCTACCCCTTTGCTAGAAAGCAAGACCCTGTCTCCAAACCTTCCAACGAACAGGTACTTCTCCTTTTCTATATATTTTGGAATCAATGAGATTATCTCTTCGCTATCTTCGATGAAAAGAGTTTCTCCATTTGTCAGGCTCAATTCCCGCGCAACGTTCTGCGCGACTCTCTCAGTGAGTTTTCTAACTGTCGCCTTTGCTTTTTTGACTTCCTCCACCAGCGAGTCGACACGGTCGGGAAGATCGAGATAGCCGCAGCTCAAAATAGAAGAAGCTCTGACGATCAAATCGTGCTTTCTGTAGTAATCCAGCAGGGCTCTCTGACCGGCAACGAAAAAGATTCTGGTCAGATCTCCCTTGACCTTTTCTCGTTTAATTATTTTAAGTACCCTCAACTCACCAGTTGATTGCACGTGGAAGCCTCCACAAGCACTCTTGTCGATACCTTCTATGGTGACGATCCTTATATCTTTGCCACTTTCCACTACTTTTTCGCTGATGGCCTTTCTCAGATCTAGCTTTCCGGCGATTTCACCTGGCATTATCTCGATTCTTACGCTTCTATTCTCTCCAATCAAAGAGTTCGATGTTTTCTCAACCAGTTCCTGCATTTCGTTGGTGAGAATAGATATGGTGAGATCGATCGTAGAATACTCCTCACCCATTTGGAATCCTACAGTTCTTGCTCCGAGCTCTCTTTCGAAAACGGCCGAAAGAAGATGCTGGGCGGTGTGCTGAACGGAGATATCTCTTCTCCTACCGAGGTCAATTTCGATATCAACGGTCTCTCCGGCTTTTCTTTGAATGAAACCTTCTATCTCTATCGAGCAAAGTTCTCCATCCCTTTTTATCGAAAGTATTTTATGACCGTCAACACTCCCCCTGTCACCTAGCTGTCCACCTTCGCCATCAACATAAACATTACCGTAACAAATTCCGATCAAGGTAGTACTGTCTCCGAACCTTATTTCCCTTATTGCTTCTAACATACATCGCCTCCAGCCACTTGATATTATATGCAAATATATGTAATAATTATACAGTAAGGTATGTTCCGCTCCGTGGGTGATATCTCGAAAGACGAATATGAGGTGATTTGGTTGCAAGAAAGACCGATCCTTTCGGTTAAAAATCTTTCCACACATTTTAAAATGGTGGAAGGTGTTGTTAAAGCCGTTCAGGATGCCACTTTTGATTTATATCGCGATGAAGTATTGGGTATTGTGGGAGAGACCGGCTCTGGTAAGAGCGTTACGGTAAAGGCTATCGCTGGAATGATAGACAATCCGGGGTTCATAGCGGGTGGAGAGGTACTCTTTCTAACCGACGAGTTTTCGAAGAGCGGTGAAAAGGAATACATAGATCTCGCCAAGCTTCCCAAAGAGAGTTTTTCACGAATACGAGGCAAGCACATCGGAATGATTTTTCAGGATCCTATGACTTCTCTGGATCCTATGTACACCATAGGCAATCAAATGATAGAGACCATTGTACACCACAAGGGTATTACGGCGGAGGAAGCCCGGGAAAGGGCCGTCAAGTTGCTCGAACAGGTGGGTATTCCTAAACCGTCTGAGAGGATCAACGATTACCCCTTCCAACTTTCCGGAGGTCAGAGACAGAGGGTGGTGATTGCGATAGCGCTCTCGTGCGACCCCGATATACTGATAGCCGACGAGCCTTCCACCGCCCTTGACGTCACCGTTCAGGCTCAGATACTGGAGCTGATGAAGGATCTTCAGGAACAGTTCAACAGCAGCATGATGTTCATCACTCACGATATGGCGGTAATAGCCGAAATCGCCACGAAAATAACCGTGATGTACGGGAGTTATCAGATGGAGATGGGACAATCCAAAGATATCTTCGAGCACCCTATGAATCCATATACAAATGCGTTGCTTGAATGCATCCCGAGACTCGATGTTAAACTGGATAGGCTTCTTCCAATTCCAGGCCAGCCGCCAGTGATGCTCAATCCACCGGATCTCTGTCCCTTTCTTCCGCGTTGTTCCAGAGCTGGAGAAAAGTGTTACAGGGATCTTCCACAAATGGAGCAGATGGGCGACAATCATTTTGTCAGATGCTGGAATCCAATCGCAGGAAAAGTCAGGCTGGTCAAGGAGGCTCAAGGATGAAGCTTCTCGAAGTCAAAAATTTGAAAAAGTATTTTCCGATAAAGCAAGGCTTCCTCGTGGAGAGAGTAGTAGGCTTTGTCAAAGCCGTAGATGACGTCTCTTTTTCCGTTGACCGCGGGAAGACGATTGGAATAGTTGGAGAATCCGGTTGTGGAAAGACTACGATAGGCAAATCGATTATCAGATTGCACGAAGTTACCGACGGAGAGATGCTAATAGATGAGGAAGATACGACCTTCTACTTCATGAAGCGCAAAAGGGCTCTCCAATATCTGAAGTCCAAGTACTTCAAAAATCCAGATTTCGATGGCGATGGAAGCGGGCTCGAAACGTACAAGAAAAAGATACACGACGTTTTTGTGAAGTCCGATAGAAATCCTTCAAAAACGCTGAACACTCTTTTCGAGAACCTGGAAGAGAAGAAGAGATTGTTGAGAAGAAAGGCGCAGATAGTCTTTCAGGATCCGATGTCGTCGCTCAACCCGAGGATGACCGTCGGACAGATGCTCGCCGAACCGCTTCTCTTCCACAAAATTGCTGAAAAAATGGATGATGCGATAGTCATGGTCAAAGACCTTCTCGTAAAAGTTGGTCTTAAGGCTTATCACGTGGATAGGTACCCCCACCAGTTCAGTGGAGGCCAGCGACAGAGAATAGCCGTGGCTAGGGCTATAAGCGTAAATCCCGAGTTGATAGTTCTCGATGAACCTACCTCGGCTCTGGACGTTTCAGTTCAGGCACAGATAGTGAACCTTTTCGAAGAGCTTCAAGAGCAGCTGAATGCGGGTTATGTTTTCATCTCTCACAATCTTGCGCTCGTGAGATTCATCTGTCAGGAAGTTTCTGTTATGTACCTCGGAAGAATAGTTGAACAGGGCGATAGTGAGTCGATATTCGACGCTCCGCTCCACCCATACACTAAAGCCTTGCTAGCGGCGGCCCCGATCCCCGATCCGAACAAAAAACGCAATCGGAAAGATCTAATTGGTGGGCAGGTTCCAAGTCCAATCAACAGGCCATCCGGTTGCTTCTTCAATCCGAGGTGCAAGTACAGGATGGATATATGTACCAGGGAATATCCACAAATGTTCAAGGTGGATCAAAAGCATTTTGTAGCGTGCCATCTTTATTCCACATCTCAAGAACAAGGAGGGGAAAAGTAATGAAGAAATTTCTAGTGCTTCTTTCTGTACTTCTGGTAGCCGTATTTTTAATGGCGGCACCGGAGTACAAAGTAGAAAATTTCAACGGAAAGCCCGGAGGAACCTTCTATTATTGGGGACTGGGTGATCCCAAATCTTTTAACATCGATTGGGCGCAGGAAACAAGCTCGACCGTTCCACTGGGCTTTATCCATGCTACGTTGTTAGAAGCCGACGAAGGCGGTATGCCAACCCAGGAAGGCCTTGCAAAGGAATGGTGGTTCTCCGACGACGGACTGACCTTCTTCGTCAAGATCAGGGAAGGAATTAAATGGTCCGATGGAACTCCATTCACCATTGACGACGTTTACTGGAACTTCGTGGATGTAGCGCTGAATCCGGAACAGACGGCCAACGGAAATGGTTCTTACATGGACTCGAACGATCAGCTCCCCATTGTGAAGATAGTTGACGATACAACTATCTCCTTCACCTGGACCGTTCCGATGGTGACCGCGTTGAGACAGGTCGGTTTCAGGACGATAGTTCCGAAACACATTCTAGGCGAGGCTGTCGCGAACGGAACCTATGCCGAGCAGTGGACGATAGCCGACGTTGACAAGCTCGTCGGAATGGGTCCCTACATAATGACCGAGTATGTCGAAGGCGTCAGAATCGTTTTCGAGAGAAACCCCAATTACTGGAAAGTAGATGCAAACGGTGTTCAGCTTCCTTATCTAGACAAAGTCAACTACGAGATCATCAGCGACCAGAACACCGCCCTTCTGAGATTCGAAGCTGGTGAGCTGGATATTTACGGCCCGAGCGCCGAGCAATTCCCGAGACTTGCCGAGATGGCTGCTGAAAAGGGTTGGGTTACAGGTGTCGGTGGACCGGCTCTCGGCTCGGAGTTTATAACTTTCAACTTCAACACCAAGGATCCTATCAAGAACGAGTGGTTCAGAAACGAATACTTCAGAAAGGCCTTCGTTTACGCTCTCGACAGACAGTCGATCATCGATTCTCTTTACAACGGACTCGGTTCTCCTCTCTATGGACCGGTCTCTCCCTCGAGTGGTTTCTACAACCCCGAGATCGAGAAGTACAACTACAAGTACTCCATAACCAGAGCTAGACTCGAGCTTAAGAAGGGTGGCTTCGACTGGTTGCCTGACGGTACGCTCGTTGACTCGAAGGGTAACAAGGTGGAGTTTGAGCTCCTGACAAACGCAGGAAACAGAACACGTGAAGCCATCGGTAATATCGTAGTTGACGGAGCTTCGAAACTCGGAATAAAGGTCAATTTCACGCCTATTCAGTTCAATACCGTGGTTAGTAGACTTCTTGACGCCACTTACGAAGCCGTTGTTATAGGTCTCACAGGCTCGGTCGATCCCGGAACCGGTTGGAACGTTTACAGACTCGACGGTGGTCTCCACTTCTGGAACTATCCGCCGTCCTACAATGAAGAAGACCACATAACTGAAGACATGTACATTCTTCCCGACTGGGAGAAGAGGGTCGACGAGATCTACAGACTACAGACTTCCGCGGTTGTCGATCAGGACAGGTACAATCTCTTCGCCGAGTTCCAGATGATCTTCGCCGAGTACCAGCCAGTTGTCTTCACGATGGCTCAGAACTTCCTCTATGTACACAAGGGCAATTTCCATCTGTCGGTTCCACAGCTGAGCCCTGCGACCGGCATTCTGTACCAGGTAGAGGGTTTCTGGAAAGACTGATAGTCTCTTTGATTTGATGCGGGAGGGTTTTCCCTCCCGCTTTCGGTAATGATGGAACGTCTTCGCAGTGTTGAGGAGGGAAAAAGGTGCTTAAGTATATAGTGAGAAGGCTCATACTGGCCATTCCTGTTTTATTAGGGGTTTCGGTCCTAGCCTTCTTGATCATCTCGGCCGCTCCGGGTGATTTTCTGGATGCCTATAGAATGAACCCTTCTATCACCAGAGATCAGCTGAAGCTTCTGGAGAGACAGTTCGGGCTCGATCAGAACGTCTTTGTTCAGTATTTCAAATGGCTTGGAAACGTCTTAACGGGAAATTTTGGATACTCGTTCACCTATAGAGTGCCCGTTTTCAATCTGGTGTGGAGGAGATTGGGTGCTACATTGCTTCTCAGCATAACCACAATGATTTTCACCTGGGGAATCGCCATACCTCTGGGTATATATTCGGCGCTTCATCAGTACTCGTTGAGCGACCAGACCTTCTCCTTTCTCGCATTCATAGGTATCTCCATTCCAAACTTCTTTTTCGCCTTACTATGGCTGTTTATGTCGGCTAAAACTGGCTGGTTTCCAATAGGCGGCTTGATATCACAGAACTTCAACGAACTCAGCTTTTTCGGGAAGATAGGCGATTACCTGTGGCACGTTGTCGGACCGATGGTAACGCTCGGCACTTCGGGGCTGGCAGGGCTCATGAGACAGATGCGTGGACAACTCCTCGACCAGCTAAGGCAGGATTACGTCCTTTTCGCCAGGGCAAAGGGCATGCCTGAGAAGAATGTTATATACAAGCACGCCGTAAGAAACGCGATAAACCCGATAGTGACTATATTTGGCTATGCACTTTCCGGACTCCTCGGCGGAGCCGTCCTCACAGAGACGGTCTTCGGCTGGCCCGGTATGGGTAGGCTTGTCATAGAGGCTTTGAACGCTCAGGATCTATTTCTGGTCATGGCTACGCTGGCGGAGCCGTCCTCACAGAGACGGTCTTCGGCTGGCCCGGTATGGGTAGGCTTGTCATAGAGGCTTTGAACGCTCAGGATCTATTTCTGGTCATGGCTACGCTTCTTCTGTCGGCCGTTCTACTGGTTATAGGTAATCTTCTGGCCGATCTTATGCTTGCCTGGGTCGATCCGAGAATAAGGTTCAGGTTAGGCTGAGGGGTGAGTTGGAGTGAAAAAAGAGAAGAAGAACGATCTGATAGTGACTCCTCAGGAAGTGAAAAAAGACGAACTCTTCGAAGTCAAATACATGGGCCGCTGGCAACTCGCATGGCGCGCCCTCAAAAAGCACAAGCTGGGACTCTTTTCACTTTGGGTACTAATAATACTCTATCTCGTTGCGATTTTCGCGGATTTTCTGGCTCCCAACAACCCTTATGATCAGAGGCAGGATCTTTCATACGCTCCTCCTTCGAAGGTCCACTGGACCGACGAAGAGGGAAAACTGACGGCTCCGTACATTTATGCCTGGGTGCTTGAGAGAGATCCCGAGACTTACAGAACCTTTTTTACGGAGGGAATCTCTCTGGGATCGGTTGTCGCCATCGACAGGGCGACCGGCGAGGAGAAGACCTTTGAACAGGGTAAAGATGGCGTAATGAATATATACGTGACCACGAAAACCGTTCGATATGCGCTCGATGCGGACGGAAATAGGGCCAACCTAGGAGGCCCCGAGTACAGTACGGTTCAGACCGTAAAATTGACCGAACTGGATATGCTGAAAGAGACTGTTGTCACCGAGACATCCAACAGGACAACCCTCGGCTCGCTCGCTCCCAGCAGGTTCAGAGAGTTACTGAGGATAGGTCCACCTGTAAAGGTGGTAACGGAGAGATCGTTGCATCGAATATTCGCCCAGAAGGAAGATGAAATAAAAGACGTCGTAGTGGAAGCCATGAATATAGTAAACGAGGTGATAGACGTCGATGGGGGCGACCTCGACCTGGCAAGGGAGTTTCTAGCGGAACTCGAAATCTCGCCAACTATAGTCGATGTGATTCAAGATCCCCAGGTCACAGATTACGTGACCAAGAAGTATCCGATAAAGTTCTTCACACAGTCCTGGGAGTACAAGTTACTGGGATTCATTCCCATGAAGCTTCACCTGGTTGGCACGGACCTGCCTTCTAAGTTTCTTCTTTTCGGCTCTGATATGTACGGTAGAGACGTTTTCTCCAGAATACTGTTCGGTTCGAGAGTATCTATGAGTATCGGGCTTCTAGCGATCCTGATAACCTTCTCTCTAGGACTTTCCATTGGTGGAGCGGCCGGATACTTCGGTGGTATCACCGATGAAATCCTTATGAGAGTGACGGAAATTCTTATGTCGATACCTAGCTTTTACCTGCTGATCTCTCTGAGGGCTGTTCTTCCAACCAGCATACCCCCACACATCACGTATATTCTCATAGTCCTCATATTGAGTTTCATAGGCTGGCCGGGAATGTCGAGGGTGATCAGGGGCATGGTTTTGAGTTACAAAGAAACGGAGTTTGTACAGGCCGCCATAGCTATGGGATATCCATCGGGGCGGGTTATACTTCGCCACATCATACCCAACACTGCGACTTATATAATAGTATCGGCCACTCTGTCGATTCCAGGATACATACTGGGAGAGGCGGGTCTGAGCTTCCTGGGTCTGGGAATAACCGAACCGTCGGCCAGCTGGGGACTGATGCTCTCTCAGGCTCAGAACATAAAGGCGATGACCGAGGCACCGTGGCTTCTGATACCGGGTATCTTCATATTCATCGTGGTCATGGCCTTCAACTTGCTGGGCGACGCCCTGAGAGATGCGCTAGATCCAAGATCGCTGGGTTTCTAATATTACTCAACTACAGACTTCGACGGGACCTAAGGGTCCCGTTTTTGTTCGACGCATCTTCTTTTCGCGTTTCATCGTTTCCAGTCTTCTGGACAGACATGTTGAGCATCTTCAATATAAGGGAAGCCATCAGGACCACGAGTATAACCGGCAGCAGAGAACCTGTAGCGGTGTACAAAAACGTTGAGTTTATATATTCCGTGAGAGGAGCCATCCACCAGGTTAACCCGCTTTCGAGGCTTTCCCTCACGTAAAGAAAGAGAGACCCCGCAAGGAAGAGTTCCTCGATCACAGGGATGAAGTAATGCTTCGCTATCGAGCAGAATTGCAGAATAAAGCCCGTAAGTAATAGTACAGCAGGAAATAGAAAATCCATCCAGTCCAGTTCGGGACTCTCGCCGTTCAGCAACGCAGTAACGAATTGACCTCCTCCAAAGACCAGGGCTATAACTATCGCGACTCCCATGAGCAGGTTGCCGAGGAAAATATACATCTAATTCACCTCAAAGAAAAACCGGCCCGTCGGGGGCCGGTTAATCGTTAGCCTTAAAATCAGAACGAGTAGTTGTAGAACAGCTTCACGTACCAGTCGATCGCCGGGAAGAAGGCAACACTGGCTTCGAAGTTGATCAGATCGAAGACCGGGAAGCCGAGCACAACATTGAGTGCCTTCGTGCCGTTGAGCAGGTAGTAACCGCCGTCGATGCTGAGTGTCGGCTTGAATCCACCCATCGCGAGGGAGAGAGAAGCCTCTGCGTAAGCGGAGAGATCCTTCACATCTGCGAGAAGGTTACCGACTATATCGTAACCGAAGCCGGCTTTGTTGACGTCGTCCTTGGTCGTGAAATCGCCGGAACCGACAAAGACAGCCAGAGAAACCGGATCCAGTTCCCAACCGTCGGACTTGACCAGGAATCCGAGCTTCATTTCGTTCGTACCACCGACGAGGAAGGAGTGGTCGTACCAGAACTTCACACCTGCCCAGCCTATGCCCTTCTTGGAGAGCGCGGCCTGGATCCAGCTGAATAGTTTGCTGGCTGCGATATCGTACTTAACGTCGGCGTTGGTTTTCAGAACTACGCTTTCACCGATACTGTAACCTACCTTGAGACCTACCCACTGGCCCTTGGTGCTGGCGTATCTCGCATACGGGTTGAGGGTGAGAAGTCCGAGAGTCATCTTGTAATCGAAATCTATAACGTAGTCGAATGCGGGTGTACCGGTGAGATCCTTGGCTTCGAGACCACCCTTGAGAGTGAGACCGGTGAACGGCTTAACGGTGGCTTCGGCTATCAGGTCGCCGCTCCAGCCCAGACCGGCCATACCGGTCTGAAGGGCCACGGAGAAGATATCCCAAGAGCCGTACAGGGCGATTCTGTCCGTACCGCCAATGAGGGCTTCCTGCGTTGCGACCTGAAGACCGAGCGCCTTCATATTGAGAACGAAGGTCTTGGACTTGGTCGTACCGTAGTAGGCGAACCAGCTGAGACCTTTACCGCTGTCGCTACCGAAAGACTTACTGGCGTACCAGCTGGCAGCAGCCTTGTCGTTCTCCACAGTGAAGGAATTGAGAGTTACAGTACCGCCCACTAGATCGATATTAAGGCTGAATGTCAGGTCGCTGACATTTGCAGAGGCTCCAAAGCCGAGAGACTTCAAAGCAAAACCGAGATCGGTGGTCAGGCCGTTCTTGTCAAGCTGAGTCTTACCCCATAACGTCCCTTTTATAGACGGGCTGAGAGTTATGGTTGCCGAGAAGGCGACCGAGATGGCCAAGAGTACCACTAAGATTCCAACAAGCTTCTTCATGCACACTTACCCCCTTTATAAGAGTGTTTTGGTTTTGGTGATGCGCATAACGTAAATATACCACATTTCATGTAACAAAAGCAAACACACACGTGCCTAAGTTGCACAGAAAGATCATTTCAGGATTAACCCTACCGCGCCAAATGCAAGAGCTACAAAAGAAAGTATTATCGCTGCATTTGTATTGGTGATGTTCTGTTTCTGGGTAGCTTCGAGAGCCAGAAGTTTTTCTTCGATGACGGTGTCGTTGGCTTCGAGACTAGAAATTCTCTTCTCGGCGGCCGCGAGGTCTGCCTTGTCGGCTTTGGTCTTGTCGAGCTTGTACATCTGCTTTGCCATCGTGTTCGTGATGCTCGTCAGACTGTCGACCTGGTCCTCGAGGGTGGAGGCGAGAATCTCTAAGTCACCCGTTCTCTTGCTCAAAGAGGCGATTTCCTTGCCGTACTTGTCAAGCCTGGCTATGTTCGCATCGATCTGATCGAAGGCGACTTCAAGCATCTCTCTGTTTGCGGATACTTCCATCTGAACATGGTCCAGTTCTCCGTAGAGAAGGTCAATCTCTTTCTCAAAAGCTTCTTCGGTCAACCCAAGCTTCTTGTAGAGGAAATTGAGCTTGGCAGTGAGTTGATCGGGTGTTACATAATCGAGGTTGGAAATCCTCTTGTTGGCAGCGATTATCGCGTTACTCAACATCTTCGAAGTTACTTCCAGGTCCGTCACTTTTCCCTTGAGCGTATCGAGATCGGCGGAGGAAGCTTTCGTGCCGAGTTCAAGCTCTATTTCAGATACGAGCTTTTCGTGCTTGTCGAGTCTGGCGATGTTGGCATCGACCTGATCAAACACAACGGCAAAGCTTTCATCGACATCGTTGACTATGTCGGCTATCGCCGCCTCGATATTTCCGATTTCGGTGTCGTAGTACTTCACTTCGGGCATTTTTGCAAGGGTGTCCTGAATCCTGAGGATTTTCGTGTACATGAGTGAAAGCTTATCGTTCAATTCTTCACCGGTCACGAAAGGTTCTAGATCGGGTGTAGCCGATTTGATAGCATCGCCCAACCTGCTCTCAAGAGCGGCCAGATCGTCTTTCGTAACCATAGCTTTCCTCAAAGCGAAGAGATCAGAAGTCAGCGAGTTCGCAACATTTTCGACTACGCCGATTCTGGAATCGAGATCCGCAATCTCACCCTTCTGCTCGTTTTCCTCCATCTTCTGGTTTGCAAGTGCCTGTCCAAGCAGTTTCACTGTTACTTCAAGGTCAGTGGCCCTGTTCTTGAGAGCTTCGATTTCCGAGGCGTAACTGCCGACCGCTTTCAATTTTGCATCGAGACCGGCAATATCGTCCCTGACTCCCAGAAGAGCCTCCAGATCTGCCTTGAGACCTGCTACTCCCTCGTTGGCGCTTGCAGCTTCGCCGGAAAGCCTGTCGATCTCTCTGTAGAGATACGCGATGGTATCGTCGAAAGTCTTGGAAGTGACGAAATTGCCAACGATACCGCTATCCTTTAGAGAAGCGACAGTAGCTTCAAGAGCCCTCAGTTCCGCCATGAAATCAACTAGGTTTTTCTTGTTGTCAGAGATCTCCAGAGAAAGTCCTGCAACTTTCTTTGTGAGGGCAAAGACGACTTCCTGGAGTTTGGCATCCCCGGCATCTGAATAATCCATAAACCTGGCAAGGGTCATAGCCAGTTGGTAACGTGTTACATTTTCATTACCTCTGAAAGTGCCATCGGGGAAACCAATGAACAATCCACCGGCTGTCGTCTTTATTACACTGTCGTAGGCCCAGTGATTCTCTGACAAATCGCTGTACTCGACACCCAGAGCGAGGGTTGCGAAAGTAACAACGAGTAGAGCCAGTATAGAAAGCTTCTTCATGGATCCTACCCCCTTTCAAAATGTTGTCATTTTTGCAGCAGACTACGGGTTTATTATACAGTAAAAGCGTGCCCAGATTCAAGAGTCTTCAGCACTTAACAAGGCGATAGAAACGCTTTTTTCCTATTCTCAAAACATCTCCGTCCAAAGGGTCCAGAATAGCGTAAACGTCTTCGATAACTTTTTCGTTCAGCTTTATACCACCCTGTTCCAGTAGCCTTCTTGCTTCGCTTCTCGAAGAAATATTAGCATGATTTACCAGAAGATCGACGATCGAGATACTGTCGGTATCGAGTCTTATTTCCGGCATTTCTTCCGGCACCTCTTTGTGGCGGAAGATCTTTATAAATTCCTCGAGAGCAATTCTAGAGGTTTCCTCGTCATAAAACTGGGCCGTTATGTCCCTAGCCAGTTCCATTTTAATGTCTCTGGGATTGACAGTTCTAGACCTCAGACACTCTTCGACATCCCTGAGCTCCTCATCACTTTTGTCTGTGAGAAGCCTCATGTACTTCATGATCAGAGTATCCGGTATGGACATCAGCTTCCCGAACATGTCCCTGGGAGTATCTTCGAAGGCTATGTAGTTATCGTAACTTTTGGACATCTTCAGGTTTCCATCGGTGCCTTCTATGAGGGGCATCGTAAGTACCGCCTGCGGTTCCAGTCCGTACTCCTCCTGGATCTTTCTGCCAACGACTAGATTGAAAAACTGATCGTCTCCACCTATTTCGATGTCGGCCTTCACAAAGACTGAGTCGTAAGCCTGGGCGAGAGGATAAAGGAACTCGGCAATGGCTATCGGTTCATTATCTGAGTATCTCTTCGAAAAATCGTGTCGTTCGAGCATTCTTGCCACTGTGTACTTCGCCGACAATCTTATGACGTCTTCGAAATTGAGAGCGTCCAGCCACTCGGAATTGAAACGTATCTCCGTCAAATCTTTATCGAGAATTTTGAAGGCCTGCTGGCTGTATGATATGGCGTTGATCTTCGATTCATCCTTCGAAATCATCGGACGGGTCTTCGATCGACCAGAGGGGTCACCGATCCTTGCGGTGAAATCCCCTATTATCAGGACGACGTGATGACCGAACCTCTGGAATTGCCGTAATTTTCTGAGCACCACGGCATGACCCAGATGCAAATCCGGCCTCGACGGATCCACACCCAGCTTCACCCTTAGAGGTCGATTTTTGGAGAGTTTCTCCAGCAGTTCTTTCTCCGAAATCAGAGAAACATGGTTTTTTGTAAGTTCCTTGAACTGATTTTCAGGAGTCTGCAATCAAACCACCTTAACCGGAAAAGGCTCTGGACACAACAAAAGCGATCAGTACACTGTTAACCATGAAGCCGACCGCAAGTGCAAGGGTAATCTTACCCATCGTGTCGAGACCTTTCTTTCTTCCAAACATCGTGTGGGAAGCACCACCACCAAAGGCTCCACCGAGTTCGGCGGACTTCGACATCTGCATCATAACTGCAACGCCAAGCGCTACACTTATGGCTACGTGCAGAGATATCAAAACATAAGCAAGAACCACCATCTAAATACCTCCTGTATCTTTCCAATGCTCTTCTGGTATTATACAATATGTGCGACTTTGTAGCAAACGATAATGGAGATCGCGGGTGAGATGTTGAAAGGAAAAACCATGATAGTTTATCTTCCGTTGAAGCCAGAGATGGCAAAGCTTAACAATCTTCCAGTCAAGCTTCCTATACTGGCCGAAGACCTGCCTCTGGCGATCGACAGGGACAAGATCGATCTCGAAGTCATTCTGCGAGGTCTGAAAGCCCAGTACCTCAATGAACCGGACGACTATTACGGCTCGTATCTACAGTTCTATTGCTATGAAGCCTTCAAGAAAGCTCTGGGCGATAATGAACTGGAGAGAGCGCTAGGTTTTCTAGAAGACGCGGCGAAGATCTCCAGAGATTACAGATACCACTTTTATCTGGGCCTTTACTACAAACAGACAGGAAACTACCAGCTTTGTGAAATAGAGCTTAAAAGGTCGGTGGAGATGAATCCCGATTTCTACGTCGGTCTTTACGAGATAGGAAGGTTGCTCCAGTCGAATGGCGATTACGAAGAAGCGGCCAATTATTTTCTGCAATCGATAGAAAAATCCGGAGGCAATTTCTCTCTCCCGTTTTTGGGAATCGTGGATGTTTTTATCTCTTCTGGAGAGTACGGCCAGGCCATGGAAATAATGAACCGTATTCCACGTTCTTTTCCACTGTATCCAGAGATTCTTCTTAGAAAGGGAGTGTCTCTCAACGAACTCCAAAGATTCGGAGAGGCCGAAAAAGTTTTCGACGAATGCATTGCCATAGAGAATCGCTGGCAATGCTTCTACAATAGATCCTTCTCGAGATCACGGCAGGGAAAACTGTGGGACAGTCTAGAAGATTTACGAAGGGCTTATAAAATCTCCGGGGAGATCGACGTTCTGTATGAAGAAGCGATAGCCGAAAAAAATCTGGGTTTGCTCGACGAGGCGCTGGAACATTGCGAGGAGTACTACTTCCATACTGGCGATGATAAGGCCCTCTTTTTGCTCGTGAAAATTTTAGATATGCTGGGCAGGTATGAAGAGGCTCTGAAATATCTGGAGAAGGGAGATTACTCTGAACTGAAAAACACTATTCTTTTTCACAGAGACCTTGAAAAAGGAAAGGCCATCTCCGGACTTGTGTTCGACAATCCAATCTCGCAAGCCGCCTACCTTTCTACTCTGGCAAGCATCAGCAAAGGTACGATCTCTAGAGAAGCGGGTGGTTTAGTTAAACGTGGAAGACTGGACATAGAAGCGCTGATAAATCATCTGTTGAAGTTCGATATCTCCGGAATGCGGCAGAGAGTTACTTCTTTTCAGAGGGGAACAATTCCAAAATCTGCAAGGATTGTATCGCTAAAAGAGGTAGGCATTTATGTTTCAGTCCTTAAAACCCTTCTTGATTTTCCCTCCCCGAGCGATCTGCTCTCATATTCGATGGCTTTCCTGATCTCTGGACTTGGTACTACGACGGCTGCTTTCAGAATATTGCTACATATTTTAAGATGGAGACGGTCGGGAATGGCTTTCAATCTCGAATTCTTCCTGGACGAGTATCTCGAAGAGATACGTGATTTAGACTTCCAGTTGGGATTGCGTATTGCGAGACTCCTGGAAGAGGGCCCCATAGATATCGATACGATAGGCGAATCGGGTATCGAAGATCTCGAAGGATTCGTTCTATCACTGCTTTCAGCGCTTGAAAAGGGTACAATAGATCAACTTGATACGAATGACGAAAACCTGAAAGAATACTTGAAGTTGCTAATTTAGGGAGGTTCGAATGGACAGGATAGAGGAATTGCTTGAAAGATTCATGGAAACTATACAGAGCAGAAACATCGATCAGATCGATGAGGCGACTCTCAATACTATACTTCACGAAGAATTCGACGCATCGGAGAGATCGGAGCTTGAAGAAGTTCTTGGATCGCTTCTTGGAGAAGTTTCGAAGATGGCTGACGATCCTAAAGAGTACTTCTTCAGAAACGATGAAGAAAGACTGATGGAGTATCTCAAAGAAAAAGAAAAAAAAGATTGATTTACTTGATCGATTAAGTGTATAATCACTGTGAAGGGTTACTTCAGCGCAGAGTATAGCCGGTGTGAAGCACCGGTCTTTTTTTATTTCTTTAACGCTCTTTCTGCCGTTTTCCAGGCCAGAGAAACGCATTTTACTCTCATCGGATACTCTCTGAGTCTTTCGAAAAGGGCGGCATCTCCAAGAAGATTTTCGTCGAAGGTTTCACCTCGCAGCATTTTGCTGAAATTAGCCAGTGTCTTCCCGGCTTCTTTCAGGGTCTTTCCTTCGAGAAGATCGGCCATCACCGAAGCCGATGCTTGACTTATAGCACAGCCATGACCGTCATAGGACAGAGAAGTTATCTTCTCATCTTTCATTCGTATGAAGAGAGTTATCTCGTCTCCGCACGAGAGATTCGACCCCTTTTCCACGAGGTTGCTCTCTTTATCTATGCCCCTATGAACGGAGTTTCTGTAATGGTGCATTATGAAATCGGAATAGATATCATCGAAACTCATCGAACCACCTCCCGGCCTCTTCAAGGGAATTTGCGAGTCTATCTACGTCTTCGAATGTATTGTAAAGGTAAAAGGAAGCCCTGCAAGCCGATATGATTCCAAGCTCTTTCATCTGTAACTGGGAACAGTGATGACCGCTCCTCAGAGCGATGTTCATCTTTCTTCCTAGAAACTCGGCGATATCGTGAGAATGTACCCTGCTGTGAGTAAAAGTGATAACCGCCCTGCTGGATTCGGGGCTGTGGATTATGTACCCGCCGATGGCCCGGATTTTCTCTCTGGCCCTGGAAGTCAAATTGGAAACATGGGTACTGATTCTTTCCATTCCGGCGTTTTCCAGATACTCGACAGCGGCCAGCATCGAGACGGCGCCGGAGATATTCTGGGTACCGCCTTCTAATTTTGCGACACCTTCGGAGAAAATCGTTTCCTCCTTTCCAACCAAGTCTATCATCTGACCGCCGAAAACGAAGGGATTCAGCTCTCCCAGAAGTTTCTCTCTTCCGACGAGACAGCCTATCCCTGTTTCTGAGAGCATCTTGTGACCGGAGAAGACGAGAAAATCGACGTTGCTTTCGCTGAAAGAAAACTTCTCGTGCGGAATCAGCTGGGCACCGTCGAGCACCATGATACCGCCGGCCAAATGAACGAGCGATCCTATCTCTTCGAAAGGAGGTCTGTAACCTGTTGAATTCACCAGACCTGCCAGAGAGAAAACGAATCTGCCATTCATCCGCTGGAGAGTCTCTTTCACCAGTGACATATCGAGAGAGTTTTGGCTTATCGGAAGCGGAATAAATCGCAATCCATTTTTCCTGGCGTGATACTGCCAAGGGACGAAATTACTGTGGTGTTCGAAGACCGGTACGATGAAGGTGTCGTAGTCTCCACAGATGGAGAGGGAAGAGGCGAGAACGTTTAGGCCTTCGGTCGAACCTTTGGTGAAAACCAACTCGCAAGGTCTGCAGCCCACGAAGCCGCTCAACCTTCTTCTGGAGGATTCGTAAAGTTCGGTAGCCGCTTCGGCCAGTGGATAGACACCCCTGTGAACGTTCGAGTTGTTCCTTTCGTAGAAATCTCTGATCGCTGCGAGAACGGACGAGGGTTTCTGGGTCGTGGCGGCGCTGTCAAGATAAACGAGCGAAGGATCGTGAGAAAATATGGGAAAGTCTCTCTTCAGACCCTCGAAATAACCGTTCAATTCTTCAGGCGAAAACATGGTTCAAACCTCTTGAATGGTCGGGAAAGAGTTTTGCAATCTTTTCAAGAACGGGATCGAAAGTCCCTTTGATTATGAGCTTCAGGGCTTCTTCCCTTGTCAATCCTCGCGACATGAGATAAAAGACTCTTTCCTCGTCCAGTGACCCTACCGTTGCTGCATGAGATGCGTTCACTTCGTTTTCATCGACCAGAAGAGAGGGTATGGCGTCCGTCCTTGCCTCGCTGGATAGTACCATCACATTGCTGTGTTCCTTACCCGTGGCTCCCTTTGAACCTTTTCTGAGATCTACTGTTCCTCTGAAAACGGAGTGGCCCCTGTCCATCACCACACCGGTGCCGTCTATAATCGCCTGAGATCGGGCAGATTTTACCCGCGCGATGTACTGCAAATCGATCTTCGAATCTCCGTGGGCCATGAAGACCGGTTCGAAAACCATCCGTGATTCTTCGCCGACGGCGACTCCCATGTGGTAACTGGCAAGAACTCCACCGCCGTAAGAAACTTCATACACGTTCAAGCGAGCACCGGCCTCGAGCAGGTAAAAATTGTTCAAAAAACTAAAATCGTTTTTAGAGAGACCGTTGACGATCAACAGGTCGATGGAAGACTCTCTCTTCAGGAGAAACCGGTTGTTCTGAAGAGACCAATTTCCCCGTCCGGTCGAGTTCAGAACTATCTTCATATATGAACCTTTTCCTGCTACGAAGAGATTACTTGAAATGCTTGAATTCATCTCCTCTCTGTTGAATATGTAAGGTTTTTTAAGATGGATTCCGTAAGGGATTGAAAAGAAGTAACCGGTATCGAAGAAGATATCTCCCAGGAGCAACAGCTTCCTGTCAGATCCCTCGAAATCCAGATTATCCAGTAGTTCAACTTCTTCGCTGGTAAGCCACTTAATCGGTTTCACGTATGGATCCGGATAGTGTTTTCCGTTTTTCCCAGAGACAGGCGGAAGTACCATCTTGCTTATATCGACCCTCTTCCAGAGAGGAAAAGCGAGTTTTCTGTATTCGGAATACCGGTTGCTCACGAAAACCGACATGGCATTTCCAAGAGGTTCGGATGAGATGAGGAAATCGCGGTCACCGTAATCCGGAATTTCTAGTTCCCGCCTGAGTGGCGAGACCATTTTGTAGTTGTTGTGTTCAAGGTTCAAAGTCTTCTCCATATGGCACCTCATCCGATACTGCTTTCCATTTCCAGGTCAATCAAACGGTTCAACTCCACCGCGTATTCGACCGGAAACTCCCTGGAAACCGGTTCCATGAATCCTCTAACGATCATCGATCTGGCCTGCGTTTCGGAAAGTCCCCTGCTCATCATGTAGAATACTTGTTCCTCGCTTATCCTGCCTATTTTGGCTTCGTGGCCGATGTTGGCCGAATCGCTTTCAACTTCTATAATCGGAACTGTGTCTGACTTGGAATCGTTGTCTATCATGAGTGCGGTACATTGAACCAAGGATTTCGCGTTATCGGCCTGGCGAGAAATCTTTAAGGCTCCACGGTAAAAGGCCCATCCACCGCCGACGCTTATGCTTCTGACGTCGACCATTGAACTGGTTTCCGGAGCCAGATGGATCACTTTTGAACCGGTATCCATGTGCTGCCCTGGGCCGGCGTAAGTTATACCCAGATGTTCAGCTCTGGCTCTCCTTCCTTTGAGAATGGTCGCCGGATAGAGCATCGTCTTCATACTTCCGAGCGAACCGGATATCCACTCCATAGTTCCGTCTTCTTCAACTATCGCGCGCTTTGTGTTGAGATTGTACGTATTCTTCGACCAGTTCTGTATGGTTGAGTACCTGACCTTCGCCCCCTTTAAGACGAAGATTTCCACCATGCCGACATGCAGGTTCAGTTCATTGAATCTGGGAGCAGAACAGCCTTCTATGAACTGGAGGTTAGAACCTTCGTCGGCGATGATCAGGGTGTGCTCGAACTGCCCTGAGCTTGCCATGTTCATTCTGAAGTATGCCTGCAAAGGCAGAGGTACGGCAACGTTTTTCGGAACGTACACAAAGGAGCCTCCGCTCCAGACGGCGCCATGAAGGGCGGCGTATTTGTGATCTGAGGGAGTTACAGCTTTCATGAAGTATTTCTCCACGTATTCGGGATATTTTTTCACGGCTGTTTCCATATCGAGAAAAATTATCCCGAGCTCCTCGAGATTCTTTTTTATGTTCTGATAGACCACTTCAGAATCGTATTGAGCGCCAACTCCGGCCAGAGAATTCCTTTCTGCTTCGGGTATTCCGAGCTTTTCGAAGGTTTCCCTTATCTCCTTCGGCACTTCCTCCCAGGATCTGTTGCGCCCGGAACCGGGCTTTAGATAGGCGACTATGCTTGAGAGATCTAGATCCCCCACTCCCACCCCGAAGCCGGGCTCTCTCGAGCGGCCGAATATTTCGAAGGACTCCAGTCTTTTCCGAAGCATCCATTCCGGCTCGTCTTTATTCGTCGATATCTGTCTTATAAGATCCTCATCGAACCCCTTTTGGCTTATGTAGCTGTAATCGGTCGTGGAAATGAAATCGAATCTCGAGCTGTCCAGAAAGAGATCTTTATCCATACTTACGCCTCCCTGAAAGCTTTCCAGTCCCTTTCATAGCCCCTCTCTTCAATATCTCTTGCCAGTTCGGGACCGCCTGTCATGACTATTGAACCGTCCACGTATATGTGAACGTAATCGGGCTCGATATACTCTAGGAGTCTCTCGTAATGGGTTATAAGGATCACGCCGTTTTCCGGGGACTTGAAACTTTTTATAGAAGCGGCTATGGACCTAATGGCATCTACATCGAGACCTGAGTCGATCTCGTCGAGGATTGCCAGAACGGGTTTTAAAAAATGCATCTGCATGATCTCTGTCTTCTTCTTCTCTCCGCCGGAGAAGCCGAGGTTGAGATACCTGTCTATGAACTCTCTGCCTATGCCTATCTCGTCGGCCAGCTTTTCGAGTTCTCTGCTCTTCTTTAAGATCGACTCGTCATTTTTCAGGTTGTGTGAGGCCGACATCAAGAAACTGCGAAGTCGAATCCCGCTTATCTCCTGAGGATACTGAAAGGACATGAATATACCCAGCCTGGCCCTTTGATCGACGGAGAGATCGTTGATAGTTTTGTTCTTAAAGCGAATTTTGCCGGACGTGATTTCGTATTTGGGGTTTCCCATCACCACATTTGCCAGAGTGGACTTCCCACTCCCATTGGGACCCATTATTGCGTGAAGCTCGCCGGCCCTGACTTTTAGATTGACTCCTTTCAAGATCTCCTTTCCATCTTCTCTGAGTGTGGCTCTCAATTCCTTTATATCGAGTAAATCCAATTCGATCCCTCCAAAGTGGGTATTATTTGTCAACATTATAACATATTCCGACAAAATATGACAGCAATAAAATCGCTTCGCAGCTTCAATCTGACAGTTGAAGGTTATATAATCTTTCTACTCGGAGGTGGAGTATGTTTTATGTGATTACGATCGGCGTCATCATGGGTCTTGCAAATCTCATACCGGGAGTCAGCGGCGGTACTATCGTGCTGCTCGGAGGTCTTTACGAGAGGTTCGTTGGTGCTGTCGCTTCTCTTTCCGAATTCAAATTCGAAAGAAAGCAACTTCTGTTCCTTGTTGAGCTCTTCGCAGGGGTAATTGTAGGACTGTTAGCCTTTTCCAGTCTCATCGAGTTATCTCTTACAACTGTCCCTTCGTTGATGTACGGAATCTTCTGTGGATTGGTGGTGGGAAGTGTCCCGGTAGTGCTTAAAAATATAAAGAAGTTCACCCCCACCTCGGCTGTATCTTTCGCGGTTGGCGTGATCCTGGTGATGGCCATGGCCTTTTCTGGAGCCAGACCCGGGGACGATGCACTCCTGACACACTCTCTTCCGGCCTTTCTGTACGATTTGCTGGCCGGATTCGTGGGTGCGGCGGCCATGGTTCTCCCCGGACTAAGCGGGGCCTTCGTGCTGCTCTTGATGGGTGAGTACTCAAGGGCGATATCGGCCATCAACGACCGCGACCTATTGATAATACTTTTCATAGGATTGGGAGTTGTTGGGGGAATAGTTCTTGTAAGTAAGATCCTGAAGTCGTTGATGAAAAAACGTCAAAACGAAACCTTTTCGTTTCTACTGGGTCTGATGATCGGTTCCATCCCCGACCTTCTGACCAGAACCGGCGAAGCAACGCGCTTATCGTTACTGGTTCCGGGAGTGGTGCTCGGGGTTTTCCTCTCTTACCTCCTCGCCGTCTTTGAAAGAAAAAACAGGCCCGTATGCTGTGGTCGATAGCAACCGGTAAAAGTAATCCTTACACAGTCTCGCGTGGACTCCAGGAGAGACGGTTCCTGACAATTTCCCCGATATCGCTGTTCTATGGCGTGCTCGGTGGGATTTGAACCCACAGTCTCTGGATCCGGAGTCCAGCGCTCTATCCGTTGAGCCACGAGCACATGTACACGGCACAATTGTCTGCCGGCTCGATGCTAGAAGCGGGCAGTTCAGCACCTTCAGTGATTACTATTATATCGTAAGTTGAGAAGTCGATATCGTCAAGAAGGTTTTTCGGTTTGAAGCCCTTTTTCACGAAGGAGAGATATATCTGTGGATCTTCCACATAGACGTCCATTTCTTTTGTCGAATCGAGCCCCACTATCTTTGAAGAGAGCGGCGCGTAGAGTAGCGCTTTTTTTCCGGCATCTATAGGCGGAAAGTTACGACATACGGGAAAGAGATCCCTAACTTCCCAGTTTACTGTGGTTCCGCGAGAGTAGTTTCTCAGTATTTCCATAGCGCTCAGTATATCGCGCCGGGTCGAGAAACTCAGCCCACTGTCTTTTGCGATCCTTTCGGAGGATTTCGTTGTGAGTCTTTCGTCGGTCAATATCACCCTACCCGGAAATATCTTTTTCACTTTTTCGGCGAATGCAACGACTTTCATCGCCAGCTGGTTGAACCGACCCGACATAGAAAGTGGCAGCCCTATGACCGTTAGATCTATCTCTCTTTGAGAGAAGATTTCCTTCAGGCTTTTGCGATAATCTCTGTGCTCTATCGTCTCGAGTGGAATCTCGATACCTTCTATTTGGATCGCCAGACCGATTCTCACAGTGCCGAAGTCAATTCCCAGTATCTTCATAAAACTCTCTCACGGGATTTGAATGGCAGTGAGCTATTGAAAGCGGGTCCAGACCATTTCTCTCCAGAACCTCGAGGCAACATTCCAAATTGCCAGAAGAAATGGCAATAGATATTGAACAGCCCGGAAAACGTTGCGGCGGGGTGGGAAAGAGTTTGGCGGCAACTCCCGCTTCTCTCAACGCTTTCATGGAAGGAAGAACGGCTCCCAGGGGCATTAAAAGCAGGATGTCCAGACACGCTGTCTCAACCAACTCTCAGCACCTCTTCGGAATTGGTAAGACTGCGCAACAGTCCCCTGGTGGTCATAGTCGAAAGCTTTGTGGCAAACCAGCGCGTCATTCTCTTTTCAGCTATACCCTCTCTGTATCTAAGGGTTTTTTTGACCAGAGTAGTATCCAGTTCTCCATTCGAACTGCTGTACCACACATTGCCATCGTAATTCAGCAGGTTCATCTCTTCCAGAATCGAAAGATAGACCTTGGAGATACCGTCTTCGAAGCTCAAAGCCTTTCTTATATCTCTTTCGGGAGCGGGAAGTACATCTTTCAAATCCTGATAGACGGCTTCCAGCTCTTCAATAGTAGGGAAAAGCCTGTCCATTTCGCTTGTGTTCGAAAGCAGGTCGCTTTTGTTGAACGAGAGGTTCAAGAAGAGCTCGGAGTCTTCGCCAGGCCTCGTTGAGACGGAATCGAGAACCTCCAGAAAGTTTCTCGGAGCGCTGTAAAATACGATGTTAGAATTTCCTAACGTGACTCCGAGTCCGTCGCTGGAGGGCGTGGTGATCAGAACTCTAATCTTTTGTCTTTCGACCAACGAGTAGATCACCGATCTCTGGAAGTCCTTTAACATATAGTTGTAGAATATCAACTCGCCGTTTTGAAGGGCGTGAGAAAGCCTCGAACCCATTGATTTGGCCAGCGTCACAGTCTTATGTGGAGAATCGACGATAACTGCTACGTTTTCTCCATGACCGACGATGGACATGACTTGCTCGACCTTTTTCCGGGAGCCTCTGTTGTCTATGATACCTACCTTTTTTATGGGGTTGGGCTTATAAACGTGGGAGATTCTCCTATCGGCAAGAAACTCCTTGAGGTCGTCGTAATACACGCTTCCGGTGAAGCCCGATATGTCCAAAACCGAATCAATAAGACTTAAAAAGCCTTCGAGATCAGGATGGCCCTTGAATATACCCGAGAGAATATAGGCCGGTTCGTCAAATATTACCTCTCCTGCGGTTTCCAAGATCCTTGCAAAGTTTTCGACGAAGAAGGGAAGGGTAACGAATATAACGTTCTCTTCTAGACTTCCCCTGTACAGAGAATTGGCAAAAACTGGTTTAATCGCATCGAGGTAATGTTGAAGAGAGTAGTAAGTGTGTGCGAGCGTTCCGTTGATAGCCGAAACTATGAAGGTCTTCAGCCCTTTCTGGTAGTTTCTTAATATCCTTAAGGCAAGAAAGGGGTTCTTCAAACGTATATTGCCGAAGGTGCCCCAGGGACTCTTCGAACTTATATCCATGAATTCCGGGCATTTGTGCGAGAGCTTCTTTTCGAGTTCTGAAATCAAAGCCGAGACGTCATTCTTAACCTGAGAAGCAGGCTGCTGATTTTTCCAGTCCCTTATGAATTCAAAAACAAAGTTTTTGTCCCTGACTTCCTCTTCGAAGACGGGATCTATGTACAGATTGACATCTGAAAGCGAAAGCTTCACGCTTTGGAGCCCGTAGAGGTTGTCGCTCTTTATAGAGGCAACGGCATCCACCTTCAAAAGATTGGGTTTTACGTATTTGAAGTCATCAAAAATGGAACTCATGTTGTAGCCTATTGCGAGTGTTTTTCTATCGCCCGACCGGAGGATCATCTTCACGTGATCGCTTCCACTCCCGAAGGTTTTGGCCTTTTCTATGTTCAGACCCTTTATCAGAAACTTGGGTTCGGGATTCGAATGTCCGAAAGGTCTGAGAATCTCGAGTTTGTCCAATACGTGGGGAGTTATCGATTCGAGAGACAAAACGTCGTCCACATCTATCTTAAAGACTGGCAATTTTCTTCCGTATTGCCTTATATAAGCTTCATTGATAGCCCTGCGAAATTCCGGAATGTTTTCTTTGTCAATACTGAAGCCAGCGGCCATTTCATGCCCTCCGAACTCCCTGAGCAGAGAAGAGACCTCGTTCAACAAACTGATTATGCTGACTCCAGAAGGACTCCTGGCCGATCCCTTTCCGTCCTGTCCAGTGGTGGAGATGAGAAAAACAGGTTTGTTGTGTATAGAGACAAGTCTTGAAGCGACGATGCCCAGTACTCCAAGGTGCCAGTTATCTCCATCGATGACGAGTGCGAAATCGTCGTTCATTCGATGGTTTATCTCTAGATCTTTGGAAGTCTGCTCGAAAATTTTGGCCTCGATCGTCTGGCGATTCTGATTGTGCTTCAAAAGTCTGCTGGCCGTGTTCATTGCCGAATCCATGTCCTCGCTAATAAGCAACTCCAGTGCCACAATGGCTGAATCCATTCTTCCTGCCGCATTGAGTTTGGGTGCTATCTTGAAGGCGATATCTTGGGCCGTCAGATTTTCCGAAGGAATTCTCAAATAAGATAGGAGAGCTTTCAACCCCAGAAGAGGGCTGCTCTGTATCTTCGCCGTTCCTTCTCTCACGATGTATCTATTTTCGTCGCGCAGTGGTACAATGTCGGCTATAGTTCCAAGGGCTACTATGTCTAGATATTCTTCGGGATTGATGGGGCAACGCAGCGTCTCATTCAACGCCACCAGAAGTTTGAAAGCAACTCCGACACCGGCCAACCCTTTGAAGGGATAAGAATCGTCAGGTCTCTTTGGATTGATAACCGCGTTTGCAGGAGGAAGAATGTCCTTTACTTCGTGGTGATCGGTGACTACCACATCGAATCCGATTTCTCTTGCGTACTCTATTTCACTGAACGATGTTACTCCGCAATCTACAGTTATCAGGAGACTGTGACCCCTGTCACGGAGATCTTTGAGGGCGTCTCTACTGAGACCGTAGCCCTCCTCGAGTCTCAGGGGTATGTAATAGCTGACTTTGAAGCCCATTCTCTTCATTGCCAAATAAAGCAGTGCGGTACTGGTAACGCCGTCCACATCGTAATCGCCGAAGATCACGATACTCTCATCTCTGTCTCTCGCACCGATAATGGTTCTGACGGCTACCGTCATGTCCTGGAGTATAAAAGGATCGTGAAGGATCGTCTTATCTGGGTTCAGGAACTTCATAGCTTCGATTTCGTCTTTTATACCCCTTGTAACAAGCAATCTGGCCAAAAAAGTATCTATTCCCAAATACTCGACGAGCCTCTTCACAGATTCATCGTCGGGCTTAAGCAGAAGCCACTCCTTTCTCATAAGGAATCCACCCTCTCTTTTTTTCTTTTGTAAAGATTATACCATTGACCGCGTTACCCTGGTTTAGCAAACGCCTGGTTAGGTAAGAAATACTGGTGTAGAATCTATTTATGAGAATAGATCGCTTTATTTCAGAGTTTGAAGGACTTAGTAGGAGTTGCAGTAGATCGTTGATAAAGAGTGGAAAAGTCTCCGTTGATGGCATGATTGTGCGCGATCCCTCTCTTCACGTGGAAGAGAATGCCAGTGTTGTACTCGATGGAAAGAGAGTGGTCGTTTTCGGAATGATTTATATCATGATGAACAAGCCGGCCGGCTATGTCTGTTCCAGAGAGAAATCGGAGGGGCCGAGCGTTTTTGATCTTGTAAAGGAAAGGTTTTCGCACGACCTCTCCGTTGCCGGAAGACTCGACAGGGATTCCACCGGGTTGACTTTACTGTCGAACGACGGTCAGTTCGTACACCATGTTATCTCTCCGAAAAAAGCGATCGAAAAGGAGTATCTTGTCCAGACGGTGAAGCCGCTAACACCTGAACAGATCGAAGCCATGAGTGGTGGTCTGCTCATAGGTCGTGGGGAGTTTTCGAAACCTGTGAGGGTTAGGGTTATGGGAGAGAGTTCGATCGAGATAACACTTACCGAAGGACGTTTCCACGAAATCAAAAGGCTTGTAAAGGCTTCGGGAAACGAGGTGCGGGCACTTCACAGAAGCCGAATCGGCGGTCTTTCACTCCCGGAGTCTATGAAACCCGGCGAGTGGATCGATATCGGAGAAAATGCACTGAAAAAAATAACCGGGGCTAAATAGCCCCGGTTATTTCTGGATATCGATCGAGATCTCAATCGATTTTAGTCAGATTAAATGAAAGGTTGTGATCTCCCTTTCCGAAGTAGCGATAAGTGATCGACACCCTATAACCTTCAAGAACGATTATTATTTCGTAGTACCCGGGTTCCAGCTCGACAATGCGGTCGGTTATTCCGTAGTCCTTACCGTTTATAAAGATCCTGGCGTTCTTGGGATCTGATGTTATGTTTATTCTCGCGACCGGTTTCTCTTCCTGCATAACTACCTTCAGCGACGATGTTGTACCGGCGCTCAGATTTACGTCTCTGGTCTCGGTTAGATAGCCGGCCTTTTCGATCTTGACCGTGTGTCTTCCTGCATCTAGATCTATGGTTATAGGAGATCTTCCGACATATGAGTTGTCAACATAGATGGTAGCGTTGGAGGGATCGGTTTCGATCGAAAGTCTGGCCTTCTTGCTGTAGAGCGTTGCGGTCACCTGTCTATCTCTATCCAGATTGACAGATGTCACGAAGTCTTCGTAGCCGTCGAGCGTAAGCTGAACCGTGTATGTTCCCTCTTTCAGTGTCAGCGCTATCGGTGTCATGCCTTCGTAAGTACCGTTGATATAGACTCTGGCATTCGAAGGAGAACTCGAAACCGATAGCTTGTAGGTCTTGATTTGAGGGGAGAGCGTTATACTCTTGGATATCGAACGGTTCAGCAGCAAGGTCTCGTAATAGGTTTCGTAACCCGACTTCTCGATCCGCAGATTCTTGGTCCCTTCAGGAAGTGTAAGGTTAAGCGGGCTGCGTCCCATGTACGTGTTGTCGATATATACATCGGCACTCGAAGGGTTCGTTATCAGTGAGAGCTGGTAATTGACGACGATCGGTTTGAGAGTTATGTTCTTGGAAATCGAGCGGTCGAGCACGAAGGTCTCGTAATAGGTTTCGTAACCTGATCTATCTATCCTCAGATTCTTGGTTCCCTCTTCGAGCGTCAGGTTGAGCGGACTGCGACCCATGTACGTGTTGTCGATATAGACATCTGCTCCCGAAGGATTGGTTATGAGAGATAACTGATAACTGGCGGCTATCTTCTTCAGGGATATGTTCTTGGAAATCGAGCGGTCGAGCACGAAGGTCTCGTAATAGGTCTCGTAACCGGACCTTTCGATCCGCAGGTTCTTGGTTCCCTCTTCGAGTGTCAGGTTTAGCGGACTGCGACCTACATACCTGTTGTCGATGTAAACGTCGGCACTCGAAGGGTTAGTTGCGATGGACAGCTGGTAGTTGCTGACCAATTTCTGAAGATCGATCTTGATGTCCACAGTTCTACCGGCGCTTATGGTGAACTGCCTAGTTTCCGTTCTGTAACCGTCTCTGTAAGCGGTCACTATATGGTTGCCTTCGTCCAGTTCCAGTGTGATCGGGCTTGTTCCGATGTTCTTTCCATCGACATACAGGATGGCGCCAGAAGGCGTGGTAGTTATCCTGGCGTATCCTTTGTTCGGCATAATGTCGAGGTAGAACCAGGCCGTAGAAACTGCGTACTCCTGCTTGTCGATGACCGGTATGACTTTGGAGACAACGAAATCGTCGGCACTGGAGCTGGCTTTCGGGAAGACATCACCGCTCTGGACTTTCTTTAGGAGATCGTCGAGAAAACCCAGGGGCTGTGTCGATGCCACTATCTGGAAGATCTCCTTTCCTCCGCCGGTTTCACTCGTCAGTTGCAATCTATAACGTGTCGTTGCACTGTCGGTGGGAAGGGTGTAATTTCTATTTGCCCTTACGAAATTGTCTCTATCATAGCCATTGGGGAAGATCAATTGTATTTCTCCATTGGGAGTAATGTCGTATATGGCCACATAAGCATCCTTGTTGACTTTGAAGTACGTTTTCACTTCCTCACCGGAGTAATATAGAGATCCGTTGTCTCGATCGAGCCAGATCGTAACCTCGAGAGTACCCTGAGGTTTTTCTGGAACGATTATCACCTTCTGTAGATCGTAAGTTACCACTCCAAAGGAAACAGCTGCCAGGACTATTAAAAATGAAACCAGAAGCGCTTTTTTCATGCTAAATCCCTCCTCACTCAAGATGTTATTTAGACCCCTCTCTGCTTTCCACGTTCAAAGATCCTTCCGATTCTTTGATAATGTTACCGTTTTTATTAGAAAACCACTTCAATACCAGCGCGAACAATACGCCGAAGACCAACGAGTACAGACTCCTCAGAAGGCCTGTCCAGAGGGGAACAGTGGCATGGCAAAAAGTGTTGACGACTGAAACTATCGATATTGAACCACCGGCAATTATCAACGGTCCGAGCTTTCCCTCGAACTTGAAACCGTTCTTTATTGATATCACCAGAAGCGGGTACGCCAGAATCTCTTTGAAACGCGGTCTTACAAGCAACAGGCTATCTAGAATATCCCTGATTTGCCTTTCCAGGTCCAGCACCAACGAAAAATTCCCGCTTCTCAGTATGTAGTATACAGCCCCGATGGCTACCAGACAAAGAATCGCGACATCTGCTCCGCTCATCTTTTGCTTTGCGCTTCGCAGGAAACCTCTCAGGAAGAGCCATCCGGGAAGGGTGACGAGGGACAGTTTTACTCCACGGAATAGTTCAAGACCGTTTTGATAGGCCGGTGTAAGCATGGAAGAGTTGATCGACAATCCAAGAAAAACCGAAAAGGCAAAAAATAACAGGATTCCTCTCACAGTATCTCTTGCGGTCTTCGATAGATAGTAATATATGGCGAAGTGTCCCGATATCGCTCCCAACGGTAGTCCTATGGAAGGGAAGAATATCCATAAAGGCAGGATCACCAGTGCCAGAAAAGGACTGAGGGAGGCCACCAGAAAGAGGATGAAAGCCGTGGAAAGAATGAAAAACCTGGAATTCCCCGCCCTGGGAGAGGTAACCGAACTCTGAAGAAGGTTCAATTCTTCAAGTTTCTCGTCAACCTGCCTGACGAAATCTTCGTAGGCGAAGTCGTTTTCAGGTTTTAAGAAAAGTAGCATATCGATACTTCTTTCACGAACGGCCCTGACATATCTCACAACGGCCGCCTTAACATCGTAGTTCGGGTATTCCTTTTTCTTCAAGTTGTGCACTCTAAAGACCAGGGTCTTCTCTCTTCGCAATTTCAGTACCTCTTTGACGTATTCGCCTCGCTCATCGAACTCCATATACCCGGTGTACGTAGAGTGACTGTCCAACATCTCGGCCAGTTGCGCAGCGGTATAGGGCGAAATGCCGGTCAATATTATAGGCCTCTGGAGGGGGAGAATCTCCGGGAGAAGCGACCAATGATCCTTCAAATCGATGAATATGACTGAAACACCGAGTTCCGACGAACGCGACTTCAAATCTTTCGCAGAGATCAAAGTCAAAGAATCGACTCCTTCAACGGCACTTTCGGTAACCAGAGTGGTTTTTGCGTATACTTCGTCGAATCTGAATCTCCATGGAATATACAGTATGGCTATTATTATACCCATCAGGGCAGCTAACAAAATAAATTTCCCGGTGAGTCGTTTTACAACTTTTGATCGATCTCTCCGCCTTCTTCTTTTTTCAGACTTTCTGGGTTTAAGTGGAACTGCCGCCAATATCTTTCCCTCCTCCCGACAAGAAGATAAAGAAAAATTACAACACCTATCAGAAATGGAGAGTAAGGCAGAAGAAAGAAGACTCTCCATTTAGCGATAAGGCTGTCCAGGCTGGATCCAAAAATAGCTCTGAAAGACGAATTCATATCGCCGCTCGAGGAGAACTCGTCGACAAGGTACAGCAGACTTTTGTAATCGAACCGCGATAAGAGAAAACTGGCAAAACTTTCGACTGCACCGTAGAAGATTGTCCTATCTTTCTCGGGTGGATAATTCTTTGCATATGCCGTGAAGTCGAAAAATCCCGATCTGAGAGGAGGTCTCCCCGTTCGGGAATGCAGATTCTGGAAGCCCTCAGCGACCAACTCATGATACCATAAAGGGATCGTTTCCGGACCCAAACCTTTCTTTCTCAAATGCTCGAAGAAATAGACATGGGCCAGTTCGTGCCGGGCCACGCCATCTCTGAAGCTGGAAGTATAAAGGAAAATCTGGTACATTCCGTCATCATCTATTGCGGCCGGCTGTTCGTGTCCCTGACCGGTGAGTATTGTCAGGTTGTATCTTACCTGAAAACCGTATATTTCAATCAATTCTTCGTTGGCAACCTTTATCTCGTTTCTTATTCTCGTTTCGGTCTGAGCAAGGAGAGACAGAGAGATTAGAAGCCATATTATCAAGGGTGATCGTGCTTTCATTCGAGTGACGCCAGGACCTTAAGTAGATCCTCTGGTAGTTTTGAATCCACAGTTATCTTCGATCCCGAACTGTACGTAAATCCAAGGTGCTGGCAGTGGAGAAAATACCTTTTCAAACCGCTGGCCTTTTTGAAGTTCCTATTGAATGTCCTGTCGCCGTAAACATCGTCCCCGGCGACGGGGCAGCCGATTTGGGCCATCTGGCGCCTGATTTGATGCTTCTTTCCTGTGTGAAGACGCACCTTGAGCAACGATACTTCTCTATAACGCTTCTCGAGTGAATACTCGAGCGCTTCGAGGACCCCTTCGCTCATGGATTCAAGCCTTCCATTCTCGGCTTGCGGAAAATCTTTAACCAGTGTAAGGTAGATCTTCTCGACTTTGTGTTCTCTAAACAACCTGGAAACTTCCCTGGCCGAAGCCAGGGACTTCGAGAACAGGATAACGCCGGATGTGTGTTTGTCGAGCCTGTGAACTGGGTGAGGTTCGAACCCTTTTTCTCTTCCGTAGGCCAGCAGGCCTTCGATCAGCGTTACTATCTGTATCCCCTTTCCTGGATGCACCGAGATACCGGCCGGTTTATCCAACGCGATAATGGCATCGTCTTCGTAGATGATATCGAGCGGAATCTTCCGGGGTGTAAGTTCTCTGGTCTCTTCCAGCCTTTTCATTCTTGATGAGTCGCCCAGGTAATAAACCTGAAGAACATCTCCAATAGAAAGCCTGTGAGATCCATCTTTCACCCGTTTACCGTTTACTTTGACGTTTCCCTTTCTGAGAAGTTTGTATATTGAAGAGAGCTTCAGATCATCGAGAACATTTCTCAAGAACCTGTCCAGTCTCTCGTAATAATTACCGTCTTCCACCTTGAATTCTCTATAGATTTAGACCACCCCTACGATAACGGGGAGCTTTAGCTCCCCGTGAAAACTCACTCTTCTAATTTGAGACCCTTGCTTATCTGCTCAACTATATCTCCAACCGTGGAGATATTTTCGATCTGCTCATCTTCGACCTTCAAATTGAACTCATCTTCAAAAGCCATTACCAGATCGACAAGATCCAGGGAATCGGCTCCAAGATCCTCGGTCAAATCGGAATCGATCGCTATTTCATCCTCTTCAATACCGAGTTTTTCGGCTATTATGGTCTTTACCCTGTCAAAAACCTCGTCTTGCGTCAAAAGATTTCCTCCCTTCTCGTTGAATCTGGAAATCAATACCAGAACGAAAACCCCGGGTAAATGTAATCACCCGTAGATTTCACGATGCTCTCATTATTATATAATAACTTCGTACGATACGGTTTGATGCCGGAGGTTGTCGATGTTGAATTATTTCCAGATAGCGAGTTCAATGATTAGAGATATCGGAATGAAGCCGAAAATTGCTCTAATTCTCGGGTCGGGGCTAGGATACCTTACGTGCGAGTTTCAGAATAGCACAGCTGTATATTACTCGCAGATACCGGGTTTTCCAGCTTCAACTGTGCAGGGACATTCGGGAAGGTTTATTTTCGGTAACTTTCACGGTATTCCATCGGTTGCGATGGAAGGACGGTTTCACTTTTACGAAGGTCACGAAATCAGAGATGTTGTATCTCCCATTTATCTTTTCAAGGAGATGGGGATCGAACGCCTTTTGATAACCAATGCCTCCGGAGGTATCAACAAGACTTATTCGCCCGGAGAAATCGTCGCGATAAGAGACATAATCAATCTCGGATTCAGGAATCCTCTAAGAGGGCCGAACGAAGAAAAATTTGGTGTCAGGTTCCCCGATATGTCCTCCGTTGTGGATCTTGAATGGCTCGCCCGTCTCAGGGAAAGGCTTTGCCGGGATGGACACGAACTGAAGGAGGGGACCTATATCTGGACACTCGGACCCTCTTATGAAAGTCCTTCGGAGATAAAATCGTTCGAGTTTCTAGGAGCCGACATGGTAGGTATGTCCACGGTGCCGGAATTGATAGCCGCCAACCATTGCAGAATGAAGACCCTAGCGCTTTCATGTGTAACGAATATGGCTTCGGGAATTCTCAAGGAAAAACTGTCGCACGACGATGTTGTTAGAACGGCCAATAGAATAAGACACAGATTCAGCGATATTGTTGGCAAGGCGCTGGAAGTTTTAAAGGAGATCGATGATGAATAGAACCATGAACGCGGTTTTTTCGAGGTTACTTCAGGCTCAAAATATAATGGTTTGCGGCCACATAATGCCGGATGGAGATTGCATATCTTCGGTGGTATCGCTCTCCATGGGACTTGAAAAATTGGGAAAGAAGACGACAATGGCCATTGATTGGAAGATTCCGTCGGTATTTTCACCTTTTCCTCAGGTAGGTAGGATTGTCGATTATTCCCACTATTCAGCTCGGGTAGAAGATCCCGAGCTGTTGGTAATCGTCGACGCGTCTTCACCAGACAGAATCGGAAGGTTCGAAAGATTACTCCGTTATGGAGTGCCTTCGATTCTTATTGATCACCACGCGACCAACACTCACTTCGCCAATCTCTGCTGGGTCGAGCCTTCCTATTCATCTACCGCACAGATGATCTTCGATCTCTTGAAGTTGATGGAAGTTTCTTATGATAGCGATCTGGCTCTGATGAACTATATCGGAATAGCTACCGACACGGGTTTTTTCCGTTATTCCAACGCTAACAGCACGGTGTTCGAAGCCGCAGCCGAGCTTGTAAAACTCGGTGCAGATCCATGTCTGGTCGCCACCGCCATTCTCGAAACTCGAAGGCTGGAAGAGTTTTTTCTTGAGAGAGACGCCATTGACAACCTGAGGTTGCTTTCGAACGACAGGTTTGCGTACTCTTATCTCAAGGCCGAAGATTTCGAGAGATACTCTCTGAGGGAGGATGATTTCGGAGGCTTCGTGGGTGATTTGCGATCCATAGCGACCGTTGAGGTAGCCCTTTTTGCTTCGGAATCTGTAAGAGGCGAGGCACACGTATCATTGCGCTCGAAGAGCTATTTCGACGTCAGCTCTGTCGCAGTGGCATTTGGAGGGGGCGGGCACCCCAGGGCTGCCGGTTTTACGCTCAAGTACGATGGCGACCTTGAAGAGGCACTTCAGGAGGCCGTCGAGTTTATAAGTAGAAGGCTGGAGACGCACCCGAAAAACACTATACTATGAGCCAGGAAAGGATCTGAATGAACTGGGTAACGGGCCACATGATGAGCTGGATCACGCCGATGAGAGAAAGCACCAGGAGGACAAGTATGCCGTACAGCTCGTATTTCACGAGCCAGTTTACATAGCTTTCTGGAACGATCACAGTGATGATGTTGGCACCGTCCAGAGGCGGAATGGGCAAAAGATTGAAGAAAGCAGTGCTCAGATCGATGAACATTACCCAGTAGATCACGTCTGCGAAATAACTCAACGGGTAACTACTAAGGTAGTCGGGCATCAGGGTGGAATACCTGTGAAGACCTGAAAGATAGAAAATCAGACCGGCCAGAAGACCTACGACGAAGTTACCCAGAGAGCCCGAAAGGGCCGTCAATATCGCCTTCGAGTAGCCGAGCTTTCTCAGTTTCCAGTAGTTAACGGGATAGGGTCTAGACCAACCGAATTTGAAGAGATAGTACATCAACAGGCCAACGGGGTCTATCCTTCTTATAAAGCCCGGTTTGCTCCACTCGGTTCTCGTTCTGTCGAAATAGCGGGCCAGATAGTAATGCGAATACTCATGAGTAAGAATGGCTACGATTATCGCCGGTGTCAGAGAGATAAAATTCCTAAGCATCTCTAGCATTTTCACCGCTCCTTCCGGAAACTACAACCGTCAGTTCTCCAACAGGTTCACTCGAAGCGAAATGGGCTATGATTTCTGAGATTTTTCCATTGAGGGATTCCTGAAACTTCTTGGTCATTTCTCTGGCGACGAAGATATCCCTATCACCCAGTGTCTCCAGCAGATCTCTCAGCGTCTCCAAAAGTCTGTACGGCGATTCGAAGAAAACGATCAAACTTTCTTCGAACGTCCCCGTGGAGATCCTTCTGAAAAGCCTTCGTCGATTCTTTCCTCTGGGTAGAAACCCCAAGAAAGTGAAGTTGGCGCCCGGAAAACCGCTCAGAGCGACAGCCGTTGTGACCGCGCTCGGACCGGGGATTACATCCACTTCGATGCCGTTCTCGCGGCAGATTCTTACCAGCGTTGCGCCGGGGTCGGATATCACCGGCATTCCGGCATCGCTCACCAGAGCGATCTTTTCACCGTTTTTCAGACGGCCAAGAAGAATCGGTATCCGACGGGACTGGTTATGCATGTTGAACGAGATTATCTCTTTGCGCTTCAATTCAAGGGCACTCATGAGACTCGATGCTCTCCTGGTATCTTCGGCAACAACCAGCTCTACCTCTCCCAATATTCTCAGGGCACGGAGAGTTATGTCCTCCAGGTTTCCTATCGGTGTGCCTACAAGGTAAAGTCTTCCAAATTGTGGATCCATCACTTCTCTCCCAAAGGAAATTTTGATGCCATGCCGGGCTTCCTCGGGAAACCTTTCGGCGTTTCGGAGACCTTCTTGAAGATTACAAGTTTTCTGGATGAGCCATCCGAAAGCCTGTAACTCATCTCGTCCCGAAACTGTAATCCCAATTTGGCCGAGGCTAAGAAAGCAAAGCGTTTTTCGTCCTCCCAACCTGGCCCTTTGTACAGGTATATCACACCTCCCCTTTCAATCAGCGGTGCGGCCAATTCCAGCGCCACATCACCTCTAGCAACAGCCCTCATGACGGCGCCATCAAACCTTGAGCTCTCTTTCGAATACTCCTCGATCCTTGAAGCCACGGCCGTTACGTTTGATAGGGAAAGTATCGATGAAAACCTCTCTATCTCCCTCACTTTTTTCGTAATTGAATCCACTAGCACCCACTCAGTTTCGGGAAAGGCAATCGCGAGAACCAGCCCGGGGATACCGCCTCCGCTGCCGATATCGATGTAGCTCCCTTCGAGTTTACGGCCTTCGAAGGCCAAAAGAGAATCTTCGATGTGGATAATCATAGCCTTTTCTCGGTCCTTTACGGAGGTCAAATTGTGGGGAGAAGAAATCAATAGATCTACCAGTCGTTGAAATCTTTCACAAATGTCGCTAGAAAAAGAATCCCAAAAATTCATCTGGAGCCCTTCTCAATGCAAGCGTAAGCCTCATGGTTGTGAATCGATTCCTGACTAAGAACCTCGACTCGATACCAATCGACACGCGAATCTTTATTTAGCTTGATAACGACTTCTCTGGAAAGATCCTCCACGAACCTCGGATTGTCGTAAGAGTGTTCAGTTATGTATTTTTCGTCTTCTCTCTTGAGGAGCGAATATGTCGGTGCACTGGCAGAGGCTTCGACTATGTCGATTATCTCTTCTATCCATATCAAGGAGTTCATCCTTACTGAAACCGTCACTTCGGCCCTTTGATTATGGGCGCCCCTGTCACTTATCTCTTTTGAACAGGGGCAGACCGTCATAACCGGAACGCGAACGCGAAGAACGAAATCGAAGTCACCATCCTTCCTGGATATGAAGGAGCAGATGAAAGAGCTGAAACTTTCGCTGTCGCTTACCGGAGCCTTCTTTCTCATGAAGTATGGAAACTCGACCTCTATATGGGCAACATCGGCATTCAAAGCCTGCCTCATATCCTCGAGAATAGACTCCATGTTCTTCGGAGTGATCTTTTTGTGGTGCCTCTCGAGAACCTCTACAAATCTGGACATGTGGGTCCCCCGAAAATCCTTTGGAAGATCCACGAACAGATCGAAGGTTCCTACCGTTTGTTGATTGCCAAATGCCCTATCCATAACTATTATCGGATATTTGATTGATTTGATACCGACCATGTTTATTCTTATGTTTCGTCTATCTCTCTCATTCTGAACATCTCTCACGATCCATCGCCCCTTGAATGTATGAAGACAAAGAGTTATAATCGCACAGTGGAGGCGTATCCTAATTGGCTAAGGAGCCGGTCTTGAAAATCGGTGGGGTTGATGCCCCTTGTGGGTTCGAGTCCCACCGCCTCCGCCAGTAACCGGGAGAATCCCGGTTATTTTTTTAGCGGACCGAAATCCTCCAATGGCCATATGGTCAACATAGGACTGCCAACAATCGCCCTTTCTGGCACAAAGCCGAAATACCTGCTGTCGAAACTCTCCGTCGAGTTATCACCCATCATGAACCGGAATCCATCGGGGACGGTAACCAGAACTGAACCGGTTTCGGGATCGGTCTTTATGTACTTCTCCATACCGAGCGGAGCAAGCACGGAGTCGTAGTATTCTGTGTACTCAATCAGCCCCTTATACGCCTGAAACAATCTATAATAGGGAGAGAACCTCACTGAAGCGTCATCTGGATGGGCCAGTCCGAAATAAAATCTGGTATCGTTGAATATACCTTCTTTCACGTATCTCCTGTCTTCGAGTTGAGGTGGAACTTCTCCGTTGACATATAACTGGTAAACCGGTCGGGCAGCTGTATAATCGGGGGCTTTACGCAGTTCAATTGTATCACCGGGCTTTCCGACCAGTCTTTTGACGTATTTCACATGGCCTTTAAACTCCGCGGGCGAGAAGAAATCCATGAACTTGTCGAATCCCCTCAGATATTTCTGCGATTCGATATCCACATAAGGTGTCCAGAAGACCACTATATCTCCGTAATCCGGTTCTCTGTAAGAGTAAGTTATCTTTTCCACAAAAAGCCTGGCGGGTGGATTTATCGTTGGGATCATCGACCCAGTCGGTACGAGCATAGTTTCAAAGACGAACAGACGAATTATTGTACCGAAGACCACGGCATAAAGGATCGCCTTTCCCCACTCTTTAACCTCGTGAAGAAATCGCGATCCTTTTTTACCAGAAGTCTTCTCCGATTTCACGGAAGCCACAGGACTTCAGTCCCTTTTCTCTTTTATCTTTACCTTACCCTTCACATTTCGTATGTAGTATATCTTCGCTCTTCTGACTTTACCCTTTCTGAGGATTTCAATTTTTTCCAGAGAAGGACTGGTAAACGGGAATATTCTTTCGACTCCCACACCCGCCGCTCCAACTCTTCTGACAGTGAAGGACTTCCCCGTTCCGCTGCCCCTTATTCCCATGACTATTCCTTCGAAAGCCTGTACCCTCTCTTTATTTCCTTCCTTTATTCTTACACTGACCCTTACGGTGTCACCCGGGCCGATTTCGGGAAGGTCTTGCCTCATAAATTCATTTTCCAGAGATCTTATGTACTGATCCATGTTTAATCCCTCCTTTTTTCTGTATCTTCACCTATAAGTCTATCCAATATAACGGCTACGGCCGCACGAACCGAAAGATGGTTGAAATCCGAATTCGCGCGGATCGGTTCAAGAGCGTACTTGCAAAGTTTCAAAACCTCTTCGGGTAATCCCCAGCTGGTTCCAAAGAGAAGGAGATGAGGAATCTCCGAAGTCCTTAGCAACCCTGACATTTCACCGTAAGAAAGTCTGTCGGGACCTCTCTTGGCCGAAGTGAAAACCAGGTGCGGTCTAACGCCTTCGATCCTCTCTATATCTTCTATAACATCTTCGAGATAGGAGGCCTTCCTCACAACGGTTAAAGCTTCACTTCTGCTTGGATTGTACTCTCTGCCAAACTCCTCCAGCCAGTAACTAAGAACATTGTCCACTATCTCCCGCTGTGCTGGAAGGTTGCTAACCACATAGTACCCTTTGATGTTGTAAGTCCTGCACGTTCTAGATATATCGTGAACGTCGAGATTGGTCACGGCGCTGGAAACTATGTTTGCGTGTCTACCGAGAACCGGGTAGTGTATCAAAGCCAGGTATATATTATTCAACATTCTTTCTCAACTCCTCGAAAAGCGAGAGGATTGCCTTTTTGTCGTATAGATCCAGTTCGTGTTTCAAAAAGATATCTGGCCGCCTTTCCATGGTTCTCTCAAGGCTTTTTTTCCTTCTGAATATCTCTATCTTTTCGTGATCGCCGCTCAGGAGAACATCTGGTACTTCGAGCCCTCTGATGTTTCTTGGTCTTGTATAGTGAGGGTGATCCAGAAGGTCTCTGTAAAAGGAATCGTTAACGACCGATTCCATATCTCCCACGACACCGGGAACAAACCTTGAAATGGCCTCGACCATAAGCAGCACCGGGATCTCTCCACCGCTCAGAACGAAATCGCCTATCGAGAGCTCTTCATCGACTATGGACATCACTCTTTCATCTATCCCTTCGTACCTTCCGCAGATAAACAACAGCCTTTCTTTTCTGCTTAGCTCTCTTGCCTTTGTATTGTCGAAAATCTCGCCCTGCGGTGATGTATATATCACATAAGGAACAGGTCCGTTTGCCCTCAAAGCATCGACCGCCCTGAGAATTGGACCGGCCTTCATTACAAGGCCACCACCACCGCCAAATGGATAATCGTCCGTCGTTCTGTGACGATCGTCCGTGAAATCCCGGAGATCGACCGCACCGAATTCGATCAACCCGCTCTCGATGGCTCTGGAGATTACTCCCCACTTAAGAACCGCTTCGAAAAGATCGGGGAATATCGTCAGCACATCGATCTTCATCGCTCTATCTCACCTCTTCGTAATCGAGCGATCTGGCGATCACTATCTTTCTCTCGAAATCCATCGAAACGATATAGTCCTTTATCAGAGGAATCAGTTCTTCATGGATGTTGAAACCATCCTGCCTTCTGATAACCATCACATCGTTCGAGCCCGTTTCGATTATATCCTCCACAGTTCCAACAAAATCTCCGCTCTCATTCCAAACCTGGCAACCGAGAACCTGGAAGAAATAATACTCACCCTCTACCAGTTCGGGCAGATAGTCTCTTTCTACGTAGATGTAATATCCACAAAGACGTTCTACTTGAGAGAGGTTTTCGAATCCTTCGAAGTGGAGGATCCATCCCTTGACTGCCTTTCTGGAACCATCTATTCTGACTTTCACGAGCGATGTTTCGTTTGCTGAAAGGACTGCGTTCTTAAACTTCCTGAAGACCTCATCATTATCGATGGCTATCTTGGCCTTTACTTCTCCCCTCAGTCCATGGGGTTTAATTATTCGACCGATGGGTATCATGCCTTCATAATTGTCGAAGGAACCGCTTTTCATCTAACCACCTTTAGGATGAAGCTCTCTTTGGAGGAACCGGCAAGGGCATTCATCAAAACATTTATAGATTTTATAGTCCGACCATCTTTACCAATTATCTGGCCCACGTCGCTTTCGGAGGCCCTTATTTCAAAGACCCTGTTTCCATTTTCGTCGATCGTATCGGTAACTTTTATAAGATCTGGTTCCCTGACTATTCCTTTTAGAATGTGTTCAAGAACTTCTTTCATCACTCTTTGACTTCTCCGCTCTTCACGTACTTGAGTTCGTTGACTTTCTTCATTACGCCGAACTTTGAGAGAATAGATCTCGCAGTTTCTGTGGGTTGTGCGCCCTTCATGATCCACTGGACGGCCTTTTCCACATCGACGTTAGTCTGCGCTGGATCTCTTATCGGGTCGTAAAATCCCAGCGAGTCTATGTAAGCGCCGTCACGCCTCCTCTGAGAATCCACTACCACTAGTCTGTAAAAGGGCCTGTTTCTCCTGCCCATTCTGGTGAGTCTTATCTTTACCATGTTTTGCCTGCACCTCCTGAGTTGTTTTCACTATTTAAAATGGAAATCCTTTGATTCCTTTTCTGAGTTTTCCCTTCCTGTTGAACTGTTTCATCATATCTTTCATCTGGTCGTAAGATTTAAGAAGCTTGTTCACGTCCTGTATGGTCGTGCCACTGCCCCTTGCCACGCGCTGCTTTCTCGAATAATTAAGCAATTTCGGGTTTCTTCTCTCTTTAAGAGTCATAGAATGGATTATGGCCTCGGTTCTTTTCATGCTCTTTTCGCTGCCGGCTAGATCAACGTCTTTGGGAGCTCCAGGTATCATCTCAAGGATGTCGGCTATTGAACCCATCTTCTTTATCTCTCTCAGTTGATCCAGAAAGTCCTCGAGGTCGAACTTGTTTTTGAGGAACTTCTCCTCCATTTCCCTTGCCTTTTCCTCGTCGACGTTGGCCTGTATCTTGTCAATCAGGGATAGGACGTCGCCCAGGCCTAGTATCCTTCCGGCGACCCTGTCGGGATAGAATACCTCTAGGCCGTCTGGCTTCTCAGAAACACCGATGAACTTAACGGGTTTTCCAGTTACATGTCTTATAGAGAGAATCACACCACCCCTGGCGTCGCCGTCGAGTTTGGTGACAACAAAACCGGACAGTTCAAGCGCTTCATTGAAGGCCTTGGCAGAATTAACGGCGTCCTGACCGGTCATCGCGTCAACCACCATGAGTATTTCGTCGGGCTTCACCAGCGCGGCTATCTCTTTCAATTCACTCATCATTGTATCGTCTATGTGTAACCTGCCTGCCGTATCGAGTATCACGACATCGTTGATATTTTTTATCGCCTGTTGCATCGCCTCTTTGACGATTACCACAGGGTTCCTGCGATCTCCGGTGAACACCGGAATATCTATTTGTTTTCCTAGCTGGACCAGCTGGTCAATAGCAGCCGGTCTGTAAACGTCTGCAGCCACCAAAAGAGGCTTCTTGCCTTCTTTTCGAAGGAGAGTTGCAAGTTTTGCCGAGGTGGTCGTTTTACCGCTCCCCTGGAGACCCACCATCATTATCCTGGCGGGTTGGCTGGATAATCTCAGCGGTGAGGATCTTTCCCCCAGCATGTTTATAAGCTCGTCTCTGACTATTTTTATGAACTGCTGATCCGGTGAAAAGGATTTCAAAACCTCTTCGCCGAGGGATTTTTCCGTTACACCGTTGATGAACTCTTTCACGACTTTGTAGTTGACGTCGGCTTCCAGGAGTGAAAGCTTCACCTGTTTTACTGCTTCTTCTATATTTTTCTCGGATATCCTTCCCTTTCCACTTAGCAGCCTGAAAGCTCTGCCAAGTTTATCCTGGAGATTCTCAAACATCCAAACACCTCCGCAGCTTGAAAAGTATACTACGAGGTTCCCTTCGATTGTTTAATTTATACAAACATCGAAGGTGATAATACTCACCTATAATTAATTTCTGGTTACTATAATGAAATCAATAAACCTAACTAATCCATAAAATCTTTGGGACGAAGAGAATGCTTTGTATAGATATCAAAACTCCGAATTCTATGATCAACGATTAGAAAGCAAATCAGCAGATATGGACTTACTAATTTCATTTATTTGGATTCAGTTTTTTGTAACAATCACGGCAGACTGCTATGTATTTGTCCATTCCTCCCACGTCGATTTCACTATCAATATGGTTGGAAGTCCTGTGCGTGACTGTCGCGTTGTACTCTCCACACACATGGCAGACCGCTTTCTTCTTCACAACTTCGTCGGCTATGGCCATAAGACTGGCCGTTATTGCGAAAGGGCGGTGCTTGTAACTCATATCCAGACCCACGCAGAAGACGTCAATTCCATCGAAGATTATCTGCTGAACTACCTCCAGCAATTGCGGATCAAAAAAGTTCACTTCGTCTATGAATACGGCATCGAGCCTGCCACTCTCTGCCTCGACAGCCCTCGTGACTTCGGCAGAGCTTTTTACATTCACCGCGAGAACCTTTTGACCGGTGTGGCTAACAACGTGGTCCGTCGAGTAACGGTTATCTATGAGTGGTTTGAAGACCTTGATGTTTTTCCTTCCAAGCGTATAGATCTCTACCATCGAGAGGAGCGTTGAGGTCTTTCCCGAATACATGGGTCCCACGACGACCGTAAGCTTTCCAGCCATAGACTTACCTCCTCATCTTTTCTTCATTTGAAACAGATAATCGGAGAGGCTGCCTCTGAAGAGACAGTATCTCGAGCTTTCGAGTACCGCCCACTTCAGGGCTTCCTCGGCGTTTTGCCCTAGTAAAAGCTTGTAAGAAAACACGGCACCGAAGAGGTCTCCGCTTCCCAACTTATCCGTCCCCGGCAACGGGGGACTGTAAACCACACCTCTGTGAATGGCGCCTTTGGCTCCGGCTTTTATTATCAACTTCGATTCGCAAGCTGCCACCGGTGTATGGTCATTCGCCAGAATATAATCGAACTTTTCAAGACTGGATAGATTTTTAAGTTCTATTCCGGGCGACGGGTCGAGTATCCTGTATCTGGAATCGATACCGTCAAGAAGGCTCAGACTTTCGACACCTATCTCGAGTGTCGCATACGCGAGGGCGAACTTCTCTCCTTCAAGAAGCCTCCTCAACGCTCCAGACACGGTAGGTCTCGAAGACCTTTGTACTGCGAGCACTTCTGTGCCGCGATAAAGAAAGATGCCGCGTTGACAATCGCTCTGCACGGGAAGAGAATCGAAAGCATAACCGACCCCTTTGCCATGACTGAAGCAGCTCAGAAAGAGCACATCGATCCCCAAATACGAAAGACACATCGCCACATTGTAGGCCGAACCGCCGGGCCTGGAGGTAACCGATGCATCATGTCCGCTACCGGTGATCTCTATGTCCTGCAGGTATCCTCCGATTACGAGTATTCGATTTTTACTTAGTTCTATAAAGTCTGTCACCGGCATCTCCAAGTCCAGGTATTATATACGCGTGATCGTTGAGTTTCTCATCGAGTGCCGCGGTGAATACTTTGACATCCGGATGGTTCTTCTGGATGAACTTTACCCCTTCGGGTGCAGCTATAAGGCACATCAGCGATATCTGCCTGCCCCCGGCCTTCTTGACCAGCTTTAGAGCCCAGGAAGAAGAGACCCCCGTAGCCAGCATCGGATCGAGAACGAAGATCTGAGTCGTGTCGTCTATCTTTGGCAGCTTCGAGTAGTACTCGACTGGCTGTATAGTGTCGGGGTCGCGGTAGATTCCAATATATCCGACCGAAGCGTTCGGCATCAAAGAAAGAACCCCTTCGACCATTCCGAGTCCTGCCCTGAGGATTGGAACCACAGTAACTTTTTTGTCCTCTATCATTTTCCCGCACATCTTTACCAAAGGAGTCCTGATCTCTTTCTCATAGGTGGGTATATGCCTGGTGGCCTCGTATGTCAAAAGAAGAGTTATCTCCTTCAACAATTCTCTGAACTCCTTCGGGCCGGTCTGATCGTCGCGCATTATAGTCAGTTTGTGCTCAATCAAAGGATGATAAACGATGGTGAGTTGCTCAAACATCCAGCTCACTCCTGCTCACCAGATCGGTGTAGAGCGGGAACCTATCGGTCAATTCCTTCACCTGGCTGCTGACTTCCTTAGCCACTCTCTCGTCTATTTCACCTTTATCGCCGGTAACGTTTTCTATGACCTTCACTACTAGATCGGCTATCAAAGGCATTTCAGCTTCGGTCATTCCCCTGGTGGTTACTGCGGGTGTTCCGACTCTTATGCCACTGGTGACGAAAGGCGACCTCGTCTCTTTCGGGATGGTGTTCTTGTTTACGGTTATTTCGGCTCTCTCCAGCGCTTTTTCTGCTGCTTTGCCCGTTACGTTCTTCGGAGTGAGATCAACGAGAAAGAGATGTGTATCGGTTCCGCCGGAAACGATTCTTAGACCCCTCTCTTCGAAGGAGCTGGAGAGTTTTTTGGCGTTGTTCAGTATATTCTGTTGGTATACTTTGAATTCATCCTTGAGCGCCTCTCCGAAAGAAACGGCCTTGGCTGCTATCACATGCATCAACGGGCCGCCCTGAGTTCCCGGGAAGATCGTTTTGTCTATCGATTTCCCTATCTCTTCATCGTTGGTCAGGATCATTCCACCCCTGGGTCCCCTGAGGGTTTTGTGGGTTGTCGTGGTGACTATATGGGCGAAATCCAACGGGTTCGGATAGAGCCCGGCTGCGACCAATCCCGCAAAATGAGCCATATCTACCATGAGCACTGCGCCGACTTCGTCGGCTATCTCCCTGAATTTCTTGAAATCAATGATTCTAGAATATGCGCTTCCACCGGCTACTATCACTGCCGGTTTATGTTCAACGGCCAACTTCCTGACCGTGTCGTAGTCGATAACTTCGCTTTCCTCGTCCACTCCGTATGCTACTACGTTGAAAAGTCTTCCCGAGAAATTGACTGGCGAGCCGTGGGTTAGATGACCCCCGTGGCTGAGGGACATACCCATTATCGTCATACCGGGCTCTGTGACGGCCAGATAGGCCGCCATATTTGCCTGCGATCCTGAATGGGGTTGAACGTTGACAAACTTGGCGTTGAAGAGACGCTTGGCCCTCTCTCTGGCAAGGTTTTCGGCTTCATCCACGAACTGGCAACCTCCGTAGTATCTCTTACCGGGATACCCTTCGGCGTACTTGTTCGTCATAATCGATCCAGCGGCCTCCATTACGGCCCTGGAAACGAAATTTTCCGAGGCGATCAATTCCAATCCGTGTTCCTGCCTTTTTAGCTCCTTGATAATTATATCGAATACCTCTTTATCTTTTTTACCAAGAACTTCCCACATAAGAAACCCTCCTCAGTGTGTCGATTCGAACATCTTTGCGAGCGAAACATCATACGGTGGTCTTGCTATTCCCTTCTCAGTTATTATGCCTGTGATCATGTTCCAGGGTGTTACGTCGAACGCGGGGTTGTAACACTTGACACCTTCCGGCGCGATCCGTATCTCCCCGATGTGAGTGATCTCTCTGTGACTTCTTTCCTCAATAGGTATCTCTTCCCCGTTATTGCAGGATAGGTCCACGGTGCTCAAAGGGGCAGCTATATAGAAAGGGATTCCGTGCTTCTGAGCAAGTATCGCCAGCGAATACGTTCCGATTTTGTTGGCCGAATCGCCGTTTGCTGCAATCCTGTCAGCCCCGACAACCACTAGGTTCACGTATCCTTTTTTCATTATCCAGCCGGCCATGTTGTCGCATATTAGAGTCACATCGATACAAGATTTCATCAATTCCCAGGAGGTCAGTCTGGCCCCCTGAAGGTAAGGGCGCGTCTCGTCAGCATAAACTCTGACTCTCTTTCCCATCTCTACTGCTGATCTTATCACTCCCAGAGCCGTTCCATAATCGACGGTGGCGAGGGCACCAGCGTTGCAGTGGGTTAATATTCCGTCGCCATCTCTCACGACCGAAGCTCCATTCATCCCGATTGCCATATTAGTGAGTATGTCCTCCCGGGAAATGGCTATCGCCTCTCTTTCGAGTGTTTTTATCAATTCGTCATGACTCAGAGAAGGTGTACTGGCAAAAAGCCTTTCCATGCGTTCAAGAGCCCAGAAGAGATTTACCGCGGTCGGTCTGCTTCCGGCCAATCTGTCCTTGACGGCCTTCATGTGTGCGGCGAGTTCTTCAGGTTTCTTTTTGAATTCCATAGCTCCCAGCACGTAACCGAAAGCTGCACTGGCACCAATGGCTGGCGCGCCTCTGACCACCATGTCCTTTATTGCGCCATAAACTTCCTCGTGTGTTTTGCATTCTACATAGACTTCCTCGATCGGAAGTTTTCTCTGGTCTATAAATATGACCCTGTCTTCTCTCCATTCGAGAGTTATGCTCTTGAACCTGGCCACTACTATTTCACCCTCTGCAAGAGATTGTAGATCATACTCCTGTAGGCTTTCTCCAGTTGGGAGCCTCTCATATGTGTCACTATTCCCTGGCCGTTGTCGGCCAGTCCCACCAGTCTCGGGTCAAAAGGGAGACTTGCCAGAAGTGGAATGGAGAAGCTCTCTGAGAGCCTTTTACCGCCACCACTTCCGAAAAGGTCTATTCTTTCGCCGCATTTTGGACAGGTGAGATAGGACATATTCTCCACCAGTCCAAGAATCTTTCTGTGCATGGTTTTGACTAGATTGATCGCTCTCTTGACATCCTGGATGGCAACCTCCTGTGGGGTTGTCACTATGAGGGCGCCTACATCGATGAGAGTCTGAAGAATGGTGAGCGGTTCATCACCGGTACCAGGAGGAGAATCTATGACCAGAAAATCCAGTTCACCCCAGATAACATCTCCGAGGAACTGGTAAATAGCCGTGGTCTTCATGGGACCTCTCCAGACCACCGGCGCATCCTCTTCGATGAAGCTGGAGATACTCATGACTTTGAGGTTTGGAAGAACTTCTGGCGGAAAGATCTGCTCCTCCACGACTTGCGGACTCTTCTTCAGACCGACCATTCTCGAAACGTTGGGGCCGTGCAGATCGATGTCCATCAATCCGGTCTTGTACCCTTCATCTGCGAGTGCGAGTGCCAGGTTCACCGCCACTGTGGATTTTCCCACTCCGCCTTTTCCCGACATGACTAGGGTCTTGTTCTTTATGGTTTTGACGTTATCAGTTATCTTTTGCATTGTCTGTGCCATTTCTTCTGAGTTCAAGTTTCATCCTCCTCGTATTCGATTTTAAAGGTGATGTCGACAGCCTTCTTGAGCATGGCCGATACCGAACAATACCTGTCCTGCGAAAGGCTCACGGCTTTCTCGATTTTGTCTTTTGGCAGATCTTTGCCGGCGAAGTGGTAAATTAGCCCGATTTTCGTGAAGACTCTCGGATGTTCCTGTGCATACTCGCAATTGGCCGATATCCAGTATTTGTAATCCTCCACCTTCATCTTGTTCAGAATAGCCACAATATCCATCGAAGTACAGCCCATCAAAGCGGCCAGCACCGTTTCCATCGGTGTCGGGGCTGAACCGTCACCGCCAGAGGTCTCTTTCGCGTCCATATGAATGTCGTGCCCCGATGGAGTCCTCGCATAGAAGGCCATCTTCCCGATCCGTTTCACTACATAGTCCATCTCGCATCCTCCAAAAAAAAGGGGCTTCAAGCCCCTTCCATTCATTTTCCGGCCAAAGTAGATTTGGCCAGTTCGCAATAGTCTTTGAAAGTGTCGAAATCGTTCACCGCCAGGTCGGCCAGCATCTTTCTGTTTATATTGACTCCGGCTATCTTCAGGCCATGGATGAGATCGTTGTATTTCGTACCGGCCATTCTCGCTCCGGCGTTTATTCTTGTTATCCAGAGTTTTCTAAAATCTCTTTTCTTTATCTTTCTTCCAGCGTAGGCGTAAACTCCGGATCTAATGTAATACTGTTTGGCCAGCCTGTACCTTCTGCTGAGAGCTCCCCTGTAACCGCGCGCGGCTTTCAGGTACTTTATCTTCTTTTTCTTAGAATTGACTCCACCTTTTACTCGCATCTAAATACCACCTCTTAATCGGGTCAAATGCCCAGGCTTTTCTTGACTTTCTTTTCGTAGCCGCCTTCGACAACCGTCCAGTTTCTGGCTTCACGTCGGTTGCTCTCGCTCTTCTTGCCAGTGTTATGACCAGTACCGGAATGGTTTCTCATGATCTTGCCACTGCCCGTTATTTTGAACCTTTTGGCACTCGCCCTATGCGTCTTCATCTTTACTTTGTTGCTCATTCTCTTTACCTCCTTGAGGAGCTGCCTTTGGCTTGAGTATCATCCACATATCTCTTCCCTCCAGTTTTGGAGGTCTATCGACATCGGAAATCTGCTGGAGCTGGGTCGAAACTCTGTTGAGGATTTCCTTCCCTTTATCTGAAAAGACGATCTCCCTTCCCCTGAACATTATGACTACCCTTACCTTGTTTCCTTTTTCAAGGAACTCCTGTATCCTGTTCGTCTTTGTCTGGAAGTCGTGCTCGTCGATCCTTATCCTGAACTTCATCTCTTTAAGCTGTGTCTGCTTGGTCTTCTTTTTGGCTTCCTTTTTCCTCTTGTCTTTTTCGTACTTGTACTTTCCGTAATCCATTATCCTTGCCACCGGAGGATTGGCGGCTGGAGAAACCAGAACCAGATCCAGGTTCTTCTCCCTGGCTATCTTCAGGGCTTCTGTCGTAGTGACTACGCCCAGTTGTTCGCCATTAACATCGACTAGTCTAACTGTTCTGGCCACGATTTCATTGTTCTTAGGTGTCGAATCACCTTTCGCGATACTACATCACCTCTTCAAATAAAAATTGGCGGAATAACCCGCCAAGTCAATAACCTTCAAGGTATTGACCCCTCGACCTTAAGGCGGGGGTGGGAGATAAACTCCGCTTAATCTAAACAAAACTGGTGAGCCGTGCAGGGATCGAACCTGCAACCTATTGATTAAGAATCAATCGCTCTGCCTGCTGAGCTAACGGCCCACTGACGTTTTTTATTGTATATCATCGACTCGGTCCTGTCAACCAGTTCTTCAACGGTAAAGGTCCTCTCTCAAGTTCGCGAAGTACCCGTGAGAGTTACCGGACTCTTTGTACCTGTACCTTTCCACCTGATGGATGTCGAGATCTGCCAGACAGAATCCTTCGCCCTTTCCGCAATCACATATTATCTCGCCCGAAGGCGAAACGATTCTGCTCTCTCCAACCAACTCCATGGAAGGACATCTGCCACTCTGACTTGCCGCCGCGAGAAAACAACCATTTTCAATGGCTCTGGCACGCGTCGCGATTTCATAGATCTCTCTCCTCTCTTTGCCGAAGGCGAATGGGACTAGCAACACCTGTGCACCTTCTCTGGAAAGCTTTCTGGATATCTCGGGGAAACCGATCTCGTAGCACATGAGTATCCCGAATTTCACCCCCGCGAAGTCGAAGCTCTTCAGTGCATTACCGGGTTTGAAGACGTTTTTCTCGTTACGAAAGAGGTGCGTCTTGTTGTAATATACAGGTTCGTTGTAGGGAAGCATTATCACGGAAGAGTTGTAGAGGTCCTCTCCAGCCTTGTTGACCATGCCACCGACTATGACTACGTCGTTGTAATCGGAAAGAGCCGAGAGCGTTTCTATGGTTTCTTCCTGCATCTCGATGGCGTTCTTAATGACTACCTCGTCAGTCCCGTAACCGCTGTTGAACATCTCCGGCAGAAGTACGAGATCCACTTCTTCTTCCACGAGATTCTCGATGTAGTTGACGGCTTTTTCGAGGTTTTCACCAGGTTCGTCTGTCTTCGAGTTGAATTGAACTACTCCGATTCTTATTCTCTTTTCTTTACCCATGATTATTCCATCCTATCCCGTCCGGTGCAGTTTCCTGTAGGTTTCAATATCCTTCTCATATCCTGAAGCGCGACCAGGACCATGAGTGCTCCGGCCAGAAGGATACCTTTCGTTCCAAGTCTGGCGTATGCGACCTGTGCCAGAGATACAGCTATCAGTGCCCAGTATGCACAGGCGAATGGGATCGAAAGGTTCTTGCTGCGATGAAAGAGACCATAAAACCCCGAGATTCCCTGCGCCATAGCCAGTAGAAAGACCTGATCGCCGTACGAAGGCGTCGATACGTTTTGCAAATATCCGAAGATAAGCAGTGCGTAAAACAGAACGAACGTGAGATTCTGGATTCGACTCACTCTTTGACTTTCTCTACCTAGCAACACACCGGTGACCATCACCGCCGAGGTTATAAATCCTCGAAGCAATCCATGGCCCATGATCGGCATCAGAAAGAGGGGGATCAAAGAGAAAACTATTCTGTAGAGCATTTCAGTATCCGTTTTCCGTCAACCACTTCTGTGCCTTTTCCTTAGATTCCTGGCCCTGAACGATGAAATCTGGCTGAAGCTCCATTTCGACGACCTTTCTGTAATACTGGGCGGCCAGGTCTTTTTTCTTCCAGATTTCGTAAAGAAGCGCGAGCTCGTAATAGGAGTTAATATATGCCGGATCGTTCTCAATCGCTTTCAAAAACCTTTCTTCGGATTTGTTGTAGTCTCTGTACGGCCAGGGTGTATCTCTGTCTCTCATGCCTTTGGCTATGAACGGGAAGGGGCTTTCTGGCATCAGTTCCATCGCCTTGTCGATGCTCTTATCGAAATCGGTTATCAAAAACATCGATTGAATAATCCCTGCCATCTGTGCAAGCTGACCTATCGAGGCTCCTTTTACATAATAAGCCATACCGTAATTAGGGTTCAGCTTTATAGCCTTTTCCGCGAGTTCCCGTGCTGTCTTGTAGTGGGCCTCCCTGGTCTTCTTGTCCTCTATCCAATTCGCGTATTCCCTTTGGCAATCGGCCAAAAGTGTTAATATTTTGTAGTCGTTCAAATCCTCTTTTTCAACTTTTACTATGAATTCGGACATCTGTTCCGAATCTTGCATCGATCTGATCTGTACAAACTCCCCGAGCAGAGTTTCAAAATCGGTGGAAAAAGCGAAAATGGTACTCCCCAAAACAATCAGAAAAATTATTAGTTTCCTCATAAAAAAGCGCACCTCCCCAAAAGAATGTATGATAGGAGTATTATATATCATGCAAGAAAGGAGTTATTCCAGTGGATAAATTCATCGTCGTCAGATACGGTGAAATAGCCTTAAAGCAGGGAAACAGAAAGATGTTCGAAAAGACTCTGACCGGCAATATAAAGAGGCAGATCGGAAAATCAACCGTACAGAGAATCAGGGGCAGAATAATCGTCACCGTATCCCCTGAAAAACTGTCAGAGGCCGAAATGGCTATAAAGAGAACCTCCGGTGTTCAGAATTACAGCCTTGGATCCTGGACTACGTACGATATAAACGACATATTCTCCACATCGATAGAGCTCGCTAAGGCCGAGATGATGAAAGGGCGCAGGACCTTCAAAGTCGAAACCAGAAGGCTAGACAAGAGGTTTCCCATCAAGAGCATCGAATTGAATCCTCTCGTCGGAGAGAAGATTCTCGAAGCTATCCCCGAAGTTTCCGTAGATATACACAATCCGCAGTTTGTTGTAGAGATAGAGATAAGGGATGAAGGTGTGCTCATTTCCAGCGGCAAAACACAGGCGATCGGTGGACTACCGGTTGGCGTTAGCGGAAGGGCTTTGCTCTTTCTCTCCGGTGGTATAGACAGCCCGGTCGCCGGATGGCTAGCCCAGAAGAGGGGTCTAAGCATAGATGCTATACATTTCTCTAGTCCTCCTTACACGGGGGAAATGGCCTTCGAAAAGGTTCTCTCCCTTGCAAAAAGGCTCTCTCTCTTCAACGGCGGTAGAATGTTGAAATTCTACAGCGTTCACTTCACTCAAGCCCAAATGGCTATTCACAGGCATGTACAGGAGAGGTACAGTCTGGTTTGTCAGAGAAGGCTCATGATGAGAATAGCCGACAGAATCGCCGACAAGACTCATATCAAGGCTATGGTCACGGGGGAGAATCTCGGTCAAGTCGCCAGTCAAACTCTGGAGAACATGGCCGTGATAGCCGAACCGACCGACAAACTTGTGTTGAGACCGCTGATCACTTACGATAAAATTGAGACGATCTCTATAGCTCGTGCCATCGAAACCTTCGAGATCTCTATACTACCTTACGAAGATTGCTGTACGATCTTCGTTCCATCGAGTCCTGTCACCAAGGCCAGAATGATAGATATTCAAAGAGTCGAGGCCGGGCTCGATTTCGATGAGATCGTTCGGGAGGCTTTAAATCGATCGCAGGTCTATAGGATCAGGAATGGAGATGTCCTGGAGGTCGAAAAACTTGAGCTTTCTGAAGAAGCTTGTTAGTCTACTCATAACCTTGTGGATCGCCATCATAGGCGTCCTGTATATCTGTGTGTACGGCGGACTTGTAATAATCATCGGCAGCTTAATCGGCAAATACAAAGGAAAGAAATGGAAGAAGCGGTTCATATCTCGCGAGGTTTCAAGGTTTGGAAGGGCTGCCTTCATTCTCTCCGGTTCAAGAGTTACCGTGCAGGGAAAGGAGAACGTTCCCGAGGACGGGCCGATGGTTATAGCGGCTAACCACCAGAGCGCCTTCGATATACCGTTGATACCGGGATATGTCTATCCAGGGATATCTTTCATCGCAAAAAAAGAGCTCTCGAAAGTACCGGGGATAAGCTGGTTCATAAAGGCGCTGGACGGCGTGTACATAGACCGTGGAAACAAACTCCAAACGGCCGGGGCCATGAGAAAGATCCTCAAGATTCTGAAAGAGGACGGAACAATACTGCTGTTCCCCGAAGGAACGAGGAGCGAAAGCGGAGAGCTTGGAGAATTCAAAGAGGGAAGTCTCTCAATTCCCTTCAAGCTTGGTGTCGATGTTCTTCCGGTTGCGCTGGATGGAACCGAGAAACTAATGAAGAAGAACGGCTATCTCATCACACCCTCTAGGATAAACCTCTCAATAGCCGGGCCGATTTCGCCGAAGGGTTTCGAAAGTGAAGAGCAGTTCAGAAAAGAGGTCTATAATATAATTAAGAAACACCTTGAATTATCCAGGAATCGAGGTGACTCGAATGTTACAGGTTAGACTCAGGGGACTGGCTCTGGATCAGAGTAATTCACCGGTGGTAATACTTGAAGTGGAAAAGACGAACAAGGGATTTGGAATCTGGATTGGTCCGTTCGAAGCCGAGGCTCTGGCGCTTGCCGTTAGCGGCAAGGACTTTCCCAGACCATTGACTTACGACCTTTTCATTAACACGGTGGAACGTCTCGGGGCTTCCTTCGAGATGGCCGTAATAGGCGACGTGAAAGACAACATCTATTACGCGAGCCTTCACCTGAAGGATCCATCGGGAAAGACTATGATAATCGATGCAAGGCCTTCCGATTGCCTTGTTCTAGCAGTAAAAAAGAGCTTCGCAATTTTTGTTGACGATAGAGTCTTCGCAGAGAGTTCGATAGATCTCGATACACTTCAACCCGATATGATCGGAAACAACCAGGAAGAAGACAGGGAGGGTTTCAAAAAGTTCGTGGAGAACCTCGATATCGAAGAGTTAAAGAGGCATTTCAAGGGCAGAGACGAAAAATGAAGCTTGAAAAGTTCATATCTTTCTTCGATAAAAAACTAAGCGATCATCTCTGCGGAATTTGTAGTTACACCCCTTTTCGCGAGATAATTTCGTACACTCCTCTGGTCGGGGGAAAGAGGCTGAGGCCGTATTTGATATGGGAGCTCTCCAGGTTGACATCTTTCGGAAGCGATAGGGCTCTGAAAACCGGGATCGCCGTTGAGCTCTTTCACAGTGGGAGTTTGATACACGACGATCTTCCACCGATTGACAACGACGATTTCAGGCGCGGAAAGCCTTCCAACCATTCGATCTTCGGTGAGGCCAGGGCCATACTGGCCGGTGATTATCTGATGCTTTACCCTTCGAAGGTCATATCTTCTCTGGATCTCGATCACCGCTATAAAGAAAGGCTCATGAATTTGTGGAGCGATGTGTCGCTGCAGGTTGTCGAAGGGGAGTTTGCCGACGTCACCCCATCGGAGAGAACCGAAGAGCTTCTCTCTTTTATACGCAGGGGAAAAACCGCTTCTCTGTTCGGCTTTTGTTTCGCCGCCCCTTTCTGTGTGGATGATGGATCTAAATTTAGTGAAATGTTCGAGCTCGGTGTAGACTTTGGAGAGATCTTCCAGATGATGGACGACATAAAGGATGCAACTTCGACACTTCAGGAGCTTGGCAAGACACCCGGGAAGGATCTCTCGCAGGATAAACTAACCCTTCTCAGCTTTAGATCGGTCGAACAGGCTGAAGCGATGGTAGAGAAGAGGTTCTACGCTTTCTGCGAAAAAATAACGGAGTATCGTGATCTCGCGGGTGAATTGGAAGATATTTTCCGGCTGATAGCGAGAAGATAATTCGGAACTTAAAAGAAAAAACGGCTGCTTAAGGCCTTTTTGAATTTGTCGGAGTCACGGTATCTTTTTTTTGGAGAGAAGGACATCGCTTTCTCAATAATCAGCCTGGCCTTTCTGTTTGATATGAGGCTCATTTCGAGAGGAATTCCCTTGACCCTTTCCGTGGCTGGAACTGGGTCTTTGCCACTCAGAAGAAAGAACATTATGCCTCCTATGGAATAAATATCCCAGGAATAATCAGGTACAGACGAAGCGAAGAATTTCTCGGGACATGAATAGCTTATCGAAATAACCTTGGCAGAAAGAAAAGAGAAGAAGGCATCCTTGAGACATGCGGCGCCAAAATCCATGACCTTTATCCTCCCATCGTCCGTGGCCATGATGTTTGTGGGCTTGAGATCACCGTGTATGTACCCCCTGTCGTGAATAGAATCCACGCCGTCCAGGATGTCAAGCAAGATTCTGTAACATGTTTTCAGGTCGGGTATTCCGTTGCTTTTAACATATTCTTTGAGGTTCAAACCATCTATAAACTCCATTACATAGTACGCCGTGTTATTCTCCGTGAAGAAATCCAGAACCTTCACAACGTGGTCGTTGCTTATGGTGGAGATTATCCTGAACTCTTCGGAAAAGGACGAGAGTTTGTCGTAATAGACCTCCTTCAAGTCGTCGGCAACGGGACTCACATCGTTACCGCTCCTCTCCGCACCTCTGGGAAAGAATTCCTTCACGGCGACCCTTTCTCCGCTCTGAAGATCGGTGCACAGATAAGTTATTCCGAAGCCGCCCTTTCCAAGAGGTTCGTTTATTCTGTAACGTCTGTTCAAAATCGTTCCCTGCTCCAGGTAGTATTCTATTAATATCACCTCTTGCGTCCGGATAATAGCATTTTACCTCATTAACGGGGGTGTTTTACATGTTGGTAGATCTACACTGTCATTCCGATCGTTCAGACGGCACAGATCCTGTCCGATCTCTGGTCAATAAAGCCTGTGAGAAGGGGATTAAGATCCTATCAGTAACTGATCATGACACAGTTGCTGCCCAGAATGACGCCAGGGTTTTCGCTGAATCGAAAGGAATAACCTATGTCAGCGGACTAGAAATAAGTTGCGATTATCATGAAACTCTCGACATTCTCGGATACGGGTACGATCTGGACCTCGATTATCTCGAGAAGACTCTTTCCCGACTGAGGGATATGAGAGACGATCGCAACGGTCAAATTCTGAGAAAGCTTCGAGAACTCGGCATCTCTCTCGATGAGAGAGAACTTGAGGAGAACTTTCCCGGCGAAAGCTTGGGAAGGCCCCACATAGCAAACCTGTTGACTAAAAAAGGCTACGTCTCCTCTATGGAGGAGGCCTTTCGCCTCTACATAGGCAGAGGTGCCGCTGCCTTTGTCGAAAAAGGAAAACTCGAGATAGGTCGATCGATAGAACTCATAATTTCCGGTGGCGGGGTTCCCGTTCTGGCACATCCCATATCTTTAAAACTAGACTTGCATGAACTGAAAGAGATGATCCGCAAACTTAAAAACCTCGGGCTCGAGGGTATTGAGGTATTTTACAAAGAGTACGATCAAGATCTCAAGAAGGAACTCTTAGCCATTGCCCGTGAGATGGATCTGATACTGACTGGGGGCAGCGACTACCATGGCGAACACAAAGCCCATCTGGATCTGGGAATCGAGTTGCCCGATGAGCTGGCGTCGAATTTTCTGGAATATCTCAACCGCCGACGACGGCCTTCAAGATGATTACGCTTGAAGAATCTTCGATCTTCTCTTCAAGTGGTACCAGAGAACCATCTTTTATGACCAGATGATCTTCAAAATCCAATCCCAACCGATCAAGCAACTCGTGAGCGGTCATTTCCCCTTCCAGTGAAAGGAAACCGTCGGCGTACTCCACTTTCATGGATTACCCCCCGTAGAAAGGCTTGCCAGAGCTATGGAAGCTAGCTTAGAAGAAGCCGAGTCGGCCCTTGAGACTATAACTATGGGAGCGATGGCGCCCACGACCAGGCCGGCGATGGTACCCCCGGCGAGGTAGACGGCCGATTTGCCGAGAAAATTTCCGGCAGCTATTTCTGGAACCACCAGAAGGTCGGCCATACCGGCGACCGGACCTGTTACGTTTTTTATCTTCGCCGCTTCTAGAGACAGAGCGTTATCGAGGCCAAGCGGGCCGTCCACTTCGCAACTGGATATCTGTCCCCTTTGAGCCATCTTGGCTATAACGGCCGCATCTAGAGTTTCAGGCATCTCATCGTTTACAACTTCCACGGCCGTTATCAGTGCCACCTTCGGTTTCTCATAACCGATGGATCTCAAAAACTTGACAGCATTTTCGATTATCGAGACCTTCGTCTGGAGGTCGGGCTTTATTATCATTCCCCCGTCCGTGACGAAGACAATCCTGTCGATTGAAGGTACGTCGAGTGCGGCGATATGGCTCAAAACCTTTCCCGAACGCAATCCCCACTCTTTGTTTAGAACGGCCTTCAGAAGTGTGGAAGTCTTTACGAGTCCCTTCATGACTATATCGGCCCGGCCCTGTCGTACGAGTTTCACTCCCTTCTCACAGGCCTCATCGCTGCTGTAAGCGGGGATCACTTCTATTTCTAGCCCTTCTTCGGAGAGGATCTGCGAGGTCCGCTTCTCGTCACCAACGAAGATCGGCAGTGCGATACCCTCTTCGACTGCCAATTTAAGAGCCTTGACACCTTCTCGATCTTCCGAACCGATGAGAACTACTCTCTTTGGTTCTCTGCCTTTTGCAAGGCGGATCAGATCCGAGAAGTTCTTCATATCTACCATAATCACCCTCCTATGACTTAGAACTCGAGAGCACGACAACGGTCTCCACGTGCCAGGTCTGCGGAAACATATCGAAGGCTTTTACGGAAACAATTTCAAACCCGGAGCTTTTCAGAAGGGATATGTCTCTGGCCAGGGTCGTGGGGTCACATGAGATATAGGCCACCTTCGAAGGTTTGAATTTCTCCACCAAGATTATATCTCTTCCGACACCCGATCTGGGTGGATCCATAACGACCGTTGTGAAGGAATCTAGTTGCTTTTTAAGATAATCTACGACGTTGCTCTCGACAGACTGTGTCGCGAACATCCCGTTGATCTTCGCGTTCGCCCTGAAGGCCTTCGCCGAGACGGGACTTGATTCCACGGCTACGACTCTTCTCAACTTCCTTCCAAGTGTGAGAGAAAAAGTTCCCACCCCCGCGTAGAGATCGAGAAGCGAATCTTCGTCGGTCATTCCTAGCTCTCTTTCTAGATGATCGATAATTGCCTCCGTTACACCTGAATTGTTCTGATAAAAGGCGGTTGGGGGAATCTCGAATCTCTGCCAGGATAGTTGGTGGGACAGCACTCCATCGCCGTACAAAACGCGGGCAACACCTCTCAAGACCACTTTATCGCTGGTGTTTATAAGGTGAACTAGAGTCTTCACATTTTTCAGACGCTTTTGAACGTTCTCAACTATGTAAGCTTCGCCCGGAAGATTCTCGCCCTTCGTGATCAGTATGGCCATCGTCTGGTTGCCGTTTCCACGTAGAACGAGATGCTTGAGTTCGCCACTTCCACCGTTCCTGTCGTAAGGTCTCAGGGGAGTCTTTCTCAAAATCTCCTGAAAGGTCCGTCTCGTTTCATCGAAGCCCTTTAAACCCAGAACACAGCCGTCGCAATCGACCGGTGTGAGACTGCCTCTGGCGTACAGGCCGAGTGAAAGGCCTTCCTTCCCAGGGTATGAGACGAACTCCATTTTGTTTCTGTAATTCACTCTCTGTTGAGAAGGTACAACTACCAGTTGGGAGAGTTCCATCTTTCCGACTCTTCTGAACTGTTCTTTGACGATCTCGCCCTTCCAGTACAACTGATGAAAGTATTCTAGGTCCTGCCAGTCGCATCCGCCACACTTTGGAAAGTTTTCGCACAGTCTTTCTCTCCTGTGTTCTGAAGGCGATATGAGATGACTGACCTTCATTATTTGAAAGTCCTGTTTTCCCTTCACGGAACTGGCAATCACAGTCTCGCCCGGATAACCCTCTTGAAGAAAGACGACTTTTCCGTCGCTCCTTCTTGCGAGTGAATAGCCGCCCGCGACTAACTTTTCAATCTTCAGTCTTTCCATCGGCTCCATAAAGATTCGGTCACATGCTCTCCGGTGCGCTTACTCCCAGCAGTTCGAGCCCGCTTTTGAGGATGTTTTTGACCGACTCGCACATTGCAAGTCTTGCACCGGAGGTTTTCATGTTGCCTGGATCGACGACTATATACTTATTATAATAAGCGTGGAAGGCCCTTGAAAGATCTTCAAGATAAGAAGTCAAACGGTTGGTCCTGTAATCGAGAACTATCGAATCCAGAATCTCGGGGAACATGCTCACCAGCTTCACCAGATTCCTTTCCTCGTCCGTGCTGAGAAGTTCCATGGATTCAGTATCTACCGATACGCCCTTTTCGGATGCTGTCTTGAATATACTGGCAATCCTCGCGTGAGCGTATTGCACATAGAAGACGGGATTCTCGTTCGACTTCTTTTTGGCGAGGTCTATATCGAAAAGCATGTGCGTATCGGGATCGAACATGGCGAAAAAATATCTCGTGGCATCCACACCGACAGATTCTACCAGTTCATCCAGGGTAGTGAACTCGCCTTTTCTGGTCGACATTTTCACGACCTCGCCCTCACGTTTCAGATTGACGTACTGGTGAATTATTATGTTCAAAAAATCATCGGGAAGTTCCAGCGCTTTCATTGCCGCTTTCATTCTTGGAATATGTCCCATGTGATCTGCACCCCAAATATCGTACACTTTAACGAACCCGCGTTCGAACTTGTTCGTGTGGTAGGCGATATCGGTCATGAAGTAGGTGTAGCTGCCGGTGGATCTCACTAGAACCTTATCGTCGTCCTCGCAAAACTGCGAGACTTTGAACCATTTTGCGCCTTCCGATTCGTAAACCAACCCGTTTTTCTGAAGCTTTCCAAGGACACTCTCGACAGTGCCATCCTTTATGGTCGAGCTTTCGTAGAAGATATTGTCGAATCTCACGCCGAGAACGTTCAACGTGCCGGTTATATCGGACAACATGTTTTTGAGGGCATAATCTTTGAAGAGAGATTCAACCTGAGGGTTCCAGGTATCCTTGAATTGCTCCCCGTGCTTTTCGATGAACTCTCTGGCCATATCTATCAGGTAGTCACCCTGGTATCCGTCTTCCGGAAGATCGACCGTAGAACCCAGTAGTTGATTGTATCTCACCCACAGAGAACGGCCAAGTAAGTTTATCTGTCTTCCAGCATCGTTTATATACATCTCTCTTTGAACCCTGTAGCCTCTCGAAGAGAAGATCCTACAAAGAACGTCCCCAAAAACGGCCTGTCTTCCATGTCCGACCGTAAACGGTCCGGTGGGGTTAGCGCTTGCGAACTCGAACTGTATGTCAACGCTTTCCGGTACTCTCCAGAAATCAGGGCAACTCAGCATTTCTCTCAAAACTTCGGATAGATAACTCGATGAGAAATCGACGTTTATGAAGCCGGGGCCGGCTATTTCCACTCTATCGTACTCCAGTTCTTTTTGAAGTTCTGCCACAAAAATGGAGGCGATTTCTCTTGGGTTTTTCTTCATGATTCTGGATAAAAGGAAGGCCGCGTTGGTCGAAAGGTCGCCGAATCCTTCCGGTGGAATTTCTATCTTGAATTCGATTTCTTCTTCGATTCCCATTTTCTGCAAAACTCTGTTGACCGAATCCTTCAACTTCTCCTTAAGCACTTTGCCACCTCCAAATTAGCGAAACATACCTGAGCATACGAAAGCATAACACCGCATTGTTGTGATAGAGTTTACTCCTTGTTTCTTCAGGTAGCCTGAGACAATTGAAAGCCCCGGCTTATATATGTATTATATTAGAGATGACGAAAAAAGGAGGATCGAAATGGGCGTAAATCTTAAAGGAAAGAGTTTCTTGACACTACTGGACTTCACGAGTGACGAAATACGGTATCTACTGGACATCTCGAAACAGGTTAAGGTTGAGAGGAGGGCCGGTACGCCGACGAACCGGTTCGCCGGGAAGACACTGGCGATTATATTCGAGAAGAGATCTACCAGAACCAGGACTGCATTTGAAACGGCTTTTGGAGAAGAAGGCGGACATGCAGTTTTCCTTTCCAAGGATGATATACATCTGGGAGTGAAAGAGGACCTCAAAGATACCGCCAGAGTGCTCGGAAGAATGTTTGACGCGATAGCCTTCAGAGGATTCAAACAGGAGACCGTGGAGACTCTGGCAGCTTGGTCGGGAGTCCCGGTCTATAATGGTCTAACGGATCTGTACCATCCGACGCAGATACTGGCCGACTTTCTCACCATCGAAGAAAGCCTGGGCAGTCTCAAAGGCAGAAAACTGGTTTTTATCGGCGACTCGAGAAACAATATGGCCAACTCGCTTATGATAGGATCGGCCAAGATGGGACTTCACTTCATTGCATGCGGTCCGAAGAGTCTTCACACAGATCCGGCGATAGTTGATAAGTGCAAAGAGATCGCCAGAACCTCGGGCGCCACGATTGAGGTGACTGAAGATATAGATCTGGCGGTTAAGAACGCCGACGCCATATACACGGATGTTTGGGCATCCATGGGAGAAGAGGCGAAACTCCAGGAGAGAATAGCCCTTCTCAAACCCTTCCAGGTCAACCGAGAATTGATGGAAAGAACCGGCAGGAGCGATACGATCTTTCTTCACTGCCTCCCGGCCGTCAAGGGAAACGAAGTTACCGAAGAGGTCTTCGAAAGTCCGGCATCAAGAGTATTCGAAGAAGCCGAAAACAGGAAACACACGATCAAGGCCGTAATGATCGCCACGCTTCTTTAGGTGTTTGTATGAAGAGGATCGTAATTGCCATAGGCGGGAATGCCCTCAACAAACCCAACGAAAAGCCAACTGCCGAGGTTATGCAGAGGAATTTACTTTCAACAACCTCCTACCTCGCCGATTTGATAGAAGAAGGGTACGAAGTGGTTATAACTCACGGTAACGGTCCACAGGTTGGAAACCTTCTGGTGCAGCAAGATATCGCCAAAGGAACCTTTCCGCCGTTCCCGATTGATGTCAACGATGCCATGACACAGGGCTCGATCGGCTATCTCATCGCACAGACACTCAACAACGAACTTCTCAAACGGGGCTTGAAAAAAAGCCTTGCATGTATGTTGACCCAGATAGTCGTCGATTCCAACGACCCTGGATTCCAGCATCCTTCCAAGCCCGTTGGTCCTTTCTACAGCGAGGAGACTGCCAGGGAACTGGAGGAAAGCAAAGGCTGGACAATGAAAGAAGATGCAGGAAGGGGTTACAGAAGAGTTGTACCGTCACCGATACCGCTGGATGTGCTTGAAATCGATGCAATCAAGACTCTCATCGATGCGGGGACAGTCGTGATCGCTGCCGGCGGCGGGGGAATCCCCGTCGTGAGAGAGCCTTCCGGTCTTGTGAAGGGTGTCGAAGCCGTAATAGATAAAGACAGGGCGTCGGCTCTTTTGGCCAAACTAATAGATGCCGACGCTCTCGTCATTCTCACAGGCGTCGATTTCGCTTACATTAACTTCGGCAAGGAGAACCAGAAAGCCATCACTGTTCTCAGTCTCGACGAAGGCTATAAATTGATAAAAGAAGGCCATTTCGCGAAAGGGAGCATGCTACCAAAAATCGAATCTGCGCTGGATTTCGTTTCCAACGCAGGCAGAGAAGCGATAATAACCTCTCTGGAAAAGGTCGATCTCGCCCTAAAAGGCGAGTCGGGGACGAGGATAATTCCCTGAATTTTTGAACCGGGTTAAAAAACCCGGTTCTTCATTTATAAAGAATACTGTGTTATAATTTGTGTTATACGAACGATTGAAAGGAGTGACGACTGTGCGAGGTCAGGAAACAAGAGAGAAAATAATGGAAGCGGCAATAAGAGTAATTGCAGAGGAGACGATAGAAGGGCTGAGCACTCGTAAAGTATCGGGTATAGCTGAAGTGAACCTGGCTGCCATTCATTACCATCACCGCTCGAAAGACGGTATGCTTATAGATCTTTCGAGGTACATATTGAACAATTATGTTCTGCCGAGACTCGAACCTCTAATAGATGCGGGCAAACAACCGGCCGATCTCATCAAGGATCTTTACAACGAGGTCCTGAAGATATACTCCGAGAGATCCGATATAATGATTTCGCTCGTGTATCTGTGGCTTCATGGAATGAAGAACAAGAGGATCAGGGAGATTCTCATCAACGCCAGAGCCGATTTTTACGACAGAGTGGAAAGGGCTCTTGGCTCATCGATGTCGACGAGGAGAGCCGCCAAGGTCTCGAGAAGAATGTTGACCTACATAGCCGGAAAGATAATGGAAATGTCCGTAGATGGAGAAACGCCTGACGAACGAGAGATAGAAGACATGGCAAAGTTGCTCTCGTGATACCGGAGTGATACCATGCCGGTAATTGCGGTTGCCAACCATAAAGGCGGAGTTGGAAAGACGACTCTCGCTTACAGCCTGGCTTACGAATACGCTCTAGGTGGTAATAAAACGTTGATCATAGACCTTGATCCCTCAGGAAACCTCACCATTGCGCTTGACCTGGATCCGTACACGACCGAAAAGCCCAACCTGGCCTCGATAGTATCAGGAGACAGGATAGCCTCTTGCGAAGGTATATTAAGAACGGTAAACAAGGGATTCGCTTTCATCGACATAATTCCCTCTTCCGATGAGCTTTACAGGGTTGAATCGATGAACAACGGCCTTGGAAGTCTCTTCACTCTCAAAGACTTTCTGAAAAAATTCGGCTTGCTGGATCGTTATAGAGTGATACTCCTCGATACTCCACCTAACCTGGGCGTTCTTACGAACATTGCCCTTGTCTGTGCCGATTACTTCCTGGTTCCTGTATCACCGGGGAAATACGCGCTCAAGGGATTGGATAGAATGTTCGAAATAGCACAGATAGTTAAGAAAACCGTCAATCCGGACCTCGGTTTCCTGGGGATCGTTATAAACAACTTCCGCAAGCATGAGCAACCTTCCAGAGCTCTTGAGAAATCGGTGAGGGATCTTTACAAAGACAGCTACATTGCACCGCCCGTGAGGAGAACCGTGGATCTCCAGAAGTCCGAAATAATGAGCGAACCCATTCAACTGGCTTTTCCCAATTCCGACGTGGTCAACGATATAAAGAGACTTTCTATGGAGGTGTTGAAGCGTGGCGAACCAAAAAAACAAGAAGCTTGACATAGATTCCCTCTCTTCTTCGATGAAAGACTCTCTGAAGCACAAAGACGACGAAGTCTCCAGAGGCCTTATGGAAGAAAGAGAGAAAGCCTTGAAGGCTTTTCAGGAACACTTCATGGGCAAAACAAAAGAGACAGATCCTCCAGTTGAGACCAGAAAAGGCAGGAAAACCGGCAAGAGACTCACCAAAGGGAAATCAAAAGTTGCGGCCGATAAAGGGTTGCAGCTCTTTGACAGGATACGTGAAAGGTACGACCTGGATCTTTTTTCGAGGATCGATCTCACCTCGACGGAAAAACTGCTGATTCTATTTTTGCAGAGAATCGACCCCGAGAGAAACGGTGTACAGATAAGCGTACGCAATCTCGCCGCCGCGCTTGGGGTCAACAAAAACACTGCTCTTGATACTATTATCAGTCTCGAATTGAAGGAGATAATCTCCAGATCTTCGACACCCAGAGGGACGGCTCTAAGACTTTCACTTTAATATGCTGATGTTTACCTGTACGCCGACGAAGCTGTACGCCGGAAAGGGGTTGAACTTAGTCAGGTCGTCCTCGATCTCCCATTTCAGAGAGCCGACTACCTCGACACTTTCTAGGTTGAGGAAATAAAACTCTTTGCCTATATCGAACTTTCTTCTGGCCGAAAAGCCTACGGAAGTGAAGCTCATCCTTCCGATTTCGCCGGCCACTTTTTGAAACCGTCCAAGACTCGCGCTGACAATGCTAAAGCTGTTGTCGAAAAAGAACTCCGACTTGAGATGTCCTCCGAGGAAGGAAGCTCCCGGAGAATTGTATTCGTAAAGGGCGCCGACTTCCAGATACACGAGTTTGAAATCGTATCCGAATTCTGCCGTCACCTTTGCCTGTTCGAGAGACGAGAAGGAAATTCTCGAGGCGATGTGAAAGTTGCTGTCGTACCCGAGTGCGAAATAGGGGCCTTCATTCATGAACCATCCGGCCTCGAGAAAGGATAGGATGCCGATTCGCAGGCCGAAGTCGCTGAACCCTCCGGTGATTCTCAAGGAACCGGGCTGCGTGAGTCTCGAAGAATAACCGGTTCCGAAAAGTATTGAAGAAACGAGGAAAAATACGACGATAATAAGATATACTCTTCTCATAAAGGACACCTCGGGCAACTAACGGTAGTTCAAGTATATAATAATTCCGGCTTTTTTCGATGGAGGGCTTGCTTTTATGATTAAGACAACTCGAAACTGGGTTCTTGGATACTTTCTCGTCCTCTTTTCCACTCTCTTTCTCTTTCCAATGACATCTAGAGTACTTGGACTGGCTTTTCTCTTTTCTCTGATAATAAATGCTCCATCAGAATTTGTCAGCAAAAAGGTGTCTAAAAGTGTTCTGAGCCTGGCAACCGGACTCGCACTTCTCGGTTTCATGTTCTTTCTTATCTACAGTGCTATACCCATTACTATAAATGGTGCCATGAGCATCGCCGAAGAACTCGAAGCCCTCTTAAAAGACGGCAGGTTCGATTCGTGGCTTGAGAAGCTGCCCGTGTTCATTTCCAGTGCGATAACCGATCTCGGTGAAACCGCTTCGAAATGGCTCAGCGAAAGCGCGATCAACATCGGCCGTTTCGTGGCGTCGAACATCACATCCTGGCTCACCGGTACAATTCTGCTGATCGTCGCGGCTTTCTTCATAGCCAGAAGAACCGGCGTCATAAGGAGAAACGGCCAGCTCCTCTTTCCGCTCTGTGACCACAAAAAAGTGGAGGAGTTTCTCGATTCGCTTTACAGGGATTTTCAGACTTACGTTACCGGCCAGCTCTTGATAGCGCTGACAGTGGGAGCGATAATAGGTACGGGGACGGCGATCATCGGTGTTCCAAATGCATTGTTTCTAGGACTCCTCGCCGGCATAACCAATTTCATACCCTTTCTGGGCGTGGTGATAACGGCCATTCCGATGCTGGTGCTTTCTTTTGTAAACAAGGGCTTTTGGGGCCTGGTAGGGGCCGTAGTCGTTCTGGTTATAGCCAACCAGCTGGAAATGTGGGTACTGTCTCCTAGAATCCTTTCCAACAGAGTGAAGATCAACTGGTTCATAGTTCTGGTTTCACTCGTGGCCTTCGGCGAACTGCTGGGTGTGTTTGGAGTAGTCTTCGCAGTTCCCTTGTTGATATTCGTCAAACGCTTCTGGAAGGAATTCGTTCTTGTCGAAAGGAGTGGTAAGAATTGGGAATCTACGACAGGGACTGGTATAAAGAAAGCCAGAAAGAAGAAGGAACCGTCTCAAGAAAAAGCGACAGATTCACAAAAGGATTGATAACCGGTCTGGTGATCGGTTTTGTGATCGGTTTTCTGGTTTTCGGTTTCATCTGATCCGTAAATGACACGCCGCCCTTAAGGGCGGCGTGTGACCTATCTACAGAACGGCTCTAAAATACGTAAGAGATGTATGGTCTGATTTCGAAGATCGCTTTCTCGTAGCCTCCGTACTTCTTGAAGTAGTCTCCGAAGTAAAGCGAGAAATCTCCGCCGAAAGTGAAATCGCGGTACGGAAAGGCAATCGCCAGCGTCACTATGTTTGCGCTCACCGTTTTGCCGACAGGGCCGGCCCAGTCTTCCGGATCTGTGAACTCACCGGGGTCGTCGGATGGATCGTCCATATTTAGGTAGGGGGTCTTGAGCGTTACCTCTCCCTGCCTGAAGTGGTCGTAAACCAGGCTAACCGTCATTCCGTTCTGGAAGAAACCTTTTGCCGATAAAGAAAAAGCGTTCATATCGGGACCGTATTTGAAGCCCAGCGGATAATCCGTAAAATCGCGGCTGCCCGGCAACTCGGATTTCGTATAGATCCGGTTCGTGAAGATGAGGAGAGGCTGCCACCTGTTATACATCCAGGTGTCGGTGTGATAGAGTTCGATCGAAGCCAGGAGCATGATTTCCTTTAACTGTGTCGAATACCTTATACCCCCGCCATAGGCAAGTGCGGTCGGTTTTCCCCTGGCTCCAGCTTCGGTAGCTCCGAAGGCCACGTCGTCGCTGACTAACTCTCCGTAAAGCTCCACCCCTTTGAAAGGCACCACCGAAAAATCAACACTCGCCATAACGTTGGAGAAATCTTCGCCGTAAGTGTTGTGAAAAATCACGAAGGGATTAATATCGTTCAGATCGGGATGCTTTCCTCCCACCAGGTTGACCTCACCGACTCCGAGCCTTACCCAGGGTGCGAACTGAACATCGAAGCGGTGCCCTATTATCGTTTTCGCCCCTTCGGTGTAGGGCCTTCTCTGATTGAGGTCCCAGACTTTGTCCTGCTTTATCCATTCTTCGGAGTTCAGCATGGAGTTTGAGGAAATGAAAACGAACGAGTAAGTGAAACGACCGCTGCTTCCCAGTGCCGTCGTGTAGGTCGATGATATGTTGTCGTAGTACATGGAAGCATCGCTTATCATTAGACCGTTCCTCATCGGACCCCAGGCGATTTTATACCTCCCGAGCGACGCGTAGAAGCCGCCGTTGCCGTAAGAGATGTACCCGAAGGATGGCCAGCTCATATCGATCGCCTGTAGTTTTCCCTCGAAGATTTCTACGGGAAAGTTCATATAAGGCTTGGTGTTGAAATCGATCCCGTGGCTGATATAGCTTCTGTAATCCTTGGGAACGTCCAGGTTGATATACCCCTTCAGATTCTGAGAGATATCGCTTTCAAAGGCGAGCACAGTCCATGGTTTCAGAGTATCGTACCTGTACCTGAGATAGAGGGGCACTTTAGACTCAAGCCAAGAGGTCTCCTTGAAAGGCTCGAAATTGTGGATCAGAAACTGCGGGGTAAGTCTGAAAGAGACCTCGGTAACGCTGCTAGATTTCAACGGGGAAGTACCCATCTGAACTGACGCGAACGATTCGGGAATGGCGGTATTGGGTGTGAAGAGAGTCTTTCCTTCGATCAGGTTTCTTCCCAGAAGCAGATCGTGTTCGAGTGTACCCTTCAGGATAAGTTCACCCTGATTCGCAAGAAGTGCGATCGAGAGTACGAGGAGTATCGGCAGAAGGATCTTTTTCATCATAAACCTCCCTTGATTGTAAATGTTTTTATGAAACCGATATTCGTATAGAAGTGAAAGCGCTCCTTGAACATGAATCTGGCCGAGGCGAAGATAGATGCGTCATTTCCAATCGCCAGCAATCCCTTCAGGGAGAGCGATACAGATCGCTTTATAGGCTCTTTCGGACCGTACCAGTCGGGATCAAAAGGCGGATAATACGGAGAAGTGATATCTATTGAACCGGTCCTCACATATTCGAGAAGGCCCGTGAAGGACAGCTCGGGTCTTTCGTATTTCACGCCTACCAGATCCACGACAGAGTCGGGACCGTAAGGAAAGCCGAAAAACCCCGATACTATGGGCCATGAGTCCAGCCAGAGTACGTTGAACCTATAAGCGTACGTGAACTTACCTATATCCTCGCCCCTGTTGTAAAGATAGGTTGTCGCGTGGTAGTGTTCGTAGAAGAGTTTCATGCCGCCTGCGGCTGCCAGTGTTTCATCTCTTATCGCGTGTTTCCTGTCGATCATATCGGGCCCCGCGTAGGCCTCTCCCGGTATCGAGTAAGATATTCCGGCCAGCCAGCCGAAGGCGGTGGGATTGGAGTTGGATCCTTCGCTCGCCAGTCTGAAATCGTCCAGGGTGAATTCACCGTAGATAAGACTTTCACCGAACTTCGCCTCGGCCGCCAGCGTTGCCGTCACGTTGGAACGGTCCTGGTAAGTGTGGTGGTATATCAGAAAGGGCCCCAGGTCCTGAAGATCTGGATAGACACCGTAAACCAGATTTTCTTCGCCGAAAGTCACCTTGAGTTTTTCGTTCATGAAGCCGAACCTGTGCCCAAGAAGTGTTTTCGGTGCACCGTAGATCGTTCTGTCCGCCGATATGGCAAAAAAGTTGTAGAAATACTCCCCCGCTTTTCCCCCCGCCGAAAGTCGGATCCAGAGGTTATCGAAATAAGGCAAAACGTCCGACAGAACGAAGCTGTAGGTCGCCGGACCGAGACTGAGTTTTCGCCGACCGATAGAGAGATGTACGTTTTCGTCGAGCCACTGATAGTAACCTATCCTAGGAAAGTTCATATCAACGGCCGGAACTATTGAACCTGGAGAAAAAGGCAGATTGGAAAAATGGTTTCCGGTGAGAAAGGAAGAAAATTCCTGTCTCAGATCCATATTAACGTAAGCGGTTGATTTTCCTAATTCGATATTCAATCCTCCCGAAAATGCGGGCGGTAGATCGAAATATCTATTGAGATCTTCGAGATCGGGCTTATAACTTCCGGAAAACGGAGAAAAGTTATCAAGCGAGAGAGCCGGTGAAACTACCACAAAAAAACCGGTACCGCCTATGCAAATGAGTGGTATCATTATTAGAATCGTTAATAGCAGACAATTTTTTGTCATGATCGTCCCCCCCACTCGATTTTACACCGGAGGTATAGGGTTTTGTCTGATTTGAAACTCGTAACGGGAAAATCGAATATGAGAGAGATTTTCACGGAGTTTCTCGCCTATTCGAACCTGAGTTTGACCGCTCTTTTCAGTCAGTTCTTCGATTCAAAAGGCTATTCGCCGATACAGATTGGGATTTTAATGGCCATATCGCCGACTTTCTCGCTGCTGGCCAACCCCTTCTGGTTTTCGCTTTCAAGGAAGAAGAGCGCGCCGGGAATACTGGGATTGATGACCTTTATCGCGGCAATGGTTGTCTGGGGCATATACCTTTCAAGCAGTTTCGTTTTATCCTTTATCTCGGTGTCGGCTGTGGCCTTCTTCATCGCTAGTCTTATTCCGATCGCTGAATCCATAGTCGTCCCCTCCCTGTACATCAAAGGCAGAAGGTTCGATAGAGTCAGGCTCTTTGGGACGGTCGGATATGCTTCGACGGCACTCCTGTCGAGCTTTCTGGTAGAAATAAGCTTCTCCAGTATCTTCATTCTCTCCTCTGTGGCCTTGCTACTTCTCAGCGTTATCAGTCGTGGTTATCCCTCGCGCAGCGCTACGGTGAATAACGAACGAACTGGTAGCGGCAGACTCCCGGGTACTTTCATCGTGATGCTGGCCGTGGGCGTGACTTCTATCACCATAGGAGCCTTCGGCTCGACTTTTTTTCCCGTTTTAACCAGAGAACTCGGTTTCGATCTTTCAGCCGCCGGGTTGGGCTACTCCCTCATGGCCTTTTCAGAGGTCCCGTTTCTATTTTTCGCTGACAGGCTCCTTGTGAAGTTCGGCAATTTCAAGATACTGCTGTTCGGCTTATTTTTAACCGGCCTGAGATGGGTCCTTACCTCCCTGGTGGATTCCTTTCCCCTGTTCATGGCTTTGCAGTCTCTTCACGGACTGAACTACGTAATCGTCTATTATTCGGTGTTCAATTACATACATTTTAAACTTCCCGGCGATGTTGCGCTGAAGGCTCAGGCGATTTACTGGATGTCCACGATGGGTATAAGTTATTTACTGGGTTCTGTGGCAGGAGGCTTCCTGGTCGATGCTTTTGGATTGAAAACCGTCTATTTCTCGCTGGGGATGTCAGGTATGATGTTATCGGTAGTGTTTACCGTCATGTTGATACATACTGCAAAAAGATTCCGACCGATCAGTTGAGTCTCATGGTCAGCATAGCTCCTGTGTTCTTACCGGTTTTCCAGTCTTCCTGGAGCAGTACGGCGGCGTCTCTTCCACTGAAGACTATATCAACCGGGTATCCTTCGAGCTTTACAGTTTCAACGAATCTGCCGGTTTCGTCGAGTATTTCGAGAGTGCCAGTTATCGTCTCGAGAACATAGATCATGCCACCGTGAGGGACGGTCTTTATTGGCCCTTTACCGAGAAGATCGTAATATGTGGCCTCATAACTCTCGAGATCTATGCTCGCTACCCTGTCTTCGCCGGTTATGGAGATCCATAACTTGCCATTTTGTATGACCGGATAGTTAGGATATCTTCCGAGCTCGATCGTCCTTATTACCTTAAGGGTGGCTTTGTCGATGACTTTCAGACTCTCTTCCATGTACGAGATTAGAAACAATCTCTCCCCATCGATAGAGATGTAGGAGGGTCTCTTGCCGATATCCAGGCTAGCCGAAAGCTGACCGTCGATATCGAAGACCATCAACCCCTTTTGCGTCTCCATTGAACGGTCCAGCGTGTTGTAATTATAGAAGAGAGAGACATAGAAGTGACTGGAATCTTCCGCTATCGTCAGTGCCGTTACTGGCAGCTTATAGCGCTTCAAAATCGTTCTGTTGATGGTTTCGAGCACTATAAACTCACTTTCATTCGAAAGTATACCAAGCCTTCCATCGATAAAAGCGCCGGTTATTAACCTGCTAGAAGTAGGAATCTCGTCTATCTTTTTCCACCTGCCCGGGTAGCCTGAAGCGTCTATGATTACGAGTCTGCCGCTGAAGAAACCAAAACAGTACAGTTTCCCATCTCTGTAGATAATATCGTTCACACCGTCGTTTTTAACGGTGTCCATAATGGTTACCGGTTTGAAAGAGGAATCGAAGACTATCAGCTCCGAATCGCCTTTTACCAGGGTAACGTAATAAGTGCCATAACCGTTTTCTACCTTCACGATTCCCGAGGGCATTATACCCAGCGGGTACCTCTGACCGATTACTACCGAGCCGGATGCAATAGACACGATCACCAAACAGATTGAAATAAAGGATAATCTCTTCAAGGCTTCTTCACCACGTAAACCAGCAATTCCTCTTTGAAATTCGAGGCTATGTTGAAGTCATGGGTGTAAACGTCCAGTTTGTTTCCTTTAATGGAACTTCCAGTGTCCTCGACAACGAAGAACCCTTTGTTGGGAGATGACGAGAAGAACGGTATATACACTATGGAACCGGTCGGAATGACCGTCGGGTCTGTGGCCACGGTTCTGTAACCCTTCACGTAGTTGCCGCTGGCGGTCATCTTGAAAGACGGGGAGGTCGGATTCTTGCCATCGTCCCATTCGGTGTACATGGTGACCTGGAAGGTACCGGCGTTGTCGAAGATGATGTCTGCCGGATTGACTGGAACGTCGGATTTCCAGAATTCGAAGTGCAGGTTTCCCTTTGCTTCGCTCGCGATTCCGATCGTGTCGCCAACCCTCACAAAATCTCCTTTGGATACGGTTCTGCTTCCCAGACGCGCATAGACCGTCTTGATATTGTTCCCATGGTCCACTACGACCATTTCTCCGTACAGGTCGTTGACCCTTTCCGAGAGTATTACCTTGCCTGGCAGGAATGCCGTGATCCTCGAATTGACCGGCACCGTGAGGTCTATGCCGGGATTGGCGTAGCCGTAGTCGTAGCTTCCGAAGTTGGATTCGATAGAATCGACGAGAAACTCGATTCCCAGATTGAGCCCAAAGTGTGAAGCTAGAGAGGCCTTGGCCATAAGGTTGTCCAGCGAGAGAGGTATTTTGATCTCATCTCCCTTGTATATAAGGTTCCAGTTGGTTATTTCTGGGTTCATCTCTTTCAGCTGATCCATAGTTATACCATAAGCCTTCGCGATACTTGAGAGATTGTCGCCGGATTTCACTATATAGGAAATATAAGAGACGGGTTCTATGGTTTCGTAAGCCGCCGCCCCGAGTCTGCTCCTTATGTCGGAGATCTCGCCTAGGAAAGTGCTCATAGAAACATAGTCGTCCGAGTTCTCAGACTGAACGTTTTCGGCCAGACTCCTGGTCCTTGCGTCCATCTCGTCTATGCGTGAGACCAGCTCGTTGAAAAGCTCCCTGTCTATGACGGAGGATCCCACGGTTCTTTCGAGCTCGCTCAGCCTTGTGAGAAGCGATTCGTATTTTGCGTTGTCGATCTCGGTGTTGTCGGATCTGGAGGCCAGTTCCTCGATCTTCGCCATCAGTTCTTCGTACCTGCCATCGTCGGTTTCCTGAATATTTATCACAGGTGGCTGGCTTTCGATCTCGTCGAGCCTTGTCAGAAGTTCCAGGTACTTGGTATCGTCTATGGAGCTGTCGTAGCTGTTGATCTCGGAAATTCTCTCGACCAGCTCGGTGTATCTGGAGTAATTGAGAGTCTCCAGGGCCTGCACTTTCCTGTTCAGATCATCGATCTCCTTGGTGACTATGTTGTTCTGTACCGAAGAGCCGAGAACGCCGTCTATCTTGTCGTAAAGCGTTCTCACTATGGCGGCTGAAGAGGCGGAATCGATTGCCGATTCCGCCAGCAGATTCTTTATTAACCGAAGTTCGTACTTGAGCTGTTCTATATCTTCATAACCTATAGAGGCCGGTTCAATTGCCTGGACGAAGTTGAAACGGAAAGTAAGTTCTTCGATCGCGTCTTCCAGCTGCACTATTCGCCGCTGTTCCATGGCCAGAGAATCTATTTTCTTCTCCAGGGCGTCCATTCTGAGAAGAAAATCATCTCGGGTTATGAAAATAGAATTACAACCTGTGAAGATAATCAGGCTCGCCGAAGCTATTACCAGAAGGATGATCTTTTTCACCTGAATCAACCCCCTCCCGCGGGAATGGTTATGAACTCGAGGGGCAAGAAAGTCATATCAATCTCTCTCCCCTTGAAAACCTCGCTCAAAAGGCCCAGACCGGATACCAGATAATCGTAATCACCCAGAACCTCTATCACGATGGGTGAAATAGTTGTAGGTTCACCATCGATTATAACAGTTGAACCTATACATCTTATATAAGTATAAGGCAAAATTCTCTTTCCGTTCAAGGAGATGCTCGTTGCCTTGAGCGAGTACAGTTCGTTCATCACTACCAGAAGATCGCTGTCGTGTAGTATGCTGCTCCCCTTGAAGCCCGACTCGATCCTGATCCTTATACCGCTGCCCTCTGTCGCGTCGTACGTAGGTACAGTTGAAATTTCCGGGAGTCTTATGGAATCCAGTCTGGAAATCACTTCTCCCTTAATCGACTCGACGTTCTTTAGGAATTCCGACTCCATGAGCTCTATCTTCCCCGCTAGTTCCTCTATTTTATATTGATATTCCGGGATTTCTTCACTCATAACCACAAGCGATTGCAATTCATTCACGGACTCTTCGAGACTTTCCAGTGATTCTTTCAGCGTCGAGTATCCGTGAGAATCTTGAAGTGTGAGACTGCCGATGACCGCTTCGAGTCTTGCAAAATCCTCCTTGAGAGAGAGTATGTGCGGGCTGTAATCCACGATATAGAGAGATTCGACCTTGTCTTTGACTTTCTCGATTTCGGTGGAAAGCGTCTTCAGTTCGATTTCCAGATTTTCAGTTCCGATACTGTCTATACTGGAAAGGATATCGTTCCTCAGGCCGACAGTGTATATGATGGTTATTACCGAAATGACAATTAGAGCGGCCACCAGCGAAGCGGTCAGGACGGTTTTCATAGAAGCTCACCTCCAATAAAAAAGCGGCGGCCTGAGAGCCGCCGCGCAGCCTTGAAGACTATTTTACCTTTTCTTTCAGTTCCTTGCCAGGTACAAACTTCGGTACCTTTCCGCCGGGGATGGTGATGGGTTTCTTCGTTCTCGGGTTGACTCCCTTTCTTGCCTTTCTGGAAGCCACCATGAATGTACCGAAACCTACGAGTCTGACAACTTCGCCCTTGGACAGGGTCTTTTCGACTATTTCGATTACGGTGTCCAGGGTCTTGCCGGCATCTTTTTTGGTTACGCCTGTTCTCTCTGCGATTTCAGCGATGAGTTCCTTTTTGTTCATACAGTTCCCCCCTTCGCATGAGATATCGCTATTATTCTACCACTCCGCGGCTCAATTACCAAATCCCTTTCAGAGGTCGATTCCATTCGCTATCTCCGGAATTTCCCTCTGAGAACCAAATAATGGCTTTCAGGCTCTCCATATGGCGTCAAAAGCTGGAAAGCCCTCGCTACATAACCAAAGTCAGTGTATAATTTCGATGGAGGTGGTTATTCGTGAAGATATTTTTGGTAGCTACTCTTTTGATTTTTTCGACTCTTTTGTCGGCCACAGTAAACTTCATAAACCCGGTTGGACCGACACTGGTTCCGATCGCCCAGCTTCTATCTTCAAACGTTCCGGAGGAAGTTCCCGGTCTCGAGATAAATTTCTGGCGTTCGGTTGACGAAGCCATTTCACTTATCGTCGGCAAAAAGGCTCAGATTAGCCTTCTTCCTGTAACTATCGGAGCGAAACTGGCCTCTAGCGGTATAGATATCAAGCTGGTTGCGGTCAGTATGTGGAACGGTTTTTACTTCATAACCATAGAAAAGGCGATTTCCAGTGTCGAAGATCTTGTGGGTATGGAGGTTTTCACGCTTCATGCCCCCGGGCAGACGGCCGATATCATCCTGAAAGGAGCCATTGAGAAGAGCGCCCTCAAGATCGGGAAAGACATAAAGATCGCCTATGTCGGCGGTGCCGAGGCCGTCCAGCTTCTGGCCTCCGGTAAGACCAGAGCTATACTGGTTCCCGAACCCTTTGCGACTCTCGCGATGACGAAGGTAGAAAAAGCCGTTAGATCGATGCCAATCGAAGAACTATGGGCCTCCTTCAACGAAGAGAGGATCAACATCCCAACCTCGGGGCTTTTCGTCAGCGGCGATCTTGATAGAAGTGTCGTAGAAGCGTTCTTGATGCTCTACGGTCAATCGATGAGCCTCTCTCTGGCAGATCGAGTGGGAACCGCTTCGGTCGTTTCGGAAAAGATGGGTGGCTTTCCGATCCCGGTACTGGAGAAGGCGATAGATACGGCCGGTTTCAGATTCGCAGATTCGCAGGAAGCGAGGAGAGAAGTCACGATTTATCTGAGAAAGCTCTTTGAGCTAGATCCAGAGTTAACAGGTGAAGTGAATCTAGATGGGTTCTTCTTCTAGAAAGAAGGTAATATCTCCGCTATTGTCTATATTCATATTGATACTCGTATGGTTTGTGTCGGCGGAGATAGTTTCAAGCGACCTTCTTCTTCCCGGGCCCGTCGAGACTTTTGGGGGTCTCTGGAAAATCGTTACCAGCATCGATGGCTGGGAAACGATACTTGAAACGTGCGTCAAAGCCTTCACTGGGCTTTTCATAGCTCTGGGAATGGCGCTGGTAAGCGGTTTCGTCATGGGCCTTGTCGAGATCGTTTACGAGCTACTAAAGCCAGTTGTGACCGTTCTCCAGTCTATACCCATAGTCTCCTGGCTTGCACTTGCCATATTCTGGTGGGGAGTGGGGTTCAGGTCGCCGGTTTACATCGTCTTCCTGACCCTGTTCCCCATATTCACCATAAACATCGCGGAGGGTGTAAGGAACGTTGACAAGAAACTGGTAGAAATGGCGAAGATCTACAGATTGCCAAAAAGGGTCGTTCTGACAAAAATCTACTTCTCTTCGGCCTTTCCTTTCATAGTATCTTCGATGAGGATTGGCATAGGCATCATGTGGAAGTCCGTTGCCGTTGCCGAGTTCATGGTTGGAACGTCCGGGATCGGAAGAGTCATAGCCGACTCGAAGTATTCCATAAATATCGTGAGGGTTTTCGCCTATACGCTTGTGCTTGTTGTGCTGGGTATAGTTACCGAAAAGGCTCTCGATTTCATAATAAAGAAGGGTAACCGCTATGCTCTTAAAAATTGACGGACTGACGAAAAAGTTCGATGGAGAGACGGTTATAAATGACCTAACATACAGTATAGAGGGTAAATTCTTTCTCACTATACTCGGTAGTTCTGGGTGTGGAAAGACAACTTTGCTCCGGATTCTCAGTGGCGTTCTCAAACCCGACGGTGGTACGGTGCGCCTGTCTAGCGAGCGCCTTGCCTTTGTCTTTCAGGACGACCGGTTGATACCCTGGATAACGGCTAGAGAAAACATCGAAATAGCCTCGCCCGGCTGCGACGTGAACGGTTACCTGAGACTGGTGGGCCTGGAGGACCACGGAGGGAAGTATCCCTCCCAGATGAGCGGTGGAATGAAACGAAGGCTCAACATAGCGAGGGCGATCGCCTTCGAGCCGGATCTGATACTCATGGACGAACCCTTCAACTCACTGGATGTCGTAATGAAGGATCATTTGCTTGAAGAGATCAAAGAGATTTGGCATGAGAGGAAACTCAGTATAGTAATGGTTACGCACGACCCGAGAGAGGCTGCCAGACTTTCAACTGAGATAATGCTTGTTCGCGATGGCTTCAACAAAACTGAAATAGTTAAGCTGGAAAACCCCATAGGCAGAAGCGCAGACGACATCGATACCATATCGAGAAGGTTGCTCGAGAGGATGAAAGAATTTTCTTCTTATGTTCAATAAAAAGCGAATGAATCGAAATAACCTTGATGTAGTATTTGCTGGCAGCGAAGAGGTGATTATTGTGAACGACAGAAGAGATCTGGTGATAGACCTAAATACATTCGAGTTCAAAAAAAGCATAGACGCTTCGTTCGGGACAGACTTCACGGATGAAGTGACTCTGATGGAACCGGTAGATGTCCATATAGATCTCTACAAAGACAAAGATTCGGTTATCGTTACGGGGACCGTCAACACATCGGTCGAAGAGAGTTGTGCCCGCTGCCTGAAGCCGGTGGTTATACAGATAAGGGGAACGATCGAAGCAACTTACGTTCACGAGATAATGCTGAAAAGCGTCGATGATGCCGGCAAAGACGAGCTGGAGAACGTTATAAAGTTAGAGGGAGAGCTTCTGGACTTGTCAGATCGAGTTATTGAGGCTATAATTGTTGAGGTTCCGTTGAAGACTCTATGCAGTAAGGATTGTGCGGGTCTGTGTCCGGCCTGTGGAACCAATCTGAACGAGAATCCCGATCACAAGTGCCAGGATCGGGTGATTGTTGATGACAGCTGGCACAAAGCGATCTCAGAATTGAAAACCAAATTGAAGAATTAAATACAGGAGGGATTGAAGTGGCCGTTCCAAAGCAAAAACGAAGTAGAAGCAGGACACATCTCAAAAGAGCGAAGACGTACAGGGCGATCACGGTCTCCGTTTCTACGTGTCCTAACTGCGGAGAACCGAAGCAACCCCACAGAGTTTGTCTGCACTGTGGTCATTACGGAGGAAGACAGATTCTTGAGATTGGTGAATAATCCATGCCTGGCGTGAGGATCGCGCTCGATTCTGCTGGAGGAGACAAAGCGCCGAAAGTGAATCTTGAAGGCGCTCTTATGGCTCTGAAGGAGTTTCCAGACCTTGAAATACTTCTGGTCGGCAGGCAAGAGGAACTTTCCCCCGGTTTGAAAGGATATCCGGAGGCTTCAAGAATAAGAATAATCGATGCAAGAGAGGTCTTTCCAATGTCTGAAAAGCCCTCTCTTTTGTTGAGAAAGAAAGAGACTTCCCTGTATATAACGGCTCTTCAGGTAAAGGAGGGCACTGCAGATGCTATGGTATCGGCCGGAAACACAGGCGGTGTCCTTGTCGCGTCGCTTTTCGTTATCGGAAGGATCAAGGGTGTCGAAAGAGGCGCGATCGCCGTCAAAATACCTTCGAAAAACGGTTATACGATCCTCATAGATGCCGGTGCGAACGCCGAAGTCAGGGCCGAACACCTGAGGGATTTCGGACTTATGGGTTACGAGTACGCCAGATTCCTGGGAAGAGAGCCGATCAAAGTGGGGCTCCTCAACGTCGGCGAGGAGGAAGAGAAGGGCACCGATCTGACCAAAACGGCCTTTAATTACTTGAAGTCGGAACTGGGAGACAGTTTTGTAGGAAACGTCGAGGGAAGAGATATAAACTTCGGCGAAGTCGACGTTATAGTCAGTGGAGGGTTCGAAGGCAACGTAGCTCTGAAGGCCATCGAAGGGGCCGGAAAACTCATCTCTCAAAGGCTAAGAGAAGAGATAAAAAAGAGTGGAATTGCAGGTCTCATTGGCGCTTTATTGCTGAAAAAGGCCCTAGGGAGGCTCAGAGACTCCATGAATCCCAGCCAGTACGGCGGGGCCTTTATACTGGGAGTCAGTGGAGTGGTCTCCAAAGCTCACGGAAATTCCGACTCTCTCGCCATAAAAAACGCCATTAGAGTTGCGTACGAAGGTGTCAAAAGGGAGCTTGTTGAGAAACTTGGAAAGAGATTCGGGGGGTAAGTGATTTGTGTGGAATAGTTGGAATGGTGGGTGGCGACTTAACGATCAAGAAACTCGTTGATGCGCTAAGGAAGCTGGAGTACCGGGGTTACGACTCGGCCGGCATAGCCTTCAGAACAAACGAAGGCCTGAGAGTGGAAAAGTCTGCCGGTAAGATAGATGTTCTCGAGTCTCATCTGGGAAATATGATGAGCACCGGTGTACTTCAGGGCATGGCCCATACCAGGTGGGCAACGCACGGAGAACCTTCGGATTTCAACGCCCATCCACACACTGACTGTACAGGAAAGATCGCCGTCGTTCACAACGGCATAATCGAGAACTTCGATGAGCTGAGAACGGCCCTGGAAAGCAACGGTCATATATTCAAATCCTCTACGGACACCGAAGTTATAGCCCATCTCATCGAGGACCATTACAGGGGAGACCTGATCACCGCCTTGAGACACACGCTGGTTGACCTTGAAGGCGCGTACGCGATAGGTGTGATGCATCAGGACCATCCCGATATAATAGTCGCGGCAAGAAAGGGCAGCCCCCTTGTCATAGGCGCCACGCAGGGCGGGGGATTCATGGCTTCGGATGTCACTCCTTTGCTCAAGTATCTGAGAGATGTACATTTCATGGAAGACGGGGAGCTGGCCGTAATAAAAACGGGAAACGTGCAGATCTTGAAACTGGATGGCACACCCAAAGTCAAAGCCCCTACGAGGATCACCTGGAGCGAGGACGCAGCAGAAAAGGGTGGATATCCTCACTTCATGTTGAAAGAGATATACGAAGAGCCCCAGACACTAAGAAATGCTATCACTGGAAGAATAAAGAGCAAACTGCCCCATTTCAGAGAGCTCGAAAAGATGGGCGAGGATTTAACGAAAATTAAAGGGATAACCGTGCTGGCCTGCGGAACCAGCTACCATGCCGGGCTTGTTTTCCAGCGTTTCGTTCAGGATTACGCCGGCATAAGAGCCGAGATAGACGTAGCTTCGGAGTTCAGGTACAGAAACTTGCCGCTCGGCGAAGGAGATGTCGTGATCGCCATATCGCAGTCGGGGGAGACTGCCGACACACTCGAGGGCATAAGAAAGGCCAGACAATCCGGAGCAAAGGTTGTTTCGCTCACCAACGTCGTCGGATCCACTATATCCAGAGAAAGCGATGCGGTCATATACATAAACGCCGGTCCGGAGATCGGCGTCGCTGCCACGAAAACTTACGTCGCTCAGCTGGCGGTGCTCTTGTTATTGGGCGCGTCGCTGGCGCTCAACAAAAGAAATCCAGAGGTCATATCACAACTGGTGAACGAAATAGAAGGCTTGCCCACGGTATTCGAAAGCGTTCTGGCCTCGGCCGACGAGCAATGCCAGAGACTGGCGAGAGAATACTACCAATTCAGGCACTTCATGTACATAGGAAGGGGTTACAGTTACCCTTCGGCACTCGAAGGGGCTCTCAAGCTAAAGGAAATCAGTTATATCCATGCCAGCGGATATCAGGCCGGAGAGCTGAAGCACGGACCCATAGCCTTGTTGGATAGAGATTTTCCCGTCTTCGCGATAATCCCCGAAGATGAACTCAAGGCCAAGATGCTCTCCAACATAATGGAGACCAGGGCCAGGGATGCCAAGGTAGTCGCAATCTGTAGCGAAAGCGACAGAGAGGTCTCGAGGGCTGTGAACAGCAGAATAGAAGTTCCGAAGGTTTCAGCGCCCCTCTATCCGCTGGTGATGTCACCGTACCTCCAGCTCTTTGCCTACCATGTTGCCGTAGCGAGAGGGTACGATCCCGACAGACCGAGGAATCTGGCTAAAAGCGTCACTGTAGAATGAGCGGCGAACCGACAAAAATGGGAGAGTTTGATTTGGACGATATAGTAAAAGAAATCACAGAAATTCTTGACAAAAAACTGGGAGAAGAGATAGTAATACTAGATGTCTCGAAAGTCTCCAATCTTTCCGACTACTTCGTAGTCGCTACGGCCAACTCGGATCCTCACATGGAGGCTCTCAGGGAGGCCGTTCTAGAATATCTGGAAAAGGCAAGTATCCCGATAGTGTACTACGATAAAGGCAGAGGCTACGACTGGATGGTCGTTGACGGAGGATACTTCATAGTGCACATCTTCAGCAAAAAGGGAAGGGAATTCTATTCCCTCGAAGATCTCTGGTTGAATGCGAAGAGATACACATACAGAGAACTCGTCAAAGACGAGAAAAACACACGGCAATAAGCGCTTGGATCCCGGTGCCTCGAAAGGGGTCGATCCATGGCACGCGCCGGAGGCAAACCAAATCGGAGGTGTTTACGTGGCAGTAGTATCTATGAAACAACTTCTTGAAGCCGGTGTCCACTTCGGTCACAGGACGAGAAGATGGAATCCGAAAATGAAACCCTACATCTACGGTGAGAGAAAGGGAATCTACATCGTGGATCTTCAAAAGACTCTCAAGCTTATCGAAGAGGCCTACGAACACGTGAGAAACCGTGCCCAGGAGGGCGCAACGTTTCTCTTCGTCGGAACCAAGAGACAGGCCCAGCAAATAGTCGAGGAGGAAGCCAAGAGGAGCGGTTCTTTCTATGTCAACAACCGCTGGCTAGGTGGTTTGCTGACCAACTTCAGCACCATTAAAAGACGAATAGAAGCACTGAAGAACTTCGAAGAAATGGAGACTAGCGGAAAGCTTGCGGCCCTGCCAAAGAAAGAGCAGAGCATGATAAACAAGAGACTGGAAAAGCTAAGAAAGAACCTTAACGGCGTAAAAGAGATGCAAAAGCTTCCCGACGTGATTTTTATAGTCGATCCCAAACAGGAAGAGATAGCAGTCGCCGAGGCAAACAAACTCGGAATAAAAGTGGTCGGGATAGCCGATACCAATTGCGATCCCGATGTAATAGATTTCATTATTCCCGGCAACGACGACGCGATAAGGGCGATCCAGCTGATAGTACACACGATGGCCGATGCCATTCTCGAAGGTAGAGAAGGACTTGACGCATCGGTGCTAGCGGCTAAGTCAAGCGAGGCCACGACCGTTGAAGAGCCTGAGGAACTCCCCGACATAGATGATATTGAAGAAGAAACTGAAGAATAAAGCACTGACAGGGATAAAAAACGGCAACCTCAAAGGTTGCCGTTTTTATTTATTTGATTACATTAAATGTTCTGAACGTTATGTTGAGCATTATAATAAAAAACACGGTGAACAGGGCACCCATGATCAGTTTGATCTTTGCGGCCGCGTTCGTAGATGTCATGTACTCCTGGATCTTTTTCGTCGAAGAACTGAAATACGCGATAAGCGTTATGGCGATTACAGGCACGGTGAAGCCGAGATTGTAGATCACCAGGAAACCGAGCGCATCGGCCGATACCCCTGCACTGTTGATTACATAGACTATTGTCGGGAGATAGACCTGCCCGGTACACATGAACTCAACGAAGGATACGAGAACACCCGTTACGAGTGAAGCGATCCAGATGGTTTTCGCCCTGGCATTTTTGCGTATTATGTCGTGGGTCTTTTTCTTCAAACCTGCCGAGAGTTCGAGAACGGCCTTTTTTCCTTTGTAGTGCATCCTGTAAAAATCCAGGATAGATAGAACGGCAAGAATGCCTGTGAAAATGGCCATCGCCGGGTAAAACACTAGCTGAAAGATCTTCGAGATACTCTCGAGATAGCCAACCGCACCCAGGAGACCCGTACCCATCGCCAGATATGCGCCGAAGATGCCAATAGCGAAGAATAGACCGGCAATGAGTATTTCGTTCCTGCCTCTGCCAACGTAATAGAGGTACGAAACCAGGAATATCAGCACCACGAAAGCGCAGGGATTTATCCCGTCGATAAGGCCGGCACTGAGAACCACCATGACGCTGAACTGCTCATATCTGTCTTTCAATCTCTGGCTCACGTCTTCTTCGAGCCCTTCGATCTCCTTCAGTTTCGCCTCTCTCTCCTCCTGCGAGTAATTTTGCATACTCGTCAGTATCTCGTCGGGGTTCATGTTCGCTGGATAGAAGGCGTCTTTGCCTATAAAAATCAGAGGATACAGATCGTATTGGTTCTCAGGAATATCGTACACTCTGGCGTATTTAAGCTTCAACTCCTGGTTCTTCGCCTCGGTGAGCATGAATTTGTTCAGCACGACATCGTCGTCGATTTCGTACTTCAAACTTTCGAGCAACATCTCGGCCTCGAAGCACTCCTGACAGGTGGCTACACCGAAGAAATCTATAACTACTGAAGCAAAAAAAGTCGAGACTGCAAAGAGAAATGAGAAAGAAATCAGAAGGTATTTTTTCATCCAGCCACCCCGTTATTCATACAAAGTTTGTCAAGTAAAGATTGCTAATAATTATACCACCAAATCCGCTTTAGTTACTCAACCTCGATATGCATCACAAAAAATCTACTTGAAAAGGGTAACGATGCATCAAAAATGAAACTACTCGAAAGGTAAGGGTAAAGGGGATAATCTTCGCGAATGACAAGTTGAAAGAGGTTGACACGAAGATGAAGAGAATAGACATGACTGGACTGATCGAGAAATACTCAAAGAAGTACAGAAAGTCTGGAAAGAAGGAGAAGAGTAGAATTCTTAACGAGTTTACTGAGGTAACTGAGTACAACCGGAGCTATGCATCATTAATACTTAGGAGGGGTTATTCTAAGAAGAACAAGAGAAGCAAATTCACAAAGAGGCGCGGGAGAAAGAAGAAATATGATTTGGAAGTATTGAGAAAACTTGTTGAGATATGGGAGATCCTGGACTTTCCTTGCGGCAAGAGATTCAAAGCGATTATTGAAGAGGTGATAGACAATCTGAACAAGAATGGTCATTTGTCTTTGAGGGAAGAAGTTAAGCAGAAGCTTTTGGAAATAAGTTCCTCCACAATGGATAGACTTCTTCGAAGTGAAAGGAAGAAGATGGAACTGAAGGGTAGGTCACATACAAAACCCGGTACTCTCTTGAAGAAACACATAAGGATAAAGACTCATCACGAATGGGATGACACAAAACCAGGTTTTGTTGAGGTGGATCTTGTCGGTCACGAAGGAGGTAATAGTTCGGGAGAATTCTGTTATAGCCTGAATATGGTGGATGTTGCCAGTGGTTGGAGTGTCGTTGCACCAATAAGGAACAAAGCTCAAAGATGGACCCTCGAAGCTATAATCGCATTGAGAGCTTTACTTCCTTTCCCTCTTTTGGGAATTCATTCCGACAATGGTTCGGAGTTTATTAATGCTCATTTGTATAAGTATTGCTTGGATGAAAGATTGGTCTTTACCAGAACCCGGAGTTACAACAAGAACGATAATCCCCATGTGGAACAGAAGAATTGGTCTTTGGTCAGAAGGGCCGTTGGCTATTACAGATACGACACTTTGGAGGAACTGACTATCTTGAAGGAGCTATATGCAAGCTTGAATCTCTACAACAACCATTTCCAGCCTACTCATAAGATGATCCAAAAGACCAGAGATGGTACAAGAATAGTGAAAAAATACGACAAGTTCGCTACTCCCTACGAAAGAGTTCTTAACTCTCCCTGGATTGACTCCACAAAAAAAGATGAGCTTCGCAAGGTTCACGAAGCCCTAGATTTATATATACTCAAGAGTAATATAGCACATTTTCAAGAATCACTGGTTGATATACAGATAATGAAGTCTAAATCTAACTCAAAGGGAGGTGTTCTCAATCTCCTTCTATTCGATTTTGAATAGATTCTATTTTGATGCATTAACTCTCTCTTGAGTAGATTTAATTTTGATGCATTACGAACCTAATGCATATTGACTTTACAGAAAGAAGGAAATAGAACACTGTCTGAAAAAGGCATGAAATCATCGTATATTCGTGGAGGTCAAACCATACGAAAGGATTATTTTATGCCCACCACGAATATCACAGATTACTTCGGATGTCGTCGGTTGGTTCGCTTCTTCCGTATAGAGCAGAGATAGAGCAGAGAAGGTTTGTTGAAGGGTATTCCTGTTCTCTCTTCCTGTCCGCTCACAAGGACACCAGCGGACTGGTCACCTTCTGTTCTTCTTCTCAGTCCTCCATCTCGAGATTGTTGAGCTCTCAGTTCATTTCCAGTGATTAGGATAAGGCATGAATTCATAGAGAAGGGCAAACCGCAACAGAATGGATTCAGCGAGTCATTTAATGCCAGATTCGAAGATGAATGCCTTAGAATGCTCGATCTCAACCTCATTCGAGCATCGCTTATGAAACGCCGATCAGACTCCGTATTCTCAGTTACTGATTCGCAAGTGATGATTCACAGTGAATCATCACTATTGAAAAGCTCTTTATTCAACACTTTCTCTTTATACTTGTCTCACTTTTGGGGGCATATCAGATATCTTTCTGTATTATCTCAACAGATGGTCCATAGAGTCCTATTTCAAGACTGCTAAACAACACTTCTTACAAGAATTTTCGTTAAACTCAATCTTCAGATATAGCGGTCTTTGAGTGGATATTAGTTTGGTATTTGAAAAGCTACAGTGTATAATATCTTTCAAGATGAGTACTGCATTCTGGATTGAGAGTTTTTATCCTTAGACAATATAGAGGATTTTATTTGACATGGATTCTGTAAACGTGATAAAATCAGAATGGTGCTTGTGTGCGTTTGTGGTGCATAGTTCAAAATGTTCAAACGATATCATTGATGTTGTTCGTGGAAATATAAACCGTGACAAACAAACGCTTCTTAGGGGGTGTTCAAGGTGGCAAGACGGTCTCGTGTTCTCCTGATTCTTATTCTGTTTATTGGCCTTGCTTTTCTCCTGACTGGATGTCTAAAAAAGATTGACGTAACTCTTACTGTGGCTATCCAGGGCTTAGGAGAAACTGATCCTGATGTAGGTGCCCACGTTTTCAAGTATGGGGCTATTGTGACACTTACAGCGACGCCAGCAGAAGGCTATGATTTCGAGAAATGGGAAATTGAGGGTCTGGGAAGCTTTAACGAAAGCGTTAAAGAAATCAAGTTGAAAGATTCCATATTGGCGACTGCTTTTTTTGCTAAGAAATCTTTCAATATAGAAGCTTCGGTTGACCCTGAAAATGGTGGCATTGTAACAGGTACCGGTTCATATCTTTTTGGTGATACAGCTTCACTAACAGCAGTAGCTGCTGAGGGATTCAAGTTCGTTGAGTGGACTGAGAATGGAGCCCCAATTGGTTCAGACAATCCGCTCGAGTTTGTTGTCAACGCTAACAGGGCTTTCGTAGCGCACTTCCGCCAGGAGTACACTGTCACTGTTAGTGTCACACCTGAAGAAGGCGGAACAGCTACTGGCGGCGGCGTGTACGCTTATGGAACTGAAGCCACGGTAGTGGCTACTCCCGCAGATTGCTACGACTTCGAAGGCTGGTTCGTGGACGATACTCTCGTCAGCGAAGATGCAGAGTACACCTTCACAGTCACAGAAGATGTCGACCTGGTAGCGGTCTTCACGCTTAAGACGTTCGAAGTCACCGTTACTGCCGAGCCCGATGAGGGTGGAGTGGTTGATGGAGGCGGCACTTACGACTGCGGAGAAGAAGCTACCGTAACAGCTGTAGCAGATGAGTGCTACGACTTCAACGGCTGGTTCGTGGGTGAAACTCTCGTCAGCGAAGATGCAGAGTACACCTTCACAGTCACAGAAGATGTTGACCTGGTAGCGGTCTTCACGCTTAAGACGTTCGGGGTCACCGTCACTGCCGAGCCCGATGAGGGCGGAGTGGTTGATGGAGGCGGCACTTACGACTGCGGAGAAGAAGTGACAGTAACAGCTGTAGCAGATGAGTGCTACGACTTCGAAGGCTGGTTCGTGGGTGAAACTCTCGTCAGCGAAGACGCAGAATATACATTCACTGCTGAGGCCGATGTTGATCTGGTAGCGATTTTCACCATCAAGACCTACGTAGTTACTTCAACAGCCGGAGAAAACGGAGCAGTCGATCCAGAAGGCGAAACGGTAGTCGATTGTGGAGATGATCTTCTGTTCACTTTCACTCCCGATGAGGGTTACGGTGTTGACCAGGTAACGGTCGATGGGGCTCCCGTCGATGTAGTCGGTTATCCAGATATAACCGATAAGACCTACAATCTTGAAGATATACGTGACAATCATGCCATAGACGCTACTTTCAAGCAGGTCTTCTTTGTAACCGATTTTGATTTCCAGGCTCAGAGTCCGCTGGGAAATAGATACGACGCACATATCGAAGTCGATCCGGAAGTCACTCTACTGAAGTTCTCCTATCCTGACGACGATACTGAGCTTCCTGTTCCCGAAGCGCCAGTAGTCGGTGGAGTAGCCAATATCGTCAATTTCTTCACACTTGACGATGCGGATTTCCTTTTGATAAGAGCCTTCACGGCCGATGGTAATCTTCTGGCAGAGATAGTGGTGGAGCTGGATTATAGCGAAGCCTTCCTGAAGGTTGCGACATTTACTCCAAAGAGAGAATGGTCTTTGCCTTCCGCAGTTATTTATGATGTTCATATCGAAGTCTCAGACAATATCGATAGAGTAGAGTTCTCCTACCCCGACAATCCAGAGGCCGAACCGATACCTGCAATGGCCGTTCCAGTCGGTGGAGTAATAGACATAGAGATGAACTCCGTAGATTTCGATGCCGAAGAAATAACCGTTATGGCATACAGCGGTGCCGAGCTGCTGGTTTCAAAGAACTTCGATCTCCTGAAAGTTATAGAGGCAACCTGTGAGTTTGTCGCTGATTATCCGATCCTGGGTATTTCCGAGTACAAATTCACCGTGGTTGTTAATTCGCCATTCTGTGCTTCCATCGAGTTCGTCGCGGATGGAGAAATACAGGTTATTGAAGGTAATCCCTTTGCAGTTCCGGGTCTTGGCACTTATGAGTTCCGTGTCTTTGTAGCTTCGGTATTGAACAGAGTTGACGTCATGGCTAAAGACGGTGCGGACGATAAAATAGCTGAGAGAAACATTGATCTTCCTTAGTATCAGTTTGTTATTGGTTCCAGAGAGTACTAAGTAGTGTTTATGGAATACAGGTTTTGCAAGTTAGTCTTTGTTATGATTGAGTTGAACCTAAAAAGGAGGTTGAGTTTGCATGCTTAAACGCAAGGGTTTCTACGGTCTCGTACTGGCAATAGTCGTACTAACGCTTTTCTTGCCTGCATGTTTCAAACTTGGCGGAGAACCCTCAATTGATGCCGAATTCACTCTGACCCGTGAGATTTCACTCATGGGAATCAGCGAGTTTGCTTTCAGCGTCGATGTGAAGGGAGTAAAGGACGCGGCGGTTGTCGAGTTCGACAACGGTATGCCTTCCGTGGCGCTGAGTGGAGGCAAGGCCGAATCGAGATTCTTCGCGAACATTGGGACAGGCGAAGTGACACTCTCAGTTAGAGACTCCAGGGGTGTGGAGCTTCTAAAGAAGACAGTTGCACTTGAAGAAACAAAGTCAACATTCGACATGGCAGCAGTGGAAGACAAGACAGGAATCTACGTACTCATAGACGACGAGCTTATCTTCTACTCTCTCGAATGCCTAGAGAACATGACATTTGCAGAGAAGGTCGAGCTGCTCATTAACGTAATACTTGTGAACGATTCTTATGTTGTAATTCAGTCGGGAGAAGATGCGTGGATCTGGGACTTCGCAACATATCCAAACAACCCGAAGTATGACCTGACACAGGATACGCTTGACACACTCGGACTCCCGAACTACGCGCTTGCAATCTGTGAAGGCGGATTCTTCAACATACTCAACGGGAAGTCGCTGTATATCCTTGACCTGACGGTAGTTGGAGACGGGGAAGTAACAGTCGATCCTGAAGAGCTGCTGTATGAAGAGGGAACGGAAGTCTCGCTGACGGCGCTGGCGGGAACCGGCTGGTACTTTGGTGGCTGGACGGGAGACCTGGAAAGCTCCGACCCAGAAGAGACGATCGTGATGGATGAAGACAAAGCGATTACGGCAAACTTTGTCGAGGAATTCTCTCCATACATTGTTGATTACAGCTACGAACCCGATCCGGTGTGTGAAGGCACAGACTTCGAAATAACGGTAGAAGTGCAGAACGCAGAAGTAGTGGAGATAACATTTGAAGGCGAAACAGTGGTAGCCGAAAAGAACGGCGACATCTACACGGCGTCGTTCACAGCTCCGATGGTATCACTGAACACCTTCAAGCCGCTGGCGATAAAGGCAACAAACGTTACGAAATCAGTGACAAAGGACTACGCAGAAGGTATATATGTACTCAACAGTGAAGGAGCAATCGAAATTCTTGACTTCTGGTACGAAGAATTCGATTGCGACGCCACTGGCACATATCTGTACGTAAAGACTTGCTGCAATCCGGACCCTGTATATTTCGACATACTTGTAGAAGGTCCATTCGAAACAGAGCCGGAGTTTGTGAGCAAGGAACTCGTACCGGGAGAATGCGAATATCTGATCACCTTCTGGTGGGAATTCGGAACGGTAGCCTGCGCCGATGCGACATTGACGGCGGTAGTAAAAGACTACTGTGGGAACACTGACGAATGGCCACTTGTGATAGAAGATATAAACGGACTCACAAATGACGATGTAATCTTCATAGGATTCGATCCAGAAGAAGTGCCGTGCGATGCTACGACACTGACCTTCCCGGTGAAGATCAACTACTTCGACATACTTAACGTAACGAAGGTAGAGCTGTATGCCTGCTGGGGAACTGTAGAAGATAGATTCGCGAAAGAAGCCGAACTACTCACCACGGGCGAAGCCACAGTAACATACAACTTCCCGGGTTATGACTGTGAAGAGATGTGCGTAACGGTCAAAGTATGGGCGGAAGATTGTGGAGAATGCGAACTCTTCTACGAACTGTGCTACACGTTCGACATTGACAACGTTCCTCCGGAGGAAGACCTTGACGTGAAACACGTAGATGTTGAATGCAACACAGTGTCCACTGAAGTGAACTGGGACTTTTACGACAACTGCTTCTATGGAACAACAATAGCCGTAACCCACGGAAGCCTCTTCCACTATGAAGAAATTGGAGAAGACATTTGGGATTGGGTTAACAAGGGACAGTTCGTCGAGGGACTGGGTTACGAAGACGATGGCAACTGGGAATGGAGATTCCCCAATACCGAATGTGAAGACATCACAATAACGATAACCGGAGAAGACGACTGCGGGAACACAACGACCTGGACAGAGACCTTCTTTGTGGACAACGTGGCTCCTGTGGTTGAATTCGATCTTGGAGAAGATATCTGCAGCCCAACAGCGACTTCGCTGGTATTCAGCTGGACGATATCCGATTGCCAGGATGCAACATTCACCGGAATCCAAGCCATCTTCAACTGCGGCTTTGATGACGCCTTCGCCGAAGCCGTCCATTATGGTCCGAAGGTTGATTACGAACTCAGTGAAGACGGGCTTAGCGGTATGGCCACACTGACCTGGGACCCCGTTGACTGCTGCGAACTTGAAGTGACAGTCTATGCGACCGACGCTTGCGGGAACGAAGGATACCACACCGATTCCATATCAGTGGACAACCTGGCGCCGGTAATAAAATACTTTAACGTAGTGGACGAAGAAGAATGCGTAACTGGCAGATCAGTCAATATCAACTATGAAGTTGAAGAGAACTGCCTCGATTACGTGATGATAAACGTATCCAAGGGCTGTCTCGACGAGGGACTTGATTGCTTCACGTGGATATGCGAAAGCGACTGCTGGTCCGGAGAAGTACTGTGGAAACTGCCGGAGATAGACTGTGAAGTACTCACGTACACGATAACCGCAGTTGACTATTGCGGACACACAACGACGAAAGAAGCTACGCTTCTTGTTGACAACATGGCGCCTTCGATAGAGCTGGACATACTCGAACCGGATCACTGCGCTACATTCACGACATTCAACTGGGACGTAACAGACAACTGCATCGAAAAAGTAAGCCTCGCGGTTAACTATGGAACGCTAGACGCGACGCCTTTGGTTTACACGCAGGTATTGGATGGAAATGGCGGCATACTCGTTGGTCCTACTGGAAATGCGACATGGACATTCGAGAATCTCGATTGTGGGGATATAACGCTCACAATAACCGCTATCGACAGCTGTGGAAACGAGACGGTAGCGACGGCGACCTACAACATAGACAACGTAAAGCCCGAGATCCTATCCTGGGAATTCGACATGGAACCGGTGCCGGATCCGGAGGAATTATGCGACGTCGTGTACAACTCGCCGACCACACTTCTCACATGGGAAGCAACCGACAACTGTCCAGAAGGCTTCGTGATAGAAGTGACAGCCGGATATATTGAACACTGGGAAGACGTAGACCCCGATCCGAATGTAACCAACATGCAGTGGGTACCTTACGGACAGAAGCCCAATGCTCCATGGAAGAACGATGAGGATGGCCAGGGTAATTCTAACTGGAGATGGAACATATCCGGACTTGACTGCCAGATGGCGGAAATAACCTTCACGGCATGGGATGCCTGTGGAAAGACATCCGACGGGACAGAGATCAAGGTAGACACACTGGCCCCGGACATTTCACTTGAAGTCGAACCATATGAGCAATGTGAAGCCGAATGTGTAACGCTCACCTGGGAGATCACAAGCGAAGACTGTTTGGTATGCAACGATAACTGTATTGAATGGTGGGTAGGAACGATAGAAGCGAATATCGGAACTATCGACGGACAAGCGAAGAAGCAAATCTCCGTACCTTGCAATAGTTCGCTGCCCATAAGCGGCACAGTAACATGGTGCTTTGGAGAAATCGATTGCGAAACAACACTGGTGGCCACGTTCACGGCCTGGGACGCAGCCGGCAACGAGGTTGAAGCAGCAGTCGTAATAGGTAACATAGACACAAAACCACCGGTGATAAGCTACTTCTCGTTTGGAGATGTGAAATACGATGGAAACGAAGATCCTTACCTGGAATTGAGCTGGGAAGCGACGGATAACTGCTTCAACATAGCATCTGTCTGGGTAAGCCAGGGAAGTCTGGAAGCCACGGTCACTGAGTCTGAAACTGATTCGTTTGACTTTGATCTTCAGGCCGGAGACTTCTTCGTGCCGGACGAGTTCACAGACCAGTACATAAGTAAAAAGTGGAAGAACACGCTTTACTGGTTCCTGGACGACGAAGCTACTGGAACAGCCTGGCTTGCAGTTCAGGATGTATGCTGCAACGAGGCTACCGCGACGACAGTGTACTACCCACAACCACAATAATTATTAGCTTACAGCGGGGAGAAATCCCCGCTGTTTCTTTCTTCTATTACCAATCTCCGTAACTCCATATGAACAACCTTTTTGCTGCCATGGTAGAATACTGTATAGAGAGCTGCGAAAGTATCCTTTGCTAGAAAGGGGTAGATTCATATGAAAAGAGCTATCCGAATTTTCCTGGCATTTTCCCTTCTCATGATGCTGGTTCAGGGTTGTGTGCTCAAAGTGGTAAAACTGAATATCCAAACAGACTCTCTTCAGATAGCTGTCGGAGAATCTATTCTTATTGCTTATACAGTCGATCCTGCAGATTCAAAAGTTTCTTTTTCAACTAATAACGATTCTATCGCGACTGTCTCTTCGGAGGGATTAGTCACCGCTGTTGCACAGGGCACAACCTCTATCACAGTCGAGGCTACCAGAGACGGGTTCAAGAAGGCTCGAGGAACAGTAAATGTTACCGTGCTTCCAGCACCGTTGTATGTCATAACCTTCAATGTTCATGATATTCAGGGTGCGGTTCAGGGAGCCTCAATAGTTTTTAACTCCCAAGCAAAGATGACAGATGCTGACGGTAAGGCAGTATTTTCGGATGTTCCACCGGGAAACAAGACATATACCGTAAGCAAAGAGGGATACCATGACATCACCGGAGATATCAACGTGGATAGCAACAAACAGGTAGATATCACTCTTTCCAAGAAAAGCTACCTGCTTACTACTAATACAATCGGTCAGGGCACTATCGTGAAAAGCCCGGACAAAACGTCTTATCTGCACGGTGAAGTCGTTCAGCTCACCGCTGTTCCCGATGATGGCTGGAGCTTCACCGGCTGGAACGGAGCGATTGTTGGTAATGCCAATCCCGTCAATATTACGATGAATTCAGATCGTTCAGTAACTGCCATTTTCTCAATCATGAAGCTTACAGTCACGGCTTCTTCTAATCCCGCAGCTGGTGGATCAGTTAAAGGAACAGGAGTGTTCGACTATGGAGAAGTAGTAACCCTTATTGCTACACCAAATGAGGGCTATGAATTTGTCAACTGGACGGAGGATGGAGCTCAGGTTAGTCTGGATCCAGAATACTCTTTCATTTTAACCACTGATCGATCCCTTGTGGCAAACTTTGCAGTGAAAACCTATGAGTTGGGAGTAAATGTTCTGGGTAACGGAAGCGTACAAAAGAGCCCAGATCTTGATAAGTATCTGCATGGAGAAATAGTGGAATTAGCAGCTGAACCTGCACAAGGATGGAGCTTCGATAGTTGGAGTGGAGATCTTGAAGGGTCTCAGAATCCCGCAAGCATTACAATGAATGCTAACAAAGAAGTGACAGCCACGTTCAGAGCCAATCAGTACACAGTAAACGTTTTTTCGAGTCCTGAAGAAGGCGGATTAGTGACTGGCGGTGGCTCTTTCACATTCGGAGAGGAGATAGTTGTCACAGCGCTGGCCAACGACTGTTATATGTTTATCGGATGGTATGAAGATGGGCTTCTTGTGAGCGAAGAAAACGAATTCTGCTTCGTCGTGGAGAGAGATATAGAACTCGAAGCCAGATTTGTGAATGCAGTTAAATCGAAAGAGTTCAAATTCATTCTCGAGAATCTATTTCTGGGTCGTAAATATGAGGTCACTATGAAACTGGATTTGAGAATAACAAAAGTCAGGTTTATATATCCTAATATTGATCCGGATATTCAGACTCCTATACCCGGAGAGGTGGTACCTGACGGGAATGGAGATGTTTACATCAATTCTTTCTGGACCAATACAGAGGCCGAATCCATACTGATTCTTTGCTATTCAGGTGATAAGCTTGTTTCGCAATGTGTGGAATCTCTTTTAAAAGACCTGAAATGATCAGAGATGTGCCCTTTTGTGGCCAAAGAACATGTTGAATTCCGCGAGTCGTTTCCGTTCGGCTGAATTTGTGCGGTGATCAGTAAGCATATATTTTTCAATTGGGTGTACTGTAAATGCGATATGGACGAGAATCTTGATAGTGACGGCGACCTACAACACTCTAAGGTTGCAACTTACAGCGGGGAGAAATCCCCGCTGTTTTTCATCTGAGAAAAGAGTTTGAAAGAAAAGCTATTACTGACTGCTCATATTGTCATCGTAGCCAACGATTGTGTTCGCATGGTTCGTGTTAGGATTGGTGTAATTGTTTGAATTCCAGACATCGTTTGCTGTAAGATAGTCATACTTGTAAGCATCGACGGAAATGGAAACTAGATATCCGGCATTTATGTAGGCTTTTAGTGTCTGAATGTCCTGATCGTTTTCCACTCTCAGGACACTCATTACATTAGTATGGCTCCTGTACCTCGGGGCTTCTCTCCACGCAGACTCCGAAGGCCAAGTCTTGCTGTCGTTAGGATTATAGGGCATCTCTTTCCAGCTGCTCACGCCTGTATTAGATATAAGCTTCATCGCATCCTGGTATGCGGAACCTGCAGATGCGCTTCCGTTGTTTATCTGGTGATAGATGAAATCTGGACTGAGTATCCTGTCCTGGTAGGACACGGTGGGCGCTCCGTAGTATCCTCCCACCCATTGAGCACCGCTTAGGTCCCAGTTCCTGTCACAGGCTTCATAAAAAGTGGCCGTGTAATACCCTACTGAGAAGGCTACACATGAACCTTCACTTCCCTGATTACCTATCGGTGGAAAGTGGATCGAACTTGAATGGTCCAGAGAAACAGGTAGCGTCTCCTGCAGATCAAAAGGCTTCATCTCATACCAGCTGTTTGCTATCTCTTCCCACTCTTCAACCGAGGGCGGTCTCAGACCAGTGCCGTAACCGTTTATTATCTCGTTGTAGTCTCTTCCCTCTTCATACACACCCATCGTTTCTTTCATTCCTTCGAGTAGTCTCTTTGAAAGACCTCCAGCGTTTGAAGAGAGATCATAGTTCGAAATGGCCGAAACTGTGACACCCGGAATCTGTACATTCACATAAGAGTTGTTGACGGTGTTCTTTGGTGTCTGTGTGGATATGAAGACATTTGAAGGAATTCCCGATGGATAGTTGTCGTATATCTCTACCGAGAAGAACTCGATAGTGCCTGTGCTGCCTGTCTTCGTATCATATACTTTCAGATACAAAGTCTCGTTGTTGAATGGAAGGAGTTCGGTTATGTCCAGAACCATTTTGTTGTCTGGATAAGGATATGGACCGCTACATTGATAATAGTCATCGAACCTCTTCTCTCTTGAAGGAGAAGAGGGGTTTCCTACGCCTACATATACGAAGCAATCATTCCTGACGGAATGTGATATCTTGAAAACGGCTATCGCTCTGGGTTCATAGTTATCTTTCGGATCAACTGCAAAGCACAGAACCTTATTCTGTTTCATGGCTTCATAGGTTATATACAGAAAACCGTCAGGGACGTTTTCCCATCCACCTATTCCCCAGGAGTTAGCAACTTTAAACCCTCCCACCTCTTGCTGAATTGAGAAGTTCGCAACTAGCGTTCTGTTCTTTGTAGCCGTAAATGAATAACTGGCGTTAGTACTTACCTGTGCTCCATTCTCTGTCCAGTTGACGAACCTGTATCCCTCTTTGGGGGTGGCTGAAAGATTGACAGTATCTCCATGGGTGTAGACCCCTCCACCGGCAGCAGTTCCTCCGGCTGCAGGATTGGCCGAAACGGCTATTGTATAGGTCTTCTTTGTCAGGATAATATCTACCGTCTTGTCTCCATCGACATTGACGTTATCAGTCACGTTGTTGTATCCCGTCTTGCTTATCGTGTATGATCTTGTTCCTGACTGAACGTTTGTGAAGACGGCCTTTCCCTGCGCGTCGGTGCTCTTGTTCTCACCGTTGAAGGCGACGTTAGCGCCCTGAACTTTTCCCTGGTTATCGCTTACATTGAAAGTTACCGTATATACTCTGACGAAATCGGCAGTCACCGTTTTGTTTCCGTTCATAGTCAGATTGGCCGGGTTTGCAGAGCCGCTCAAATCTCCGCTCCAGGTGTCGAAAGCCCAGCCGGCAGAAGGATTGGCTGTGAGCTGAACGACTTCACCATGAGTATATGTTGCTTTGTCTGGATTCTTCGTGACAGTCCCCTGACCAATTACGTTTGTCGTTAGGCTATAGGTCTTGAGTTTGAATGTGACGGAGATAGTATGACTGGCAGTCACGTTGTTGAATGTGTAGCTGGATACGGCTCCAATGGAAACTCCGTCTACCTTCACATCTTCTATGTCATATCCGGTGTCCGGAGTTATCGTGAATGACTGATTAGAGCCGTGGGTAACGTTCACACTCCCCGCGGGATTTATGCTTCCTCCCGTGCCCGCCGTTGCGGTGATCGTGTAGGTCTTAAGTCTGAAGTTGGCCACGAGTGTCCTGTTCGCGGTCGCCGTGAACGAGTAAGCGGCATTCGCGCTCACCTGCACTGCGTTCTCCGTCCAGTTGACAAATTCATAGCCTTCGCTTGGAGTGGCCACAAGGTTTACAGTATCTCCGTGAGTGTAGTTTCCTCCGCCGCTCACACTTCCTCCGGCAGGAGGATTTGCCGACGCGGCTATCGTGTACTTCTTTATTGTGAAGGTCGCCGTTACTGTCTTATTTGAGTCCATTGTTATGTTTGCCGGATTGGCAGTACCACTAAGGTCTCCGCTCCAGCCGGTGAAGTTCCAGCCCGTTGATGGAATCGCCGTCAGCTGAACTATCTCGCCGTGAGCGTAAGTCGATTTGTCGGGATTTTTCGAGACCGAACCCTGCCCGACCGCGTTAGTCGAAAGCGTGTAAGTCTTTTTAGCTAGAGAGACATTCACGCTCTTGTCTGAATCTACATTAACACTTCCGGTAGAGTTCTCGTATCCGATCTTGCTTACCGTGTATGCCCTGTTCCCGACCGGAACTTCCGAAAAGACGGCCCGGCCCTGGGAATCTGTCTGTTGAGACTCTCCATTGAAACTCACATTTGCTCCCTGAAGCGGAACAGAGTCATCGCTGACACTGAATGCAATTTCAAATTCTGCGAGATTTTCCTTCGAAAGAACCGCTTCACATTGCGAGACAACCTCATCCCCTACATAACAGACGATAATCACGGCCTGTGCATCTCTGTTAGTCCAGAAGGCCGAAAGATCCACAACTCCATTTCCGTCAGGAATTGCTTCTTCAGGAATCGGGGTTTGAATCTCTGGATCGATATCTGGATATATGAATCTCACTTTTATGATCGCCGGGTCTAGCTCAAGCCTTACTTCATACTTACAACCGAAAAATGCGCTCTCCAGAACGAATCTGAAATCCTTAGACAATACAGATGCCACGAATTTGGCCTCAATCACTCTATCATTAAAGACGTCGAATCTGTACTCCCGGTCTTCACTGACAAGCTGGCCATTTTCGTACCAGCCGGAGAACATATAGCATTCACTTGCCTCAGCGATTAGTAGGGCTTCTTCACCGTAGGCATATGTACCACCACCGGAGACAGCACCTCCATCTTCTGGACTGGCATATACCTCAACAGAATACCGGTGTTCCAAAAAGTGTGCGGTTACACTCTTATCACCGTCCATTGTAATGGACGTTGGATTCAGAGAGCCTTCCAGATCTCCGGTCCAACCATTGAAGTTCCATCCACTGGCCGGTATAGCCGTCAGCTCGACAATCTCCCCATGGTTGTACCTTTCCTTTTCAATCGACCTCGAGATCGAGCCATCTCCGGAAACCAGAGTTGTCAGTTCATAGGTTTTCCCAACCAATACTATGTCAACGGTTTTGTCGGAATCTACGATCACGTTTCCTGCCAGGTCTTCGTATCCCAACTTGGTTATCGTGTAATCCTTGTTTCCTGGAGTTATTTCGTAGAATTCCACTTTCCCTTGAGCATCAGTCTCTCTTTCTTCTCCGGCAAAACTAACAAGTGCTCCCTCTACTGCTCCTTCAAAATCGCTCACAAAGAAAGTAACCGTATATCTCTCGAGCTTGAAACTGGCCGTAATTGACTTATCGCTATCCATAGTGATTACGATCTCTGTGTCCGATCCGGTGGCATCGCCTGTCCACTGCTCGAATAACCAGCCCTCAGCCGGTTCTGCCGTAAGGGAGACTTCCGTCCCTTCTTCATATATACTCTCTTCAGGAGCAACAACTACCGAACCATTTCCTTCAGTTGAAACCACGAGCTCATAAAGGAACCTACCATTAAGTATGTTGAAAAGACTAACTTCACAGATGGCAAGCGCGTAGTTTGGAAGTCCGAGTGTGTCAAGCGTATCCTGTGTCAGGTCATACTTAGGATTTGCAGGATATGTTTCAAAGTCCCAGATCCAGGCTCCAAAAGGCTGTGTGTCTATGATCACATAAGAATCATTGACGGAGAGTACTTTAATAAGCAGTTCGACCTTCTCTTCAAATGTCATGTTCTCAAGGCATTCAAGAGAGTAGAAGATAAGCTCGTCGTCTATGAGTACATAGACTCCAGTCCTGTCTTCCACTGCTGCAATGTCGAATGTTGACTTAGTCTCAGGAAGAGCAACCGTCTTCTTTAGAAGCTCCACACCCCTGGAGTCTCTAACTGAGAGTGTCACTTGCTCTGTCCCGGTATTCGCGAAGAATCTCGATTCGGCCTTGCCTCCACTCAGTGCTATTGAAGGCATCCCGTTGTCGAAATCGACAACTGCCGCATCCTTTAATCCCTTCACATCGACGCTGAAAGCAAATTCGCTGATTCCCATGAGTGAAATCTCACGGGTCAGAGTGAATTCAGTATCGATCGAGGGTTCTCCGCCAAGTTTGAAACATGCAGGCAAGAAAAGTGTTAGTATGACTATTGCCAGTACTCCATTAAACAGAATCCGAAGTGTTGAGTCTCCTCTTCCATTTCTCATATAATCAAGCCCCCATAGGTATTTAGTCCAAAGATTGAACCGATTAAAATAGTTGATAATTTATTATATCAAAGTCTTTCATGATTTTAGAAGAGACCGATCCAATACCCTTCTAACAAAAACGAATGTACTGAGATACTTTCATAAAACACATGATAGCGAGAGTTGTTTCCAGTTGAATGTAGAGCCTTTCAAGTCAACGCTGCGTGTTATAATTGTTCGATCTCTCATTCATGATTGGAGGTATTTTAATGCGCAAGAAGCATGCGTTTCCTATATTCGTTGCCCTTTTAGTGTTGCTCATTAGTGCATGCAGTTCACCCAAACCACCCAAATTCGAGATTCCCGATCAAAGAATTGAAGAAGGCTCCGTTCTACGGCTTTTGTTAACGGATTTTGCCGAGGTCTCAACTAACGAAAAACTTTCTTTCGAGCTGAAAGAAGGAAAAGGAAAAATAGAGGGAAACAATTACCTGTATTCAGCTTCATTCGAAGATTCAGGTACAAGCAAGGTAATTATAATTGCAAAGACTGACAAAGGCAAGGAAACAGAGGCGGCTTTTAATCTTATCATAGAAGACAAGAACCGTAGTCCGATAATCTCAATTGATAATCTTGAATTATCTCGCGAAGGCGAACTCACTCTGGACCTGAAAAAGATGGCAAGTGATCCAGATGGTGATTCACTTTCATTCTTCCTAAGTTCGGGAAAAGGAACTATAGAAAGTTATAAGCTCAAGGTTGTCGGGAAAGATCTCGACTATGGAGAGAATAAGTTTTCTGTACAAGTTATTGATACAAAAGGCGCAACAGCACTTACGAATTTTTCAATCGTCGTTCCTTTACCATCTGTAGTGGATTCCGGGAATACATTGTATGCCGGACTAGGCGGAGATTACGAAACCATACAGCAAGCAGTTAGCGCTGCAAAGACCGGTGATACGGTATTTATCCTTCCTGGCAATTATACTGAGAATATAAGTATTTCAAAAAGCATACATATTGTAGGATCTTCTAGAGACGAAGTTGTTATTAGCGCAAGTAATGAGTCATCGGCAATTATTTACGTTCGTAATGGTAATGGTGTCAAGATATCTGGACTGACATTGAAAACTCTGGGACCGGCAATCCAGTTTTCGAGGTCATCTGGTGAAATCAATGACTGCATTATCAAAGGTGGTAGATTCGGAGTGTCTTTTAGCGGTTCTTCCGGTACTTATATAACTGTTACCAATTGTACTTTCTCCGCTCTAGAAAGCGAGTACAATCCCGAAAAGCTGGGAGAACGTTTGACAGGGCTTTACGCTTATGGTACTGGAAAAGTAGAAGTTGCCAACTCGGTTTTTGTACGAAACGGCACTGGCCTATATCTTTCAAATGAGATCACCTTCAAAGTTTTGAATTCAACCTTCGATCAGAATACGATAGGCATTTCGATAACAGGAACGGCTAACGGACTAATTCGAGACAATCTAATTATGAGAAACATGGACAATGGAATACTTCTGAGAAGCACCTCTACCGTAGAGTTCGAAAACAACCGATTCTTGGACAATATTCGTCACGGTTTCGATCTCTATCTCAAAAGTTGTACCGATTGCGGTTGTGGCGGTACTGTCTTCAATGGGACTGTTCTGGGCTCTGGAAACGTATTTGATGACGAGAAAGCGATTTGCCCCAGAGACTTCAGTTGGCCCGAAGGCTTCTATAAGGTGGATGAGCAGATCTCAAAAACCAACTAGACCACTCAGAAGAATAAACATGCAGAACCGGCCTGATTTATGGGCCGGTTCTTCTATGTTTCTTAGCATTTCTACAAAGAAAGATACAGAAAAAAGAGCAATTTCGTGTTTCTAGATAACGAGTGGCTAGTTCACCAATCAAGCGTTCTTGCTTGCGAAAAGCCCTTCATTGCAAACGACAGTACAATAAACCAGTATTGATTACAGCAAACGTATGTATCAATCGATTAAGTATAACGAACATTTTATGACTGCTTTTGGCAGTCATCACCCTTTAGGTCTTTTCTACTATTTTAACATAGACAGATTGTCGATTCTCTACTGTTATTAGTATCTATATTCCAATTCTAAAGTAAGCGCCATCGAACCATGAATCCATAGAATGCACCCGCTGTCAAATTAATGTAATAATTATAACATCTATATTTTACTAATTTCTCTTTATCATTCGTATGATTTTGAGCTCGTTTGGAGTAGAATATGTTAAAGGTTACTCGTTATTGAACTGGGAAGTGAGGTAAGAAGAATGTCGAAGATTGGGTTAGTTCTGACTATAGCGATTCTGATATTCACAGCGAGCGGTTGCCTGCTTACACCTCGATTGACTGGCGAACCTGCAGAAAACGTTATCTCTCTTGAGCCCCAGATTCTACCACCGGACGCTTTTGGTGTCCGAAGAACAGAGATTGTTGTCGCAGGAGCGAGTGTTGGAACCTTCTCTTTTTGGATTGAAAACGATTCACTTATCCTCAGTTTTGAGGGTCTTGATGGATGGATGTTCAGCAGAATCGCTTTCGAGACTAAAGAAACAATTGATGAATTCAAGCTTGACGATAGCGGTATATTGGATATTGCATCCTTTTCTACAAATGTGCACTTTGACAATGTTGTCAATTTTGCTTCCTATGAAGTTGATCTAGATTTTCTCGATGATTTTACAACGAGTTTCTTCACCGCAATTTATCTAGAAATGAGAAACGCCGACGACATTGAGATCTCGACTATTCCAACAGCCTATCTTGGTACGATATATAGAGACTCAGGCCAGATTGATCTGAATTCAATACTTACCGGCGAACTTCGCGTCGAACGCCGAAACGGTTTGGCTTACTGTGATCTATCTCTTATAAATGAGGGTAATACTGAAGCTTTGTTTATTACTGTGGAACTTCTCTTTGAGATCGAAGAAGAAGGAACATGGCTCGAGTTTGAGAGAGTGAAATTGGTTTCCTTTGGAGATGAATTTAGTTTAGCTTCGGGCGCTTCAACTAAACTGAGTGCTGAAATCCCTGAAAAAGGCAATATAAGAGTTACAGCAGACATTAGCTCGATAAACAGCGATAGCGTTCGACTGGTTTACATATATGAAGGTGATTTCTAAGCATACGTTTGTATTTGATTTATGGTATGATAATTAAAGAAACTTCATTGTTCTTCTTCTTATGATTACTTCGGCACTTTATTATTTCTTTTTGAGAGATTTCGGGGTGGCCTGGCATATAGTTGCATATCAATCGACTGGATAAGGTTATTTTACACCCATTGAGGTGGAGGTGGAGTTATGAAAAGAAGTTTGATTATTGTAGTAGCGATTCTTATACTCTTAGTTCTGGCAGGTTGTATAAGACCGCAAGAACAGGAAGAGTTGATAATTGAAGAGTTTCCGGAAAACGAGATACAGTTCGAACTTGGTTCGATAAGCGGGCTTAGGTCTTCTTACGAAATAGTCGTCAAGGGTGAGTTATTAGCAACCGTACATGCATGGATTGAGGATGATGCGACTTTGTTCTTAAGATTTGAAGCTTCTGATGGTTGGCTTCTTCTTGAAAGCCGTGCAGCAACCTCAACAACACTAACTGGGATGCCTAAGAACGAAGATGGCAAGACAGACCCGTCATTGTTCTCTGGAGAAGTTCATATTACTCCTCTTAAAGAATACACACTGTCTCTTCCTCTTGGAAAGCTATCAGATGGTCAAAAAGTATATTTCGGTACTTACAGCGAGTTTCGAAAAGTTGGCACGAGAACCAGAGTTAAATATGGTGTTTGTATCAATTCATTCATATATCACGACGATACTCCGGTGATAGATAAGAAACCAAAGCTCGAGGGTGATATAGATGATCCGCTTGTCAGAGGTTTTACCTATGACTGGGAAATCGAAAAGAGTGTCGATCCCGAATCTGTGGAGTTGAAACTCGGAGAATCGGCGGCTTTAAGCTATACTATCAATGCGACCAGAACTCCGGCAGATGGATCTTTTTCGCTTTCCGGGGCAGTTAATCTCAACAGCACCGGCGAACTGCCGGCTTCAAACATTTCAATAACTGTGATACTTCAGTATCTTCTTGGAGATGTATATACAGATCTGGAAGGTTTCACCGCGATAAATGTCGATACTTCGGCGACTCCCACTTTGAACCCGGGAGAATCCAGTTCATATAAGTATGATTTCACCTTCGATCCAAAGGAAGGCGTTGATGAGTACAGAATTCGGGCTTCGATTACAGCGGACGATCTCTTCCCCTTCACTCTGAATGCTACCTTCACATTGAGCGGACTTGCAGAGTCCACGGACGCCACCGCAACGATAGCTGACCAGTTGAGGGATATTGAAAGCGAAATACCCGGTGGGTTTAGTGCAGCATATGTACCACCGACAACGGGAAGCTGGGTATTGGAGAAATTGGGAGATGGAATTCAGACCTTCTCGCTAGTCTATGAGGTTCTCCTCACTAACGAAAAGATAGAAGATCCACAACAGGATTTCTACATACTCGATAACACGGCAACACTGACCGAATATGACAGCAAGACCGAGCACTCAGACGATGCGCGTGTAATAATAACAGTTCCGCAGCCTTTCATAGATAATCCGGATCTAAAGATAGAGAACGAGCACGAAATGGAATGGGATCAGGAGAAGGCATACAGCTGGGAGATAGAGAAGAGCGCTACACCCGAGAGTATAGAGCTGGAAGAAGGGGAAGACGGCACATTCACATACACCCTTCTGGCGACCAGGACAGTTGAGGAAACGAACATAGCGACACTGACCGGTCTTGCCACAGTTACGAACACGGGTAATGTCGATCTCACGAACATAGCTGTAGAGATAATCCTGGAAGACGCAGACGGAGTGGAGATAGACAAATACACCACCACGATAGCCGCACTTGCAGTCGGAGCGCAAGAAGGTTTACCGTACTCCTTCACATTCGACCCGACAGGCTACACGGCGCCGTTCAAGGTAATAGCGAAGGCGACGGCGGGAACTGCTTCGGACGAAGTCCAGACCGAGCAGCTCCTTCCGACTCCTAACTTGACGGAGATAGATGAAGACGCGTACGTAGAGGACACCTTCGATCCGTTCAGCGTGACCGGAATAGCGATAGAAGGAAACATCGATCGTGACTGGCTCAACATAATAGAAGGCTCAGACTGGAATTCACTAACCAGCAGTTGGAGTGTGAGCTACACAGTTGTAGCGACCAACACCGGAGCCGCTCCTGGAGAATACCCGCTTGACAACACGGTCGTAATCTACGGTGAAGATACTGAAGATGAATACGACCGTGACGATGAAGAAGTAAAGATAATAGTTCCCGAAGACAGCGATCTAAAGATAGAGAACGAACACGATATGGAATGGGATCAGGAGAAGGCATACAGCTGGGAGATAGAGAAGAGCGCTACACCCGAGAGTATAGAGCTGGAAGAAGGGGAAGACGGCACATTCACATACACCCTTCTGGCGACCAGGACAGTTGAGGAAACGAACATAGCGACACTGACCGGTCTTGCCACAGTTACGAACACGGGTAACGTCGATCTCACGAACATAGCTGTAGAGATAATCCTGGAAGACGCAGACGGAGTGGAGATAGACAAATACACCACCACGATAGCCGCACTTGCAGTCGGAGCGCAAGAAGGTTTACCGTACTCCTTCACATTCGACCCGACAGTCTACACGGCGCCGTTCAAGGTAATAGCGAAGGCGACGGCGGGAACTGCTTCGGACGAAGTCCAGACCGAGCAGCTCCTTCCGACTCCTAACGTGACGGAGATAGATAAAGACGCATACGTAGAGGACACCTTCGATCCGTTCAGCGTGACCGGAATAGCGATAGAAGGAAACATCGATCGTGACTGGCTCAACATAATAGAAGGCTCAGACTGGAATTCACTAACCAGCAGCTGGAGTGTAAGCTACACAGTTGTGGCGACCAACACCGGAGCCGCTCCTGGAGAATACCAGCTTCACAACACGGTCGTAATCTACGGTGAAGATACCCGTTTAGAACATGATCGTGACGATGAAAAAGTAAAGATTCTTGTTTCAAAGATAGAACCCGGCGATTTCAGAACCCAGACGATGGGTGGATGGGGAACAGCTGCTTCTGGTAACAATCCTGGAACTTACAGGGATGCAAACTTCGCCTCTGCGTTCCCGAACGGTCTGTTGGTTGGAAGCTTGAGTGGTTATAGTGCTCTTTTTGATAGTTCACTGGCCATACAGAATTTCTTGCCCGCTGGTGGTCCTTCAGGATCTTTCAACAAAAGCTATACGAATCCCACTTCGACAAACGCCGGAACACTTGCGGGACAGGCAGTGGCTCTAACGTTAAGTATTGGATTTGATCTTCATGATCCTGATTTCGGGGCCAGTTCTTACAATCTAAAAGACTTACTTGTGGTTTCCGGTGATTTCTTAGGCTGGACAGTTGAAGAAGTACTGGCTGAGGCCAATCGTTTTCTTGCCGGCCTGGGAAGCGCTTACTCAGCTACTCAGTTGAACGAAGTACTCAATTCTATAAACGAGAACTTCGTAGATGGAAATACCAACAAAGGGTTCTTGAGATTACCCTGAGATCTTTTATTTTAGAACAGGGCGTGCTTCGCGCCCTGTTTCTTTTAGAGAACATCACTTGCATATTCCGACATACTGTATGGAACTTCCCGAATTACCCGGATCCGTAAAACTCGGGTTTATTGTCTTGAATATTGCGCTTCCGCCCCTCAGATTCTTCGCACCGCCGGTGTAGTATGAGACCGTTATGCCGTCGAAACTGCTATCGCCTCTGAAACCATACAATCCCGTCGGTTTCTTGAGGAGAAGCGCGATCCTAAACGCTGTCATGAGATCTCCAAATCCGACATTGACCCCTCTCTTTGCCAGCGTCGCCGTCACTGCCCTCTGATCATTACAACTATCCAGAAGAATATCTCTGAATATAGCGGGATCTCCTCCACCCTGTGTTCTGACATACTGCAAGAAAAGGTATGAGAGCGAGTAATTAGCAAGCACATCGCCGTTGTCATTCCAGTAAAGCAGAGACTGTCCGTTCTTTATGCTGGTGGCGTAATTGTAGTAGCTGATCCTGCTTGTCAGAGTCCCCTTGTAGATATGTTCGGCAGACATCGACAAACCTTCATTTAACCACTTCGGCATTGAACTACCCTTCTCCACAAAGTAGTTTCTGTTAAAGTTGACCATGTGCTGGAACTCGTGAACCAGAGTGCTGTAAGCTCTTGAAACATCTACCGGGTTCGATGCCGGGTAGCGCATCGTCGGATAGGTGTCTATATAGAAGATCTCCATCTTGTTTGAAGTACTGGTATTGAAGAGATCTCCAGAGCTGAAATAACCGCCCACATAAGCTCCAGTGTTGTCGAAATCGTCCTGAATATCGAAACAGAGGATCGCAACTCTTCCGTCTCCGTTTACATCTGATGGAGTGTAGAAGTATTCAGTAGCCAGAGGATAGATGACGTTATCGAACTCCTGACCAAGCTGCGTCGCCTTGGAAACAGTTATTTCCGAAGGATTCTCGACCCATATTTCGCAGGTCTCTCCAATATACTGAAGAGTCGCGGTTATCTGGTAATTCAAATTCGTTCTGAAATTGTTAACGTGGAAGGATCTCGTGCTGCCTACGGCTGCGAGTTCGAAGCCTGCCTCAACTAGATCCGGTCGCATCTTCATCGACAGATCGATGTCATCGGGGAGAGGTATCTCGGGATTTATAGCATACGCTTCAATCGGTAAATTTTTAGGAAGAACATCCCCTGATGGAAGATAATCGGAACTGAGCGTTCCAGTGTACTCTGTAGTGTTTGCGCTCTCTGATTCATTGCTTACTAGAAGGACATTACCCGTGTAAACCGGCCCGTTCATGTCTATACCGTCTTCGGGTGGTATTTCGGCGGCTTCTGTTCTGAACTTCCAGACATCTCCCTGGGTAGTTGCTCCCTTAGCGTCTGTCGCTACTATCTTCCAGTAGTAATCCTTTCCATTCTGAAGATTGCCGGGGTTGTAAGATTTCGTTGTTATTCCCGAGGCCACCTTCGATGGATTCGAGCTCTCGCCGAAGTAGACATCGTATTTCAGAGAGTCTCCATCGGGGTCGCTGCAATTCCATGAGAGAGTTATTGAAGCAGCGATATCACTGCTGTTATTTGCGGGATTGGGGCTTGAAGGCTTCGCGGGTGGCTGATTGCTCTTTGTGGTGAAGTTCCAGAGATCTCCTGCCGTTTCGAGGCCCTTCGCATCTCTGGCGACAACTTTCCAGTAATACTTCGTGCTTTCAGCGAGATTCGAAGCCGTGTAGCTTCTTGCCGTCTGTCCAGCCGAAACTCTCGCAGGGTTTGTCGTGGTACCGAAGTAGATGTCATATACAAGTGCGTCGCCGTCGGGATCAGAACAGTTCCATGAAAGTGTTATAGATGTTCCGACACCCGTAGCACCGCTCGATGGGGCTGGATTTGAAGGCTTCAGAGGAGCGTTATTGGAAGACTCAACAGTTATGCTGAAAGTATCGGTCGCTTCTCCGCCCCTGCCGTCGCTCGCTCTAACGGTCACCGAATAGGTTCCTGCAGTGTTCGCATTGTAGCTGAACTGGTTTCCGCTTATCGTTCCAACTCCAGATACTTTGGAGAATACAATAGGATCACCATCTGAGTCTGAGACGAAGTTTCTCAGGTCCAGAACCAGATTCGTTCCAGTGCACACTGTCTGATCCGGGATCTCCAGAGTGGGGATCGCGTTGTATCTGGCGATAACTTTCTTCGGACTGTCAAGATTTATCTGAAGCGGGTTATCATTTAGTGTCTCTCCGTTCACCGTCCAGTTGAGGAAGGAGTAGCCTTCGACCTGCGGAGCGGTGAGCGTTAGGCTGCTGCCCTTCTCGTACCAACCGCTTCCGGGAATAGAGACTACCGATGAGCTCACGCTTACGAGATACTCACTCTTCATCTGGGCTGTATAGGAGACAGAAGAAGAGAGAACGAGATTCCTGGTTGTCGAAGTGTTTCCGTCATTCCACTTCAAGAAAGTGTATCTGCTGTCTATACCGTCTATTCTATCCGATTCGTCTCTCTCCTGGAGAGCGGTTATTCCGAAACTGTGCGAAGAACCTTCCCAATCTTCTATCATTGCCGGTGCCTTCTTCTTTGCTCCATCTATAAGGATTTCGAGCCCGGCAGGATAGGTACTCACTGTCAGATTGTACTTTCCAAGTTGCCCGTAGATGGCTTCGACTTTCGAAGGTTCGCTTACCGTTATACAGAGTTCTTGATTCTCGACTATCTCTCCGTTCACCGTCCAGTTGAGGAAGGAGTAGCCTTCGACCTGCGGAGCGGTGAGCGTTAGGCTGCTGCCCTTCTCGTACCAACCGCTTCCGGGAATAGAGACTACCGATGAGCTCACGCTTACGAGATACTCACTCTTCATCTGGGCTGTCAACGATACGTTTTCGGTTACGGTTATCGTTCTCGCCTTCGCAGTGCTTTCGTCGCTCCACTTGGTGAAACTGTACCTTGTGTCTATTCCTTCTACATTACCGCTCTCGTCTCTCTCCTGTGGCGTTACTATCTCAAGTGATACCGTGTCTCCATGATTGACTACCACACTTGCCGGAGCTACCTTCTTGACTCCGTTCACTTTCACTTCCAGCCCCGAAGGCTCAGTGTTTACATTCACGCTGTATCCCTTGAGCGTATATACGGCGACTATCTTTTTTGGTGAATCATGAGTTATCTCTACGCTTCTTCCATCTATCCTGATCCCGTTTACTTCCCAGTGCGAAAAGTCGTATCCGATTGAATCAGGTGATACATAAGAAAAAAGAGAGTCCTTTACTTCCCAGCCCGCGCCATCTATGCTGGCAACTCCTTCGGGCAGTGTCGAGGTCTCGACTAGATATCGTGTCTCCGTCTGGACTGTGTAGCTCTTATCCGAATCGAGGAGCACCGTTCTTGGATTTGAAGTATTGGAATCGTTCCATGACTTGAAAGTATATCTTGTGTCTACACCGGATACGAAAGAGCTTTCGTCTCTCTCCTGAGCTTTGAACTCTATCGTATGGGAAGTTCCCTCTCTTGCCTGAATGCTCGAAGGTGATGTGTACTCAAGTGAGTCTATGATTATCTTCAAACCTTCGGGTTCGCTTCCAACCGAAAGAGTCCTGAAAGGTATTTCGCTGTAAACGGCTTCGATCTTTGTGGGTTTGTCGACCGTAATCACCAGGGGGTTGTCGTTTATCGCCTCTCCGTTGACGTTCCAGCCGTTGAAGGTGTAGTTCTCGACCTGCGGGGCGGTGAGTGTGAGGCTGCTGCCCTTCTCGTACCAACCGCTTCCGGGAATAGAGACTACCGATGAGCTCACGCTTACGAGATACTCACTCTTCATCTGGGCTGTCAACGATACGTTTTCGGTTACGGTTATCGTTCTCGCCTTCGCAGTGCTTTCGTCGCTCCACTTGGTGAAACTGTACCTTGTGTCTATTCCTTCTACATTACCGCTCTCGTCTCTCTCCTGTGGCGTTACTATCTCAAGTGATACCGTGTCTCCATGATTGACTACCACACTTGCCGGAGCTACCTTCTTGACTCCGTTCACTTTCACTTCCAGCCCCGAAGGCTCAGTGTTTACATTCACGCTGTATCCCTTGAGCGTATATACGGCGACTATCTTTTTTGGTGAATCATGAGTTATCTCTACGCTTCTTCCATCTATCCTGATCCCGTTTACTTCCCAGTGCGAAAAGTCGTATCCGATTGAATCAGGTGATACATAAGAAAAAAGAGAGTCCTTTACTTCCCAGCCCGCGCCATCTATGCTGGCAACTCCTTCGGGCAGTGTCGAGGTCTCGACTAGATATCGTGTCTCCGTCTGGACTGTGTAGCTCTTATCCGAATCGAGGAGCACCGTTCTTGGATTTGAAGTATTGGAATCGTTCCATGACTTGAAAGTATATCTTGTGTCTACACCGGATACGAAAGAGCTTTCGTCTCTCTCCTGAGCTTTGAACTCTATCGTATGGGAAGTTCCCTCTCTTGCCTGAATGCTCGAAGGTGATGTGTACTCAAGTGAGTCTATGATTATCTTCAGTCCTTCGGGTTCGCTTCCAACCGAAAGAGTCCTGAAAGGTATTTCACTGTAAACGGCTTCGATCTTTGTGGGTTTGTCGACCGTAATCACCAGGGGGTTGTCGTTTATCGCCTCTCCGTTGACGTTCCAGCCGTTGAAGGTGTAGTTCTCGACCTGCGGGGCGGTGAGTGTGAGGCTGCTGCCCTTCTCGTACCAACCGCTTCCGGGAATCTCAATGAGTTTCTTAGGATCTGTGCTTACAGTAACCTTGAACTTTGTCAAAGTCTTTGCTTCAAGTTTCTTGTTGGAATCAACTGTTATTACTCTGGGATTGTCTTGTGATCCATCGCTCCAAACGTCAAAAACGTGAATCTCGTTAAGCTCTTCAGAAGGCTCTTCGTCCACGACTCTAACTACGACTCGCTCCTCAGGCTTCAAGCTAATGCTGAACGGAGTCAGACGAATATCCGAAGGCTCGAATTCAGTCTGCTCTATCTCATCCAGAAGAACGATCCCAATAGTATCGGGGTCGGAAATCACTTCCAGAGTGAAGAGTTTTACTCTCGGTACGCAACTGCTCATAAGTACTATGAAAACTACGAAAATTGATATCAGTATGCCTTTCATGTTTATCCTCATAAGTATTCCCCCATAATCAGGAATGCAACTCCATAATTATTATATACGATACAATCAAATTTTATACATATTCGATAGATACATAAGTATCAATCATATGACCTAATTTATATATCTCTCTGTATGTCATTTCGGAAATCATTGTCTGTCATATATACCTTATTATGGGAAAGGTGGAAGTATTGCTTTATCTTGCAAGCGAACGGATGACTTTTTTTATCGATACATAATCTGGCATTGTTATGAGTATATACCATTAATTTACAAAGAAAAAACATTGAAAAACGGTCATGGATTTCTGGATTATTGAGCATTTAGCGAAAGAATAGTGCGAATTATCAGTTTTCTACCGACGACGGAAGTTATCACTTTGCGGCTGAAAAAGCGTAGAGGAAAGATAGAGCATTTGAAAGAGAAAGAATCTACGGAATTCTCTAGATCTCTCTTTCAGGTAATAACATTATTGATTGCTAAATTGATATTGATTCTATTTCTTCAGGGTTCCCTTCCATTCACCGATCTCTCTTGCGAGGCTATCGAGGTAGATTTTCCCATCGTTGACAAATGTTCCGGTCGCTGTGATGGTCACAATGCCCGTGAGGATGACATCTCTTAAATCCCCAACTACTGGCGGGTATCGTACCTGCATAGTTACCGTGAGAAAATTATCGGGTTTGTCGGTTACCGTGCCTTCGACATCGACTTTTATCAGTTCGAGTCCGGGAGGCATCGTACTTCCCCAGCCCTTTATGGTATTTCCGTCCTGATAAGTAATCTTCATTGTGCCGGTACCCTTGATTGTGGTGTTGTCATGTTTCACTTCGCCTTCGAGTTGCCAGGTACCAAGAACGGCAGGAGCGTTTTTTGGGTCGAAGTGTCTCTTCCAGAAGCATCCTCCGAGTGTTAGTGTCAAGAGAACAACGAAAAGAACTATGATTCGAGTCTTCATCTTCTCCCTCCTGTTTTTCGTTTTATTTGTGGGCCGTCCATTCACCTATTTTTCTTACCGGATTGATAAGGAATATGCCGTAGCCTTCACCTGTACCTGATGATTCGGGGAAGATAGCGTTGCCTTCTACACGGAGTTTACCTTTCATCAGTATATCGTACTTAGTACCATTTACGGGATTTGCCATAGACCCGGTGATTGTCATCTCAGTGGAGATAAACACGATATCCACCGAATCAATCTCAATACTGAATTCTTCGAATTTGACGTTCCCGTCTTCATCTGTGTAGGTTGAGCTGGCGGTGATCTCTACCGGACCGGACATCTCCCAGTTCTGCTGGTTAATTTCTAGCGTTCCTGTTCCTGTCGCCTTAACATATCCATATGTCGAGCTTTCATAGTCTATGGTTCCCGTGAAATTCCAGGTCCCGAGATAAGGATTTGCGAAGCCGTAGTTGTTGGCGAAGACCGCAAAATCCGCAAGGGTTATCGATCCGTCAGGAGCTCCGGGAACTGAAAAGATTTTCTGCCAGATTCCCGAGTACTGTTTCTCAGATGCACCAACATCGAATTTCTCATCGTACTCTTGCGAACCTTCCGAGAAACCGTACGCGGGAGCGAATGAAGCAAAATCGGACAGTGTTATGTAGCCGTCTCCGTTATAATCGCCGATCAGTTCTGGATCCACGCTGTTCTGCTTCCAGTAAGAGTTGGAGATACGATTCAAAACGATTGTGTCACACTTCGAGATAGCCATGCCGGCCGCGTGTTCCGAAGAGATCAGAAGTACTGGCCTGGAGAAATCAACATTCCTGAAGCCGGAAATGGCTACGGTCAGATCCGAATGGTTGCTGCGTGTTATTATCAAGACTCCCTGAAGAGGAGATAGATCTTCAATTTTGAGACCTTCCCCAACCAGAGTTATCTCTATTGCATCTATTCCTTCTCTTACATAAAGCTCGGCTCCGTCTGGAAGTCTCTGGAGTATATACCGGCCGCTTTGATCGAACCTCGGAAAGTGTCCGACACATGAAGCCATAAGCATTGTGACAACAATAGATATAAACACGATGTATGTCATTCTTTTCATCTCAGACCCCCCTACTGGATTGTGATTATCCCGGTATCAGACAGATCGAGTCCACTGATCTCGGGAATCACACCGGTACTGAATTTAACATTTCCTTCGCTAACATATTCCGAGAAGAGTATCTCCGTATTGCCGGCTTTGTCGAGTACATTGACAAATACTCTCAGCAGCTCCGTATTCTGAACATCGAGATCTTTCAGTCCGGCCACGGCCACGTGAATAACACTTTCGGAAGGCTGCTTGATTATCATAAGTCCACCGACAAGGGACTGGACTATACCGGGACATGTAAGATACTCCGTATCGAACTCCAGTACAACTTCAAAGGCATTTATCTCACCGAGGTTATTGGCTTTCACAACAAAGCTTCCAAGACTGTTCCTGTTCAGAGTGGTATCGATTATTTCGAAGGAGGGCCCTGCAACAACTATGGTGGAAGCCGCGCTCTTCACAGGGTCGCCGGCCTTTCCCTTTATATCTACCGGTATAACTTCGAAATACATGAATTTACCGACATCTTGCGAAGTGAGCAAATACTCGTGTTTAGTGGCTGAGGGAATCGACTCAAGACCAGTGCCGTCGGCTTTGTCTGAACGATACCATTTGTACTCGGATGCTCCTTCAGGCTCCTGCTCGGGATCCAGAAAAGTGTATTCTCCCTTTACTTTCTGCCCTGTAACTGTATCTCCCGTGATCCTTACATCTGAAGCACTGGGCTTTTTGTTTATCGGTGGACAGGCCGTAAGTGCAATCAGCAAGATCAACATAACGGTGATATAGGCTAATTTTCTCAATCAGATCACCCCATTCAGTTTATGGTTATCGTGCCTGGAATCAGCGTAATATTCGGACTCCTTATTTCCTGAGGCGGCTGGCTGTCATCGGCTACCGCAGTTTCTACTGGAGAATCATTATATACATAGCTAGTAAAACCGATGGTTGTACTTCCAGATGAGATCTCGGATACTACAATCGTTGCTATCTTGGTTCTTCCCGCGAGGTTCACGGGTTGACCTCCTGCAATGAAATGGATTATTCCGTCGGTGTTTCTTATCATGTTCGCAAGCGGCCATCCAAGGCCGGCATCGTTAGACATGGCTAACACAGACAGCTTTGTTGTATCAAAGCTCAAAACGTATTCAATCGCTGTGACACCAAATTCGAAGTCTTCGGCGTATATGTCTATCTGCCCAAAACCATCCATCGTGGTGTTGTTTATCTGGATCGTTCCTTTACTTATAGTAGTGAAGTTCGCAACTAGCGTTCTGTTCTTTGTAGCCGTAAATGAATAACTGGCGTTAGTACTTACCTGTGCTCCATTCTCTGTCCAGTTGACGAACCTGTATCCCTCTTTGGGGGTGGCTGAAAGATTGACAGTATCTCCATGGGTGTAGACCCCTCCACCGGCAGCAGTTCCTCCGGCTGCAGGATTGGCCGAAACGGCTATTGTATAGGTCTTCTTTGTCAGGATAATATCTACCGTCTTGTCTCCATCGACATTGACGTTATCAGTCACGTTGTTGTATCCCGTCTTGCTTATCGTGTATGATCTTGTTCCTGACTGAACGTTTGTGAAGACGGCCTTTCCCTGCGCGTCGGTGCTCTTGTTCTCACCGTTGAAGGCGACGTTAGCGCCCTGAACTTTTCCCTGGTTATCGCTTACATTGAAAGTTACCGTATATACTCTGACGAAATCGGCAGTCACCGTTTTGTTTCCGTTCATAGTCAGATTGGCCGGGTTTGCAGAGCCGCTCAAATCTCCGCTCCAGGTGTCGAAAGCCCAGCCGGCAGAAGGATTGGCTGTGAGCTGAACGACTTCACCATGAGTATATGTTGCTTTGTCTGGATTCTTCGTGACAGTCCCCTGACCAATTACGTTTGTCGTTAGGCTATAGGTCTTGAGTTTGAATGTGACGGAGATAGTATGACTGGCAGTCACGTTGTTGAATGTGTAGCTGGATACGGCTCCAATGGAAACTCCGTCTACCTTCACATCTTCTATGTCATATCCGGTGTCCGGAGTTATCGTGAATGACTGATTAGAGCCGTGGGTAACGTTCACACTCCCCGCGGGATTTATGCTTCCTCCCGTGCCCGCCGTTGCGGTGATCGTGTAGGTCTTAAGTCTGAAGTTGGCCACGAGTGTCCTGTTCGCGGTCGCCGTGAACGAGTAAGCGGCGTTCGTGCTCACCTGCACCCCATTCTCTGTCCAGTTGACAAATTCATAGCCTTCGTTTGCAGCGGCCACAAGGTTTACAGTATCTCCGTGAGTGTAGTTTCCTCCGCCGCTTACACTTCCTCCGGCAGGAGGATTTGCCGAAACGACTATTGTATAACTCTTAAGTTGGAATGTAGCGTGAATGGTGTGGTTAGTCGTGACGTTTGTGAAGTTGTATGTGGAAACGGCCCCAATAGAGACTCCATCTACCTTTACGTCTTCTATCTCGTATCCGGTATTCGGGGTTATGTTGAACAATCTGTTCGATCCATGTTCTACCTGCACACTCCCCGCGGGATTTATATTGCCTCCCGCGCCCGCCGTCGCGGTGATCGTGTAGGTCTTCTTTGTGAGTATCACGTTTACTGTCTCATCGCCGTCGACATTGACGTTGCCAGTCGCGTTGTTGTATCCTGTCTTGCTCACTGTATATGCTCTGTTACCAGCCAGAACTCCTGTAAACACTGCCTTCCCCTGCACGTCTGTGGCCTTTGTCTCTCCGTAGAATGTAACACTCGCGCCCTGAACTGCTCCCTGATTATCGCTCACGTTGAAGGTCACTGTATATGTTGGAGGGGGCAGAAGTGAGAAGCTGGCGTGGATCGTGTGATCAGCAGCGACTCCGGTGAAAGTATACGATGTTCTCGGTCCAACAGACTCCCCATCGACCAGTACGTCTTCAACGTTGTAGCCCTCACCGGGAGTTATGGCAAACTCCTGATCATCTCCATGATTTACGGAGACATCGCCCGAAGGATTTATACTACCTCCAGCTCCCGCCGTCGCGGTAATTGTGTAGGTCTTAAGTCTGAAGTTGGCCACGAGCGTTCTGTTCGCAGTCGCCATGAACGAGTAAGCGGCGTTCGTGCTCACCTGCACCCCATTCTCTGTCCAGTTGACAAATTCATAGCCTTCGTTTGCAGCGGCCACAAGGTCCACAGTGTCTCCGTGGTCGTAGCTCCCGGCTCCAGTTATTGTTCCACCGGCCGGAGGATTAGCCGATGCGGCTATCGTGTACTTCTTTATTGTGAAGGTCGCTGTTACTGTCTTATTTGAATCCATTGCTATGTTTGCCGGATTTGCAGTACCACTAAGGTCTCCGCTCCAGCCAACGAAGCTCCAGCCCTCATCAGGGGTAGCGGTAAGCTCTACTTCCTCTCCATGATCATACGTAGGTTTGCTCGGGTTCTTCGTTACAGTTCCCTGGCCTACAGTGTTTGTCGTAAGTGTATAGGTCTTGAGCCTGAAAGCCGCGTGAATTGTATGATCCGATGTGACTTTGGTGTAAGTGTAATTGTCAACCGGTCCAATTGTGACTCCGTCAGAAATTACATCTTCTATAGTGTAACTATCGTCTGGAAGTATGCTGAAAGTGATACTGTCTCCATAACTGACTTCCACTTCTCCGGAAGGGCCTATGCTCCCACCCGCTCCGGCGGTAGCGGCGATGGTGTATGTCTTCTTCGTGAGGGTGATATCGACGTTCTCGTCACCATCGACGTTGATGTTTCCGCTGGCGTTGTTGTAACCCTCTTTGCTCACAGTATATGCTTTACTGCCCGCGAGAACCTCGGTGAAGACGGCCTTCCCCTGGGCGTCGGTGCTCTTGTTCTCTCCGTTGAAGGCGACGTTGGCTCCCTGTACGGCTCCCTGGTTATCGCTCACGCTGAAAGTTACCGTGTATGTCGATGGTGCGAGCACTGTGACGCTAACGGTTTTGGTGACAGTCTTGTATTTGTCTTTGGAAGCTTCTATCTCGATCTCCGTCTCACCGGCGGAGATTCCTGTAACCGTTCCGGAATCGGAGACGGTGGCAATCGATGTATTTTTCGACGTGAATTTCAACGTTGTATCGATGGGCTTCACGGTTAACTGGATCGTCTTGGACTCACCTATGGATAGGGAGATATTTTTCGTTACGATATCCAGCTTGATCACCCTAAAAAGGAAACAACCTTGCGTCGTTATGATGGCGAGAAAAACCAGGCTCAGTAGCAAAACAAATAAGATCTTCTTCACAGTAATCTACTCCTTGAAGAAAGAGATTGAGATTCGGATTATCTATTGTTCGTAATTTTACCATAAAGTAATCTTATACTATCCTACTACCCTACAAATTTACAATTGGCTACTGTCAGAAAGCAGTCGATTTTGTGATTTCAGCCGTGCTTATTGCGTCCTTAATCATTTCAACGTGAACTCCCCAACCAGCGTTCAGAAACTGGTTTTCCTCTACTTCTCTACCCTCTTTTCTTGCCTTCGGACTGAATCCTAGTGGCAGATGAACGGTACGACTCTGAACGGCCCAGACCCGACCTGTTACATCCAGTATAGGACCGCCACTTTGTCCAAGGAGTCCGGGAGATGAAGTCTCTATGAACTTGGCAATTTTATTTGCTCCTTTAAAGGCCAGCGCGGATACTGACCTCGTATATATACCCTCAATTGGATAGAGAGATGGAAGGCTCTTCGAGTCCATAAGAAAACGTGACTGCTTGTCGTCGAAAGTCGCTTTGATTCTGGAGAATGGATAGCCAACACGACAGAGACTGGTACCTACTCTCATATCTTCGACCTTGACGAATTCCGGATACTCCTTTACCTCTGAGGCTTCGAATGGCTCAAGTCTTCCGACAACAAGATCGTATTCCGGGAACGGTCTTATATCCTTGAGAGTTATCCCATCTTTCCCCCACCAGAATGAGTGGTTAGTTATTCTTTTAGCTTCGGGAGTTTCGTTTGGATTTGCCTGCTGTTTTTTGAAGAGAAAGTAGGACTGCCACAGATGGGCAACTGTAATCATCCAGCCTCTACTGTTCAAAATAACGAACGTTCCACAGGTTGCGCTGACTTTTCCATCGCCTCTTCGGTTCAGTACTACTACTGGACGTGTGAAGAAACTGGCTGTTTCGTATGCTCTTGCAAACATGTTTCACCTCCGGGTTTTATAGTAATCGGCAGTTATTAGACTACTCGCTGTTGAAGATACTCTGGAACTCCACAGTTGAATGGTAACATAATGCAGTTTCCTGAACTCGGTCAATGATGTAGAATTTACCTGAGTATGAATATCGGTTTAGAGGTGGTTTTTTGAAAGTAGCGTTCAGAACCTTCGGGTGTCAGATGAACATAAGCGATACGGAAGCGATGATGGGAATTCTCCGTCGTGCAGGACACGAGATTATCGAAAGTGAAGAAGTCGCCGATGCGGTGATAGTCAACACATGTGCGGTGCGGGAGAAATCGGAAGACAAATTGTACGGAAAACTCGGTCAGCTCAAAGCTCTCAAGAAGAGAAACGATAGACTCATTGTGGGTGTTTGTGGCTGTGTCGCCGAAAAGAATTCGACCGAGCTTCTGACGCACAGGGAGGTCGACTTCGTTTTCGGGACAAGGGCGATTTCGCGAATAGACAAGTTGCTGTCCAGGGCCGCCGGTGGAGAACGTCTCATAGAGATGGGCGATTATATTGACGAGCTAGATGCGAATTGCCCAAGAGTACGTACCAGCAAACACCACGCGTGGGTCACAATCATATATGGTTGCGACAAATTTTGCTCCTATTGTATAGTCCCTTATACCAGGGGGAGAGAAAAGAGCCGGAAGATGGCTGACATCCTGAACGAGGTCAAACAGCTGGCCGATAGTGGCTACAGGGAGATAACCTTCCTCGGTCAGAACGTTGACTCCTACGGGAAGGATCTCATGGATGGGTCTTCGCTCGCGGCTCTGTTGAGAGAGACTTTGAAGGTAGAAGTAATAGAGAGAATCTGGTTTCTCACATCTTATCCTAGAGATTTCAGCGACGAGTTGATAGATGTGATAGCCTCTTGTGAGAGAATTTCTCGCTCGATTCATCTGCCGGTTCAATCGGGGAGCAATAGGATACTGAAGGCGATGAACAGGGGCTATACAAGGGAGTATTTTCTGGATCTTATCAGACGCGTCAGGGATAGGGTTCCCGATTCATCTCTGAGCACGGATGTTATAGTTGGTTTCCCGGGCGAAACTGAGGCCGATTACGAGGATACGGTCTCGTTGATAAACGAGGTCAGGTTCGAGAGGGTAAACCTGGCCATGTACTCTCCAAGAGAGGGGACACTTTCAGCCAGAAAACTTCCTGACGATATTCCCCAGGAGGTAAAAATCAGAAGGCTTAACGATCTATTGGCGCTGCAGAAACGTATAAACAGGCAGGAAAATGAGAAGTACCTCAATATGGTGATAGATGTCATAGGTGAGGGAAAGATAAAGGGGAACGGGAAGATCTACGGCCGGACGATGAACAATAAGATAGTGATATACCATGCCGATGTTAGCATGATAGGAACTCCCGTGAAAATAAAGGTTGATAGCGTATCCGCCGGACCGTTGTACGGAGAGATAGTTGGAGTTTTATAAGAGGTATGAGAGAAGGGGTAAGAGGTAAGAAAAGCAAGACCTTTCTGCTCTTCCAACCTCTCACCTCTCACCTCTAGCCTCAGGTTCCCCAAGGACGGATTCACGCTCCCCAGGGACGTCTCTTAATGATCTTTCAACTGGAGGAAAATGAATGAAGGTTCTCGGTCTCGTGGTTGAGTACAATCCATTTCATAATGGCCATCTCTTTCACCTCCGGCAATCGAAGGAGCTGGTGAAACCGGATTATACCGTTGCGATCATGAGCGGTAACTTCGTTCAGCGCGGCGAACCGGCGGTTATCGAGAAGTTTTCCCGTGCAAGGGTGGCGTTAAAACTGGGAGTGGATCTAGTTCTGGAATTGCCAGTGGTTTACGCGCTTCAAGATGCCGGCGGTTTTGCGACCGGTTCGATTCGCTCTCTTGACCACGCCGGCGTGACCGATGTGGTATTTGGTAGCGAGACCGGAGATCTCTCTCTCATGAGCGAAGTCTCGAAAATCCTGATAGAAGAACCCGACGAGTACCGCAGAAGTTTGCGCTTTCATCTGAAGGAAGGCCACTCTTTTCCGAATGCCCGTAAATACGCAATCAGGGATTTTATTGGCAGAAGAGACAGCGACCTGTCTTTCAGGATAGAGGAGATAGGCTCTTCAAATAATATTCTTGGAGTCGAGTACATAAGAGCGATGAAGGAGATAGGGAGTAAGATAAGACCCCACGCGATAAAAAGGACGGGCGCCGCCTATACTGACGAGAACCACAAAGGCGAATTCTCTTCGGCGACGGCAATTAGAAGGCTTCTTTCAAAAGGCGACCTAGAATCGGTGAAGGAGGCAGTTCCACAGGAGTCGTTTGACGCGATACTTGGCGAGATAAGGACCGGTAAGGGTCCCGTCTTTCGTGAGGATACGGAGAGCTTCTTCATACCATACCTGCGGCTTTTATCGCGAAGCGATTATGGGCGATACTACGGTTTCGTGGAAGGTCTTGATGCCAGATTCAGAGAGTGTTCTATGAGTTCCGACATGACGGCCTTCACCAACTGTGTCAAGACTAAAAGGTTCACGCTTTCAAGGATCAGGAGGTTGATGTATTATCCGGCCTTCGGATTCACCGGAGATTTGATCGAAAAGAGCAACGATCTTGGACCGCAGTACCTACGTGTTCTTGCTTTCAACGAAAAGGGAAGAGAGTACCTGTCAAGCGTAAAAAAGATGGTGAGCATTCCCATTATCACGACGGCATCGCTGTGGAGAAAAGTGGTGGATCAGGCGCTCAAGAGGAAAATGGAAATAGATGTGAAGCTACTAGAAGAACAGCTGGAGAGAGATTTTAAGGCCAGTGATTTTTACTCCTCTCTGTACAGGTCTCCGGAATGGCGCTCGAGAGGTTCCGAGATGCTTTCGCAGGTTATATACGAGAAGGGTCACTTCTGATGTTAGTTCAAGTTGCGATATCCAATTCTCCCCTCTTCGAGACCTATACATACAACAGCGATTTACCCCTCTCGCCTGGGGAAAGGGTGGAGGTCAACTTCGCCGGCAGGAACACTATAGGTTACGTCGTTTCTCTTGAAGAGAAGAAAGGGCCTTATAAAATAAAGAACATCACGAAGAAGATAGATCTCGAACCATTTCTGGGTGTATCCGATCTGGAGCTTGCCATGTACACCTCGAAAGAGTTCGTTGCGCCACCGGGAAAGGTCTTCGACCTCTTCTTCCCGCCGGGAAAACTGCTTCAGGTAAGTGATTACGTGGTGGCCATATCCGGTGATGTCGGTCTCGAATTGCCGATGAGCAAAGACAGCTTCCTGAAAAAGTTTGGAAGCGAAAAACTCCGGGAGCTTCTGGGGTCAAGAGACGTGAAGATAATGCACAGTTTCGATCGAAAGGTCTCGGGCAAGCGGAGGATCAAAAAAGTCTCTTTGAACAGAAGGTTGATAGATCTGCGCGAAGAGCTCAATCCAGTCTGGCAGTCGATAGTCGATTATCTTCTTTCCGTCAGTTCTGAAGAGATCTCCGTTCTCGAGAAAAAACTCGGACTGAACAGTCGCAGCCCGATCGAGACGCTCGTCAGAAAGGGAGTTCTCTCGGTGGAGGAGGTAGAGGAAGACGACTCTCAATGGGTTATCCCATCGGTAATCGATCTCACTCAAGATCAGAAAAAGGTCTCCAGAGCACTGCTCAATAAGAAAAACGGGGTATCGCTTCTTTACGGCCTTACCGGTACGGGAAAGACCGAGGTGTACTTCAATATCATGGAATACTGGCTGAACAGGGGAAAGCAGGTTCTCTTAATGGTTCCGGAAGTCTCGCTGACCCCTCAGCTTCTGGCGCGTGTCAGGGGCGCTTTCCCAGGCAGAGTCATCAGGCAGTACCACAGTTACATGACTGCCGGACAGAGGCAGAGGATTTGGCTCGACGCCACCGAAGGAAATGTGGACATACTGGTCGGGACAAGGAGTTCGCTGTGGGTTCCCATGAAAAAAACCGGCCTGATAATAATCGACGAAGAACACGACGCCAGTTTTTATCAGCAGAGCGTGCCTTTTTACGATGGTGTAGAAGTGGCGATGAAGAAAGGGAAGTTACTCGATATCCCGGTTATTCTAGGTTCGGCGACGCCCAGAGTTACACACTTCTACGCTGCGAGCACTGGCAGAATGGATCTTTTGGAGCTCCGCAACAGACCGGTTGGAAGCTTCCCTGCGATCGAGATCATCGATATGAAAGAAGAGAAAAATCCTATCATAAGCGCAAGGGCGCTCAAAGAGATAGAATATACCCTTTCGCAGGGCAAACAGGTCTTCGTTTTCGTTCACAGAAAAGGATTCTCCAATTACGTGGTCTGCCATGCATGCGGTCAAACCGTCACCTGTCCTCATTGTTCCGTCTCTCTGACTTATCACAAGATAGACAATGCCCTGAAGTGTCACTACTGCGGATACAGACAACACGTGCCGAGATCCTGTCCGTCCTGTGGATCAATGACGCTTTCGGCGCGGGGGTTCGGCACGGAGAGGGTAGAAAACGATCTTCAAAAGTTCTTTCCGTCAGCCAGCATAATGCGCATGGATCGCGAAACCATCGATAATCCATTCGCCTACGAAAAGGCGCTGCAGGAGATCTCTAAAAAAAAGAGCCAGATAATAGTGGGAACTAAAATGATCACGAAAGGGCTCGATTTTCCCGACGTAGAGATGGTTCTGGTGATCGATGCCGACCGCCTTATGAGCTTTCCCAGCTACGACAGTCCTGAAACCGCCTTTCAGTACATAGCACAGGTCAGCGGTCGCTCCGGTAGGGCCGGTAAGGGAAGGGCCTTCATTCAGAGTTTCAATCCCGGCAACAGGGTTATAAGCAAAGCCTTCGAGAGGGATTACGACAGTTTCTTCCAACAGGAGCTGGATCTCAGGAAAGAACTTCGCTATCCGCCTTTCGTAAAGATCGTGGAGATCGTATGCATCGGAGATTCCGAAGAAGAAAGCCTTGATCTTGGTAAAAAAGTAGTGGCCGAGCTGGAAAAATCGAAAGACGCCTATCTTGAACTCTTCGGCCCCATAGTCCCGCTTCTCTCGAAGATCAAGAGTTCTTATAGGACGAAGATCGTCCTGAAACTGGAAAACGATAGTCCGCTAGATTTCCTTCAACCCGTGATAAAAAAGCATTCCACCGGACTCCAGACAATAGTGAATGGAATCGGCGGAATGCTTTGAAAGATCTATTCTATCGTACCGGTTTACTACCTTTTCAGCTGTCCAGGGAAGAAGCAAGAGACGAAATGCCCACCTCCAACATCCTGCAACTGGGGTTCCTCTCTGGAACAGACTTCTTTGGCTATTGGACAGCGTGGATGGAACCTGCAACCGGAAGGCGGATTGATCGGACTGGGAACGTCGCCCTGGAGTATGATCCTTTGCTTTTTCTTCTCCGGATTGGCCTCTGGAATGGCCGACATCAGCGAGACGGTATAAGGATGGAGAGGATCGTCAAAGAGTTTTTTCTTGTCGGAAAGTTCGGCGACCTTTCCCAGGTACATTACGGCCACCCTCTTGCTGATATGTTTCACAACGCCCAGATCGTGAGCGATGAAGAGATAGGTCAGGCCGAATTCTTTCTGAAGATCGTTCAGCAAATTGAGAATCTGGGCCTGAATAGAGACGTCAAGGGCCGAGACGGCCTCGTCGCAGACTATGAGTTTTGGATTGAGAATCAAAGCCCTGGCGACTCCTATACGCTGTCTCTGCCCTCCGCTGAATTCGTGTGGGAATCTGGACATATGATCCTTTGATAGACCGACTTTTGTCATAATATCGGCAACTTTATCTAGAACGTCGCTCCCGGTGGCCAACCCGTGGATCCTGGCTCCCTCTCCGATGATGTTCTTGATCCGCATTCTGGGATTAAGGGAAGAAAAAGGGTCCTGGAAGATGATCTGGGCGTTTCTTCTGAAAGCCTTTCTCTTCTCTTCACGGTTCGAAAGCATGCTTCTCATGAAGGCGTTCCGGTCTTCGTTGAACTCCTTGAAGTATCTTTCGGCTATCTTTCTATCGAAATCGTTTTGAAACGACTGAATTGCGGCTTCGGACGATCCGCCCTTGCCTTTCAACTCGACGAATCGGTCGATGTATGTGTCTCTTATATATTTTTTGGCCTTCAGCGTGGGCATGAAATAGTAGGTAGTGTCTTCCCCTTCCATGATTATTCTGCCTGAAGTCGGCTCATAAAGCCTCAAAACCGACATACCGGCCGTAGTCTTGCCGCAACCGGATTCTCCAACGAGTCCTAGAGTCTCTTTCTCGTACACGTCGAAACTGATATTGTCAACGGCTTTGACTTGGGCAACTACCCTTCTGAAAACGCCGGCCCTTACCGGGAAGTGTTTCACCAGCCGATCGGCCCTTAAAAGTAGTTTGCTATCGGGTATTTTGCTCATGCCCCCTCACCTGCCCTCGATACTTTGATCATTTCGACGAGTTTATCCACGTACCAGCAGGCCGATGTGTGATTCTCATCTACCTCTACCAGGGGTGGCTCTTCTTTTCTGCATTTGTCGGTCGCCAGTGGACATCTGGTGTTGAACCTGCATCCATCCGGGAAATCCAGAGGATCGGGGACGACACCGGGTATGTTGTAGAGAACCTCTCTATCCTCGTCGAGTTTGGGAATCGCGTTCATTAAACCCCAGGTGTAGGGATGCCTTGGTTTCTTGAAGAGCGTGTGGACTTCGGCGTATTCCACCACTTTTCCGGCGTACATCACTACAACTCTCTGGGCCATCTCCGCTATCACTCCAAGATCATGCGTGATCATCACCAAAGCCATGCCATACTGTTCTTGAAGCGACTTCATTAGTTCGAGGATCTGTGCCTGAATGGTCACATCCAGAGCTGTGGTGGGCTCATCCGCGAACAGGAGTTTCGGATTACAGGAAAGCGCCATGGCTATCATGGCTCTCTGTCTCATTCCTCCGGAAAGTTCGTGAGGGTATTCGTCAACCCTTTTCTCCGGTTCGGGAATACCGACTTTGCGTAGCATATCTATCGCCATTTTTCTGGCCTGTTCCTTGTTGACATCCTGGTGAAGGAGAATAGCCTCCATTATCTGAAAGCCAATCGTGAAGACCGGGTTGAGAGCAGTCATGGGTTCTTGGAAGATCATGGCCATGTCGTTCCCCCTTATCTTCATCATCTGCGACTCTGGAATGGCCATTACGTTTTTGCCTTCGAAAATGATCTCCCCACCGGCGATTTCGCCCTTTTCGTCAAGAAGCCTCATTACCGAAAGGGAAGTCACACTCTTTCCGCAACCGGATTCACCGACTATCCCGAGCGTCTCGCCTGCGTAAACATCGAAAGTCACACCGTCCACCGCTTTTACTATCCCGTCTTCTGTATGAAAATAGGTTCTTAGATCTTTCACCTGTAAAAGTGCGTTTTTGCTATCCACGTCAAAATCCTCCTCAGCTTCTCATTCTCGGGTCGAAGATGTCTCTGAGGGCATCACCCACGAGGTTCCAGGCGAGAACGAAAAGGACCATTGCTGTACCCGGGAAAACTATTGCGAACCAGGACTCGTTGAGCATGGTCATCCAGTTACGCGAGTAAGAGAGTATAGTTCCCCAATCGGCGTATCCCGGTTCGGCGCCAACTCCGAGGAAGCTCAATCCCGCCGCGGTTATTACATATGATCCTATTCTCATTGACATCTGTACTACAACCGGGAAGATAGTGTTCGGAAGAATATGCTTCATGATAATCTTCCAGTCCTTCTGTCCCAGTGCTTTTGCGGCCAGGACGTACTGCTCTTCCCTTGCCTGGAGTATGTTTCCTCTAATCAGCCTGGCGGTGCTCATCCAGCCGAATATGATTAGGGCTATTATCACTTTGTCCAGCCCTTTTCCGAGAATGGTGGTCATCACCATCGCCGCGACAAGGAAGGGGATCGAAAGGAAGATATCAACTATTCTCATCAGTATTTCATCGACCCACCCTCCGAAATACGCGGAGATAGATCCGATCGCAACACCGATCAATGCAGAGAAACCGGTTATGATTAAACCCAGCCTGAAGGCCGTTCTGGTTCCCCAGACCACGCCATAGAAGATGTCCCTTCCACCAATCACGCCGAACGGATGTTCAGAAGTTGGCGCTATGGGTTTTGAAGACCACGAAACTCTCGGGATCTGATAATTGTTTCCCATCTCGTTGACGCCGGCTATCTGAGGAGCAAAGACCGCGACGATTATGAAGAAGATCAAGAGACAGGTACCCAGGACTGCGGTACCGTTTTTCCAGTACTTCTTCATTATCTTCCGAAATTCGCTTTTTCTTTTGACTGCCATCTACTTTGCCTCCTCACTCAAGCCTTATTCGCGGGTCAACGAGAGCGTATGACACATCAACTACCAGATTGCCTACCACCATAATGAAGGAGAAGAAAAGCGCTCCGCCGATTATCGACCAGTAGTCCAGAAGGGTCGCTGCGTCGGCCAGAAACCTTCCCATGCCGACCCTGCTGAAGATAGTTTCAACAAAGACGGTTCCACCAAGCAATCCGATGACTGAGCCACCTGCAACGGTGAGAACGGGAATCATCGCGTTCTTTTTGGCATGTTTCTGGATTACAATATTCTCCGGCACACCCTTTGCCCTAGCGGTTCTTATGTAATCTTTCCTGAGAACTTCGAGCATGCTTGAACGCGTTATTCTGAGGAGGTAAGCCCACCAGAGGTAAGCCAGGGTCATAACCGGTAGAATCAGATGTCTCAGTGCATCCACAAAGATATCCAACCTTCCATTCAGCAAGGCATCTATCGTTGGCATGGAAGTTATTTTATTCCACTCAGCACTGCGCATTATAAGGTCGAACTGTGTATTGACCATTCCGGGTGGGAACCAGCCCAGCAACGAATAGAATACCAGGAGCAACAAAAGACCGAAGACGAAGTCTGGCAGCGACCACCCTACTAGAGCGAACACTCTTATAAATTGGTCTATGAATTTATTCTGATGAACCGCCGAAACAACCCCAAGCCATATCGCCACCAGAATAACTGGAATTATCGCGTATATGGTTAGTTCTAGAGTATAAGGAAAACGTTCTAGCATGGCCGGTAGTACCCCCTTCTTTCCCACCATCGAGTACCCGAAATCACCCTGGAGAATGTTTCCCAGCCATTTTAGGTACTGTACCGGCATAGGTTCATCCAATCCGTATTTTTTGATCAATCTTTCCGCTGCATCTGGGGTTTTGAGAGCTTCGGGGCTTTTTATATATGAAGCCAGAAGTCTGTCCGGTCCGAGGGCCCAGATCATCGAAAAAATAATTAAAGTAACGCCGATCAGTATGAGCGGCATCAAAAGAAGCCTTCTGATTATGTAAGCTGTCACCTGAGTATCACCCCTTTACACAAAATAAACAGATAATAAGACTATTATAGTGCATTTTTTTGATCAAAAAAAGAGCCGGGTTAGAAGAACACCCGGCTCTAGCTTATCAAGCCTTTCTATTCGCTCTTGGAAAGGTGGTAGTAGTAGTAACCGGATCTTGCGGTTTGCGGATACCAGCCATCTACCTTAGGAGATTCAACATGGAGTCCCACAGGCATGTATAGAGGAACACCGAGAGCATATTCTATGGCCTTCTCCTGAACGGATCTGTAAAGCTTCACTCTTTCTGCAGGATCGGTCGCCTTTATAGCGGCAATGATTTCATCGTCAACGTTCTCTTTTGCCCAATCTCTGAACAGCTTTCCCTGTCTTCCTGCATAGGTTCCAAAGCTAGCGTAGTAAGTGGATATGAAGTTGTGTGGGTCCGGATAGTCGGCTACCCAGCCTATTATGAACATCGGAAGGAATCCGTTGTTCTGTGCCGAGAGGTACGTCGGCCACTGAACACCGAGCGGCTCAACCTTGAATTTCGGGTTGATAGAACTCACGAAGTAGGAGAGCATTTCGGCGATAGTCTGTCTTGAATTGTTACCGGTGTTGTAAAGTATCTGGAGTTTGAAACCCTTGTTCCAGACTTCTCCACCCCAGGCCTGCTTGAATTCGGCAGCCGCCTTGGCCAGGTTGAATTCGGGCAGCGGCAGGGTTTCGTCGAAGCCGAGGTAACCTTCTGGAAGATCTGTCGGGACGAGCTTACCGAGACCATTTATAACTTCATCGATGAATGTGATGCCATCGTAGCAGTAAGCGAAAGCCTTTCTAACATGGATATCGGAGAAGAATTCTCTGGGGATGCCATTTCCATCGAGCTTTCCACTTCCAAGATATTCACTACCTTCTGCGATGAGCCAGTTGAAGTGGAGAGAGGTTATAGAGGAAACTGGATAACCGGTCGTAACTTCTGCCTTACCCTGTGCCTGCAGCGCAAGAGCCTGATCGAGATAGACCGGATCAAAGTAAGCGATATCGGCATCGCCTGCTTCGAATATGGACTTTCTAGTCGAAAATTCATCAACACCCCAAATTACGATGTTCTTTATGGCCGCTGGACCTGCCCAGTAATCGTCGAATCTCTCGAGAACGACCTTCTGCTGTGCCCTGTCCCACTCTACCAGCTTATATGGTCCGGAACCGCCATCGAAGTCGTGGAACGCGTATTCATCAGCTTCCAGGTCGTGCCACTTCCACCAACCGTCTGCCTTTCCATCCCAGTCACCGCGTTCCATGGCAAGCTTGGAATCGACTATCGCTCCCCAGGAACCGAAATGACACACTATGTTCAGGAAGGCACCGAAAGGCCCGTCGAGAGTGAAGACGACAGTGTTGTCAACCACTTCGATTCTCGGATCAATGACCTCTTCGTAGAAGGAGATAAGCTTGGCTTTAGCTTCCTCGGAGGTTGGGTTTCTGTCTGCGTTCACCGCATCGGAATATGCCATTCCCGCATAATCGGCAAACCAGTCTTCGACAGTGTAGAAGGCCGAGCTTGTCAGAGCTTCGATTATCCATCCCCAGTGTGCCTTGCCGGCGGGATCGCCAAGTATGTACCTCTCGAAGGAGTACTCTACATCTGCCGGGGTAAGTATGTTCCCACTGTGGAACTTGACGCCCTCTCTTATGGGGAATATGTACTTCAGAGCGCCATCTTCTTCAACCACAAGACCGTTATCGAAGCTCGGAACTTCCGTGGAAATCATGGGCAGGAATTCCGAAACTGACTGCCCTTTGTACTGAATCAGATTATCGTAGAGGTTTCTATGACCTCTCCACTGGCAGTATCGTAGGAGTGCATTCCATCGAGTGTCTCCGGCTCACCGATGGTCAAATTCACAAGCGTGTTTGGGTCACTTGCAAACGCAAAGAGCGATACTAACAGAGCAAGTGTTACCAGTAGAATTTTCTTCACTAGTGTTGCCCCCTTTCAAATAGAGATGAGTGTGTGCAGAACAATTATAATCTATCGAGCTTCGAAATTCAAAACTGCGTTAACCATTGTGTTGTATTTGGGGTTTTCAAGCCTCATATACGTATTGACAATTGTATGGTTACAATGGTAGAATCTCTCCTGTCCGGGTGCGTAGCTCAGTGGAAGAGCGCTTCCTTGACGAGGAAGAGGCCGTAGGTTCAATCCCTACCGCACCCACCAGCGGGGAGAGTTTTCTCCCCTATATTTTTTCCAGAGTCTTCAATATCAATTTACTCATGTCTCTTCCGGCCTTTTTTGCCATTTCAAGAACCTCTTCGGCCGTTATTGGCTTCAGATCGTCGGGTACGGCGCGATCGGATATTGCCGCAAAACCTATAACTTTTATACCGGCGTGGCGGGCCACGATGACCTCGGGAACCGTCGACATTCCGACGGAATCGGCGCCGAACCTCCTCATCATTCTCAGCTCGGCTGGAGTTTCGAAATTCGGTCCGGCTACACCGATATAAACTCCTTCGTAAACACCGATACCGAGCTCTTTAGAAGCGACTTTCGCCTTTTCGAGGAGTTCCAGATCGAAAGGTTCGCTCATATCAGGAAACCTCGGTCCCCATTCATCTACGTTTGGTCCTATGAGCGGATTGTCGCCCATGAAATTGATTATGTCGCGGACAAGCATCACCCTTCCCACTTCGAAGTCGGGATTTAATCCTCCTGAAGCGTTGGTGATAATGAGAACCTCCACACCGAGTTCCTGCATTACGCGGATGGGGAAAGTTATGGTTCTCATGGAGTATCCTTCATAGTAATGAAAACGCCCGTTCATAAGCATCACTTCGTGGTGAAGTACTCTTCCAAAGGTCAGTTCACCTTTATGACCGGGAGCCGTAGAAACCGGAAAACCCGGCAAATCCTCGTAGGGTATGGAGATGGAGTTTTCGAGACTTCTGGAGATGTCTCCAAGTCCGCTCCCCAGTATTATGGCGACCTTCGGCTTAGCGGGTACCTCTTTCTGAATGAAATGGGCAGCTTTTTTGACGTTTTCCACGTAAGTTTTAAGTTCTTCTTGGAGATCAGAAATACTCATGCCGGCCCTCCCTCTAAAATCGATATTCTATTATAGCAAAACGACGGACAGCGTGCTGGAACTGTGCTATAATCACACCGAATTAGTCCCATTTAGTTTTTCATTGAGAGGAGAGTTACGATGAGGTTCTCACAGCTTTACGCTCCGACCCTTAAGGAAGCTCCATCCGATGCAGATCTTGTTAGTATCAAATTATTGATAAGAGGCGGGTTCGTAAGAAAGGTTGCAGCGGGAGTCTATACATATCTACCGCTTGGCTTTAGGGTCTTGAAAAAGATTGAAGAGATTGTTCGCCAGGAAATGAACGCTATCGGTTCGCAGGAGATATTGATGCCCATCATACAGCCAGCGGAGCTCTGGCACGAGACGGGACGCTGGGACGACTACGGTCCGGAGATGATGAAGTTGCAGGACCGACACGAGAGGTTCTTCACGCTCGGTCCGACTCATGAAGAGATAATCACTCACATTCTCCGCAATGAGCTCAAATCATACAAGCAATTACCGGTTTCTCTCTACCAAATTGCCATGAAATACCGGGACGAGATAAGACCCAGATTCGGCCTAATGAGGTCGCGCGAGTTTCTCATGAAGGACGCCTACAGCTTTCACGACAGTTGGGAATCTCTCGATGAGGCCTACAAAAAATTCTACTCTGCATACAGCAAGATCCTCGAAAGGCTCGGACTGGACTATTTAGTGGTGGAAGCCGATTCTGGAGCTATCGGCGGCAACGAATCCCATGAATTCAACGTTCTGGCCAAGTACGGTGAATCCACGCTTCTGTACTGCGATTGCGGTTACGCCGCTTCGGACGAAAAGGCCGAATATCTTTTCAAACCGATCGTGCAGAATCGTTTGCCTGCGGAGCTGGAGCTGGTTTCTACGCCTCAATCTCGAACTGTTGAAGAAGTGACTGCCTTTCTCGGTGTAAGTTCCAGGGAAATTATAAAGTCTCTTATATACAGCGGAAGAAACGGGTACGTGATGGTTTTAATCAGAGGAGACGAAGAACTCAACGAATCGAAGTTGAAAGCATCGATGAACGACCAGACTCTCACGATGGCGACTCCCCAACAGGTTTTCGAGCTTCTTAAAGTTCCTGTCGGCTTTGTAGGACCGGTCGGTCTGCCCAACGGTATAGAAATCGTGGCCGATCTGTCGATAAAGGGTTTGAAAAACGCAGTGGGTGGAGCTTTGAAAGAAGGATTCCATTATCGTGGTATTTTGCCGGAACGCGATTTCAAGATCGGGAAATGGCTGGACCTCAAGATGGTGAAGACCGGCGATGCCTGCCCTAAATGCGGAAAATCTCTGAAATCGGCCAAGGGTATCGAAGTCGGTCACATATTCAAGCTGGGAACTAAGTATTCGGACAAGATGGAGGGATCGGTCACCGATGCTCAAGGGAATGCAATTTCATATGTGATGGGTTGTTACGGCTGGGGCGTGTCGAGAACCATAGGGGCGATCGTGGAGCAGTTGCACGATAAAGACGGGATGATCTGGCCTCTGGAGGCCGCGCCTTTCGATATCATCGTTACGGCGGTAAACACCAAAGACGAGGAGATAATGAAAAGATCGGTCGAAATATATGAGTTGCTTAAGAAATGGGGTTACGATGTGCTTCTCGACGATCGAGAAACCTCACCGGGAATGAAATTCAAAGATGCGGACCTCATAGGAATACCGGTACGTGTAACCCTGGGCAAAAAACTCGCCGAAGGTATAGTAGAAATCAAGTCCAGGACTGAAGAAAAACCGGTCATGGTGAGCGTTAATGATGGTTACGGTCCGATCGTTGAAGAGGTGGAAAGGCTTTTCGCGAGATACAACCCGAAGAGCGTATTGAAACCGGAGGATGAATGATGGGAATCTTTTCCAGAATAAAGGAAGGGCTGAAAAAGACCCGAGACGGTTTCTTCAAAAACGTCAAAAAACTTCTTTCCTTCGACAGGCTAGACGAGAATACGCTCGAAGAGATCGAGGAGTTGCTGATACTCTCCGATATGGGCTCTGAGACTTCTCAAGAGGTAATATCGGCCCTGAGAGAGAGAACGCATAAAGGCAGAAATCCGACGGAAGTCCTAAAAGACGTGCTTACGGAGATTCTCGATATCCCTTACGAGCAGAAAACCGGGAAGCCTTATGTCATATCGGTTGTGGGCGTGAACGGAACGGGAAAGACCACCACGATTGGAAAACTGTCGGGACTCTATTCTCAACAGGGAAAGAGAGTTGTGCTAGCGGCCTGCGATACTTTCAGAGCCGCGGCGGTTGAGCAACTTCGAGTATGGAGCGACAGATCGGGAGTAGATTTCATAAGCCAGGGTCAGGGCGCTGACTCCGCGGCAGTCGCTTTCGACGCTATAAACCACGCAGTAAGCAAAGGGAAAGACGTTGTTATAATTGATACGGCCGGGAGACTTCATACCAAAAGCAACCTGATGGAAGAGTTGAAGAAGGTCCACAGGGTTATCGGGAAAGCGGTTCAGGGAGCTCCACACGAAGTTCTACTTGTAATAGACGCTACGACGGGTCAAAACGGTCTTATTCAAGCAGCTAAGTTCAAGGAAGCGGTGAATGTCACGGGTATAGTACTCACGAAACTGGACGGAACGGCAAAGGGTGGCATAATATTTGCCATCGTGAAGGAACTGGGAATACCGGTTAAATATATAGGTGTTGGCGAGAAGATAGACGATCTCAAGCCCTTCAAGCCGTCAGAGTTCGTGGAAGCTCTCCTTTCAAACGATGAGGAGAGTTCTGAGGAGGTATAGAGTATGGGTTTCACTCTCAAAAGTAGTTATGCACTGAGAGCTCTTTACAAGATGGCCAGATCGGCACGTAACGGAAAAGATAAAATGTCTCTGGTTGAGATTGTGAGCGACAACGAGATTCCGAGAGACTTTCTCGAAAAGATTTTTGGAGAACTCAGGCAAGCGGAGATAATTAAAGCTGTCAGGGGCAGGTACGGTGGTTATTCCCTTGCGAAACCGGCGGACAAGATATTGATCAGGGATATAATCTTGAAACTAGATAGGCCCATGAACTCCTACGTATGCCTTCAGAAGGATGGAAAATGTGTCGAGGATCCGGACTGTACGGTTAAATACGTCTGGTTCAGGTTATATAACGCCATGATGCGTGAGATCGGTTCAATGACGCTTGAAGATCTCCTTAAATACGGAGACAGGATACTGAACAACCCGCCGGACAAGCTCGAGATCGAGGAACATATCTAGTGATTTTTTAAAAGGAGGATGACGCTTTGCCCTTGAAGAGAAGTGGGCGAAGCGCTGATTTTCATGAAGGCTGTATATCCTGGTTCTTTTGATCCAATAACTTATGGACACATCGATCTGATCGAGAGGTCGAGCAAGATCTTTGATGAAGTGATTGTGTTGGTGATGGAAAACTTCAACAAGAAACATTTTTTTGCACACGAGGAAAGAATGCGGATGGTCAGACTCGCGGTTTCTCACATACATAACGTGACCATTACCACTCACAGCGGTCTTCTAGTAGACTTTGCCAGAGATAACGATGTAAATGTTGTGATTCGAGGACTCAGAGCGGTCTCGGACTTCGAGATGGAACTTCAAATGGCCCATGCAAACAAGTCAATGTTGTCTGATCTCGAGACGTTGTTTCTGATGACGGAGACCTCAAACTCTTTCATCTCTTCGTCGATGGTCAGGGAGATCGCATCTTTCGGCGGTGACATCTCGAAATGGGTCCCACCTTGCGTAAAAGATGAGTTCAAAAGAAAACTGGGTAAATGACTTTACATCTTAGAAAATAAACCGCGTTCAACTGAGTTATAATCTTCGATGGAATTTTAATTAAGGAGGACACACAATAATGGCTGAAATTACCAGTGATATGGTAAAGCAACTCCGCGACGCGACCCAGGCCGGCATGATGGATTGTAAGAAGGCTCTTGTAGAAACCAATGGCGATTTCGAGCTCGCAAAGGATTACCTTCGTAAGAAGGGGATTCTGAAGGCCGACAAGGTCTCAGGCAGAGAAACCGGAGAGGGAATAATATACTCTTACATTCATCACAACAACAAGCTCGGCGTGCTTCTAGAACTGGACTGCGTCACAGATTTCGTCGCGAGAACCGACGAATTCAAAGAACTCGCTCACAAAATCTCGCTGCAGCTGGCAGCAATGGGAGCACGGTTTGTCTCCAGAGATCTAGTTCCTCAGGAAAAGATAGAGAAGGAAAAGGAGATCTACGCCGCACAGGCAAAAGAGAGTGGTAAACCGGCCCACATAATTGAGAAGATAGTAGAAAGCAAGCTCGAAAGCTTCTACAAGGAGAACTGCCTGCTAGAGCAGGAATACGTTTTCGAGAGCGGCAAAACTATAAATGATCTTATCGTCGAACTGATCTCTAAAACGGGCGAGAACATCAAAGTGAAGAAATTCGTTCGCTGGCAGGTAGGCGAATCCGAAAGTTGAGTTTTAAAGGTGAGCGGTGCTCACCTTTTTTATATCTCTGGAGGTGGATATGTATAAAAGAGTTCTTCTAAAACTCAGCGGGGAAGTTTTGAGTGGCGAAGGCGGAAGGGGATTCGATGAAGCGTCCGTAGATTATCTACTCGAAGAGATTCTTCCGGTAATTCGTACTGGTACACAGCTGGCGATAGTTATAGGTGCCGGAAACATTGTGAGAGGCAGGGAGCTGAGAAATTTGAGAAATTCGAGGGCCGACGAGCTCGGAATGCTCGGAACCGTTATGAACGCGGTTTACCTAAAAGAAGTTCTCAGCGGTGCAGGGGTAAAGGCCGTCGCCGTTTCATCGATCGTCAAGTTGCCTTCTTTAGACGATCACAAGTACGATCGCATCGAGAAATCGCTGGAAAGCGGAGAGGTCGTTGTATTCGGCGGAGGTACTTATCTCCCTTTTTTCACGACTGACACAGCGGCCGCCGTCAGAGCGATCGAAATAGGTTCGGACGTTATCATAAAAGGTACTAAAGTCGATGGCGTTTACGATAAAGATCCGAAGAAAAACGACGATGCTGCAAAGATAGACAGGATAACCTTCGCCAGCGCCATCGAGAATAATATCGAAGTTATGGACCGTGAAGCCTTTTCTATCTGTCAGAGATACGCTGTACCGGTAATAGTTATAGATTTCTTCAAGAAGGGAAATCTTTTGAATGCTATAATGGGCGAGAAGATAGGCACACTTGTAATTCCCGATTGATGGAGGTGATGAAATGTACGCACAGATAGTTGACTTGGTTGCTCGTGAGGTTCTTGATTCGAGGGGAACACCTACGGTTGAGGCCGAAGTCTGGCTGGACGATGGCGGTCATGGAAGGGCCATAGTACCTTCTGGGGCTTCTACGGGAAAGTTTGAAGCACTGGAACTTCGTGATGGAGATAAGAAGAGATTTCTTGGAAAAGGTACTCTAAAGGCTGTGGAGAATATAAATGAAGTGATCGCTCCCGAAATTGTCGGTCTGAACGCTTTCGATCAGACCGCGATCGACGATGCCCTGTTGAAGCTTGATGGTACCAAAAACAAAGACAAGCTCGGTGCGAACGCGATACTGGCAGTATCGATGGCGGTTGCAAGAGCCGCAGCCGACAGCATAGACACCCCACTCTACAAGTATCTTGGAGGAACCAACGCAAAGGTCCTCCCGGTTCCCTTCATGAACATAGTGAACGGCGGAAAACACGCTGACAACAACCTGGATATCCAGGAGTTCATGATAGTTCCGGCCGGATTCAAGCATTTCAGAGATGCTTTGAGGGCTGGAGTCGAAGTCTTCCATCACCTTAAAAAACTCCTGAAAGAAGGCGGACACGTTACCGCGGTCGGCGACGAGGGCGGTTTCGCTCCCAGTTTCGAGAGCAGCGAAGAAGCAATCAAGTATATAATCAACGCCATAGAGTCGGCCGGCTACAAGCCCGGTGAAGAGATCTTTATAGCCCTGGACTGTGCGGCCAATGAATTCCTCAACGAAGAGAAGGGTCTGTACACTATAGATGGCAAGGATCTCACTCCCGACCAGCTTATAGATTACTACATTGATCTGACCGAGAGATACCCGATAATCTCCATAGAGGATCCCTTCAACGAAGAGGATTGGGAAGCTTTCTCTAGGCTTTCGGAAAGGGTTGGAGGCAAAGTCCAGATCGTCGGCGACGACCTTTACGTGACTAACATCGAGAGGCTGAGAAAGGGAGTTGAAGAGAGGGCTTCTAACTCTATTCTAATAAAGCTGAACCAGATCGGTTCGGTCACTGAGACTCTCGATACCATAGAGTACGCCCAGAAGCGCGGTATGACCTGCGTGATCTCCCACAGATCCGGCGAAACCGAAGACACATTCATAGCCCATCTCGCCGTGGCTACTAACTCAGGGATGATCAAGACCGGTTCGGCATCAAGAACCGATAGGATCGCCAAGTACAACGAACTTCTGAGAATAGAAGAAGAACTTGGCGAACAGGCCGAGTTCAGAGGACTTGCTTCTTTCTACAATCTATGAGTTTTTTAGGATGCGGGAATCCTCCGATTCCCGCGCCTTTTGTACGGAGGCAAAAAAGAGATGTTGCTGGATATAATAGGACCGGTTATAGTAGGACCTTCAAGTTCCCATACGGCCGGCATGGCAAGGCTGGGAAGAGCCTTCAGGTCGCTTTTTAACGGAAAGCCCGATGAAGTAAAATTTCTTCTCAACTCCCCACTTTTTGCAACCCACAGGGGCCACGGAACGGACAGGGCACTGGTTGGAGGAGTGCTAGGCATGAAAGAATCCGATCCCTCTCTCAAACAGGCTCTGGAGATGGCCGTGCAGAGCGGGATGTCTTTCTGTTTCGAGGAGAGCGATATGCCTGAAGCTCACCCGAACACGGTCAAAATAACCGGACAGGACTCCGATAGATTTCTCAGTATCACGGGAGCTTCCGTTGGCGGTGGAGAAATAAGGATAACCTCGATAGACGATTTCGAAACCAGCGTGAGCGGCAAATATCCCTCGCTTATACTGTTGAATGCCGATGTTCCCGGTGCTCTAGCTCAGATAGTGCGACTGGTGTCGGCGAGCGACATCAATATAAGCAATCTGTTGCTGTCCAGAGTGGATCCATACAGACGCGAGGCGCTATGTGTAATTGAGCTAGACGACGAACCTGATCAAGATCTGATTGTGGAGATAAAAAAACTGAAGGTAGTGAGAAGAGTCTCTTACCTTGAGAAGCTGGATGTAGTATGATGACTTTCGAAGAGCTTGTAAATACATCCAAAGCCTCTAAAACCCCACTCCATGAAGTGATTTCCGAGTGGTACATGATGAACACCGGAGACGATCCAAAAAACGCTTTGAAGACATCGCTGAGACTGGTAGAGGAGATGTTCAACTCCTTCGAAACGAGAAAATCCAACCCTTCGAAATCTCTAACCGGGTGGGTCGGAGAGAACGACCAAAAGGTCAGGAACTCCAGACCTTTTTTACTGAGCCAGATCGTTCATTCGGGTATAGAAGTAGCCTTATCTATGGCCGAGCACAATGCGAGCATGGGAAAAATCGTGGCCTGCCCGACGGCCGGCGCATGTGGAGTCGTTCCGGGAGCGTTGATCTCCATGCACAAGAACCTCGGAAAGAGCATGGAAGAGCTATCTCATTCTTTGCTGGTGGCCGGTGCGGTTGGGGAAAGAATAAGGAGAAAAGCCTCGATTTCCGGCGCGGTGTCGGGTTGTCAGGCCGAAATTGGAACGGCGACCGCCATGGCTTCGGCCGCAATAGTGTACGCGGTGAACCCGGAAAATTACGACGCCCTGGTTTCGGCACCGGCTCTGGCATTGAAATCGTTGCTCGGACTGGTGTGTGATCCGGTTGGCGGCTTTGTCGAAATCCCCTGCGTCAAGAGAAACGCTTTCGGAGTATCTACGGCCTTCACGGCGGCCGAACTCGCTTTGGCCGGCGTAGAATCGGTCATACCGTTTGAAGAAGTGGCCGAATCTCTAGGCAGGGTGGGAAGGAGACTTCCCGAGGAGCTCAAAGAGACGGGCAAAGGCGGTATAGCGGTCACTAAAACGGCACGGGATATGCTTACAAAGTTCCTGGGTGTTGACAGAAGAAGATAATCGTTTTAGAATTGCCTTGCCCTATTCCCGGTTCGAGGCATAGCCCTTTCCTGGATAGAGGACTCATTAAGGAGGAGAGATATGGAAATCAACAAGCAGGAACTTGTCAAGGAGTTTCAAATCCACGACAAAGACTCCGGTTCCACAGAAGTTCAGATAGCTATTTTGACTGCCAGGATAAGACATCTCACCGAGCATCTCAGGAAACATCCCAAGGACTTCCATACTAGAAGAGGATTACTCAAACTCGTCGGAAGAAGAAGAAAGATGCTCAGATATATAAAGGCCAAGAAACCCGAAGTCTATCTAGAGCTGATAAATAAGCTTGGATTGAGGGGTTGATAACACAACTAACTCGACAGGGAGCGGGTGACCGCTCCTTTTTTGCGTGGATTTTATGCAACTGTTATAATTGAGTATTTGAGAATAGAAAAAGAGGTGTTGTTAGTGAGCTACAAACAATGGGAGAGAGAGTTTTTTGGTCAGAAGCTGGTAATCGAAAACGGCAAGATGGCTAAACAGGCCCACGGGGCCATTTTGCTCAGATACGCCGATTCGGTGCTGCTAACCACCGTTGACGGTAACGAAGAAACCATGCCCGGAACGGATTTTCTACCCCTTACTGTTGAGTATCAGGAGAAGTTTTACGCGGCTGGAAAGATTCCGGGAGGGTTTCTGAAAAGAGAGAACAGACCCAGCGACAACGCAGTTCTATCTGCGAGAATAATAGATAGACCTATCAGACCGCTGTTTCCAGAAGGTATGAGAAACGAGGTTCAGGTTATAGTCACAGTTCTTTCGGCAGACCCCGACAATCCACCTGACATCTGGGGAATAATGGGAGCATCCCTTGCGCTTAACCTTTCGGAGATACCATTTGAAGGAGTCGTGGCCGGAGTTCAGGTTGGGTATGTCGACGGGAGGTATGTAATATTCCCATCGGCCGAAGAATTGAAGCGATCGGAACTGGACATAGTTGTCGCAGGCACCAAACATGCCGTTACGATGGTCGAAGGTGAGGCGAAAGAAGTATCGGAAAAGACAATGATCGGCGCTCTGGAAGCCGCTCATGAGGCGATAAAATCTCTGGTAGCCTTCCAGGAGGAGATACTGGCTGAATTTGAAATCAAAAAATGGGAACTTGAAATCCCGACGGCTCCGGAAGGTTTCCTCGAAGCCTTCGGAGAATTAGTAGATAGAGATAAACTGGCCGGCCTGATGCTCACTCCCGGGAAACACGCCAAAGATGAAGCGTTGAAAGAATACAGGGACCAACTCATCGAGGACTTCATCCAAAAGGTCAACGATCGCTGGTCGGAAGAAGAGATAATGGAAAACGTCGGTTACCTGAAGGATTTCTATCACGACGTGGAGAAAGAAGTGATGAGAAGAAGGATCGTTCAGGACGATGTAAGAATGGACGGTAGAAAGCACGACGAGATCAGACCTATCACGATAGAGCTGGATCTCCTCCCCAGAGCCCACGGTTCGGCCCTTTTTACCAGAGGCGAGACACAGAGCCTCGGCATAGTAACCCTTGGGGCAACAATGGACGAGCAAATAGTGGATACAATGTTCGAAGAGGGCTCGAAATCCTTCATGTTGCACTACAACTTTCCTCCATTCAGCACCGGAGAAGTGAAAAAGTTGAGAGGTCCTGGGAGGAGAGAGATAGGTCACGGCCATCTTGCCGAAAGATCTCTGAAAAATATAGTTCCCAAGGACGAAGATTTTCCTTACACTATCAGAGTCGTTTCGGAAATCCTCGAATCCAACGGATCATCTTCGATGGCAACAGTCTGTTCGGGATCTCTGGCGCTCATGGCTGCAGGAGTGCCGATGAAGAAACACGTTGCAGGCGTCGCCATGGGCATGATTCAGGAACCAGATAAAACGGTGGTTTTGACCGACATACTTGGAAACGAAGATCATATGGGTGACATGGATTTCAAAGTCACAGGTACCCGGGACGGTATTACGGCCTTTCAAATGGATGTAAAAGTATCGGGTGTTTCCGGAGAAATAATGATGCGGGCCCTTGAACAGGCGAAAGTTGCAAGACTGAAAATCCTCGACCTGATGTACCAGGCGATAGATACCCCGAGAACAACGGTGTCCGATTATGCACCGATCATCAAAACGATTGCACTTCCTTATGAAAAAATAGGCGAGATAATCGGCCCCGGTGGAAAGGTTATCAAGAAGCTCTCGAGCGATTACGACTCGACGATTTTCATAGACGACGAGAAGTCGCTCGCGAAGATCGTGGGAAACGACCACGCTAAACTCGAGAGGCTTGAAAAAGTCATCGAGGCCATAATTTCCGAGGCGAAGCCCGGTCAGATCTTCGAAGGAAAAATCACGCGAGAAGAGGCTTACGGATTCTTTGTGGAACTTGCGCCGGGTAAGACGGGACTCCTGCACGTATCGAAGATGGGTGAAAATTCGAAAGAATTCCTTAAATCGCACAAATTAGGAGACATAATAAAGGTAGAAGTCTCGGGCATCGATCAAATGGGTAAGATAAGCCTTAAACTCGAGGGCGTCGAGGTAACTGAGGAACAGAGAAGAGAGAGAAAACCCTATCCAAGAAACGAAAGTAGAAACAGAAACGAGCGAAATAGAAAGTAGGTAAGCGACGTTGAGCATTCTTTATAATGAACTTTCAAATAATGCTACTCTTGTCGGCGAAAGAAAAGAGGAAACTAGGACGGTTTCTATGGCTTTCGCGGTAAAAGTAGGGTCCGCTGATGAGGATGATCCCATCAGCGGAGTTTCTCATTTCATAGAACACACTCTATTCAAGGGAACCAAAGACAGAAACGCGTTCGAGATAAAAGAACCGATCGAGAGAATAGGCGGAAGTCTCAACGCATATACCGGCAGGATATCCACGGTTTACTACGCGAAAGTTCCGGACACCTATTCGCACGAAGCGCTGGATATTCTTTTCGATCTGATATCTTCTCCACGTTTCGAAGAAAGTGCGATAGAGCTGGAACGCGGAGTCATACTCGAAGAGATAGCTTCGGCCGAAGACGATCCTTACGACAGAATTTACGACATGACAATCCAGAAAGTCTGGGACAGAGATTTCGGACGACCAATACTCGGATACGACAGTACCGTCAAGGTTCTCACCAGGGAGGATATTTCGAATTTCTACGAGAACAAATACATCGCCGACAGGGCGATCTTCGCAGTCACTGGCAATTACCGCGATTCTTTGATCGACAGCGCCCGGGAGAAGCTTCTTTCTTTGCAGAGAAAAAACAGTGAGACCCCTGCAACCAAGTCTCCGGTGATTTCGAAGGAACCTCTTTGGATAGTGGAGAAAAGAAAGGATCTGCAGCAGGTCCACCTTCTTTTAACCAAAGAGGCGCCAGGAAGAAGGAACAGGGATGATTTCGAGGCTTTCAAGGTGTTCAACATACTTTTCGGAAGCGGCATGAGCTCGATTTTGTTCCACAATATACGTGAGGAGCTGGGAATGGTTTACAACATTAATTCAGAGTTCGTCTCTTACACCGAATCCGGGGCCTTCATGATAAATGCCTCCACCAATCCCAAAAACCTCGATGATCTGATTGGATCGCTCGAAAACGAACTCCACAGGATAGTGGAGAAGGGGGTCAGTCGAGCTCAATTCAATTACGGAGCCGAGAGGCTCAGAGGAAAACTCCTGATGTCCACCGAAGGAACCCTCTCGACGCTGAGCCGTTTCCTTGACGACGTGGTTATATGCGGCCAGCCCGATTCGCTCGAAACTCTCATTGAAAAGATAGATAAACTTACAATCGAAGAGCTGAACGATGTCGCCAAAAAATACCTGAGCGGTAGCTGGAACGTCTCTCTTCTTTTGCCGAAAAACATGCCGGACTCCTCTTTTGTAGCCAGACACGGCTTCTCAATCTGAGAATGAATTCACTGACAGGGGTGCAATCAGGAAACCAATCTGTAACTTGACAGTGAAGGGAGGTACTGGTAGTATAGGAATTGCTGACGCGGAAAGGGAGCGAAGGCGAAGGTGGAAGGAAAGGGTCATTGAAAAATGGATAGCAATCCAGCGAGTTTCAAAGAATGAGTCATGGATGGAGGGTTTGATCCTGGCTCAGGGTGAACGCTGGCGGCGTGCTTGACACATGCAAGTCGAACGGTATGTGGCAACACATAGAGTGGCGAACGGGTGAGTAACACGTGGGAACGTATCTTTTGCAGGGGGATAACTGACCGAAAGGACAGCTAATACCGCATAAGTCCGGGAGGAGAAAGGTGCAACAGCATCGGCAGAAGAGCGGCCCGCGGTCCATCAGCTAGTTGGTGAGGTAAGGGCTTACCAAGGCGACGACGGATAGCCGGCGTGAGAGCGTGGCCGGCCACAAGGACACTGAGATACGGGTCCTACTCCTACGGGAGGCAGCAGTGCGGAATTTTAGATAATGGAGGGAACTCTGATCTAGCGACGCCGCGTGCAGGAAGAAGGTCTTCGGATTGTAAACTGCTGTGGTAAGGGAAAAATGCTATGTAGAGTGGAAAGCTACATAGAGGGATGGTACCTTACTAGAAAGCCCCGGCTAACTACGTGCCAGCAGCCGCGGTAATACGTAGGGGGCGAGCGTTACCCGGAATCACTGGGCGTAAAGGGAGCGTAGGTGGCCTAACATGTCAACTGTGAAAACCCGGAGCTCAACTCCGGACTTGCAGTTGAAACTGGTAGGCTTGAGGACGGTAGAGGAAGACGGAACTGCCAGTGTAGGGGTAAAATCCTTAGATATTGGCAGGAACGCCGGTGACGAAGGTGGTTTTCTGGGCCGGTTCTGACACTGATGCTCGAAAGCCAGGGGAGCGAACGGGATTAGATACCCCGGTAGTCCTGGCCCTAAACGATGTTCACTAGGTGTGGGGAGCGGAAAGCTCTCCGTGCTAAAGCTAACGCGATAAGTGAACCGCCTGGGGAGTACGCCCGCAAGGGTGAAACTCAAAGGAATTGACGGGGACCCGCACAAGCGGTGGAGCGTGTGGTTTAATTCGATGCTAAGCGAAGGACCTTACCAAGGTTTGACATGCTAATGGTAGTGAATTGAAAGAGGAACGACCACACTATGTGTGGAGTTAGCACAGGTGGTGCACGGCCGTCGTCAGCTCGTGTCGTGAGGTGTTGGGTTAAGTCCCGCAACGAGCGCAACCCCTGCTCTTAGTTACCAGCGGTAAGGCCGGGTACTCTAAGAGGACCGCCGCCGACGAGGCGGAGGAAGGGGGGGATGAAGTCAGGTATCGTGCCCCTTATATCTTGGGCGACACACGCGCTACAATGGGTTGGACAGAAGGGACCAAGACAGCGATGTGGAGGAAATCCTCAAACCAACCCCCAGTTCAGATTGCAGGCTGAAACCCGCCTGCATGAAGCCGGAATCGCTAGTAATCGCAGATCAGCCAAGCTGCGGTGAATACGTTCCCGGGTCTTGTACACACCGCCCGTCAAGCCACCCGAGTTGGTAACACCTGAAGATGAGTATCCTAACCGAAAGGAGGGAGCTTGTTTAGGGTGGGATTGGCAAGGGGGGCTAAGTCGTAACAAGGTAGCCCTACCGGAAGGTGGGGCTGGATCACCTCCTTTCTAAGGAGTTTATGGATTGCTATCCATCTTTGAGTGAGTCCTCAACTGGGCTCGTAGCTCAGTAGGTGAGAGCGCGCGCCTGATAAGCGCGAGGTCAGTGGTTCGACTCCACTCGAGCCCACCAGAACGGGGACATAGCTCAGCTGGGAGAGCGTCTGCTTTGCAAGCAGAAGGCCAGGGGTTCGAATCCCCTTGTCTCCACCAGTGGGTGAAGAGTTATCTGGTCATTGAAAAGTGCATAGGGAAGAAAGATAGGAGCGAGTTAAAGAAAGGTAAAGGTAGAAAGGGCTCACGGAGGATGCCTAGGTAGCGGGAGGCGAAGAAGGGCGTGGCCAGCTGCGAAAAGCCGCGTGTAGGTGCAAGCGACCGTAGAAGCGCGGATGCCCGAATGGGGAAACCCACCAGGTAGAGACACCTGGTATCCCGAAAGGGAAGCGAACCTTGCGAACTGAAACATCTTAGTAGCAAGAGGAAGAGAAATCGAAGAGATTCCCTGAGTAGCGGCGAGCGAAAGGGGAAGAGCCTAAACCGATGCAGTGTAAGCGTACGGGCGTTGCTGGATCGGGGTAGAGGGATATTGGCGGGCCTGACCGTACAGGGCCGGATGAAGCGAAGGGCTAGTCGAATTACCTTGGAAGGTAAACCGGAGAAGGTGAAAGTCCTGTAGGCGAAAGCTTGGAGCTAGTCTTGCTAATATCCCGAGTAACGCGGGGCACGAGGAATCCCGCGTGAATCTGGGGAGACCACTCTCTAAGGCTAAATACTACCTGCTGACCGATAGAGGAAAAGTACCGTGAGGGAAAGGTGAAAAGCACCCCGGGAGGGGAGTGAAAGAGTACCTGAAACCGTGAGTCTACAATAAGTGGGAGCACGAGAGTGCGACCGCGTGCCTTTTGATTAATGAGCCTGCGAGTTACCGTAACTGGCGAGGTTAATCCGAGAGAGGAGGAGCCGAAGGGAAACCGAGTCTTAACAGGGCGGGAGTCAGTTGCGATAGACCCGAAACCGGGTGAGCTATCCATGGGCAGGTTGAAGGTGGGGTAACACCCACTGGAGGACCGAACCAGTTAGCAGTAAAAAGCTATTGGATGACCTGTGGATAGGAGTGAAAAGCTAACCGAACTCGGTGATATCTGGTACTCCTCGAAACGTGTCTAAGCACGGCCTTGCATGGTTAGTGGAGGGGGTAGAGCACTGATTGGGCTAGGGGGGCGACCTCCGACCTCAGTCAAACTTCGAATACCTCTACTCAAAGTGCAGGAGACAGACTGCGAGCGATAAGGTCCGTAGTCGAGAGGGAAACAGCCCAGACCACCAGCTAAGGGCCCAGAGAGATAGCTAAGTGTTAAAGGAAGTGGAGAGTCAAAGACAGCTAGGATGTTGGCTTAGAAGCAGCCATCATTAAAAGAGTGCGTAACAGCTCACTAGTCGAGACTCACCGCGCCGAAGATGTAAGGGGGCTGAAGCTATCCTCCGAAGCTGTGGAACAGGAAACTGTTGGTAGAGGAGCATTGTGTAGTAGGGAGAAGGTAGACCCGTGAGGGCTGCTGGACGAGACACAAGAGAGAATGCAGGCATGAGTATACGAAAGGAGAGTGAGAATCTCTCCCCCCGAAAGCCTAAGGGTACCTGGGGAAGGTTCGTCCGCCCAGGGTTAGTCGATACCCTAAGGGGAACCCGAAAGGGGTAACCGATGGGAAACCGGTTAATATTCCGGTACTGGCGTAGCACGAGTTATGGGGTGTGACACAGGAGGATAGGCGTTGCGTACTAGTTGCATAGTGCGTCTAAGTTTCGAGTCCGATGATCGCGGCAGGGAAATCCACCGCGGGAGGGTGAGGGACGAATGGGAGTTTCTTCGGGAGCAACAACGTTGAGTTCATACTGTCGAGAAAAGCATCGCATAGCGTTGAGTGTTGAGCCAATCGTTCTGAAAACCGACACAGGTAGGCAAGCTGAGAAGGCTAAGGGGAGCGGGATAACTCCTGTTAAGGAACTAGGCAAATTAGCCCCGTAACTTAGGGAGAAGGGGTACTCTGGTTGGTTAATAGCTGACTGGAGTCGCAGTGACAAGGCAGCGGCGACTGTTTACCAAAAACACAGGGCTCTGCGAATTCGATAAGAAGACGTATAGGGTCTGACGCCTGCCCAGTGCTGGAAGGTTAAGGGGAAAGGTTAGCGCGAGCGAAGCTTTGAACCGAAGCCCCAGTAAACGGCGGCCGTAACTATAACGGTCCTAAGGTAGCGAAATTCCTTGTCGGGTAAGTTCCGACCTGCACGAATGGCGTAACGATCGCTGCACTGTCTCAACAGGAGACCCGGTGAAATTTCAGTCTGGGTGAAGATGCCCAGGACTCGCAACTAGACGGAAAGACCCCATGGAGCTTTACTGTAGCTTGGTATTGTGCTTTGTTGTATGGTGTACAGGATAGGTAGGAGGCGGAGAACCCGGTTCGCCAGGATCGGGGGAGCCAACGGTGGGATACTACCCTCTATACAACGGAGTACTAACTTGTGGATGTGGAAAGCATCGCAAGGACAGTGCTAAGTGGGCAGTTTGACTGGGGCGGTCGCCTCCCAAAGAGTAACGGAGGCGCGCTAAGGTTGGCTCAGGTTGGTTGGAAATCAACCATAGAGTGTAAGGGCAAAAGCCAGCTTGACTGTGAGACTGACAGGTCGAACAGGAGGGAAACCTGGCCCTAGTGACCCTGCGGCCCTGAGTGGAAAGGCCGTTGATCAGCGGATAAAAGCTACCCTGGGGATAACAGGCTTATACTGCCCGAGAGTTCACATCGACGGCAGTGTTTGGCACCTCGATGTCGGCTCATCGCATCCTGGGGCTGGAGCAGGTCCCAAGGGTTAGGCTGTTCGCCTATTAAAGCGGTACGTGAGCTGGGTTCAGAACGTCGTGAGACAGTTCGGTCCCTATCTGTTGCGAGCGTAGGAGACTTGAGAAGGGTAGCCCCTAGTACGAGAGGACCGGGGTTAGTGGACCTCTGGTGAATCAGTTGTCGTGCAAGCGGCAGTAGCTGAGTAGCTAAGTTCATGAGTGATAACCGCTGACAGCATCTAAGCGGGAAGCACGCTTCAAGACTAGGTCTCTCAGGATCGTTCGAGAAGAGGACGTAGATAGGCTGGAGATGTAAGCATCGTGAGGTGTTGAGTCGACCAGTACTAATCATCCGATTCCTTTACCTTTATTCCCTGTGCACTCTTGAGTGACTAGATATTCTGGGTGAAGATACCGGGGCGGGAAACACCCGGCTCCATACCGAACCCGGCAGTTAAGCCGCCTCGGGCCGATGGTAGTATGTGGGCAACTGCATGCGAGAGTAGGTATCGCCCAGATGTTTTCAAAAAGGAGAGTCTTTTGACTCTCCTTTTATTTTTGCTTTGCCTTTAGTAGCAGTTCTGCGATCTCTAGATCCTGAGGGCCGGTGATTTTTATATTTCTGGTGATGGAGTCCAGAGTGATGATTTTGCCTGCGTAGTTCAACAGCAGACTTGCATCGTCGGTGAAAGAGGTCAGGTTTTCACCTATTGCCTTACGGTGAGCTGCAAAGATATCTTGGTATCTGAAGACCTGCGGCGTTTCTGCAGCCCTGAGTTTTGTACGATCGGGGATCTCCACCACCGAGCCACTGTCGGTGATGTATACCGTATCGCTCAACGGCTCTACCACTACCACGCCAAGTCTATTTTCGACCATTTTGAGCAGATCCGGGATCTGGAAGGCCGAGAAAAGCGGCCTTGCTGCATCGTGAATCAAAACGGTTTCGAACCCCTCGTTTTCGATTGAACAAAGACCCCTGTAAACGGATTCCTGCCTTGTCTCTCCCCCCGGGATAATGTTCACCGAATCTATACCGTATTTGTTCAGAATTCTCCCGGCAACCTCCATCCAGTCTGGATGCATGACGAGAACGACTTTATCAATTAAATCGGATCCGTGAAATATCTCCACGGATCTGACGAATATCTCTCTTTGTTGAAGCAACATGAACTGCTTGGGGATGGATGCCTTCATCCTGTCTCCCCGGCCACCTGCAACGACAATCGCCGCGGTTTTCATTTTAAAAGATGCACAACCAGTCCGCTTCGCAGTTTCGGTTCGAACCAGGTGGATTTCGGAGGCATTATCTTTCCGCTGTCGGCGACAGCCAGCAACTCCTCCATAGAAGTCGGGAACATCGAAAAGGCGACGGCCCAGCCGTTGGTTATTCTGTTTTCCAGGGCCTTCAAACCTCTTATACCGCCTACGAAATCTATTCTTGGATCCTTTCTGGGATTGTCGATCCCCAGTACAGGTCCCAGGAGGTTTCTCTGAAGGATATCTACGTCCAGACTTCCAACCGGGTCATTCTCATCAAAAGTCCCGCTTCTGGCGGTCAGAAGATACCACTTTCCAAACAGACACATACCGAATTCATGTCTCTTTACAGGTTTGTACGGACTTTCTGGAGCATGGGATATGTCGAAAACTGCTCCCACCCTATCAATGAACTCATCCTGGGTGATTCCACCAAGGTCTTTTACTACCCTGTTATAGTCCATTATCCTGAGGTGAGAGTGCGGAAAGGCAACGGCCATGAAATAATTGTATTCCTCCTCGCCAGTATGGTCTGGATTTTTAGCTTTCATCAGTTCCCTGACCCTCGAAGAGGAAGCCGCTCTGTGGTGACCATCGGCGATGTACATGTTTTTTATTTCCCCGAGCGATTGCCTCAACTCTTCGACTCTCTTATCGTCTTTGACCGCGTAGAGCCTGTGTTCCACATCATTTTCGTCGACAACCCTCATAGAGAGTTCCAGCTCTTTCACATATCTAGAAAGAATTTCTTCGAGTTTTTCGGTGGACCTGAAGGTTAAGAATACAAGCCCGGTGTTGGCTCCAACAGTGTAGATATGTTTTATCCTGTCATCTTCTTTGTCCTGCCTAGTTAGCTCGTGCTTTTTTATTCTCTCCTGTTGATACTCATCGACACTGGCGCAGCCCACGATTCCCACCTGGACATGATCTTTCATCTTCTGCCAGTATATATAGTAGACGGGTTTCTCTTCCTGTACCAGAACAGACTCGGAAAGAAGTTTTTCAAAATTTTCCTTCGCTTTCAGATAGACGCTCTCGTCGTAATGGTCGGTCTCTTCGGGAAGATCGATCTCCGATCTAATGACGTGTATGAAACTTTCCGGGTTTCTGCCCATCTCTCTAGCCTCTTCAAACGAAATGACATCGTACGGCGGGCAGTTTACCTTTTGCTCCAATCCAGCAACCGGTCTTACAGCCCTGAAAGGTCTGAAATCAGACAAAGCCAATCACCCCTTTACCAGTTCTCGAAAGTATTTTTTCTGAAGAAGAAAGATCTCTTCGTCTTCAGTGTCATCCCCCTCATGGTTGTAACCAAGGACATGAAGGACTCCGTGGATCGTGATGTATAGGAGTTCCTCTTCGAAGGAGTTCCCGAATTCTTGAGATTGTTCGGCTATTCTCTCCAACGAAATGACTATATCACCGATCGGTTCTTCTTCCAAACCGTATCCAAAGGAAAGAATGTCCGTTGATTCTTCTTTGTTTCTGAATTGCTTGTTTATGCTCGTTATTTCTGCATCGTCTGTAAGAAGGATATTCAAGCTTCCAATTTCGGTATCGGCGAGTTCTTTCTCAATTACTTTTTTGGCTATGTTACTCACTTTTTTCGAGTCTATTGTCCTTTCCGTCTTGTTTTGGACTATTATCTCCATTTGCCATCACCACTTTTTCTACCGTCTCTTTCGGATATTCTATTCTTGGCTGATTCATGCTCATTAAGACTCTTGTGAAGGCTTCGACTATCTTCTCAAGATCTTCGAGATCCAGCCCGGTTTGATCGAGCTGCCTTTCGTTATAAATTCCATTTACCACTTCCTCAACCAGTTCCTGGGTCTTTGCGGGAGTTGGTTTCTTAAGGCTCTTGTAAGCTGCTTCAACCGAGTCTGCAAGCATAATAATACCAGATTCTTTGAATCGAGGTTTCGGTCCGGGATACTGGAAGTCTTCCTGGTGTTCTTCCTGACCACCGGTTTTGGCCTTGTGGAAAAAGAACTTCTTTATTCTGGTTCCGTGGTGTTCTTTCACTATGTCTTCTATCAACAGGGGGAGGCGGTATTTACGCGCCAGTTCGACTCCCTGTTTCACATGTTCGTTGATGACCAGGTTAGACATCGAAGGTGTGATACTGTCGTGCGGGTTGATTCCATCCTGCTGGTTCTCTATGAAGTACTGGGGTCTCCTTGATTTTCCAATATCGTGGAAGTACGCGGCAACTCTGGCAAGTATCGGGTTAGCTCCGATCTTTTCAGCGGCCGCTTCGGATAGATTCGCCAGAGATATACTATGATAGTACGTTCCCGGTGCGTATATCGACAGATTCTTCAACAATGGATGAGACAAATTTCCAAGTTCCAGCATTCCTGTGTCCGAATAGATTCTACTCACGTATTCTATATACGGCACTATGCCTATAACTATCACCGATGAAAGAATCGGGTTCGCGAAGGCTACCGCAAGGTCCAGAGCGTTGATCGGCTCTCCCTGGAGAATCATTCTTACCAGGTTAACGGCCGTGAAGATTAAACTGACTTCGAACCCAGCCCTGGCAATCTCTATTCTTCTTTCGATATGCCTTGTCGTAAGTGTCGTTGAGAGAACGACGACCGACAGGAGTATGAAAGTCTCGAACGAGTTGTCTATATTGGCTGAAGCCAGAAACGACATGAAAAGACCGCTACCTATTCCTTCCTGATAGCCTATCAGCACGGTTACCATTGATACACTCAAGAAGATGGGCGTCATCTCTGGCATGAGCTTCGCATTGGCCAACGAAGGGAGGAAAGAGTTGATGAACACTCCGAAAGCGACCACGGAGAAGAATGTCAATCTGTACGCCATATGTAGATGGAAGTATCTGTTATTTTTAATTGTTCTTTCGGCAAATATATACCAAAGAATCGTAGAACCGACGAAATAGAGAAAGGGTTTCGACGGTAAGGAAAGAAAGGGAGCTCTATTTAAAAGAGCAAGAAAAATCGGATATATTATAAAATTGGTGAGATCCTTTATGTTGAAGAGTCTCTCAAAGGGAAATTGGATTTTCTTTTTCTCTTTATTCTTTTGCCTGTTTTTCACTTTCATATGTGTCGTAGGCTTTTATTATCTCCTTTACCAGTGGGTTCCTCACCACGTCCTGATCGGTGAGATAGGAAAAACCTATCGATTCTATACCTCCAAGAACTTTTTGTATCACCACTAAACCCGATTTGGTGTCTCGCGGAAGGTCTATCTGTGTTATATCTCCTGTAACAACTACCCTTGAGTTGAACCCGATCCTGGTCAAGAACATCTTCATTTGCTGGTAAGTTGTGTTCTGCGCTTCATCGAGGATAATGAAGGAGTTGTTCAGCGTTCTTCCTCTCATATAAGCGAGCGGAACGACTTCAACTATCGAATTTTCCCTGTAGTAACTGAGTTTCTCGGTGGGAATCATCTCCATGAGCGCATCATAAAGAGGCCTCAGGTAAGGATCCACTTTATCCAGCAGTGTTCCCGGAAGGTACCCCAGTTTTTCTCCGGCCTCCACCGCCGGCCTTGTGAGAATAATTCTCTGAACCTTTCCGGACTTCAAGAAGTCTACCGCCATCGCAACGGCCAGGTAGGTCTTTCCCGTGCCGGCCGGACCGATCGAGAAGACCATTTCCTTTTCTTTCATGGTTTCCAGGTATTCTTTTTGACCGAGAGTCTTAGGCCTTATTCGATTTGAAAGCAGGGATGTCTCTCTTACCTCGCTATATACACCCTTGAATTCCTCGTCTTTCTCATCGTGTTGCAGGTGCTGATCGACTATGTATTCAAACTCGCGCCATTCCACGAAATGTCCGTCTTTGGTCATCTGGAGCAGTTCATCAACTATGTTTTTCGCAACTTCTATACCGTTGCCGTCTTCGCCCTTTATCCAGATTTCGTTTCCGATGATCGATATCTTCACGTTCAGTTTTTTCTGAATGAGCTTCGCCTTCCGGTCGTACTCTCCGAACAGCTCTGCTACTTCTATCTCTTGTGGAAGATTGAGTTTTCTTACAGCCAAAAAAACACCTCCTACTCCTGAGATTATACATTAATTATCTCCGGCCGGGGATTTTTACATCAATTACGCAACCATACGCCCAATGAATGAGGCTTCAGGTTTATTGAACTTCAAGCTCCGACAGAAGGTCTCTTATTCTTCTCGGTGTGAGTCCAAATTCACCGGCCAGTGCATTAATATCGTTATCGAGAATACTGGCCCTCTGGATGAGTATCTCTCTTGATACACCCTTGTAAATTTCCTGAAGAAAGTCTTTGTAAGTGGTCCCCTTTACGATTCTGGCAACGAGGGCATCTTCGGCGAGCGTTTTTATGTTCTTTGAAATCGACGAATCAACCGTAGCCTGTACAACCTCATTCAGAGCAAGATACTCCTCAATCATGTTCAACAATTCGCGGATGTTGCCCGGGTAGTTGTAAGAGAGAAACCTTTCTTTCAATTCTCTAGGGATATTTTCAAATCTTACAAGGTATCCCTTTCTCTCAAGTACACTGTCGAAAATCAACGGTATATCCGTCTTTCTCTCTCTGAGTGGGGGAAGATCTATCTTAACAGCTGAAAGCCTGTACCTCAGATCGTTTCTCATCGCCGAGTCTTCGGTTCTGTTTGTGGCTGTAATGAATCTCACGTCGACCTTCGTCGGTTTTGTGGCTCCGATTTTGAAAAACTCCCTGTTTTCGGTGATTGCTAGAATCTTTGCCTGAAGGTTCAGGGGCATGTCTCCGATTTCATCGAGAAAGAGGGTTCCGTTGTCGGCCTGCTCTATGAGACCTGTCTTTTCGCCGGTAGCACCCGTGAAGGACCCTTTCTTGTAACCAAATAGCTCGCTCTCCAGGAGTGTTTCGGGAATTGCGGCACAATTTATCGAATAGAAGGGTTTGTTGCCGCGTGGAGATAGTTTGGCAATAGTTTCGGCAAGAAGATTCTTTCCCGACCCTGTTTCTCCGAGTATCATGATAGAACCGTCATAAAACATGGAAAGCACGATCATACGCTTCATCTGAATTACCCTGTCGCTGTTTCCGATTATCTTTTCGAGGCTTCTGTCTATGCTGTCTATTATATCTTGAACTATCTGTCTGGAACTTTTGTAGCTTCCCACAATTCGATAGTACCCTTTGAATTCCTGCGTCTCTTCGGAGTAACCTCTGATTATGAACGCCCTTATGGGGTTGTTGTTTATCAGTATTATATTGGTGAATGCAAAGACCCAGTCACTGAGGATATCTTTGCTGTAGTTTCCACCATCTATGAAAAGAATCGTAGGAGTCTCCTTTCCCAGGTTCACCAGGAAATCGAAGTCCACATCGAAAAGACTTTGGAAATGTTCTTCACAGTGTAAAGACTCGAGATTCTCTCCAACGGTTATCTTTCTGTACAGCAAAATACCACCTCCAGCGTTTTCAAAACCGTTCTTAGCGATTATACAACTACGCTGTCAATTCCGAAAGCAATTTTGCACACTGCTTCTGAGTTAATCAAAATGCTGGCACGAGTTTGCATAAAAAACATTGTGGAGAATTCCACCCCTTATCTCTCAAACATGGCGGTTGTCTAAATGACAGCCGCACTTTTCTTATAATTCAGCTTTCTATGTTTTGGGTTTACAATAGTTATCGAAAGGGGATTAGATGGACTCGATGAATGAACTCGACACTGAGAAACTTCACAAGAAGACCAGAAGACTATCTTTCATGGATACGTTTTTCTACAACGGTTTTTTCATAATCACTCAGGGTTTCATTCTGACGGGTCTTGCCCTCGAATACAGAGCAGAAGAACTCGTCATATCTGTTATCGGGGTTTTACCGGTTCTTTCTCAGCTCGTTCAGCTGCTGGTACCTTTCATCATGAACAGAACCGGCACAAGAAAGAGAGCATTGCTCAGCACTGCTCTGATATCGAGAATTACGGTGGCTTTCATATCCATCACACTCGCAACGGGCATGGTGCACCAGTCTATATTGTTGATTCTCCTCTCGGTTATTGCCATCTGTAACAGCTTTGCTTCGAATTTTTGGGTATCGATAATGAAGGACATAGTGCCGGCGAATATCAGTGGGAGGTTTTACAGCCGCAGAAATCTCTTGAGCTCTTTCACGGCCATGTCGATGACTTTCATCTACTCTTCTATTCTGGACAATGTTCCTGGACGTAAAGGATTCATCATCGTATCGATCATAGCGACAGGATTTGCGATTGCCGATTTTCTGGTGCTGGCTCTCCATTATGTACCACCGCGGCAGGAACCTTCCTACAGCGTTGGTGTATTCATCAGACCGTTGAAGGATCTTCAGTTCAAGAAATTCATTTCATTTTCTTTCGTGTGGAACTTCGCCCTGGCCATATCCAGCCCCTTCTTTTCCTATCACCAGATCATAAACCTCAAACTGGACTACTCTTTCATGAGTATAATGACCATCGTGAATAGCCTTTCGCTCATGGTATTCTACCTGTTATGGGGTAAAATAACCGACGAGATAGGTGGTTTCGATGTTGCACACTTCACTCTGGGAATAACGATCTTTTTGCCTATTACATGGGTTTTTACCAATCTTGGAACGATTTTTTTGATTCCCGTCAACCAGGTAGTGAGTGGTTTTGCCTGGAGCGGTGTGAATCTCACCCTCTTCACGACTATGATGACTCTTTTTCCAGGCGAGCGTGCAGAGGCGTACTTTGCGGTTCTCTCTTTCGCCAACGGTCTGGGTGCTCTGTCGGGATCGCTTCTAGGCGGGGTTCTCGCAACTTTAATGAAGAGCATAAAATTCGATATTTTCGGGTTCCCTTTCTACGGGATTCAGCTGCTGTTCGTCTTTTCTTCACTCTTCCGTTTTTTGGCATGGACTTTTCTGAAAAGAATCAGAGTTGGCAAAAAGAGTTCAATACCGAGGATAATCTACAATATCACCGCGGCCAGCGCCAACAGGTCTGTGGCCAGAATATTCGAATTCCCCTCGATTTATGCGGCGATAAAGGGCAGAGTTGCAAAGAAGATAGTCAGAGACGACTAAAACCATACAGTATTTTTCAAGTGGCATCATAAGATATAATCATTATCGAGAGGGGGAAAAGAATGGACTACTATCAGAGATTTCGGAAATGGCTAGAAAGCGAGTATATAGATGATGAGACGAGAAACGAACTCCTGTCGATAAAGGATTCTCCCGAAGAAATCAAAGACAGATTCTATACTCAATTGCGATTCGGTACAGCCGGTCTGAGAGGCAAGATCGGTGCGGGAGACAACCGGATGAACAGATACAACGTCGCCCGCGTTACACACGGACTGGCCAATTACATAGCCTCTCGCGGTGAATCGGCAAAAAAGAGAGGTGTTGTAATAGCCTACGATGTCAGACACCACTCGCGAGAATTCGCTGAAACGGCCGCCTCTGTGCTCTGCGCTAACGGTATAAAGGTCTTTCTCTTCGATGACATAAGACCCACTCCGGAACTATCTTTCTCTGTAATTCATCTTTCGACGATATCTGGAATAATGATAACGGCCAGCCACAATCCCAAAGAGTACAACGGATACAAGCTCTACTGGGAAGACGGAGCCCAAGTACTACCGGAGATAGCCGATGAGGTTTACAGAGAGATCGAAAAGGTAGATCTCTTTTCGGACGTTCATTATGTCTCCCTCAAAAAGGCAGAGTTGGAGGGATTTCTTGTATATACCGGAAAAGAGATTGACGATCTTTACATAAGCAGAGTAAAATCGCTCTCCTTGAGAGATTCACACGAAGAACTAGATAAAGATATAAGGATAGTCTTCACCCCGCTTAATGGAACGGGAAATGGACCGATACGAAGAGTACTCGAAGAGAGGGGTTTCAAAAAGGTTTTCGTGGTTCCCGAGCAAGAAAAACCCGATCCCGACTTCACTACAGTCGGTTATCCGAATCCCGAAGACATCAAGGCCTTCAAACTAGCCGAAGAGATGGGGAAGAAGGTGGGAGCCGATGTTTTGCTCGCTGCCGATCCCGATGCCGATCGAATGGCTGTTATGGTTAGGCATGCGAACGGGTACGTTTCCTTTAACGGAAACCAGACGGGCGCTTTGCTGGTAAACTATATTCTTCTATCTATGAGAGAGAAAGGGATCTTACCGGAAAACGGTTTCATCGTAAAATCTATAGTAACCGGAGATCTAGCGAAAACCATCGCAGAAAATTATGGGGTAAGGACCTATGAAACGCTTACTGGCTTCAAAAACATCTGCGGAAAGGCGCTGGAGATAGAAGAAAGCCGGAAAGGGAGTTTCATTTTCGGTTACGAGGAGAGCATAGGTTACGTGACCGGAACTTTTGTAAGGGACAAGGACGCCATTTCCTCTTCGATGTTGTTCTGCGAAATGGCGGCTTATTTCTTGAAACGCGGACTTTCGCTTTACGAAGTTCTCGAGGGACTGTTTGAAAGATACGGATTTTTCGCGGAAAAGCAGATCTCGTTGGTTCTTGAAGGTGTACATGGCCAGGAGAGGATAGCAAGAATGATGAAAGAATACAGGAAGGATTATCCAGTAAGTATTGACGGAGTTGACCTGGTTTCATATATCGATTATCTCGAAGGGATAGAAACGTTTTTAAGAGGCAAAGAGAAAAGATCTATAGATGTCCCATGCTCGGATGTGGTGAAATATCTCTTCGACGACGGTTCGTGGTACGCCGTAAGACCATCGGGCACCGAACCGAAGCTGAAGTTGTACATATACTCGAGAGGAAAGACCAGAGAGGCGACGGAAAGAAGAATCGAAGTATTCGAACGTGAGATAATGGGCAGACTCAACGGGATAAAGTGACTCTCTCGTTGTCAGGTCTGTTTCTATAAATCAAATGAAGAAACGGAGGGTGCCCTTTGAAGAGTATATCCAAGAACGTACTGTTTTACTTCATCGCGCTCTGGATATTTATCTACATAATCAGCACCACGATCGCGGGAATCTTTCCTCATGAAGTTCCCAGCTATTTCCGGATAGGTCCATGGATCAATCCCGCCTGGATTCTCGTTATTCTTACCCAGTTCATCTTTGCAAGAACACTCGATAAAAGAGAGTTCGACAGATTCTATCTACTCTCTCTGTACTTGAGTGGTGCGTTGTGGATACTTTTTTCGACCTTTGGAGTAGAGTCGTTATCTCTGGTGCTATCCATGGCGTTTCTCTTTCTCTCGTGGCAGGTCTATAGAGTTTTCCGGCCGGTCTATGGAAAACTCCGTAAACATTTCAGAGACATGTCGATCGGAAGTTTGCTTTTCTCTTGGAGCATTATCGTCCTTCTTTCCAGTCTGGCGATGTTCTGGAGATCAGAGCTTACAGCTATATTCTTTCTTTTCTTGATGGTTCTTATCTCTTCGATCCTGGCGCACACCAAAATTGATCCGATAAACGGTCTGGTGTTTTCCTATTTTGCATTCTCCACGGGAATAGAGAATCTTTCGCAATCCTACTATGTTGCAGTAGCCGGTATCTCATCTGGTATTATTTTCCTACTGATCTTCCTGTTTGCCATTATGATAGCCAGGGAAGATCCGTCCAAGAAAATTTTCGCGGCCGTAAACCCTCCGAGAGAGGAAGAGATCAAGCTAAAGATAAATCGCTGAGCCAATTAGACAAGCATCTGCCCCCTGATAACGGTTACGGCATTTCCGATTATGGATATCCTGTTGCCGTCAAGAATCTCAAGCCTTATTTCGCCGCCCCTTTGCGAAGCCTGGTAAGCCCGGAGTTTGTCTTTGCCGAGTCTCTCCGACCAGAAAGGCCCCAAAACTGTGTGAGCCGAGCCAGTCACGGGATCTTCGTTTATTCCTACCCAGGGAGCGAAGTATCTGGAGAAGAAGTCGAACTCCCCGTCGCCTTTACAGGTGACGATCAAACCCCTCAGAGGAACACCGACTGACAGTTTCTCCATCTTTGAGAAATCCGGGTGCAGTCCTTCAAGTTTTTTGCGGTCGGATATTTCGAAAAGAAGTTTCCGGGTGCCGGTTGAGTAATATGCCATTCCGTTACAATCGAGAGCCTCTCCTATCGATTGGTCTAAGTCGATTCTGAACGGAAGCTCTGACGGAAAGTCCATCTTCAGGTCGTCTCCAATTCGAGATACTTTCAGCTGCCCGCTCAGAGTTTCGTAATATATATCTCCGTCGATACCGAGCTCGGTGAAATGTACCCATGACGTTGCCAGAGTTGCGTGTCCGCACATCGGGACTTCGGTTGTCGGGGTGAACCATCTTAACCTGTAGTGATTATCATCGGTTGTTCTCACGGGGAAGGCTGTCTCGGAGAGGTTCATCTCTCTGGCGATTTTGATGCAGGTTTCGTAATCTTGTTCCACGTCGCTAATGTAAACTCCCGCGGGATTGCCACTGAAAGGGAGTTTTGTGAAGGAATCCACCTGGTATATTGCGGCCATAACCACACCTCCGTCGCTTGGATATTGATATGTTACTACTTTCCCGGTTATTAAGAGAAAAACCGGTCCTTTTTCTGCCAAATCTGTGTCTTTCGAATTCTTTTGGATACCTGCTGAAAAGCTACGATATAGATGGTACAATCTTATTGAGACATATTCTCAATAAGGATGATGCCGATGGTAGTCCCGCTGTCAAGGATGTGTGAAGGAGAAAAGGGAAAGATAAGCAGGCTGGAGCTTCCGGTAGAAGTGAGGGAGAGGCTCTGTGGTCTGGGTTTTGTGAGTGGAGAGGAAGTAGAACTGGTGAAGATAGCTCCTTTTGGCGATCCCAAAGTTTTCAGAATAAAGGGGACCAACGTGACGCTGAGGAACGATATAGCCATGTGGATCCTGGTGGAAACATCGTCCATACCTCTGTCAAGCGCGCGGCCGGGGGAGTACGTAGTGAGTCTCATCAACGGTGGCTGGGGATTGAGAGAGAGGATGAGACAGTGTTCGATCCAGGAAGGAACGACTATCAGGGTTTTGGAAAACTCTACCAGAAAGATAGAAGTCGAGGTTCATGGAAAGATCCTGTCCCTCTCGAGAGGACAGGCCTTCAGAGTGATAATCAGGGAGAGATAAAAATCTAAATCATGCAGCCAAAAAGCTCAGCAGATCTCAAAAAAACGACTGTAGCATTACTGGGAAATCCAAACGTAGGCAAAACGAGTATATTCAATTGTCTTACCGGTTCAAAACAGATTGTTGCCAACTGGCCGGGCGTAACTGTGGAAAAACGTGTCGGTTCTCTCAAACACGGCGATATAGCACTCGATATAGTCGATCTACCGGGTACATATACGCTGGGGTCCAGGAGTATCGACGAAAAGATTGCGAGAGATTTTCTGATCGATGAACGTCCGAACGTTGTTGTTGTGATAGGTGATGCGATCAATCTTGAAAGGAGCCTTTATCTCCTTCTGCAGGTTCTTGAACTCAGGGGAGACGTGGTGCTTGTTGTTAACGCCGTTGACGAAGCCAGAAAGGCCGGTCTGGAGATAGACAAAAACGAACTCGGCAAACAGCTGGGAATACCTGTGGTAATGACTTCGGCAGCTACCGGTGAAGGTATAGAAGAATTGAAAGAAACTCTGGTCAAAAGTGTACGTTCTTCTAGCCACATCCATTACCTATTCTCAGAAGAGATAGAGCAAAGGATCGAAGCCCTTGCCGGCAGATTCAGACTAGTACCAGCCCTTTCGGAATTCGATAGCAGATGGCTGGCTATAAAGTCTCTTGAACACGATAGTGAAGTAGAGAAGCTCACGGGTTTCAAAGTCGAAAAGGATTTTTCGAGCGAACTCGCCGAAACAAGATACCGGTATATAAAAAGAGTTCTCTCAACATCCGTAAAGGGAAAAGAAAAACACGGATGGGATCTTTCCGAGGCCATCGATCACGTCATTACCCACAGGGTTCTGGGCATTTTCGTGTTTTTGTCCGTTATTTATATCGTCTTTCAATTGACCTTTACGGTCTCGGGCCCCTTATCACTCCTCATAGAAAGCGGTCTTGAAACTCTTGGAAGCTCTCTGGGAAATTTGATAGGTCCCGCATGGTTGCGTTCTCTGGTTGTGGATGGAATCATAGGCGGTATAGGTGCCATACTCGTCTTCGTCCCAAATATTTTCATACTCTTCATGGCTTTGGGGGTTCTAGAAGAGTCGGGTTATCTTCCAAGGGCCGCATTTGTCATAGACAGGCTTATGTACTCAATGAAACTCAGCGGTAGATCCTTCATATCCATGCTTCTCGGTTTTGGATGTAACGTATCTTCTATAATGTCAACCAGGTCTATCTCCGAGCCTAAGGAAAGAATAGTAACGATACTTGTCTCACCGTTCATCTCCTGCAGTGCCCGGTTGCCTGTTTTCCTACTCATAGCCGGAACCTTCTTTGGCGCCAAGGGCGGCGTAGTTGTATTTTTCCTGTACCTTTTAAGCATCATCGTTACTGTTATCTCGGCTCTCATAATCAATCGACTCCTCTTTAAAGGAGAACCCTCTACGATGATCATGGAACTGCCCAGGTACAGAAAACCCAGGGTTAGTTCCATAATTCTCTATACATGGAACAAGGGGAGACACTTCCTTGAAAAGGCCGGTACGATCATATTGGGAGCCTCTATCGTGATCTGGATACTGAGTTTCTTCCCTTCCGAAGGTTCTCAGAGTTACGCCGCGATGATCGGTCGAACTCTGGAGCCGTTGTTTGTCCCTCTGGGCTTTTCCTGGGAGATGATTTCTAGTCTCGTCTTCGGAGTGGCGGCGAAAGAAGTAATAGTCTCTTCTTTGACAACGTTCTATGGCAACTATGCGTTGATGGGTTCCGCGATGGAAGTGATGAGAGCGGCGATCTCACCAGTGACGGCTTTCTCATTTCTTGTCTTCGTTCTTTTGTATGTACCCTGTCTGCCGACTCTGGCGGTAACAAAGAACGAGACGGGAAGCTACAGGTACGTCTTCTTCTCCGTAATTTACAGTCTCGCCGTAGCTTATTCGCTTGCACTGGTGGTCAGAATGATCGGGGGACTTTTATGAGCATAAGAAACATCTCTACCTGGTTGTTTCTTTTGGGAGTGCTTTACCTGATCTTGGCAATAAATACGCTCTTGGGTATTCTCTTCAGCGTAAAGGATTTGATGATGGGAATAGTGATCCTTGTGAATGGTTCTATCTATCTTTTCGGACTCCTAGAAAGAAGGGAGGATGCAAAGAAGAGGGCTTCCCATCTTTTAGTAGGCAGTTTCTTCTCTTACACCCTCTCGATTTACCAGATCGTTGTTGTCTTCAGTTTATGGCTTGAGGGATTTATTGGCGGTGTATGCCTTCTTTCGGTAGATGTAATTAACTTTCCTCTGCTCTTTTCCGGTTTGCTGATCTCCTTCGTTTCCGACTATGTCAAGAAAAGTTTCACCACTACTTAATGATCAAAGAACCATTGGGAAGTGCAATCGAACTCTGTAATGGCTATAATTAAGGCCAGAGTGAATCACTAGACATTATTGCTCGCCGATGTGGTAATATGATTTGTGTTTGGGGGTGATTGCATGGCGCTCGTTTACGTGGTCGACGACGAGCTGAATGTGAGACGTATCATCAAGCAGACCATGGAGAACGAAGGCAACGAAGTCAGTGGGTTTGTCACAGCCGAAGAAGCGCTAGAGGCCATTGAAAAGAGACAACCGGATTTGATTTTCATGGACCTAACACTACCTTCGATGGATGGGGTACAGTTCCTTAAAGAATTGGAAGATAGAGCTTATTCAATTCCAGTAGTAGTTGTTTCAGCAATCACTTCTCCCGAATCTATCAGGGCCGTCTTCAAGCTGGGCATAGTGGACTTTCTGACCAAACCCTTCACTCCTCAAGAGCTGAGACAGGCCGCCGAACTATCGTTAAAAAACGAAGAAAGTCTTCAAAAAAGGGCAAGAGATATTAGAAGACTGATAGAGGAAAAAGAGTTCAGGAAGGCCAATTCTCTGCTGCGTGAGCTTTTCGCCGATTTTCCAAGTTCGCCCTATCCACACTTCCTTTATGCTCTCCTGATAAAGAGCTCTAACCCGAGAGTGGCCGCAAAACATTTGCGGGCCGCACTTTCTCTTGACGAGGAGTTCAAAGAGGCATCGTCAGAGTTGAGAAAACTGGAGGAATAATCCGATGCCGTTCATGAAAGGCGCAATCAGGAAAGACGAGTATTATGTCGTCATATTTGGTTGTGGTAGGCTCGGTTCAAGAATGGCCAACTGGCTTTCAACCATGGGATGCAGTGTCGTGGTTGTTGACAGAAGCGAGGAGTCTTTTCAGGCATTATCCTTTGAATTCACCGGGTTCACCGTTCTCGGAGATGCTACCGAACTCGACACTTTGAAGGAAGCTAAAGTAGATAAGGCAGATGTCGTACTGGTTTTGACACCCGACGACAACACGAATCTTATGGTAGCGATGTCGGCGAAAGAGTATTTCAAAGTTGCACGCGTTGTTGCCAGAGTCTACGATCCGAACAACATAGAGATGTTTTCTGATTTCGGAATAGAGGTCATCTGTCCCACTCTGCTCGCGGTGGAAAACATAAAAAACGTTCTCTACTTCATCGGTGGTGACGAGAGGTGAAGATAGTTCTAATAGGTGGCGAAAAGATAGCCTATCACCTCGCTAGAAGGTTTCTGAGCAAGGGTTACCAGGTTATGGTCGTAAATAAAAACGAAAAGTTCTGCGAAGAAATAGCCAAAAAACTCCGTGCGCTGGTTATAAGAGGCGATGGAAGCCGTAGATACGTTCTTGAACAGCTGGAGCTCGATAGAACAGATCTCTTCGTTGCGTTGACTCCCAACGATCAGGACAACCTAGTAGCTTGCTTGACGGCGGCGAGGGTATACGGTATAGAGAGACCTGTAGCACTTGTGAACGATCCCGACAATAAAGCGACTTTTCAGATGATGGGAATCAAGAACGTTGTGAGTCCCACGGAGATACTGGGATCGGCGCTCGAAGACAGTCTTTTCAGGGAGCAAATCACCAATCTTCTGCCGTCGTCGGAAAAAATTTCCATCTTGAGGATTGAAATGACCGATAAGTCTCCGGCAACAGGTCAGGCCGTTAAAAATCTCCCTCTTCCGAAAGAGAGCGTGATCGGTGCGATTATAAGAGAGAACGAAGTTATAATTCCTAGGGGGGACAACGTCATAAAAGGAGGCGACATCCTCCTGGTTCTCAGTAATCCAAAGGTTCAGTCATCGGTTTTCGAAGTGCTTCTAGGAGAAGTATAAATGTACCGCAATCTTTTGAAGCAGCGCTACAGACTGGTTTTTGGCTACATAGGGAATCTCTTCGTCTTCTTCCCTCTGGTAATGATGCTTCCTGTGCTTTACTGTATCTGGTATCCTTCGGTATTTGTGGATAGTCTGCCATTTCTCGAAGCGGCGGTGATCTGCTTCGCTTTTGGCATACTGTTCAAGCTCATCATGAAGGTCAAGCCTGGAGCACCTATCACGGTTCAGGAAGGTGCCATCATAGTGTTTTTTGCGTGGGTATTTGGAATAATCTTTTCAGCTCTTCCCTTCATCTTTGGCGGTTATCTTAACTTCACACAGGCGATTTTCGAGTCCACAAGCGGATTGACAACTACCGGACTTACCATGGTAAACGTGCTCGCGATACCCGACACTTACCTTTTGTGGCGAAGCATATTGCAGTTCCTCGGAGGAGCAGGGTTTGCGATAATAATGATGTCCGCGATACTAGGACCGGGAGGGCTCGGCCTTTACAAGGCCGAAGGACGCATGGATAATCTGGTGCCCAACATAAAAAGTTCAACAAGAACGATTGCGGTTATCTACACTTCATACGCGGTGGCCGGTATTTTAATGTACAGAATAGCCGGTATGAACTGGTTCGATGCTATAAACCACTCTTTGACAGCCCTGGCCACAGGTGGTTTTTCGACCAGACTGGGCTCTATCGGCGAGTTCAACAGTCTGCCCGTAGAGATCGTGACCATTGTTCTTATGCTGCTTGGCGCTACCGGTTTCGGTATTCACTATACGCTCTGGAGAAGAAACTTCAGAGCCTTCTGGAAAAATGGAGAGCCAAAACTGATGTTTCTGATAATAGCTTTTTTCACTCCATTGATAATGGCCGGAACGATGAAATACTTCTATGAGTCGATAGGAACTCAGTTCAGGCACGCTCTTTTCCAGTCAGTCTCGGCGTTAACAGGTACGGGCTTCTCCACCGTTGACTTCATACCATGGAATCAAATGGGGCTCTACCTATTAACAATTCTAATGATATTCGGCGGTAATCTCGATTCCACGTCAGGAGGACTGAAACAGTACAGGCTCTTCGCTCTTTGGAAACTTCTCTGGATGGAGATAAAGATGTATTTTCTGCCGAAGAACGCTTTGCTTAAAGAAGAGATCTGGAAGGGCGAGACCAAAAGATATTTGAATCATTCACTGGTGAAAGAGATTCTGTTGGTTTTCTCGCTTTACTTTATAACGTACGCCGTTGGAGTTGGTATCACGGCTTCTTACGGTCATTCGCTGGCATTCTCCGCCTTTGAGTTCGCCTCCGCACTCAGCACGGTCGGACTTTCGGTGGGAATTACCCTTCCCTCTTCACCCGTAGGTTTGATCTGGACGGAGACAATCGGTATGTTTCTAGGAAGACTTGAGTTTCTTGTCGTGATATATGCTATAACTAAATTACTGAGAGACGGAAAAGTAATGCTGGCTAAACGGAGGAATGATTGAGGAATGATTAACAGAATCAAGGGAACCCAGGACATTGCTTTCGAAGATATCGAATACTGGCAGTACATAGAGCAGGCTGTCCGAAACATAACCTTCAGGTACGCCTACAACGAGATACGCACGCCGATATTCGAAGCAACCGAGCTGTTCAAAAGAAGCGTTGGAGAATCGACCGATGTCGTTCAGAAGGAGATGTACACTTTCGATGATAAAGGCGGAAGGTCGATCACACTAAGACCGGAGGGCACAGCCAGCGTTGCGAGAGCCTTTATCGAGAATTCTTTCATAAATCTGGGTTCTCCAGTGAAGCTCTTCTACATGGGACCAATGTTCCGTTACGAAAAACCCCAGGCAGGCAGGCTCAGGCAATTTCACCAGTTCGGAGCGGAGATACTTGGATCGGCCAGTGCCATGGCGGATTTTGAGATAATCGAACTGGCTTGCGAGTTTTTAAAAGAAGTGAAGATAAACAAGACCAAGCTTTTCATAAACTCCATAGGCTGTCCTTCCTGCAGAGCCAGGTACAAAGAAGCCCTGAGGGAGTATTTCCGCGATAAAGTCGATGGAATGTGTGAAGACTGCAGGCGGAGGTTCGACAGCAACGTGTTGAGGTTGCTCGACTGCAAAATCGACAGGGAGCAATCCGAGAACGCTCCGAACATACTTGAGTATCTAGACGAGGAGTGCAGGAAACACTTCGAAGATTTGAAGTGGTATCTTGAAAAGTCCGGAATCGATTACGAGATCGATCCCCATCTGGTGAGAGGACTCGATTACTACAGCCGTACGGCCTTCGAAATAAGGTCTCCCTCACTTGGCAGTCAGGATCAGATAGTAGGTGGTGGAAGGTACGACGGGCTCGTCGAAGTGATTGGAGGCAAGAGCTGTCCCGCAGTGGGCTTTGCAACAGGTATTGAAAGGATAGTCATGCTCCTCAAAGCCGAAAAGGTTAACATCCAGACCGATAGAAATTCAGAAGTCGCCATTCTTGCCGTCGGCAGAGAGGGATCTTTGAGAGGATTCGAGTACGCGAGAAGACTCAGAAAAGCCGGTATCTCCACTTATGTTGATGTAATGGAGAGAAATATGAGAAATCAGATGAAACACGCCGCCAGGATAGGGGCCAAAATTTCGGTTATCATAGGCGATGAGGAACTCGAAAAGGATCTCGTGACGGTGAAGATAATGCTGGATGGTTCTCAGTATCAGGTTGACGGAGATTACATGGTCGACTATATTATCGATAAACTGAGAGATATATAGATAACACCGCGATTTATGTTATCCAGGAAAGAAAAAACTAGATAATCGCCAATAGTTGTTCTTATTGTCTTGATATTTCCTCCCAAGGTGTGTTATATTATATGCAGTGACAATAACGCCCGGGAGGATTTGTGCTATGAAAAAAGAAGAAATCGGTTCTTTTTTAAAGACCGATCCGTCGATTCAGGAAATGCGAAGATACGCGAAGATGCTCGGTGTTCATCTTAAGAGAACCATGGGCAAAAAGGATATCGCAAGAGCGCTGTCGAAAATCTCGGATAAAGATGTGCCGGTGAGCAGTCAGACAGTTGTAACGGTTCCTTCGGAAAGCAAAAGACCTTCCAAGCCTGTAAACGTTGATCTTCCCAGGACTTATTTCGCCGATTCGATTACTCTACATCCGGTAAATCCTTACTGGGTATATATAAAATGGGATTTTTCTAAAGAGACCAGAGAACGTCTAAATGAACTCGGAAACAATCTCTTTGTAAGAGTTAGCGACATCACCAACATAATCTACGATGGAAAGAACGCAAACAGGTATAAAGAGGCGAAGATCCTGTCTGAGGAAGGTAACTGGTACTTTCAAGTGGATTTTCCCGATGCCGACTACATAGCGGAGATAGGGTATTATACCGGAGGGCTTTTTGTGGGTGTCATGAAATCAAAAATCGTCCGGACCCCAAGGAACACTCCGCGATTTGTCGATCAAGAGACCTGGGTGGATCTATCTAAAGGTTCTAAAAAGGAAGTAAAAGTTTCGACCGAAGCGACAGGGGTTTCTCCATCGATCAGATCGTCTGGTCCATTGGACAATCCCTCTTCCGAAGAATTCATCAAGAGCATATCCAAGTCTCGAAGTGGGAGATGAGAAGATGAGAAAAGGTAAATTCATATTGATGCTTCATGCCCATCTTCCCTTCATAAATCATCCGGACTTTCCGAGCTTCATGGAAGAACGCTGGCTTTTCGAGGCGATAACGGAGACTTATATCCCGCTAATTCGGGCTTTCAATCGCTTGAAGAACGACGGTATCAACTTCAGGGTGAGCATGAGTATAACTCCTCCACTGATGGAAATGTTCGCCAACGCGGATTTGCAAAAGAAGTACCTCAAGTATCTCGATTTATCAATAGAACTTGCCGAGAAGGAGATCGAGCGAACAATCTCAGAAAACCCCGCCAGCCACAGGCTGGCGAAACATTATCTCAAAGAACTCGAAGAAACCAAGTCGGTATATCTACGCTGCAACGGCGACCTTTCGGGGGAGTTTGCTCAACTTCAGGAGACGGGCAACCTTGAAATCGTTACCTGCAACGCCACACATGGTTTTCTTCCCCTAATGACACAGTACCCGGAAGCCGTGAACGCTCAGATCGGAGTGGGAGTGGATACCTACAAAAGGCACATGGGTAAGCCTCCAAAAGGAATCTGGCTGGCAGAGTGCGGTTACGTTCCAGGAATAGATTCTTACTTGAGAGAGTGGGGCCTCTCATTCTTCTTCGTGGATTCACACGGGCTGTGGTATGGAGATCCCGCTCCAAGATACGGTGTGTATAGACCTGTCATGACTCCAGAGGGCGTGTTTGTCTTTGCAAGAGATCCGGAGTCAAGCCAACAGGTGTGGAGCGCAGAAGTCGGGTACCCCGGAGATTCCAGATACAGAGAGTTCTATAGAGATGTTGGGTTCGATAGAGAAGAGGATTACATAAGACCCTACATAGACCCCAGCGGTGAGCGATGCAACACAGGTATCAAGTACTACAGAATAACGGGCAAGGATGTTTCTTTGAATGAAAAGAGCTATTACGATTTCGAAGAAGCTAAGAAGGCCACCAGGGAACACGCTAAAGACTTCGCAAGCAGAAAGCGTGAGCAGATCAAGAGACTTTCCGAGCAGTTCGATGGTGTGAGCCCCGTAATTGTCGCTCCTTTTGACGCTGAGCTTTTCGGTCACTGGTGGTACGAAGGACCGATCTTCATAGAGGAGCTTTTCAGAGAATTGAACGGAGACGATACCGTGATCTGCGCGACACCGCCGGAGGTAATCGATTCGATGGGCGAAGTCCAGTGCGTCACACCAAACATCTCCACGTGGGGCGCAAACGGTTATAACGAAGTGTGGCTGAACGGAAGAAACGACTGGATTTACAGGCATCTCGATGAAGGTATCAGAAGAATGATCGAACTCGCAAGGAAATACAAAAAAACGGAAGACAAACTCAAAATAAGGGCTTTGAATCAGATGGCCAGAGAATTGCTCCTGGCGCAATCGAGCGATTGGGCTTTCATAATAACAACCAATACAACTGTTGAGTATGCCGTTAACCGTACTAAGACGCATATAAATAGACTTCTCACTCTTTATGGAGAAATAGAGTCGAATACCATAGATGAAGAGAGACTCAAAACACTGGAATGGATAGACGGTATCTTCTCTTCGATCGACTTCAGAGTCTACTCCAGGCAGGTTGGTTAGTCTTCGATACACAATAATCGTTTTCTTCAAATGTGCGTTAACAAGTAAATTGTGGCTGTGGTATAATTCCTGAAGGCGGGGGAGGCTTATTACCTCCCCTTGTTGGTTGTAGAGTATCGGTATGTGGAGGGAGTTGAAAATTAGATGCCGGCAAAGAAACCAAGTAGAAACGCCAATTTCATGAAATCAATTCAACGCCCGATAGTATGGGCAATAGTCATACTATTCGGGATCGGGATCATCTGGTGGACGGTTGCCCAGTACCTCGGAAGCGGTTTTAGGAATAACACGCAGGATGTTGATCAGACAGTCAAGTTCGAAGAAACAGTCGGCGGACTCACCAGAGATGGAACCCCGGTGACCGATTCAAGGTACTGGATCACTTATTCGGAATACGAGATCTCAGCTAGAGACACTCTGAGCAACATAAGGAGTCAGGGTTACAACCTGGATCCATACTTTGAAGTTGAAAACAATCCCAGCGAGATGGGAATAAGATATGAGCTTTTCAGATCTCTCATCGATCAGAAAACGCTTCTACTGTACGCCGTTGAGAATGATGTGGTTCCGACTGCCCAACAGATAAAATCCGAAAGCGACCGCATAGTCAATCAGTACGTGGCCGATGAAAACACCAAGGCCGCAATAATATATCAATACGGATCGGTAGAGGCTTTCGCGGAATTAGTTCAGGAGTATGTATCGACACAGCTCCTCTCGATGAATGTCCAAGCAAAGGCGCTCCCGAACATCGAAGAGGATTTCAAACAGTACGTGGCCGATAACATGACCGATCTAAAGTACGAGTACGAGAAAGTAACTGCCAGCCATATTCTGGTAACCGATGAGGCCAGTGCTCTCGAGCTTAAAGCTAAGATCGAAGAGGGTGTTTTGTCCTTCTCTCAGGCTGCCAGCGAATTTTCAATTGATACAGGTTCTGCGATTGACGGCGGTGATCTGGGCGAATTCGGACACGGGCAGATGGTAAAGGAATTCGAAGATGCCGCTTTTGCAGCAACTCCCGGAGTCATAACCGGCCCAGTTCTGTCGCAGTTCGGTTATCACCTGATAGACGTGGCCACCAAGACGACCTTCGATACGTACGAAGAGTTCGTGAAAGTTGCAGGATACGACACCGAGTACTCCCAGTACAGCAACGACCGTTTCAATTCGTGGCTTTCCAGCTATAAGGAGGAGAACAAGCTCTCCTATGCCATCAACGATCCGGATCTGGTAATGTACGAGAAATACGCCAACAGCAGAAACGATGCCGAGAGCTCGCAAAAACTAATGGCTGAGCTTCAGAACGAGTATTTCGACGGTGAAGGCAATGTTTTGATAGGTGATTCTTACTTGCCGTTGGTTATCTACACAGAACTCGCAGATAGCAGGGTTTCTGAACTCAGGAACGAAATCCTAGATCTTGAGGATCTTAAAAGTATATTGACCACAGTTCCCGCGAGCATAACATCCCTATCGAAAGAAGAGATAGCGGCTCAGCTTGAAACCACTCCGTCAACCGATTCGATAACAAGAGTATATCTTTCCAATTCGCAGAGAGCGCACGATTACTTTGACAAATACGGCATTTCGGAATTGGTGGATGTGGAGAAACTGCTCTCGGAAAAGAACGAAGCATATGACAAAACCAACACTTATTTCGAAAGCAGTGTAAAGTTCCTGTACTCGGCGATGCCCAATTCCTCGCAGGTGATAAACTACATGTACAGGATAGATGGAAATGATCCGAAGATCGTATATCTCTATAACGAGAGTATCTACAACAGAAATATCAGGCCGCTCTTGGAGAATCCTACGCTTCTGGATAGCTATCTCCAGTACTACGGTCAGTACTTTGGAGCCCAGACCGTTTCTTTTTTGATCGATTCTCCCGTTCAAAGCGTCGAAAGCGACCTGAACATGAAAATACTCAACATTACGGACGTTGCAACGGATCTTAAAGTCAGCACACTCTATCTGCTGGTGGATATGTACGAGAAACTCGCGAATATACAGAAAAACGAACAGATGATGCGGATGTACCTCATAGGTGAGATGAGTTACCTGGAGATGCTTCTGGAACTGTATCCCGATGATGCGGCGTTAAAATCGACGATAGAGACCGTTCAGTTCCAGATATCAGAGCTGGCAACGGGCACCGGCACTACTACGGAAGCTACCGGAACGGAAAACTGATACATACCAAAAAGGGTGGCCGAAGCCACCCTTTTTCTGGCTGGGGCGGCAGGATTCGAACCTACGGATGTCAGAGCCAAAATCTGATGCCTTACCAGCTTGGCGACGCCCCATCGCTAGTAGATTTTAGCATTGGCTCTCGATGCTGTCAACGATTCAGAAGTGGTGATATAAGTATGACGAAGAAAACTTTAAGAATCAAAGGAATCGAGGAATCGATTTCGGTCTCCGAAGGAATGACCTTTCAGGATCTGGCTTGCAGGTTTCAAGAAAGGTACGGGTCCCCAATAATGGCCGCAAAATCCGGGAACTCTCTTCTTGAACTCTGTAGACCTATCGCTGACGAGAAGGAGATCGAATTGGTCGATCTCAGTTCACTAGATGGGATAAGAATCTATACCAGAGGAGCCATTTTTATACTCTTCATGGCCGTCAGAGAGCTGCTTGGAAAGGTCTCGCTTGACGTCCATCATTCGAGGGGTTCCGGTCTGATCTGTGAAATAGAGGGTTTCGCGACGGATCATGAACTTCTCGGCAGAATTCAGAAAAAGATGAGGGAGATAGTTGAGGAGAACGTCCCATTCATAAAGGACACCATAGGAAAGTTCGAGGCGATAAGACTTTTCATGGAAGACGGTCAGATCGATAAAGCTCTACTCTTCAAGTATCGAAAAAAATCCACAGTCAATATATACCGGTGCAAAGGTTATCTGAATTATTTTTACGGTTACATGCCTTTCTCCACAGGTTCTGTGAACAATTTCTCACTCATACCCTACGGCAGTTATTTCGTGCTGAACCTGCCTTCACCAAGCGAACCTAACACTCTGCCGGATTTCGTGGATCAACCGAAAATTTCCAGCATCTTTCTCGAACACGAACGCTGGGGAGGCATACTCGGTGTCAAGACGATAGGCGAGTTGAACGGAATAATAAGTAAAGGATACAAGGAAACCAGAGAGATGATAAACATCGCCGAAGCTCTCCATGAAAAGAAGATAGCAGGAATAGCCGATCAGATAGCGAGTCGAGAGAGTGCGAGGGTTATCCTGGTTGCCGGACCGTCGAGCTCGGGGAAAACCACCTTTTCAAAACGGCTCATGTTGCAGTTGAAAGTACTGGGAATGAATCCGATCCAGATTTCGCTGGATGATTACTTCTTCGATAGAAAGGATACCCCACGGGACGAAAACGGAAACTACGATTTCGAGTCGATATACGCACTAAATATTGACCTCTTCAACAGACAGATGGGTGAGTTGCTCGAGGGTAAAGAGGTGTTGCTTCCAAAATTCGATTTTCTTCTCGGAAAGAGCGGTTTTCAAGAAAAGGCCGTTTCAATAGGTCACGATCAGCCAATAATCGTGGAAGGTATTCACGGTCTAAATGAGCTGCTGACGGCTTCGATACCTAAAGAAAGAAAATTCAAGATATATGTGAGCGCGCTAACCCAGTTGAATATAGATAATATGAACAGAATTCCAACCACCGATGTCAGATTGTTGCGCAGAATAGTGAGGGACAACAGGTTCAGGGGGCACTCGGCTCTGGACACGATTAGAATGTGGTCGAGTGTCAGAAGGGGAGAGGACAGGTACATTTTCCCCTTCCAGGAAGAGGCCGATGCTATGTTCAACTCCGCGCTGGCTTACGAGCTGGCTATACTAAAGAGTTTCGCAGAACCCCTCCTTGTCCAGATAGATGATTCGGTACCTGAGTTCTTAGAAGCGAAAAGGCTTTTGAGGTTTATAGATTACTTTTTGCCAATAACCAATCTGGAAGATGTGCCAAGAACTTCCATAATAAAGGAATTTATCGGCGGTAGTGTGTTCAGTTACTGAAAAAACCGACGAAACAAAGGAGAGAGGAAATGCAGGTTATGGATGATAGTACCAGAAAAGCAGTCCTTAATAGGTTGAAGAGGATCGAAGGACAGATAAGAGGACTGCAAAAGATGGTAGAGAATGATAGAGTATGCGGCGACATTCTCACACAGGTTTCTGCAGTCAACTCGGCTCTCTCGAGGGTTTCGGAGATGATAATCAAGGGTTATGCCAGAAAATGCGTTGTTGAGGCCAACGAAGCAGGGAAAATCGAGGAGCTGGATAATCTGATCGAAAACATCATCAAACTTAGAGGAATATGAATGATAAGACCAGGTGATCGTGTTGTAATACTACTCGAAGATGAAGAGACGAGGTTTTTCGCAGAAGTGAGCGAAGGAAAAGTTCTGGCGACCCATTATGGGAATCTGATCATGTCCTCCCTAGTAGGTATGGAGTACGGCTCTTTCGTTTCACTGGGATTCAAGGGAGCTTATGTGTTAAAGCCATCTTTATTGGATGGAGTCCTCTCGCTTAAACGTTCTACACAGATAGTCTATCCGAAAGATATCGCGTTCATAACGCTCAACCTAGACATCAAAGATGGGGATATCGTTTATGAGGCGGGAACGGGAACCGGTGTCATGACTTCTGTCTTGTCCAGGATGGTGGGGAGTTCTGGGCGTGTGGTAACCTACGAAAAAAGAAGTGATTTCGTCAGGAGAGCCCGGGAAAATGTGGCCGCTCTCGGGAAAATAGACAGGGTGACTTTTTTTCCGGAAGATATAGAGAATTGCAACGAAGAGAACGTGGCCGATTCTTTCTTTCTGGATGTACCCGACCCTCTTGCAGTAATGGGCAGAGCAGTTTCGACATTGAAAGGCAGCGGTAGAATCTGCGTTCTTTGTCCGACGACCAATCAAGTTCAAGAATCCATAAGACGTCTTGGAGAGCTGGGTGTTGTCGATATTCAGATGTGGGAGATAATGGCAAGAAACTACAAAACCAATCCCGATAGATTGCGACCCGAGGACCGTATGGTGGGACATACGGCATACCTTGTTTTTGGTGTGAAGATCAAGAGGAGGAGTAGATCATGAAAAAGAATAAACTTTTTAAGACCGTTGGAGTTATCTCTGCGCTTGTCGGTGTCTTCTTTTTGGGAGCTTTCACCTCTTTATCGTACGAAAACATGCTCGATAAGTTCAGCCCAATGTTCGAAATACTGACCTATATAGACAGAAATTACTACGATATCGAAAAGGTTGACTACGACAATATTCTGGATGAAGTTCTTAAAGGTACTATGAGGGGACTGGAAGATCCCTTCGCCTGGTATTTCGATCCGGTTGAGACTAAGGAAAACGAAATCGATACCAGTTCCAAGTACGGAGGTATTGGATCGGTCGTGCAGTACAACATCGAGTTCGAATGTCTCCAGGTCGTGTCGCCTATGGCCGGAAGTCCCTCCGAAAGGATCGGCCTTAGATCAGGAGACTTGATTATTACGATAGACGGTACACCTGTCTCACAGACCGGCTATTACGAGTCGGTGAACATGCTTAGAGGAGAGCCCGGCACAAAAGTCATCCTCGAGGTTTACAGACAAGGATCTACCGAAACGATCTTCTTCGAAATCACAAGGGAGATAATCGAAATCAAGAGCGTTAAAAGCGAGATCATTGATTACGAGGGCTCTAGCATTTCCTACATACAGATAACGGGGTTCAACGCGCCCACGTACGAAGAGTTCCAGAACGCCCTCGATCTCACCAGAGATAGTCAGGCTTACATAATCGATCTGAGGAACAATCCCGGAGGTCTACTCCAGAGCGTTTTGAACATTTCCTCCCTTATACTTCCCAAAGGACAGCGGGTGATAACTATAAGATACAGGGATGGACAGGAAGAAATCTACAATTCCTGGGGTTCACGCTATAACAGCTATTTTACGAACAAGCCTATCGTAGTGCTCGTTAACGAAGGAAGCGCCTCGGCCTCCGAAATATTGACAGGTGCCTTGAAGGACCACAATATAGCGACGGTAATAGGTACGAGGACTTTTGGCAAAGCCGCCGTTCAGACAGTGTACAATCTCTCCAACGGTGGCGAGATATGGTTGCCGACGGCCCATTACTTCACTCCTAACGGAGACGACATACATCTTGTAGGCATAGAACCGAACATCACCGTTGAAGCGACGGCAGTCTCTCTAGAAGACGAAAACAGGGCTCTAACCCTGTCAACTGCAGCGGTAGATATTGAAAACGATGCACAATTATTCGCGGCCCTCGAGGCGATAGCTCAAATGCTGGGAGTCGGTGTGGCCAATTGAAATTGAGAAAGTTCACAATATTCATTTCACTGGTTGCTCTGGTTTTTGGCCTTGTGGGCATGATTTTCGCGTTTTATCCAGCAGTTAAGGAAGTCGGGAGCAGAAAGTCCTCTCCCGACTTTTCAATCAGAAACAGTATCTTTCCTTACTTACAGGACTTCAAAGAGCATCTGGAAAGTTTGCAGAAGTTCAGCTCGATATTGAAAGAACTGGAAAAGGAAAAAGCCGGAGCCTGGTTGATGTCACTGGAAAACGGTGAAAAGAGATTCATTTGTCCATATACCGATACCTACAACAAACTACGCGCGATCTTACTGATCGAAACAGGAAGCAGTGGATCCAGAGCTGTGACTACCACGAAGTACTTCGGCAACGATGTCACCAGAAGTGAAGTTGTAGAATACGGCGGCTTTTATCTGGATTATATTCCATCGTATTCGCTGATAATGGAAAGCGATTACCAGAAATATCTTCAAGAAGGTTACACATTCAACAAGGTTTATAATGCCAACGCCTTCAGTCTGGGTCGGTTCGTTTCAGACGTTTTCCAGGGTATGGGGCCGGTAATAATTCTGAAGGAAGGCGCGAGCCTTTCGGAGCAATTCTTCGAGATAGTGGAGCGTTATTCTATACCTTTCATGCCGGTGAGATACTTTTTGAGAAAGGCATGAAATGGCGTATAGATAAAGCCACTATACTCCGAAGCGTATTTACGATAGTATATAAGAGAATTCGGCCATAACGATTATGAGTGGTGATAAAGTGGACAGACTCAGTGAGTTCATAATTCGACATCGGGCGGCTGTGATAGTCTTTTTCGGAATTCTGGGAATTTTTGGAGCTTTTCTCTCTTCCAAGCTCAGTATCGATTCCGATCTGATGAAAATACTTCCCGAAAACGATCCAGTCATAAGGCAATATGAGAGTTTCATAGAGGGAAACTCTTCGAGAGATGTGACTTATATCGTTATCAAAAGTGACGACAAGTCTCCCCGGGGTATCGACAACCTGGTAGCCGCCGCACGAGAAATTTTTGACAGTGCCGATCAATTCACCAGTATAGAAGCTTTCGTAAGGTTTGACGTAATCTCGGATCTCGGACCGCTCGGCTTTGTACTCGTGGACTCCTCCGAACTTGAATCTCTGAGCAGTTCTAATCAAGATATGGTCAGAAACGTGCAGAGACTCGTTAATTATGACTTTTCGGCCATACACAACATCGGTGAAATGCTGGCGGGATTCGATGATTTCAAAGAAATAATGAAAGGAGATGAAAGCGCGGAGCGCTTTGAAAATTTCATCAGGCTCCCGGACAGTATCCCTCAGAAAGACCCGATGGTCCTGGTCATGGGTTTCAAACTCGACGGCCCCTCGTCAGATGTGGCATATGTGGCCCGTGTAATCCCGTCCCTCCGGAAATGGATAAGCGAGAAGCTCGAGCCGTACGGTCTTACCTATGGTATGGCCGGCGATCATTTCGGCACTTACGATTCTCACAGGCAGGCAACTGACGATTTCATGCTAACAACCGTGATCTCTTTGACTGGAATATCTTTGCTCTTTCTGCTCGCCTACTCTAGCCTTAAGATCACTTTATTCGTATTCTTGTCGTTGGCGGTTTCGATGTTCATAACCCTAGGAGCGGCTCATTTGATTTTTGGGTCGCTCAATATAATTACCTCATTTGTAACCTCCATAACTCTTGGTCTCGGTATCGATTACGGAATTCATATGGTAACAAGACTTTCCGACGGCGCAAAGAAGGAGAGAAATGCGCAGAGGCTCTTAAGGGAGACTTACGGGTCTCTTTTGAAGCCTTTGATGGCGAGTATGCTAACAACGGCAGCCGTTTTCGTGATTCTTGCTTTAATCGATTCCCCGGCAGTAAGGGAACTCGGAATACTTACTTCCTTCGGAATAGTCATATTTTTTATCGTCATGATAACGTTTTTACCTGCACTGAGTATAAAGACCGTCATGAATCTTGGCAGATCGGCGAACATCCATCTTCTTGATCGATTTTTTTCATGGCTGGCAAGGTTGATAAGAAAATTCGGTGTAGTTTCAGGCGGTATTGTCTTCGTACTTATACTTTCTCTAAGTTATCTCGGTTATATAAGCATAACCAATTTTTCTTATACTCCACCGGGACTGATGGCCACCGATTCCGAACAAATAGCCGTTCCGGCGCTGATAGAAAGAACTTTCGGAGGAAGTATCCTGAACTCGGTTCCATTCATGGTCGGCGACGTTGAATCGTTAAGGCGTGCTCATGAAAGCCTCAATAACAATCCGAATATAAGGAGCGTCTTCTCCATACTCTCGATTCTGGAAGATGGAAGTCAGAATCAGGTGAACAGGATACAATCGATCACGAGACAGATAAATTCGATGCGTAACTCGCCACTTGTGGAGGCCCTGCTCAAAAAAGCTCAGTACTACGATTTCATGATTGAACTTCTCGACAGGGCCGAAAGCGTGAAAAGCTCCGACGAACTCATCGATTTAATATCGGAGGTCATACCCGATAGTCTCAAGGAAAGGGTCCTGTACGAAGATGGGCAAGGACGGAGATATTTCGTTATCAACGCTGAGCCTACATCCATAATCTACAGAAACAACGTGATAAAAATCCTTTTCGACAGTGTTGGCGAAGAGCTCAGAGAAGCCGCCGGTGGTTACCCGAAAGTATTCTATTACCTGATGGATGTCGTACGAAAGATATCGATCCCGGTCTCACTCTTTGCTTTTGTAGTCGTTTTTATAATAGTGACCATCGAAAGGAAGAACCTGTTCGATGGATTGAAACTCTTTGCCTTGATGATAGGCATCCTTATGACGATGTTCGGGCTGATGGAGATTTCAGGTATCGAGACGACTTTCATAACGGTAATCTCGGCACCGCTCATAATAGGTATAGGGGTCGATGCGCTGGTATATGTGGTCCACAGTTCGGGAAAGAGAAACGAAAACGAGCTAGCCAGAACGCTGAAATCCATAACTATGTCATCCGTAACAACGATGTTTGCCTTTTTTTCCTTTGCCTTCGCGGAGGGTAAACTGCTGAGAAATTTCGGACTCAGCCTGGCTTCGGGTGTTCTTATGTCACTTGTTGTTGCAACTTTTCTAGTTCCCGTGCTACCATGGAACAGCAAAGAACGAAATGGAGGTTAAGATATGCCTTTGCATCTTTTGGTCGCGTATTACGTTGTTGATCATGCTTTTGTGAACAACACCAAACTTTCGAAAATGGACGACAAGAAGCTTTGGACACATTTCATCTGGGTGATTCTGGTCTTTCTAGCCTTCACTTTCGATGTATTCCTTTCCAATCCCCTTGGCATTCTGTTGCTCATACTCTCTATCGGCGTTACGGTAACTCTGGACATGGGAAGGAAGAAGCTCTCCAACCATTTGATAGAGATAATTGCCTTCTTCATCTTTCTTTTTTTTACGCTTCTCGGCAAGAGTTATCTGAGCAAGTCCTTTGTAACCATTGAGTTTTCTTGGTATCTTTTGGGAATGCTTGCCACTACTGTTGGGGTCACGTATTTTCTGAGAGGGAGGATTTTGGCGGAAAATGCGACCGATTCCATAGGGATAGCCGAACGTATGTCCATATTCATATTCGTTCTCGCAGGACACTGGGAGTGGACTCTGATAGCTATCGGTGCTGCGTTAGCCTTCAGAGTGGTTTTCTCGAAAGATAGAAAAATCGAATGGTTGATAAGTCCCGTAGCCGGTATCGGACTTTCATTCCTCTGGCAACTGCTGATGAGGAGCATGCTGGGTTGACCTATGCTGTAGGAGACATACATGGTTGTCTCGATGTTTTGAGAAGACTTGTACGGTCTCTGGAGGCAAAGAGTTCCGATGTTTTCGTTTTTATCGGTGACTACGTTGACAGAGGGCCCGATTCAAAAGGTGTTATCGATTATCTGATAGCTCTTTCGGAAAGATACGAATGTCACTTCTTAAGAGGTAATCATGAACAGATGTTTCTTGATTATCTGAACCGCGAGCCAGGTGCAATGATCTGGGCATACAACGGTATGGAGAGAACCGTTATGAGTTACGGGAGTTTGGGGGCCGTTCCCGACAATCACATCGATTTTCTCAATAGAACTGTTTACGGCCACACGATAAAAAGGTTCGTTTTTGTCCATGCCGGTGTCAGGCCGGGGATACCACTCGAAGAGCAAGAAGAACGAGACTTGTTATGGATTAGAGAACCTTTTCTAAGCAGTCACAACCCGATCAAGGGTAAGACGGTAATCTTCGGACATACACCACAATTTGGCGGGCCGTTGATCGAAAAAAGCAAAATAGGCATAGACACCGGCTGTGTCTATGGAGGTTACCTTACGGCGTACAGGATCGAAGACAGACACTGGGTGTGTGAGAAATGAAAAACGGGCGGAAGATCTTCCGCCCGTTTCAAGATGATCGGTATATCAGGGATAGATGCCTCTCAATTTGGTCGCGAGTGCAACCTTCTCTATAGCATCTACATAGGCTGCCGATCTCATATCGATGTTGTACTTGTTCGCCGTCGAGGCTACGGAGTTGAAGGCTTCTTTCATGATCTTGTGGAGAGCCCTTCTCACGTCTTCGATATCCCAGAAATAATGCTGCAGACCCTGGACCCATTCGAAGTAGGAGACAGTGACTCCACCGGCGTTTGCAAGGAAGTCCGGAACGATAAAGATGTTCTTGGAGAGTATTATTTCGTCCGCTTCTGGCGTTATCGGTCCGTTGGCTCCCTCGACTATTATTTTGGCCTTGATGTCGCCTGCATTATTCGCCGTTATGGCGTTTTCGAGCGCCGCGGGAACTAGAATATCGACATCTAGAGCCAACAGATCGTTGTTGCTGATTTTCTGGCCCTTTGGATAACCCTCGATTACACCCTTGTTCTGGTCTCTGTAGGCAATTACTTCGTCGATATCGAAACCAGCCGGATTGTACAGACCACCGGAAACGTCGCTAAGGGCAACCACTTTTGAGCCTATCTCTTCGCTTATCAATTTCGCCGCAAAAGAACCGACGTTTCCGAAGCCCTGAACCGCTACTGTGGCGCTTTTTGGATCCATACCCTTGTACTTGGCTGCCTCTTCGGCGATGACTCTGACTCCTCTTCCTGTGGCTTCAGATCTTCCCTTCGAACCGCCAATTTCCAGTGGCTTACCGGTGACTATACCGAGAACGGAGTGGCCAACGTTCATCGAATAAGTATCCATGTACCAGGACATTATCTGCGCGTTTGTGTTGACGTCCGGTGCGGGAATATCCTCGTTCTCTCCTATGATTATCTGTATTTCTGAGAAGAAGCGTCTAGAAAGTCTTTCCAGTTCGCCCATAGAGAGTTCTTGAGGATTTACACAGACTCCACCTTTACCTCCGCCGTAAGGGATACCAACTACGGCACATTTCCAGGTCATCCAGAAAGCCAGCGCTTTTACTTCATCCAGGGTAACGTTTTGATGGTACCTAATTCCGCCCTTCGCCGGGCCTCTGGCAACGTTGTGTTGAACTCTATGACCGGTGAACACTTTTATTTCGCCGTCATCCATTCTCACCGGGAAATTCACCGTGAGTTCTCTCTTCGTTGAAGTGAGAACCTGCCTCATGCTGTTGCTCAGATTCATTACATCCGCAGCTTTGTTAAACTGCTTCAATGCATTTTCAAACAAACTTATCTCGGCCACGAAAATACCTCCTACTCCTTGTTTTTGGTGTCATACCATTTGAATTTTATGATTATATTCAGAGCTTCACAAATCCACGTACGGTCAAAAGGAGACGCTTAAAGTCAATTAAAGACTCCTATGTGTTCTTTTCAAGGCGAGTTTTCTCTATGCTAGCAACTATCAAAAAAAAGCGAGGAGAAAACCTCGCTCTGGTACCCCCAGAAGGAATCGAACCTTCATTTGCGGATTAGGAATCCGCCGTTCTATCCGTTGAACTATAGGGGCGTAACGTGCAGATTATAGCATCACGTTCAAGCCTTTTCAACAGCTTCTCTGCTACAATTGAAAAGTGTCGGTCTAGCTTGATCGAATGTATTCGATTGATCCGGAGAGAGGTGGATATAATTGGAAAGAATTGTGGCTCTTGAATCTACGGTTATCGCTCACGGGCTTCCCTTTCCCGAGAATGTTGACACCGCATTCGAAATGGAAAGAGTAGTGATAGAGAATGGAGGTTTACCAAAAACTATAGGTATCATCGATGGAGAGGTCAGGATCGGTCTTCAAAAAGAAGAGATCCTTTCGTTCGCGAAGGCGAGCGACGTGATGAAGGTCGGAACGGCCGAGATTGCTTACGCTACGGCACTCAAGAGAAATGCCGCAACGACAGTCAGCGCGACGATGTTTCTGGCAAGACTTCATGGTATTTCCGTCTTCTCCACTGGAGGAATAGGTGGTGTGCATAGAGATATCGACTGGGATGTTTCGCAGGATATCATCGAACTCTCCAGAAACGACATCATAGTTGTATCGGCCGGCGTCAAGAATATTCTAGATGTTCAAAAGACCTTGGAGTTTCTCGAGACGTTTCAGGTGACGGTACTGGGATACAGGACCGATTACTTTCCGCTTTTCCATTGTAGAGATAGCCAGTACAGGCTCAATCTACGGGTAGATTCACCCGAAGAAGTGGTAGAAGTTTTGAAGGATAAGAGGCGGCTGGGAATAAAGGGTGGAATTCTGGTTGCCAATCCGATACCGGAAGAGTCGGCAATAGACTTTGATGAAATAAACCTTCTTGTCGAGCAAGCCGTACTCTCTGCAAGAGAAGATGGTATAGGCGGCAAGGCTTTGACCCCATATCTTTTGAGCAAAATCAGCTCTCTTTCTGATGGAAAAACTCTCCGGGCAAATATATCCCTTCTGATAAACAACGCCGCTCTCGGCGGAAAGATAGCGGCCTCTCCAGTGTGGACCGTATGAATTATGTACTGAAGAATTCAAGGGTCTTTTCTGTCGATCTAGGTGAGTTTAGCCATAGGGATCTGTACATAACCGACGGTAGAATCTCAGATAGAGTCGGTCCGGAAGCCCTGACTATGGATCTTTCCGGCAAGTTCATATATCCGGGATTCGTTGACTCTCATGCTCACCTTATCGGGACAGGACTGGAGAAGATGGTAGTAGATCTGCGAAATTGCAGATCGATGGAGGAGCTCCGCTCATGGCTGAAGGAAGAAGGTCCGTTAATCAGAGGCAGAGGCTGGGATCAGGAGACTTTGGGCTTTTTACCGGAGCGCAGGATTCTCGACAGGATCACATCGCAGCCAGCCATTCTCATAAGGAGGTGCGGTCATGTGGCCACTGTAAATTCGGCAGCCATAGATCGTTTCTCTCTCGAAACGCTGGATGGTCTTGATGAAACCGATATAGAGAATGGTGTGATCAAAGAAAGGGCGCTCGAAAGGTTGAACTCGATCGTGAAGTTAACTCCAGAAGAGGTCGAGGAAGCCATACGCATAGGAAGTACTGAATTCCTGAAGTATGGAGTTACCTGTGTTCACAGCGACGATTTTCATGGTTTGAAACTCGAGACGCTGGTCGAGAGTTTAAGTAGAATAAGCAACATCAGGGTATTCGAAAAGATCGCAGTGGAGAACTCCGACCAGCTTTCAATGTTAGATATAGCCAAAGATGGAGAAACGAGTTTTTTCAAAGTGATCGCCGCAAAGATATATATGGACGGATCTCTCGGAGCAAGGACAGCTGCCATGAAAGAGCCTTATTCCGATTCGCCACGAGAAACGGGTGTCCTATACATGGATTGCGAAACTCTGAAAAGAATAGTCGAAAGGGCCGACCGCAAAGCGTTTCAACTATGTGTTCATGTTATCGGCGATAAGTCGCTGGAAGAAGCTTTAAAGGCATTTCACGGTTCGAGAGCCCATGAATTGAAGCACAGGCTGATTCATGTACAGATCGCATCCCCCGAACAGATCCGCAGAATCGCCGACCTGGGACTAACGGCATCGATTCAGCCGGTTTTCTTCGATTCAGATGCCCATATCGCTCCCGATCGTTTCGGAGAGGAACGCATGAGAGATGCCTACCCTTTCAAACAAATGAGGGACGTGGGAATCCGGATGGCCCTTTCCACCGATTCACCCGTCGAAAGTCCCTCAATACTGCCGAACCTGGTATCGGCCGACAGGTTCTTTCAAAGAAGAGATGCGCTGAAAATGTACACAAAGGCCGGTTACTGCCTTGCGAACATGGAGGAAAGGGGCTCTCTTCTCCCCGGCGAAGAGGCCGATCTCTTTGTTTCTTCAGTGAATCTTCTTGATGGCGTGGGAGAGGCGGAATCGGAAATAACTTTCGTGGATGGAAAAATAGTTTACCGAACCGAAAGCCGGTAATTTTACACAAAATTGGATCCGAGGTGGTCTCTTCAGAGTTGCGTTAAAGTTAAATTAAAGAAAACTATCTTGAATAATCCCGATGAAACTGCTAGAATTATAATGAAAAAAGGCGGCTTAATGCCGCCCTCTGGTGGGCTCGGGTGGAGTCGAACCACCGACCGCCCGGTTATGAGCCGGAAGCTCTAACCAAACTGAGCTACGAGCCCGAACACAGAATTGATTATAATATCCCTCTTGGCTTATGTCAAGGGGTTCAGGAGATGATCATATGCTTGATAGCAGTCTTGCAGGACTTCAGACATCTATTGATCCCGTTCAAGAAATGACAATCAGGTATCCCAGAATCCTTGTCATAAAGGCAGCATTCGCTCTTCTCAAAGATGGAAAGTCTATTGAACATAGAGATCTTGAGAAAACCCTGCAATTGTTTCTTTCAAAATGATCAAAAATAGATCTTTTTTCATTTCTTCATCTTCAGATGAAACGAGAGGTTCATTATATCTGAAGGAGTGATACCGGGTATTCTCATAGCCTGTGCTAGAGATTCCGGAGTAGTTTTTTTGAGCTTTTCCCTTCCTTCGGTCGAGAGATTGGCCACCTCATCGTAGTTCAGAGTTCTCGGAATGTATTCGTTTTCCAGCTCATCCAGCCTGTTGATCTCTTCTTTCAACCTTTCAATGTACCCACCGTAACTGGTTTCTATATTTACTTGTTCGATCAGATCTTGATTTTTAAGCGGTTGGGGGTCGAATTCCACGAGATCGCCGTATCCGATACCGGATCTCCTCAGAAGTGAAATGAACTTTACGGTTGTTTCAATCGCAGTACTCCCTGCTTTGACAAGAAGATCGTTTAGCTTTCCGGAAGGCTTTAGAGATATTCTCGATAATCTGTCGATCTGATTGGCGACTTCCTCCTTCAATTTACGGACTTTTTCGAAGAACCATTTCGGTATCAGACCGTATCTATATCCGTACTCGACCAATCTGAAACTGGCGTTGTCGTGTCTCAGCAAGAGTCTGTACTCGGCTCTGGAGGTGAGCAGCCTGTAAGGTTCATCCACTCCCCTTGTGACGAGGTCGTCTATCATGACGCCGATGTAAGCCTCTGACCGCCCCAGGACAAGTTGTTGGAGACCTAGGAGCTTTGCAGAGGCGTTTATCCCTGCCAGAAGTCCCTGACCTGCCGCCTCTTCGTAGCCGCTCGTTCCGTTAACCTGACCGGCGAAGTAGAGGTTCTCGACATTTTTGCTTTCAAGTGTAGGATACAGTTGCATCGGATCAATGTAATCGTATTCTACGGCATAGGCCGGTCTGACAATCTCGGCCCTTTCAAGACCGGAAATGGTTCTGATCATCTCCAGTTGTGTTTCATAAGGCAAACTCGTAGACAGACCGTTCAGATAAAACTCGTTGCTTGAGGCGCTCTCGGGTTCGATAAAGAGTTGATGGCTGTCTTTTGAGGAGAATTTTATGACTTTGTCCTCTATCGATGGACAATAACGCGGTCCACGCGAGTTTATGAGCTTCACATCTCCATAAAGTGGAGAGAAGTGGAGGTCTCTTTTGATTATTTCATGTGTCCTGGTGTTGGTTCTAGTTAGCCAGCAAGGGTGATTGCTTTCGAGAACGAATGGTTCGCTGAAATGTGAAAAGGCTAGTGGAGAGTTTGACGTGTCCTGACGTTCCATCTTTTCGAAGTCTATGGATCTACCAGCGATCCGCGCAGGAGTACCGGTTTTGAAACGTCTTACATCGAATCCCAGCCTTATAAGCGAACGTGATAATTCTGTCGCGGGGAACTCCCCGAGTCTTCCAGCTGGAAACTCCCTGGGGCCTATGAAAATCTTCCCCCCTAAAAAGGTTCCGGTGGTGATAATCACGGCTTTGGCTGAATATCTAAGACCAAAGTGCGTCGATACTGCGACAGTCCGGCCGTTCTCAACTTCAATGTCCGTTACTATACCGCTTTGGAGCGATAAATTCTTCTGTTCTTCCAGTTTTCTCTTCATGATTTTACTGTATTCGTACTTATCTATTTGCGCCCTCAAGGCTCTCACGGCTGCGCCCTTACTTGTATTAAGCACTCTTATATTCAAAGATGTTTCGTCGGTTGTTTTGGCCATCTCTCCACCTAGGGCGTCTATTTCTCTAACGACTATACCCTTTGCGGGACCACCTATTGCAGGATTGCAGGGAGCCCACCCGACCGTGTCGAGATTGATGTTCAGAACCAGTGTTCTCAGACCCATACGGGAGCTGGAAAGTGCCGCCTCAATACCTGCGTGGCCGGCTCCGATGACAACTATGTCAAATTCGTAATCTCTTTTATTTGAACACATAACATCACTCCTCTATCATAGTATTGTACACAGAGAGGGGGCATCGATTTGAGAAAAGTCTGTTTCGTTGATACTACGATGCGAGATGCGCATCAATCGTTACTGGCTACAAGGGTTACGACGAGGGAGCTCAGAGATGTGGCTGCCCTGGTCGATAAAGTGGGTTACCACGCCGTCGAAGTTTGGGGGGGTGCGACCTTCGATTCCTGCGTGAGATATTTGAACGAGAATCCCTGGGAGAGACTTGACGCATTGAAGGGCGAGTTCAAGAACACACAACTCCAGATGCTTCTCAGGGGACAAAACCTTCTCGGATACAGGAACTACGCGGACGATGTAGTCGATTTATTCGTCGAAACGATGTCCAGGCATGGCATAAATATAGTCAGAGTCTTCGATGCACTGAATGACTTTAGAAACCTAGAAAAGTCGGTTCAGGCCATCAAAAAATACGGTATGCATCTCCAGATAGCCATGTCCTATACCACGAGCCCGGTACATAGCATCGAATATTTCGTCGAGCTCTCCGACAGAGCTATCGAGTTCGGTGCCGATTCACTGTGTATAAAGGATATGGCGGGCCTTCTAAAACCCGGTACGGCATACGAACTCGTGTCTGTGATAAAGAAGAGACATACCATCCCCCTCGAAGTGCATTCCCATTTCACTACCGGGCTAGCCGATATGACCTACCTGAAGAGTGCTGAGGCCGGAGCAGACTATCTCGACACGGCAACTTCCTCTATGGCCTTCGGCACCTCGCAACCCGGTGTTGAGAGTCTCTGGACGGCTCTTGCAGATATCGGTTTGGCAGACAAGCCCGATTACAGATTACTGGAAGAGATAAACGATTACTTCGAAAAAGTGAGGAGGAACCATAAAGGTACCGACACCGGATTCACCATCAACACTTCCGTTCTTGAAAACCAGATCCCTGGAGGGATGTATTCGAACCTGATTAATCAGCTGAAAGCTCAAAACATGCAGGAAAGACTTCCCGAAGTTCTTGAGGAGGTTCCGCGAGTCAGGGAAGAACTCGGCTATCCACCACTGGTTACCCCAACCTCGCAAATCGTTGGAGTTCAGGCCGTTCTCAACGTTATCACAGGCGAGAGGTACAAGATGATAACCAAAGAGGTCGAGAAATATATCAAGGGATTTTATGGCAAGCCACCCGCAGATATCTCCGACCATTTGAAGAAAAGAGTTCTCGGAGATGGCGAGCCCATCTCTTTCAGACCGGGCGACGCGATAGAACCGGAAGTGGAGAAGGGCAGGAAAGAACTGGGTTTACTCGCCAGGAACGACGAGGATCTATTGATATATCTCCTTCTTGGCGAGGTAGGAAAGAAGTATCTTTACGAGAAGTACAGGGAAAACCTGAGAATAGACTTCGATATTGCCAGAGACTTTCAGGACGGTATGACGGTCTATCCAGTTTAAAGTACGGTTTTGAAGGCAAATCACGATGAACCATACCCGATTTTCCACTGAAGAGAAAACATAGAGAGTTTTTTACTTATACGCCTTTAATTGTCCATGGGTAAGTTTTTTTCTCACTGCCACAGTGTGAACATTAATAATTAGAAGACTGGATTTCTGGTAGAATTTTTGTAAGGCGATACGCCAATAACAACAAAGGAGGTTATAAAGAATGAGAAAACTCACGGCAATTTTTATCATTATGCTGGTAGTTTTGTCCTTTGTCAGTGCAAAACTAGTCATTTGGTCTTCGGAAAATCAGATACCTGCGCTTCAAAAGCTTGCTGCAGATTTTGAAAGCGACTACGGTATTCAAGTCGAGATACAGCAGGTGAATTTTGGTGACATCAAGTCGAAGTTTCTGACGGCCGCTCCAGCCGGAGAGGGGCCGGACATAATCGTCGGTGCCCACGACTGGGTGGGAGAACTGGCCATCAACGGTCTTATCGAACCGATTCCCTTCCTTCCAGACAAAGAACAGTATTATGAGGTGGCTCTTGAGGCTTTCAATTATGGCGGGAAGCTTTACGGAGTACCATATACCATCGAAGCTATAGGGATTATTTACAACAAAGACCTGGTTTTCGACGTACCCAAAACACTGACAGAACTAGAACAGCTCGCCCTTGAAGCCAGCGATGACGAAGTGGTCGGCTTTATCTACACTGCAGGAGACTTCTACTTCTCTGCCCCATTCATACTGGGAAGGGGCGGATATATATTCAAGGAAACTTCTGCCGGGCTGGATGTCAAAGATATCGGCCTTAGCAACCAGGGTGCGATCGCCGGCGGTAATCTGATTAAGTCCTGGTTCGACAAGGGACTCATCCCCGGAGGACCGAACTATAATCTCATGGATTCTCTGTTCAAGGATGGACTAGCGGCCTTTATTATCAACGGTATTTGGGCTACACCGAGCTACAGAGACGCCGGGATCGACTATGCGATAATTCCCTTCAGCGAAATCACTTTCAACGATGGCACCACGCCGAGACCGTTCGTCGGGGTTCAAGGGTTCATGATAAACGCCAAATCTTCGAACAAACTCGAAGCGACAGAATTCGTGGTCAATTACATCGGTAGCTACGAAGGGCAATACGGTATGTTCCTTGGAGAGAGAAGGGGAACGGCCAGAGCAGACGTATTTGCATTCATTGAAGCTGGCGCCGGTCCGGAACTTTACGATGTTCTTCAGTTCTCCAAGAGTGCTTCTGTCGGTACTCCAATGCCGAACGTTCCGGAAATGGCAAGTGTCTGGGGAGCCATGGGTGATGCGCTTGGCCTTATAATCAATGGCCAGGACACAGTTGAAAACGCATTGAGTGCAGCGGTTCAAAAGATAAAGACTACTATAGGCAATTGATTCCGTTTTTTATCACATCTCTAAACACGGTTAGGCTGAGCGCGGGGCTATTCCCCGCGCTCTGATTCTAATTGCCTGGAGGGATTACCTTGAGTGGAAGACGTTTTGCCGCATTTCTCTTGCTTCTGGCTATTTTGGCCATTTTCAACGGGTTTGCTTTGTGGAGTATCTATCTACTCTATGCAGACGGTAATTTTGGTCTGATGGTTACCATGGTGATTCTTACGCTTCTCATAGATTTGATCGCCCTGAATCCGAAAGGATATCCGTACAGGTACATGATCCCCGCCATGGTACTCCTTTTCATTCTCACTCTATACCCTATGTATTACACGTTCAGAACCGCTTTCACCAATTACGGGACCGGACATCTCTTTACCAGGCAACAGGCCATTCAGAAATTGTTGAGCGACTATTTCTACATCCCCGAAAAGCCTCAAGAGTACGAGTTTTCCATATATATACAACTCAAAGACTACAATCCGACAGATAACTTCATAACTGTACTCCAGTCGAAAGAAAGCGGAGAGGTTTTTGCTGTCCCGAGACCGCAGGCGATAAACAGGGATGCAACAGGAAATATAACTCTTGCCACTGCCAAAATGATTGAAATCAAGGGCGATACATTTTCGATCGGCGGTGTTAATTATTCAATATCTCGCTCACCGACGGGGAGTATTCTGGCTATAAGATCGGATACCGGAGAACGTTACGTTTATTTCTATTCTCCACAGGACCAATCGACAAGGCCAAACGCATCCTTCTATTTCAGCGAAATAAGGGGTGTCTGGCTACGCAACGCCGAGTTCACCGATAGCGAAGGTAACCAGGTGAGACTCTTTCCCAATTCCCTTTACACAACTTTTGCGACTACGGAAAGAAAATACGCTTTGAGGGCTGAAACGGTTTTCTCTGCAGGAAGGGCTGTTCAAGAGACGGTTGTTTACAACAGACAGACGGGAAGAAAGCTCGTTGAAGAGGGCGGCTTCTTTTACGATGTCGATGAAAATGGAAACGATATAACCGTAGAAGGCTATATATCGGATGTCGGTTTCTGGAACTTCGTCAGGATGTTCCGTGACCCGAAGATCAGCAAGCCCTTCTTTCAGGTGTTCGGCTGGACCTTCACCTGGGCCGGGCTCAGCGTTTTCTTCTCTTTCACCATCGGTCTGGCTCTTGCAATGACGCTAAACGACCGCAGGTTGAAAGGGAAGAAGATCTATCGAACCCTAATGATCATACCGTGGGCGGTTCCGGCATTCATATCGGCTCTCGTATGGAGAAACGGTTTCTTCAACGAGACTTATGGTGTTCTCAACAGATTCATAGTACAGGGACTCTTCGGTCTGGAACCGATCAAGTGGTTAAACGACGCTTTCTGGGCAAAAGTATCCGTTCTCATCGTAAACACCTGGCTGGGTTTCCCGTATATGATGACTGTAAGTCTGGGAGCACTTCAAAGTATTCCTGAGGAGTTTTACGAAGCATCTTCGATCGACGGCGCAACCCGGTTGCAAAGATTTAAAAAGATCACCTTTCCTCTGTTGATGGTAACGGTAGCCCCTCTGTTGGTCGGGAGTTTCGCCTTCAACTTCAACAACTTCACGGGAATATATCTGGTGACCCAGGGAGGTCCGGCAATCGTGGGCGCATCTACACCGGCTGGAGCGACGGACATACTGATCTCTTACACTTTCAAACTGGCCTTCGAGGGGAGAGGTCAGGACTTTGGTTTTGCAAGTGCCATTTCGATCATCATTTTCATAATCGTTGCCGGATTCAGTTGGATCAACTTCAAGCTTTCCGGTTCTTTTGAAGAGGTGAGCAGATAATGGCTGTCGAGAGAAGAATTTACTGGTTGAGACATCTAGTACTTATAGCCGTTGTTATAATAGTTCTTTTCCCGATGGTATGGCTGGTGAGCACATCCATAAGGCGCGATCAGGCGGCCTTTTCCTCGAACCTCTTTTCCAGTAGAGTGACTCTCCAACACTACAGGAACCTGTTATTACCCGAGAGAAGTGTCGGAAGGTTGATTCTGGATTTACAGAGTGCCACCTACGCCACAGGGGATTACCGTGGAAAGAGTCAGGAAGAGCTCAAAAAAAACGTTGAGAGTTATCTGGTCAAATTCGATTCTCTCATGGAAGAAAGTCAGAGAATGGTGTCGAATATCGAGTCGGGTATGGCCTCGATAGAGAAAGATGTAGTAAGTAAAGAGAAGAAGATCCTTCTTGAGATTAACGAGATAAGGATCAATGACAAAGAGCTTTTCGAAAACCGTTTAAAACAGATCGGTACTTTTGAAGAGCCCCAGATGGCCTATGCTGTCGGCAGAATTCTCGAGACCACAGTTCCCTCTCTGGAAGGAGTTTATCCCTTCTACGTTGATCTTCTCGGAGAACGGGCAGCTCCGATAACTGAAGCTATGGAAGACTACAGACAGAAGTACGAGAGTACATTGAAATATCGCGACGAGACTCTGAAAGCACTCGTTGGACTGGAGTTTGAAAACCGAGAAGAGGTTATAAAATCATTGAACTCGATAGATAAATATATATCCCTTTCTTCCGTGGATTACTCGGAGTGGAGGAGGGTGGAATGGTTAAGAGTAATCAACAGGTATTTACGTGAAGTAGAGAGTTCTCTGTCGGAGACTGAAGCCTCTGTTCTCAATCAGGCAAGAACAAATCTTTACGACTCTTTCAAGGCGGCAGGAGATGCCTGGGAGGTGATTCTGTCATCTAACGAGAAAGTTTCGCAGGAACTCTCATCCCTTGCCGGTGAAGCTTTCGGTTCAGATTATTACGAATACATCGAAGTAAGGGAGACTCTTTCGGGAATTGAAAATTCGATAGCGGAACTCAAAAAATCTCTTGCCGTTTCCGAATCGGCCGTTCTGGAACTCGAAGACTCGTTCGAGATAGCTATCCCGACAGTTATATCCGAAACCAGGAAACTGTCAGCCCTTATCCCCCCATTTGAACTGGTGGTTTCAAAGGGCATAGAAAGTAGTAATTCCATCTCCAACGCCAAATTGGCAGGATCGCTCGATGGGGTTTTGTCGGCCATGGAAACTATAGATCTCGTGAACGGTCAGTTGGCAGATATTAAGAACGTTGAAGAACTCTCTTCGGAACTCTCAGAGCTTTCATCGAAACTCTCCTGGTTCGTCGATAACAGAGAGGTTCTCATGAAGGTCTCGGGCAACTCTGAGATATCCAAGGGAGCCGATGTAATCAATATAGCCCTGTCAAATCTTTCGAGAGTCTTACCGGTTCTCCAAACCAGTGTTTCCGATTATATTGAAGTTTCAAAGAGTGCCAAAGAGGCTAAATCAAGATTGCAGAATCTGGAAATTGAAAAGGAAAAACTGCTCGATACTATTTCCAGTCACGAAAAAGAAGCGAAAAAGGCTGAAGAGACTTACGCGCATGCCCTGGAGGCTATAAACATAAGGTCGGCGATGCTGCACATCGATCGGGAGATCCTCTCGATGGAAGAGGCCAGGAACTACGTTTCGAGCCTGACTAACCTTTTGAACAGCTACTTCAAAATCAAAGCCTCCGTCCGTTACCGGACACTTTTCTGGTACGACGATTTCGTCAAGGCTAGCACGGAAGCCAGGGATGGTACTGTACTGTTGAAAGAATTGATATCTTCGATGAAAGTGATGAAGGACGACCTGGCTTCGAAGATCTATAACTATATAGAACTCAGGTTTTTAGGAACATCGATAACGCTCGATGACTTTGGAAAGATGCAGGAGACGTACAACACCCTCTTCCAGCAGGTGAATGCCAAGTATCAAAGGGCATCCAGATTAATTTCCGATCTGATAGAAAAACCCACTTCTTATTCCGAATCGTACGCTGCCGAACTCAGAGAAGTGGACAAATCTCTTTTCAGGGCGAACCAGATCTGGGTTCAAAAAGAGAGTACGTATTTCTACTTTGTCAGGTGGCTTCTGAACTCCGTAATAGTGGCTCTGGCCGTTGCCCTCATTAGTGTTACCGTCGCCGCACTGGCAGCGTATCCCTTCAGCAGAATGAGATTCCGTGGAAGGAAACAGGGACTTCTGGCACTGTTGCTGGTCCAGATGTTCCCGTCTATCATGTTCATGGTTGCGTTGTACGCGTTGCTTCAATTCTTGGGAAGTGTCATTCCCTTCCTGGGATTAAACACTCTCGGAGGTTTGATATTCTTGTACTCCGGAGGGATTGCATTCAACATCTGGCTCATAAAGGGTTATTACGACACGATATCCAATTCGCTGGAAGAGGCAGCCATGATCGATGGTGCAACGAAATTCCAGGCCTTCACCAGGGTCATTCTGCCCCTTGCCAGACCCATTCTGGCGGTGGTTGCGATACTGACCTTCATGAACATATTCAACGAATACCTCATCGCAAGGATAATCCTTCAGGATATGAACAAATGGACGTATGCCGTTGGTCTCTGGCAGTTTTCCGGTAGGTTTGAAACCAGCTGGGGACCCTTCACGGCGGCAGCTTTGATAGGTGCGGTCCCGATGGTCATTTTCTTCCTGGTTTTACAGGAGTACATTGTAGGTGGCCTAACGCAGGGCGGTGTTAAAGAGTAATTCAAATGAAGGGGCGGAGAGATCCGCCCCGCTTTTATGGAGGTTTTATGGAATTCGTCTTTCCCGATTATGAAGGAAGTTCGATAGTGAATTTCTCCGCCGGTCTTCTGGAGCACTTCATGGTCCGGCTTCCCGAAGATAGCATTCCTTATTCCTTTGAATCAAACGGAATAGACCTTACAGGATCGGAAAAAGTAGTGGTCTTTGTTATCGATGCACTGGGATACTTCAATCTCCTTAGAGTAATGGAGGAAAAGTCTTTCAGGCTTTTCTCCAGAGAGGATATTAAAATACTCACATCGGTCTTTCCCTCAACCACCACGGCTGCATTGACATCGATATTCACGGCAACTCCCCCCTCAGAGCACGGTTTTCTGGGGTATCTGTTGAACATACCCGAGTATGGCGGTCTGGTAAATATGATAGAACTCACTCCCTATACCCAGGACAGAGACAACCTGACCAGACTGGGGTTCGATCCTTTGAAATATATAGAGCGACAAACCATCTTCGAATTGTTGAAAGAGGCCGGCGTCAGAGGATACCACCTCACATCGAAGAGTTTTGTTAACACAGGATTGACCAGAATGCATACCCGTGGTGGGATCGCTCGGGGTGCGCATGGGATTGGAGATATACTCGAGGAACTTAAGATAGTCCTGGATTCGGAGGAAGCCAACAGTCTCACAATAGTTTACTGGGGCTTGATAGACACCTACGGTCACAAATACGGCCCCGAATCGCTTGCTTATTCGGTCGAAACGACGGCCTTGATCCGTTCCATAGAAGATTTTTTCGATAGATACGTAATGCCGGGAACTAGCTTTTTCATCACAGCCGATCACGGGCAGATTCAAACGCCATGGGACAGGGAAATCTGGTGGTCTAAGTTCGATAGACCCTTCGAAGATATGTACTCTATGCCCGGTGGTGAACAGAGAATGGCCTATATATACACCAGCGATCGAGAGAAGACCCGTGAGGTTCTTGAGGAGCTTTATGGCGACTCTCTCCTTATAATTTCCACAGAAAGCCTCGACTGGAAAAGATATTTCGGTGGCGAGATGCCGAATAATCTAAAAAAGAGGGTCGGAGAGCTGATCACCATATCGAAGGAAGATTACTCTTTCTGTTTCAAATACACCGGTCAGGAACACTCACTCAAGGGTCGTCACGGAGGAATGTCGCCCGAAGAGATGTATGTTCCCCTGATTTTTCTCAGAAAAGGCTAAGTCTTACGGGAGTTTCTACCGTCCCAGTTGATTTCGGCGACGGACTTTTGAAGATAAACGGGTTCAAGGTCGAGGCCGGAAAGTATCTTACCGCTTCTGAAAGCCTCCAGTACGATCTTACGCATTAAAACGGGTGACGGTTCCAAGAGAAAGGTTCTATAATCTTGAAAATCCACTAGCTCCTCGTTTCTTTCCGAGCATACTACGATCGATTTGTCGAGTTTTTCTTTTATCTCTACGATAGAACTGAAAAGAGTTTCACCCGGTCTCTTCTTGAGATACGTCCTCCAATAAAAGTGACCCTCTCTGCCCTTTCTACAGATCACGAAGTCATCGAAACATATCCCTTCAGCCAGCGGATCGAACGAATTGAAAGGAACGACAGGGATGTTATATGGCAGCGAGATCCCTTTTATGGTAGACAACCCCACTCTCAAGCCGGTAAGAGATCCGGGACCAACGCCTGCCCCGAGAAAATCCAGATCGGCAGGAGAGATCTCCAGAAGATCCAGAAACTGCTTGATGACAACAGCTAGTATGGCTCCGTGACGGTCCAGATCTTTCAAAGAGAGACTTACATCGCCTTTACCGTTGCTGGCGGAAAGCAGCAGGGTTCTAGATGAAGTATCGACAATCAAATACTTCATACACACCTCAATTGATGTTCTTGAAGCCTTCCCCAAAGACTTCGGAGTTGTTTACCAGAATTACGAAGGCCTTTTTGTCAATGGCTTTGACGATTTGTCTCAATTGGCCGATTTCGCGGCGCCGTAGTGAAACCATCAATACCGGCCGCTCTTCGCCAGTGAATCCACCAGTGGCCTTGATCATCGTAGTTCCCCTTTCCATCTCCTTTATTATCCTGTCCTTTATCTCCGTGCTGTGTACGCTCACTACGAAGGCCGTTCTCGTGTTCCCTATGCCTTCGATAATCGCGTCGATAGTTTTTCCGGTTGTAAATATGGTTATTATTCCGTACATGGCTGCTATAGGACCGAAAACAACGATCGCGAAAATTGTGATCAACGAGTCGCTTATGAAGAGTCCCGATCCAGTGCTGAAACTGAAGTACTTTGCCAGTATCATGGCAACGATGTCCGTCCCGCCAGTGGAGGCTCCCCTCCAAAGAACCAGTCCCATTCCAACTCCCGCTACTACTCCTCCGTAGATCGCCGCTAGAAGATAACCATCTTGTGTGGAGGCGGCATCCAGGTATGGAAAATGCAGTTTCTGCAAGATATCGACGGTTAGCGACATAAGGATTGCCGAGTATATGGATTTTATTCCAAAGCCGATTCCTAGAATCACGAAGGCCATCGAAAACAGAAAAATATTGTAAACAAGCATCTGAGCACCTACCCAGAAGCCGAAAACTCTGTAGAGTATTATTGCCAAACCGCTAACACCACCGGCGATTATATTGTTTGGAATCATGAATGAGACTATCGCCACGGATGTCAGAATCGAGCCTATCGTTATTAGAGAGTAATCAAGAAAGACCTTTCTCAAAGCCTTCATTCGACCACCTTGGAGTTTTTCAACTTGGCGATCTGTTGCAGCAGTTTCTTTTCGCGGCTTGAAGGTCTGCCTATATTGACCCTTACCGTGACCAGCAGGTCGCCACGTTTACTGCCCGATATGTTGGGGACTCCCAGGTTCTTCATTCTAAAGACGGTGTTCGGACTGGTACCGGCCGGTATCTTTAGAGTCTCGCTACCGCCCTCGGGGAGTCCGACGTCAATAGAAGTTCCCAGAGCGGCCTCCACATAATCAATTTCCTTGCTCACGTAGAGATCGTTACCGTTTCTGCGATATTCGGAAGGCATTTCAACCCTTACGCTCACATACAGATCGCCCGATGGACCACCATTTTGACCGGCGTTTCCATGCCCCCCGATTCTCAAAGTAGAGCCGTTCTCAACGCCGGCAGGGATGTTGACACTCACCTGGTGTCTCTCCTTCTGTGTTCCTCTTCCTCCACAATCAGGGCAACGCTTGTCGATTATTCTCCCACTGCCGCCGCAAGTATTGCAGGCATGTGTGTTGCTGAAGATTCCAAAGAAAGATCGGTGTTCTTCCTTTATATAGCCAGTTCCGTTACAATTGGGGCAGGTTTTATAACTGGTGCCGCCCTCCGATCCATTGCCATTACAGCTCTTACAGGTGGTACTCCTGTCGTACTCGAGGATCACTTTCTTCCCAAGAATGACATCCTTTAGATCCACAACGACCGAAGCGTGTATATCCTCACCCCTGATGGCGCGTGGTCCCTGAGTCCTCGCAGTTCCGCCAGCTCTGTTACTTCCGAAAAAGACATCGAAGACGTCCTGAAAGTCTCCGAAGATATCGTCGAAGTGACCGCCCTCGGCACCCGGGGTCCGGCCGGAGCCACGGCTATAGGCCGAGGGATCTCCGACGTAGCCAAAACGATCGAACGTAGCTCGTTTCTCCTGATCGGAAAGAACTTCATAGGCCTCCTGTATCTCCTTGAATTTCGCCTCGGCCGATTTTTTATCCTCGCCCTTGTAAGCGTCGGGATGCCATTCCTTCACCAGTTTTCTGTAAGCCTTTCTTATATCCTCCGGTGTTGCCGTTTTGGGAACTCCGAGGATCTCATAATAGTCCTTTCTCGATGGAGCCATGAAAATCACCTGCCACAGGTTCTCATTCGCCCGCCGAAGAGTTGTTTAGAGCTACCACTACCCTTGCTGGTTTGAGAACCTTACCATTGAAATTGTAACCGATCGCATTCACCTTATAAACTGCCATATCCGGCATTTCGTTCGTCGATACGGTCTCGTCCACTTCGTTGGAGAAAGGATCGAACGGCATTCCGATCTCAGGCTCAATAAAGGAGACTCCCTCGTCCGACATCAGTTTTTCCATCGACTTCGATATTAATTCTATACCCAGAAAAAGACCATCGTCTCGATTCTGGTTGTTGGCCAACGCCCTCTTCAGATCCATGTAGATATCTATTATTCTAAGGATCGTTCTCTCTTTGCTTCTTCTGACCTGTTCTTCCGCTTCCCTTTGTATCGCCGTCTTGAAGTTCTGAAACTCAGCCCTCAACCTAGCGTTTTCTTCCATCAGGTTCTTAACCGATGTCTTTAATTCATCTATCTCAATTTTTGATGCGTCTCCCATTTCAATTAAATTTTCCTGTACTCCAGAAGGAGTATCGTTTCGATCCATATCGTTGATGGTTTCTTCATGCTTCCCGTCCATAATGTTTCCTCCTGTATGCTATCTGTTCGAAAAAACTTCCGAAAGCCTGTTTATAGAAAATTCGAGATAGCCAGTTATCTTCTCGTAATATGACAGCTTCGGAGCCACTATGTAGACCGTACCTATCTTCTCGTCGTTTCTGGTGTAAGGGGAGGCGAAAATAGAATAGTTCTTCATATCATCTCTGCCTATCTCCTGACCTATGAAGGCCTTCGGAGAATCGACTTCTCCCAGTTCTTTAAGTAACCCGTCGAGACTTTTCGGATTCTCTACCGCCTTTACAAGATCAATAACGTCTTGAGAGTCAAGAAACTCACTGGCTATTACGAACTCGAGTCCATACCTGAAATACTTCTCTTCGTTCTCCTTATCGAATATACTTTGCAGAAAGTGAAGGATCTCCTGCACTCTTCTGTCGTACCATTGATCTTCTTTTATCTCGACGTTCCTGATGCCCTTTCGTATCTCCCCAACGGTTTTTCCGACAACAGCCATGTTGATTTGTTTTTGAAAAGCATCGACATCAAATTCATTAAGTCCCGTAAAAACAGTGGTATTCAAACTCACGCCCAGATCGGTGATCACCGAAACGTTCAGATAACCTTCGGCTATTCTGGATATTGAGACAGATCTTACGACTAGCCTGTCGAGTTTCGGTTTTTCAATTATCACGAAGGCCGAGGCGGCGCGAGCGAGAATTCTGGTCATACCCTGAAGGAGCCGTTCAATATCACCCATGAAGCTGGCCTGGCGGATAGCTATGGCTACGTTGCTCTCCTGCAAATCTCTTGAGATGCTCTTTATTGAATCGAAATAAAACCTCAATCCCTTATCCGTCAGTACCCTACCGGCAGATGTATGTGGCTGGTTGATGTACCCCAGAAACTCGAGCTTTCTCATATCGTTTCTGACAGTCGCAGAGCTGAAATTAAGGTTGGAATGCTCGAGAACCTGTTTAGAACTCACAGGTTTGCCGGTGGATATGTACTCTCTAGATATGCAGTAAAGGACTCTAATCTGCCTGGAATTAAGATCCGGACCAATCATTCGCTTTCTGGACATTTAGCACTCCTTCCTAAAGACTGCTAATTAATGTTAGCATACGCCGCCTCAGTTGTCAAGTTCAGGGAGCGATGATACAATCTTCTAGAGCGAAAGGGGTGTGATTCATGAGATTGTCTCAGATCATAGAACTCCTCGGCAACAACGTCCTTCAGGTAGTGAACCCCGGAAATATAGACCCCGAATTTGAGCATGTGGAGAGCGATTCAAGAATTCTCAAAGAGAACGATCTCTTCATATGTATAAAGGGGCAGGCTTTCGACTCGCACCTGATTGCCAGAGAGCTTCAAAAGAAGGGTGCGGCTGCTCTGATAGCCGAAACTGCCATAGAGGATGAAGAGATTTTGATTCCCATAGTTTACGTGAAAAGTTCCCGGCTTGCAGAAGCTTTGTTGACCATGGAAGAGTGCAACCACCCTTATCGCAAACTCACAACCATAGGCGTCACAGGTACCAATGGTAAAACGACGATCACCACTCTCATTTATCATGTGCTCTCAATTTTCGAAAGGAAGGCATCTCTCATAGGAACTGTGAGAAATGTAGTCGGTGAAAACGTATATACAAATCCCAAGAACACCACGCCAGGTCCTTTCGAGCTGGCCAGACTCCTCCAGCTTTCGACCAAACTCAAATCCGAATATTTCGTCATGGAAGTCTCTTCACATTCACTCTCCATGAACAGAGTCGAGGGCATGAGGTTCGACGTCGGTATAATAACCAACGTTACGCGGGATCATCTGGATTTTCACTCCTCATTTGAAGATTACTACAGGGCGAAGATGCATCTGTTTTCGCTTTTAAAATCCAACGGTATAGCCGTCGTGAATGGAGACAAAATAAACATCGCTGATATTCACATATCCAGGAACCGAATCATAACTTACGGTTTCGGAGACGAATCTGATTACAGAATCGAAGATCTCGATATTTCCCGCACCGGAATGGATTTCACTATACATACCCCGTTCGGTTCCTCCCAGAGAGTTTACACCCGACTGATAGGAGAACACAACGCATACAACGTGGCAGCCGCAATAGCAGTGCTAAATTCGTTGAATTACGATATGGATCACATACTGAAGGCTATTTCATCTTTCGGTGGAGTGCCCGGAAGGTTCGAATTCGTCGAAGAGGCCACCAAGTACGGTTTCGATGTCGTGATAGATTTCGCCCACACGCCAGATGCACTGGAAAAACTGCTGCGTACTGCCAGGAGACTCAGCCCGGGTAGGTTGATACTTGTCTTTGGAGCGGGAGGGTCGGCCGACAAAGGGAAGAGACCGTTGATGTCGGAAGTTTCCTCCCGGTTCAGTGATGTGGTGATACTTACCTCCGACGATCCGAAAAACGACGATCCTCTGGAGATACTTCAGGATCTGGAAAGTGGAATCGACAAATTCAAGCCATATCTAGTGATCCCGGATAGAAAAGAAGCCATTTCCGTTGCCCTAACACTTGCCAACAGACAGGATATGGTTTTGATAGCGGGCAGGGGGCACGAAGATTTCCAGATTCTCAAGGACAGGAAGGTTCCTTTCAACGATAAGCAAGTCGTTAAAGATATTTTAGAAACTAAATTCCGGAGGCACATCAAGAAGTGAATTCTAATGAAGCGGTCGAAGAGTTTCTGAGGCTCACCGAAAATCGTAAAATATCCGTCGATTCCAGAGAGATAAATGAAGGCGATGTCTTTCTGGCTCTTAGGGGAGAGAGGATCGATGGGAACGATTTCGTACTTGATGCCCTCAACAGGGGTGCGGCTTTTGTTTTTACTTCACGAAAATTCAACGATAGGCGTGCCATATACTGTCAAGATATAAAGGAGCTACTGATTAAGGCCAGTAGAAGTTTGCTGGCCAGAGCGAATTTCGATAAACTTGTCACGATAACAGGTTCAAACGGCAAAACAACTACCAAAGAGATAGCGGCCTTTCTTCTTTCGAAGATCGGTAGGACTTTTAAAACCGAGGGGAATCTGAACACTGAAATTGGACTGCCGTTATCTCTTTTGAACGGAAGGAGAGAGTTTCTTTTTGCCAGATTCGGTGTCTTTGAGCTTGGCACAAACAACAAAGGCGATCTGGAAAAGCTGGTATCGCTTCTGGAACCTCAGATCTGCGTTCTCCTCAACGTTGGCAGTGCACATCTGGGCAATTTTGGAAATCCGGAAGACCTTCTCAAAGAAAAGCTGTCCATTTTCAATTCAAGACGTATAACAACCGCGATAACGAACGGCGACGATACAAGAATCAGGGAGTTCGTTCGAAATCTCGAATGTGAGAAGTACTTTTTTGGAACGGGCAGGTGCGATTTTACTCTCGTTGATTTTTCATACGACGACCGGAACACTAAGGTACATTTCGTGAGTGGCGGAGACAAGTTTGTAAGGTTGAACGGTTTGTGGAGTGCCGGACAGATAATGGATTTCGGTGCGGCGTATCTTGTCGCGAAAAACTGTGGGCTTGATGAACCGGCTTTAGACATCTCCGGTTTAAGTCTCTCTTTCAACGACCGTTTCAAAGTAGAAAAACTGCACGGAATGACTCTGATAAGTGATTTCTACAACAGTAGCCTTGAATCGTGGAGGTCGGCCGTAGATTCTATAAAGAAGATCGAGTCGAAAAGGAAGATAGCCGTTGTGGGTTCTATACTTGAACAGGGGATTCACAGCGGCAGTACACATATGGAACTTGGGAAGATCCTCGGTGCATTCGATGAAGTCCTCTTTTTCAACGTAGATCGTGATATCGAGATGGCTTGTGGAACGGTGAAACCGGTTCTCATCAGTGAAGATGAGGGAGTGCTGGCTTCATGGTTGAAGGAGAACACAAAGAAGGGTGACCTGATTTTCTTCAAAGCCTCCCGCGGTGTCTTTCTAGAGAGGGTCTTCGGAAAGTTCATGGAGTTGATTAAAGATGGTTGATCAAGTCCTCTCGTTTTTAATTTCACTGGTTGCGACGGCAATTCTTCTCGAACCCTTCAAGCGATTCCAGAGGAAACACAAGATAGGCCAGTACATACGACAGGAAGGACCGGATCTCCACAATTACAAAACCGGTACTCCCACGGCCTCAGGCGTTATCTTCATACCCGTCTCCCTGATCGTCATGATCCTTTTTTTCCGGAAGCCGGAAACACTCATCGTGGTGATGGCCGGTATTCTTTTCGGCGCCGTCGGTTTGATCGACGATATTTCGAAGATAGCTAAGAAGAACGCAGCCGGTTTAAGTGGCAAGAGGAAGTTGCTATTGCAGTTCGTGTTCGCCTCTATCGTAGTGCTCATGATTCAGTTCTACAATCCCCATACATCTATGAAGATCCCATTCGGTGGCGAGATCGAATTTGGCTTTATGTATTACATAATCTCCGCAACAGTTCTGGCTGGTATGAGTAACGCAGTCAATCTTTCCGATGGGTTAGATGGGTTAGCGGGTTCTATGTTCATCTTTTCGCTGTTACCTCTCTTCGCCCTTCCGTTGTGGCAAAATGGAATCATCGCCCCGATCTTCGGCGCTCTGGCCGGTTTCTTGTGGCACAATTGGTTTCCAGCATCCGTTTTCATGGGAGATACGGGCGCGCTCGGCCTGGGTGGTATGTTGGCCACGATTTTCGCTATTGATGGCAGAGAGCTCTTCTTGATCTTTTTCGGCGTCATGTTCGTAATTGAAATGTTCAGTGTGATACTTCAGGTGGGGTCCTTCAAACTCTTTGGGAGAAGAGTCTTCAGGATGTCACCCATCCATCACCACTTCGAACTCAAAGGCTGGAAGGAAACAAAGATCACTTTCAGATTTTCGTTGCTTGCATTGACCGCGGCCGTCATTGGCCTGCTGGCCTGGTAGGTGGAGGACGTGTTGAAAAGCAAAATAGGTTTCGTGGGACTGGGAATATCCAATTATAGATTGCTCAGAGTACTCCGCAAGGAGTGTCCATCATCGTCTTTCTTCGTTTCTGATATGGGATCGATCGAGGGAGAAGCCCTTGAATTTCTGAGAGACAGCGGTATAGAGTATGAAGATAACGGTCATACTGAAAGGCTTATGGAGTGCGGCAGCTTCATAGTATCACCTGGCGTTTCGCCTTTCTCGAAAGTCGGGAGAGCCATTCTCGAGAGCGGAAAGCCATTCACTACCGAACTGGAAGTGTCCTTGGATATCCTAAAATCTAAGCCTCACGGAGTGATAATAGGTATCACAGGGACTAATGGAAAATCGACCACTGTCACCATGCTCGGGCATGTGCTCGCAGCCAGGGGAAAGAGTATCTTTCAGGGTGGAAATCTAGGCGACCCGCTGGCTGGGATACTTGGAGAAAGTCTTGAGTACTACGTTCTCGAAGTTAGTTCGTTTCAGCTTAAATGGTTCAGCAGAAGCGATATTCGCTTCCATTTATCGGCTGTTATCAATATAGGCGAAGATCATATAGACTACCACAAAACGTACGAAGACTACCGACAGTCAAAACTTCGACTGGTCGATATGACGGAAGGTTTTTCTTTGCTTCCTTCGTGTGAGAAGGAGTTTTTCGAAGGTAAACCTCAACAAGGGAAGATACTTCCATTTTCAATGCACGGAGAGACCGATTGCTGTTACGATCTGGGCAAGTTTAAAATAGGAGGAGAGTCCTTCGATAGCGGGGACCTGCCTTATGAGGGAATTCACAATTTTGAAGACACCCTGGTAGTTATGACCCTGGCAAACCTTCTTGGTATGCCTCTGAGAAGAGTCTTCGAAGATCTAAAGAAGTACGAGTTCCTCTCTCACAGGCTTCAATTTGTCGGAGAGATAGATGGTGTAAAATATTACGACGATTCCAAGGCAACCAACGCGCACGCCGTTGTGGCGGCTTTGAAAAACTTCAACCCCGAGAAAACCGTTCTTGTACTTGGTGGAAAAGCAAAGGATGAGACCTACGGCGAGCTGCTCCAACTCTTGAAAGGCTTGAAAAGCATTATCGTACTTGGCAGCTCTATGAAATCTTTGATCGAGAAGATGAGAATGTCGGGAATAAACTTCGAATTGGTTGGCTCAATGGAAGAAGCCGTGGAGGCGGGTAGACGGAATTCGTGCAGCGGTGATAGTGTCGTTCTAAGTCCGGCCGGTTCCAGCTATGATCTTTACAGGAATTATAAGGAGAGGGGAGACCATTTCAAGAGCATAGTAAAGTCGCTTGCAATGGGAAATTAATGAAGAAAACTTATTTGATACTCGCTCTTTTTACAAGTATCTTCCTGATTTTTGGATTCGTTTTTATCTACAGCGCCGGAATCAGCATGGAGGCAAGGCATCCCGATGTCAGCGCTTCGGAATTCCTTGAGAAGCAGCTGATAGCCTTTGCGATAGGTCTGGCCGGTGCGCTAGTTATGATCTACCTGAAGGGTTCCTGGCATTTCAAAAGGGCTTTTACAATTTACTACCCCTTAACGCTTATTCTTCTAGTGGCAGTACTCTTTTTCCCCGACAGGGGCGGATCTCACAGATGGCTGGATATCGGCAGCCTTTCCCTCCAGATCTCCGAGTTCGCCAAAATATCTCTGCTTGTGGTTCTGGCAAGTTATCTGGGCAATATAAAGAAGAGGTCATTCCTCAACACCTTTCTGATTCCTATCGGACTTGTCTTGCCGTTAGCCTTTCTTGTTTTCATAGAGCCAGATCTATCGACGACCGGCATTCTAGTCGCTATAACCTTTGTGATGATGATAATCGGAGGTATAAAGCTGCGTTATATACTGCTCGCCGTAACACTGGGCGTACTGATCGTTCTAATACTGTACAGCGGAGGATTCATAAAGCCCTACCAATTGGAGCGGATAACTTCGTTCCTAACATCTATAACCGGAGAGGAACACGAACAGGTTTCCTACTCGATCATGGCTATATCTTCGGGTGGGCTGATGGGTAAAGGCCTTGGAATGGGGCTTGTAAAGTACTACCTCCCGGTGAGCTACTCGGATTTCATCTTTGCGGTGATCGGTGAAGAATTGGGTCTAATAGGGATCGTGGTACTCATGCTGGCTTACGTTGGCTTCATCAGGGAGTTAATACTTGCGGGACTCAAAGGACCGTCGAAACTTGAAGGCAAGTTGTACATCATAGGTTTTGCGCTGTATATAATGATTCAGGCAACGATAAATATCGCGGTCAATCTAGGCCTCTTTCCTCCAACGGGTGTCACCCTTCCCTTCGTCAGCTCGGGTGGCTCTTCGATAATGTCGTTGATGATCGGCTACGGTCTGGTCTTTGCGATTCTTATAGAGAAAGAAGAAGAGAATAAGGCGAGCGAACCCCATGAGAAAACTTAAGATAGCCTTTTGTGGTGGGGGCACAGGCGGGCATTATTATCCGGCCGTAGCCCTTCTTCAGGAGATAGGCAAACGCACCGACTTCGATTTGCTGTACTTCACGGTAAAGGGTAAGATAGACGACAGAAGTGTGGAAAGAGATTTCCCGGGGGTTTCGAAAGTGCCGCTGGAACTCAGGGGGCTTCTGAGGCCGCTTTACAGTCCGGGAAACATACCGATACTCTTCTCTCATATGATGGCCAAAAAACAGGTTCTGAGAAGCCTGACGGATTTTAGACCCGATTTCCTCTTTTCGACGGGTGGTTATATTTCCTTTCCGGTAATAAAAGCGGCGCACGAGCTGAAAATACCGATATTCATACATGAACAGAATTCAATAGCCGGCATAACCAATAAAAGGATGGCCAAATACGCCGAATACTTTTTTATCTCTTTTGAAGAGACTGCCGGAGAAGTGAAGCTACCGGCAGAACGCATTGTACTTTCGGGAAATCCGGTCAGAGAGAGCACCAAATCCAGAGAGGAGTTGCTTAAGGGATTCGGTCTTTCCAGCGAATTACCATTTGTCGTCGTTTTGGGTGGCAGTCTCGGATCTTCAGTAATCAACGACGCCTGTGAAAAGCTGTATGACCTGCTCGAAGAGTCAAATGTGTTTATGAACTTTCTGCATTCGACAGGAGATGAAGAAAAAGCGAAGGATTTACTGCGTTTTCCTTTCGTGAGGTCTTTCGCTTATATAGAGAATCTTTCCGATGCGATAGCAGTTTCGGATCTCGTGATTTCCAGAGCCGGGGCGACCACTATCGCCGAGCTACAGTATCACGGTAGAAAGGGTATAATAATACCGTGGCCTGGAGCAGCGGAAAATCATCAATTGCACAATGCGATTTCACTGGAGAGACTTGGTCTTGGTTATGTTATACTGGAAAGTGATCTAACCCCAGAAAAGCTGTTCGTTGCAATGCAAGAGATGTTGGTTAAAGATATCGGTTACATGCCTCCAAGAAGACCTGTTGATATTATTTTGGATTATATACTCCGGGAGGAATCGATTTGAAATACCATTTCATTGGCATTGGCGGAATAGGAATGAGCGGTCTGGCAATGCATTTAGCATCTGAGGGATATCAGGTATACGGTTCGAACTACGAAGAGAACGAGAGAGTGGAATATCTTAGAGCCCGGGGGATAAGTGTTTTCATAGGACACTCTCCCCAAAATTTCGATAAACCCGATCTAGTGATAAGAACTACTGCGATAAAGCAGGGAAATCCCGAACTCGTAAGGGCCATCTTTGAAGATGTTCCTACTATCTACAGAATGGAATTATTACGAAAGATCCTCGCCGACAATATATCTACTTGTGTCACCGGTACCGATGGTAAAACTACTACCACCGCCATGGTTGCCAAAATACTCTTCGATGACGGGAGAGACCCGACGGTCTTTCTGGGAGGGTTGAACGCCTTCCTTGCAGATGGCAATTACAGGAGGGGCGGTAAAGTTATAGTCAGCGAACTGGATGAAAGCGACGGTTTTTTCGCCTCTTTTAAGCCGGAAAATGCTATCATCACCAACATCAGGGGCGATCATCTAGAGCATTACGATAATTCCTTCGAAAACCTGAAAAATCATTTCAAGTATTTCTCCAAAGGTGTCAAGAACCTTCTCGTATTCAACGCCGATGATCCTGTCTCTGAAAGGCTGTTCAAAGATGGAATCACCTTTGGCAAAGAAAAAGGCTTGTATCGGTTTTCCGATAGAAAGACTTGTCTGATGAGTCAAACCTTCAGCTGCTGGCGCGGTGATAGCCATATGGGACAGATCAAGCTGATGATACCGGGTGAATACAACGCCTACAACGCAATGGCAGCGGTGGCGTTGACTCACGAACTCGGGGTGTCGATAGATACGATCAAAGCTTCCCTGGAGTCTTTCAGGTCCGTTGATAGAAGATTTACGTTCAGAGGCATGGACAACAGCAGGAATCTCTTCTTCTTCGACGATTACGCACATACTCCTGACGAGATAAGCAGCACCATAAGGGGTGCCCGGGAGTTCTTTCCAGATAAAAATATAATCGTGGTCTTCCAGCCGCACAGGTACTCCCGCCTTGTGAGGGAGAATGGTCGATTCGCACTCTCTTTGAGAGATGCCAGCGAAGTCTGTGTTTACAAGCTCTACGAGGCTTACGAGAAGGGTCAGTATGCGATCGACGAAACCGAAGTCCTGAAGGGGCTAAGTAGTTACGGAGTCCCAGCGGTTCACGCGGTTAACTACGCCGAGATACTGGACTGGCTAGAAAGAAAAAGGGATGCCGTCGTCCTCTTTCTGGGTGCTGGGGACATTACAGAAGCGTCAAAAATGAGTGCTCTCAAACTTTGCGCAACACATTAGTGATTCCGAGTCTTCCACATACCGAACAACCTGCGCATCCAGTCCACCTGCAATCGGGTGTTGTATGGCCTTTAAGTGATCTGAAGTATTCGCTCACCAGAAATTCCTTAGAGACACCGAGCGAGACGTGTTCCCATGGCAGCGTCTCGTCGGTAGAATAACCCTTGAAGTAGTATTCCGTATCGATCGAGGCGATTTTGAAGGCTTCATCCCAGATCCTCCGGTCGAACTGGTCGTCCCATTCATCGAACATCGCTCCAAGCCTGTAGGCCTCGTAAACGGCTCTACCTACTTTTCTGTCGCCACGGCTCAAAATCCCCTCCACCGGCCCGCTGGAGGGATTGTGAATTTTGATATCTATGCCCCTTCCGGAAAAACCCTTCAAGAACTCGGCCTTCTGGCTGGCCTCGTTCTCGTCTATCTGCCTGGAAAACTGAAAAGGGGTGTGCGGTTTAGGTATGAAAACGGCAACAGATATGGTCAGTTCTTTGAAACCGATAGCCTTGACTCTTCGGCTTAGCTTCACTATACCTTCGATATCTTCCGAAGTCTCGGTGGGAAGACCGATCATGAAGTACAGCTTCAACCTCTGCCAGCCTTTTTTTCTGGCTATCATCGCGCAGCTTAAAAGATCTTCCTCGGTCACGTTCTTGTTTATAACATTTCTCAATCTCTGCGTTCCAGCCTCAGGTGCGAAAGTCAGTCCGGTCTTCCTTATAGAAGCTATTCTGGAAGCGATCTCAACATCGAAAGCATCTACTCTGGAGCTAGGGAGAGAGAGGGCAATCCTGCGGGGTTCCATTAGAGGCAAAAGTGAGTCTGTCAGTTCACCTATCTGTGAATGATCCATCGTTGAGAGCGAGAGCAAGGAAACCTCGTCGTACCCTGTACCTTTCAAAATTTCTCTCACTCCTTCGACGATCTCTTCTTTTCCCCTCTCTCGAACGGGCCGGTAAAAAATCCCGGCCTGGCAGAACCTGCAACCTCTGTTGCAACCTCTCATGACTTCGACGATCGCTCTGTCGTGTATTACTTTCATGAAGGGCACTACCGGTTTTCCATCAATTTCGTAATCAGAGATGTCCGCAACGGCAGCCTTTACTATGTTTTTTCTTTCAATCGAGGGAACATAAACGCCGCGAACTTCAGAGATGGTCTCCAGAAGCTCTCTCCTTTTCCCTGATTTTAGAAGATCGATGTTCTTCTCTATAAGTCCACACACTTCTATAATAGCCTCTTCACCGTCTCCGATAACGAAAGCATCGAAGAAGTCAGACATCGGTTCTGGATTGGAGGCGCATGGTCCGCCGCCGAGGACGATGGGCTCGTACGTTCTATCCCTCTGAAACAGGGGTATTCCAGCCAGTTCGAGAAGCGCAAGAACATTTGTATACCCGAGCTCGTATTGGAGCGTGATACCAACTATGTCAAACTCCAGGGCCGGGGAGTAAGTCTCCAGAGAGAAAAGCGGCACAGAACTTTTCCGCATTTCTTCGATCATGTCCTTCCAAGGAAGATAGGTTCTCTCGGCGAAGATAGAATCTCTGGAGTTCAACTCTCTGTAAAGGATTTTGAAACCCAGATGCGACATACCAACCTCGTAGGCGTCCGGAAAGGCCAGTAGGACTCTGAGCTTTCCCGCCGGATCTTTGAGGACCGCGTTTAACTCCTTCCCGATATACCGACTGGGTTTTCCTACACGTGTCAGAACGCCTGAGGAGACTAGCCACTTTCTTATTTCTTCGGAAACGGTCATGGAATTAGAAACTCTGTTGCGAGAGAGAACATGAGCCTGACGAGGTTGTCATAATCATCCATAGATATATATTCGGTCTCCGAGTGAAGGTTTTTAACGGCCAGAGAAAGAGGTACCATCTTCACACCATGCTGCTGAAAAGGTATTCCGTCGGTTCCGCCGCCGGTGACTCCTATTTGAAGAGGAAAACCTTTATCTCTTGCGTGTTCCACTATTTTCCTGCCAGTCTGATAATCGCCCAGAGAAGACGTGTCCGACATCCGAAGCACCGGCCCGTTACCCGGCCTGACATCTCCGGTGAGTCTTGAACAGCAGGCGAAAGAGTCGACGGGAAAGAAAAGTGAAGGCTTGATTCTCTCGGAAAGAGCCCGTGCACCGATCAATCCTATCTCTTCCTGCACCGTCCAGGAAAACAACACCCTTCTGGGAAGATCGAATTTCACGAGAAGATCGAGAAGATCGAGAAGCGCGAGACAGCCGAACCTGTCATCGAGAGATCTCACCGCCACGAACTTTTCGTTCAGAATCGATATCTGCTTTCTAAAGACGGCATAATCGAGAGCTTCTATACCCATAGATTCGGTCTCTTCCTTCGAAGTAGATCCCACGTCTATCGACAGACTCCGGCATGATTGATCCGTCTTCTCCCTAAGATGGGGAGGAGTGATACCTATAACACCGTCTATGGACTCTCCGGAAGAGGTTATCACATCCATGTGTCGTCCCACGAGCAGCTCTTCGGGGACACCGCCAATCTTCTTGAAATTAAGAGTCCCGTCGCCATTAACACCCGTTATCAGAAGACCAATCTCATCCATGTGCGCGGCGAAGGCGATGCTGGGCTCGCCCTTACCTATTTCGATTGTGACGTTTCCCAGATCATCTATTTGCGGTTCTATCTCTTGGGGTATCATTTCGAGAATTTTGGATCTTATCATCTCTTCGCGTCCGGTGATTCCTGGAACGAAAACCACTTCCGTCAATCTGTCGAGATCCATGAGATTACCTCCTTGTGGTAGTAAATAATCATATCTTATTTAGATCGTCCTAAAATAGAACTATCGTAGGATCGTTGGCGTTCTTTTGCGGTGATGGTCCGAGATTTTTTGCCTTGCAAAATATCGTTTCTCCCGCTTGTTCGATTTCCTACCTATTATAGCTTACGAAAAAGAAGATATGAACTTGAGTCCACAAAGGAGGTCTGGCCGGTTATAATCGGTATTGATCACAATTGACACGCGGCTATATTTGATTTATCTTGAATATGAAAGATCTATAAAGACTTCGAAATGGAGGATGAGAAATGAACAATCCAGAAAGCCTTAGAAAGGTCAAGGAAGAATGGAAGGAAAAGAAGGTCTTACCACTGCTGAGAAAATTTCCCGAAAGAAAGAATCAATTCAAAACATCGTTCGATAGCGATATCGATATCCTCTACACCCCCGAAGATCTTCCACCCGATGGTTACGATAAGGCCCTGGGCTTCCCGGGACAGTATCCGTTCACGCGAGGTGTACAGCCGACAATGTATAGGGGAAGGCTCTGGACAATGAGACAATACGCCGGTTTCGGAACGGCGGAAGAGTCTAACGAAAGGTACAGATATCTCCTCTCTCAAGGTCAGACCGGTCTTTCGGTGGCCTTCGATCTCCCCACACAGATCGGTTACGATTCAGACGATCCGATGGCCGAAGGGGAGGTAGGTAAGGTGGGAGTCGCCATCGATTCGTTGGAAGATATGGAGATTCTTTTCGAGGGAATACCGCTCGACAAGGTAAGTACATCTATGACGATAAACTCTACGGCGGCCATACTTTTAGCCATGTACATAGCCGTTGGAGAAAAGCAGGGCGTAGATCCCTCGAAATTAACTGGAACGATTCAAAACGATATATTGAAGGAATACATCGCCAGAGGAACCTACATTTTTCCGCCAGACGCTTCTATGAGACTGATTACCGATATATTCGAATACTGTTCGAAGAAACTTCCGGAATTCAACACCATAAGCATTAGCGGGTACCACATAAGAGAGGCTGGGGCCGATGCCGTTCAAGAAGTGGCCTTTACGCTTGCGGATGGTATAGCCTACGTCGAATCTGCCATAAAGGCCGGCCTGGATCCAAACATTTTCGGAAAGAGGCTCTCTTTCTTCTTCAACTCTCACAACAACTTCCTCGAAGAGATCGCCAAATTCCGCGCTGCAAGAAGACTCTGGGCGAAGATAATGAAAGACAGGTTCGGTGTTACTGACGAAAAAGCCATGATGCTCAGATTCCACACTCAAACCGGTGGTTCTACACTAACCGCACAGCAACCGATGAACAACATAATCAGAGTGGCATTCCAGGCTATGGCTGCTGTTCTGGGCGGTACACAATCTCTTCATACCAACTCTTTCGACGAGGCTCTAGGTCTGCCGACACAGGATTCGGTTACAATAGCCCTCAGAACACAGCAGATAATCGCCTGTGAAACCGGGGTGACGGACACGGTAGATCCGGTAGGAGGATCTTACTACGTTGAAAACCTGACAGACAGGATTGAGAAGCTCGCATCGGATTATCTCCAGAAAATCGACGATCTCGGGGGAATGGTCAAGGCCGTTCAGGAAGGTTACATACAGAAGGAGATTCTGAAGACCGCCTACAACTACCAGCTCAAAATTGAAAGAGAAGAGCAGGTAATCGTGGGTGTAAATCAGTACCTCTCCGATGAAAATCCGAAAAAGGATATTCTCAAAATCGATCCGATCATCGAAGAGAAGCAGATAAACAAACTAGGCACACTAAAAAGAAGGCGAAACTCGCAAGCGGTCGAGGAGGCTTTGAAGGAACTCAAGAAAGCTGCGCTGGGCTCTGAAAACCTCTTCCCCTTCATACTGAACGCAGTTAAATGCTATGCGACGCTGGGAGAGATTTCGAATACCCTCAGGGATGTCTTCGGAGAATACACCGAAGCCGTCATTCTTTGAGATAAAGAGGTGAAATGATGAGAAGATTAAAGGTGCTCGTTGCAAAGCCGGGACTCGACGGACACGACAGGGGTGCAAAAGTGGTGGCGATGGCACTCAGGGATGCTGGCATGGAAGTGATATACACCGGCCTCAGGCAATCGGCAGACGAAGTTGTGAAGGCCGCCCTCCAGGAAGACGTAGATGTCATTGGTCTCTCAATCCTTTCAGGTGCACACATGAGAATCTGCGAGAAGGTTCTAAATCTTATGAAAGAAAAGGGGATAGACGAAAAACCCGTCTTTGTAGGAGGCATAATACCGGCTGAAGACGCTCTAGAACTCAAGAAGATGGGAATTTTCGAAGTCTTCGGTCCAGGAACGCCTTTGAAGGCGATAGTCGATTCGATAAAAGGTGCCATAGATAAATGAGCGAAGGGCTTTCTTATGCAAATCAGCTCGCCATTTCCAGAACTTTGACCAGAATAGAAAACGACAGATCGGTAGCCAGAGAGATCATCGGTTCGCTGGAAGAGAGAGATTATCACGTTGTGGGTATCACAGGCAGCCCCGGTGCCGGGAAATCTACCCTTACCGATCGACTTGCCCTCTTGAGTTCTAAAGAAAAAAGAACGGCGATAATTGCCATCGATCCTTCCAGTCCCTTCACGGGCGGAGCCTTCCTGGGAGACAGGATAAGGATGAAGCGCTCCACCAAGAGCGAAGAGATATTCGTGAGATCTATGGCCAGCCGTGGTAAGGTTGGAGGCCTAAGCCCTTCGATCTACGATGCCGTCGAGTTCCTCGGCCGGAGCGGGTTCGACAGAATTTTCGTTGAAACGGTCGGAGCCGGTCAGTCCGAGACGGATATTGAGAATCTGGCCGATGTAGTTCTGCTGGTTTTGGCTCCAGGTATGGGAGACGATGTTCAAACTATGAAGGCGGGAATAATGGAGATCGGAGATATCTTCGCCGTGAACAAAATGGACCTGCCCGGAGCGTCACAGCTGGCAGCTAAGACAGAAGCCATTCTTGAAATGAGCGGCAGAAAGCTTCCAATAGTTCTTACAAATTCAATCAACGGTCAGGGAGTGGAAGAGCTTCACAGCCTTATCGAAAAAGCTCTTGAAGAACTAGATAGCAGCGGAGCGATCGAAGAGAAAAGGCGCCGGCGTACACTTTACAATAATTTGAACAGCGTGTACCAGATCATAATGGAAGACTTCTCGGAAAATGCTAAACTCGAAGAGTTAATGAATTATCTTCTAGAAAACAGGAGGTTATCTGATGAGAGCTGACAGGATAGATCATATCGGGGTCGCCGTTAGATCCATCGAAGAGAGACTGAAGGTTTACAGAGATCTTCTAAAACTCGACCCGGTGAAGATCGAAGAACTCCCGGAAAGGGGTCTAAGAGTGGCATTTGTGAGTGTTGGCGACACACGAATCGAACTGCTCGAACCGATCGCGGAGAACAGTCAGGTATCGAAATTCCTGGAGACGAGGGGTGAGGGGATACATCATATGGCCTTTCACGTCGATGATATTGAAGCCGCCATTAAAGAGGCCGTTGAGTTGGAGATAGTCCCGCTCACGAAGGAGGCTCAGCCCGGGGCTTCGGGTACGAGGGTGGTATTTTTACACCCTAAAAGTGCCGGTGGTGTTTTAATAGAGCTCGTTGAAGGATTCCACTGAGGGGGTGTTGAAATGGATGACAAATTGAAGAATTTCTTTGAAATTGACAGGAAGGTATCTCTCGGTGGCGGGGAAGACAGGATAGAAAAACAGCACAAAGCCGGTAAATTGACGGCCCGCGAACGCATTGAAGCTCTTTGTGACGAGGGTAGTTTCGAAGAGACCGATAAATTCGTCAAGCACAGAGCGACCACCTTCGGTCTTGAGGGGAAGGACTTTCCCACCGATGGAGTCGTAACAGGCATCTGCTCGGTCAACGGCAAAAAAGTTGCGGTCTTCTCTCAAGATTTTACCGTGCAGGGTGGCTCTCTCGGTGAGATGCATGCCAAAAAAATCATGAAGGTTCAGGATATGGCCTTGAAGCTTGGAATTCCGATAGTCGGGATAAACGATTCCGGTGGCGCGAGAATACAGGAGGGTGTTGATTCGCTCTTTGGCTACGGGGGAATATTTCACAGGAATACACTTTCTTCAGGAGTCGTACCTCAGATAACCGTTATCTGTGGACCGTGCGCGGGTGGGGCCGTTTACTCGCCAGCCATAACTGATTTCATAATCATGGTTCGCGACAACTCGCAGATGTTCATAACCGGTCCCCAGGTAATCAAAGCCGTAACAGGCGAGGAAACCTCGATGGAGGAACTCGGTGGTGCACTTGTCCACAACAGCAAAAGCGGGAACGCACATTTCATAGCCGATAACGATAAAGAAGCCATGTCTCTGGTCAGAAAGCTACTCGACTTCCTTCCCCAGAACAACGCCGAAGAACCCTATAGACTGCCCTCGCCCGGAGTGGTTGACGAAGAGAAACTGAGAGCTATAATACCCGACAACCCGAAGCAATCGTACGATGTGAAGGATATAATATCGCTCCTGGTTGACGGTGGGGAGTTCATCGAAGTACACAAGCATTATGCGAAAAACATGGTGGTTGGCTTTGCGAGAATCGGTGGGAGGGCCCTGGGAATAGTCGCCAACCAGCCGGCCGTCTTCGCCGGTTCGCTCGATATAAACGCCTCCGATAAGGCGGCGAGGTTCATAAGGTTTCTGGATGCCTTCAATCTTCCTATAATCACCCTTGTCGATACGCCGGGCTTCCTCCCGGGCGTTTCTCAGGAGCATGGAGGAATAATAAGGCACGGTGCCAAGCTGCTTTACTCCTACAGCGAGGCCTCCGTACCCAAAGTGACACTCATCCTTAGAAAGGCTTACGGCGGTGCCTACATTGCCATGGGTAGTCAGCACCTGGGAGCAGACATGGTTTTCGCCTGGCCAGGCGCCGAGATAGCCGTCATGGGGCCCGAAGGGGCGGCGAACATCATATTCAGAAAGGAAATCGAAAGTTCTTCTGAGCCCGAGAAGACCCGGGAAGAGAAGATAAACGAGTACAAAGAACTCTTCGCCAATCCCTATGTTGCTGCTTCCAGAGGATACATAGAGTCCATCATAGACCCGGCGAGAAGCAGGGCAGAGATATGCAGGGCTCTAGATATACTAGAAACCAAGACCGAGGGGAGACCGGCTAAAAAACACGGAAATATACCCCTTTAAGAGGTGAGCGATGGATCAGTATCTTCAGATAACAATCATAGGTATCGCGGTTGTCTTCTTTACACTTGCGATTCTCTATTTCATATTCAACATATTGGGTAAACTTTTATCCAGGGACGATAAAAAGAAGATCATGCCCAGAGTCGTTTCACCTTCTCCAGCGGCAGATTATGGAAGAATAGAAGAGAGGTCTTCGCAGGATGCCGAAGCCGTTGCCGCTATAAGTGCGGCTATACTGGAAATCATCGGACATGAAAACTTTCAGATAAAATCATTGAAACCGGTCCCGATAGCTCTGCCATCGGCCTGGAAAAGACGGGACCCTGTGGTTTACTGGAGACTAAGGAGGAGCAAGAATTGAGAAGGTTCAGGGTTAGGGTTAATGGAAAAGAATACGACGTAGAAGTCGAAGAGTTGTCTTCGCAAACACAGGTCCAGCAGACGGTGAGTGAAACTCCGGAGGTGCCTGTAGCTGCCGGGAAAACGGAACCTGTGAAAAAGGTCGAAGAAGTTAAAAGGTCCGAACCGCAGGCCGGAGAGAGGTCTTCCCAATCGGGTGGTACCGGAGGAATTAATGTTGTCTCTCCGATGTCTGGAACGATCCTCGAGGTTTTCGTCTCCGTTGGCGATAGCGTTAGCATCGGTCAGAAACTGGTGATACTGGAAGCCATGAAGATGGAAAACAGCATTCTGGCGGAGAGTTCGGGAACGGTCCGACAGGTTAAGATCCGTAAGGGCGACAATATAGATGCCGGAGAGACTATGATAGTTCTCGGATCATAAAGGCGGATTCTTCCGCCTTTATGATCCGAAAAGTCTTTCCGTTATGATCGATATGAAGTTTCCAGATGACAGGGAACTGGTAACTCTGTCAAGAATTCTTTCATTAAAGGTTTTCGGGGTCTTTCCCGATATACCTTTTTCGTTCAATTCGAGACTAAAAAGAGTTCTCGGCAGGCTTGTTTATCTGAAGGCTGCCGGTCGTTACAAGCCGTTGAGAATAGAAATAGCCTCCTCGATTTACGCGAACGAAGAGCTTCTCAAAGGCACAATACTTCACGAGCTCTCGCATTATTATCTCATGATAAATGGAAGAGACTTCTCGCATTCTTCGCAAGACTTCAAAAAACTCTCCAGTGAACTGGGCTTCGATATAAGAGTACCCGCAAAAGTCGAATCTTCCAGAGGATCGGAAAATAGTTGATTTTTCCGGAAATCATCTGCTATAATTATTTATACCATTTGGTATAAATAATTATAACGGTGATAGGAATATGACTCAAAAGAGGCTATCCAAAGCACTTGTATATTACAATGAAGAATATTTCATACCTATAAGGTTCAGTTATGATGGTATAAAAATTTTTATAAAGACCATTACTTCGAACTGGATAGAATCTGCGGGCAGAGAGAGAATACACCACTTCTCGGTCCTCACCAACCTGGGAGCCTACAGTCTGGAGTTCCACGAAACACTGAAAAAATGGTACTGTCGTCCATTGGAGAACTGTTAAAATGACGGGCATAGAATACATTGCTCACATAGATATGGACGCTTTCTTCGCGAGTGTAGAGCAAGCGGCCAACCCCTGCTTGAAAGGACGCCCTATCGCCGTCACCGGAATCGGTAAACGCCATTCGGTAGTTACTTCGGCCAGTTACGAAGCTAAAAGATTCGGTGTGAGATCAGGAATGCCCTTCTTTCAGGCCGTTAAGCTCTGTCCCGATTTGATGGCAGTCAAGGTGCAATCAAGGAAGTACGAATATGTTTCCAGAGAAATCATGAAAATGCTCACCAGCGTTTCCCCGAGAATAATGGTGACAAGTATAGATGAGGCTTACGTCGACCTAGGTTTCTACACAAGGCTCGAGGAGGCTCTGGAGAGTTTCATAAAGTTCAAACACGATTTGAAAGAGAGTTTCGGGATAACGGCCTCTGTGGGGGTTACTGTCAATCCAGTGCTTTCCAAAATCGCGAGCGATTATTTGAAGCCGAACGGTTTTGTAGTCGTGAAGAAAGGTCTAGAAAGGACTTTTCTGAAGCAGATACCTCTTGGCGACGTCCCGGGCATCGGGAAGCATACACTGATCAAACTGGAATCGATGGGTTACAAAACGGTCGGAGAAGTTCTCGAGGAGTTCGAAAGAAATCCCATAAAACTCTACACCGCTTTCGGGAACAGCTTCTTGGGACTAATTCAGAGTCTCTCAAAAAATAGTTTTTCTCGGGAGATTTTTTTCAGAGAGGAACCACCCAAATCCATAAGCCATTCCATGACTCTTTCTGTGGATATCACCGATCGGGAACTGGTGATGAGGGTAGCCAACTTCCTGGCCGCCAGAGTTGTTTACAGACTTGGGAGATGTTCTATGGAAAGTGCGGGACTCACTGTTCATCTGAAGTACTCCGACGGAAAGTTGCGCAGACTTTCGAAAAGACTCGGTTCCACGATCTCCTCCATAAAGGATATGACCGAAATCCTGCCGTGGATGATCGAATCCATCTGGAAGGGTGAGGCCATCAGGGCCGTCGGCATTACCTGCTGGAACCTCACCGAAAAGAAGAACGGAGAGCAACTCTCACTCTTCGAAGCGAAGAGAAACCCGCTGGAAACGGCGCTGGAGATCGAAAAAAAGTTTGGAGAGTATTCGATCTTTCCCGGCAATATACTATTCCTTCCCGGAATCAGAAGAGTCGAGAAACCTTCCGATCTCCATTACCAGGGCTTCTGCCGTCGCCAGGTTAGTTGCTAAGGGTTTGTTGTGAACATCGCAGACTCTGAGCAGGGCGGTAACATCCGGTTCGTGGGGCTGTGCCGTGAGAGGGTCTCTGAGAAAGATTACGAAGTCTACCTCGTCGTTGGCAATCAAAGAACCGATCTGAAGGTCTCCACCGAGTGGACCGGATTTGAAGGAAGTCAACTCTAGTTTGACTTTCTCTTTCAGAAGGTTTCCGGTTGTACTGGTAGCGTAGAGCCGGCAGTTTTTGAAAACGTCCAGATGTTCTCTGACGAACATTATGAGATCGATTTTCTTTTTATCGTGTGCTATGAGGGCAACTCTTGGAATCTTGCTCATATTTACCTCCTTTGATTTCCTGAAAAGATGATACCACAATGCGATCTTTAGCGACCGGGAGGCAGATCGAGTTATCGAATTGTTGAATTGAGGTGACCTTTGTCTTTATCATTTAACGAAGTCATCCTTTACGGCATAGCCACGTCCGATCCTGTCTCTACAGAGTACGGCGGTTTTTTCAATCTAGGGGTAAAGAGATTCTCAAAAGCCGGGGAGATTCTGGATACATTCGAGGTTCGTTTCTCGAAGAAGAGCACCGGAAGGGTGGTCACGGAAATATACGCCGGAAGTGCCCTCCTCATGAAAGGCGCACTGAGAATTTCTAAAAGGGGCCACCACATAGACCTTGAAGATTTCGTCGTTACTACCGGCTTTTTCGACAGAGATCTGGGTATAGAGATACCCAGAGTGGTCAACAAACTCGGAAGAGACTACTTCTGAAAAGTTTCGTAGAAGCTCTTTCTAAGATCGGAAAACAACTGCTTGTCGACCTTCATCTGCAGGTCTAAAAATTCGATATACAGGTACTCCTTCTCCAGTCTGTCGGTTATTTTCAAGAACTCGAGGTTCGGAAAATAACCCTCCCTTCTTTTCAGTGAAAGATATATGTGCATGAGGTTGGGGAGATACCCGCCACCGCCGAGGAGGCCGAGCATCCTCATTCTTGATTCCGAGGGGAGTATTTTATAAACGCTTCTATCAGAATGGGTTTCGACTTCCCAGCTGAAATTTGATTGTTCCATGAGACCTCTGAAAAACTGTCCCAGCAGGTTTTCTATCAATCCCGTTTCATAACTCCAGCGGTACTGCTTCCATGGAACCCCATCGACGATACTGAAGATCACTTCTTCTCTCATAAGATATACGAAAGCTATTTCGCTCAGTTCTTCGGGCTCGAGAAACTCAATGTACAGATCTTCGCCTCCACTGAGCATGAAGCGGGCACCGACGAGAATGTCGCGATAACTCGAGCCGTCGCCGTCGGAATCGATGATGTGAAACTCCATCTTAACGCGTGCGTCTATGTCACCGCTTTCAACTATCTCTCTTATGAAAAGTGTCAGATCGTTGTATTCTTCAGTCGAAAAAGCGTACAGAGAAATTATTACAAAGAGAAAAACCAGAATTCGCTTCAATCGCTTTCACCTCGGCACATTATAACATGCCAATCGAGAGTAAAAATGATAAGATCATAATGAGGTGATACTTTGAAAGTTGCCTTTCCGGTGCAGATGAGAAGAATAGACGAACTGATCATCGAAAGAGGGATCCCCTCTGTACTTCTAATGGAAAATGCTTCGAGGAGCGTACTTGAGGAAGTTCTGAAATACCCCACGGTCAAAGAGATTGCGATACTTTGCGGTGGAGGTAACAACGGTGGGGACGGTTACGCGATAGGGAGGTTGCTGTTGAACGCCGGAAAGACTGTATCTGTAATCGAGTGCTATCACCCTTCCACGCCGGACGCGATCTTCAACGCTTCACTCTTTGTCTCTTTTGGAGGAGGGATACATGCTTGCGAAGAGAGTACGGTCGAAAGCCTCCTTTCACGCGCCGATATGGTAATAGACTCCATATTCGGTACGGGTTTTCATGGAGAGTTGCAGGGTAGAGTCGCCGAGCTTGTAGAGTACATAAACGGACTGAAATCCGTGAAATTGGCAGTTGACATCCCCTCTGGAGTTTCCGGTTTCGATGGAAGCGTTAGAGGAATTGCTTTCAGGGCCGATAAAACTGTGACTTTCGGGGCCGGGAAGGTAGGTCATTACCTCTACCCCGGGCGTGATTACTGCGGCGAGGTGGTTGTGAGAAGCGAGGGTTTCTCCAGAGAGATTCTGGATAGACAACTCGATTCGTCGGTCATAGATGAGGAACTGGTTCTGGAACTCCTCCCGGAACGTCACGCCGACAGCCATAAGGGTACATATGGAGCGGTGTTGATCGTTGGCGGAAGCGAAATCTACACTGGAGCACCCTTTCTGAGCGCGCTCGGTGCACTGAGGTCCGGCTGCGGCCTGACCTACACCTACACTCCCCCAGAAGCGGCTGCTGTGATACGGAGCAACCTTCCCGAGGTAATTGCAATCGTTGGCAAGGGGCCGCACATATTCCGCGACGATCTGGACACGATAGTCGAAATCGCGAAGAAGGCAGATTCTATCGTTATAGGTCCGGGAATAGGAAGAAATGAAGAAACGGCGGAAACCGTTCTGGAGTTGCTGAAGGTCTTCTCGAAAAGCAGCATGGTTCTGGATGCCGATGGCCTGTACGCTCTCTCTAAAGATTTGACCGTACTGTCGCGCACGGAGGATATCCTCCTGACCCCACACCCCGGCGAGTTCAGACGCCTGTGCGGTGAGACCGATCTAAAATCTCTGATGGATTTCTGCGAGAACTTCCATTGTAGAGTTATCTTGAAGGGTTCGAGTTCCGTTTTATGCAACCCTTATGGAAAGTTGAGCATAAACATCACCGGTACGACAGGCCTCGCGAAAGGCGGCAGCGGCGATCTTTTGAGCGGTACGATCGGAAGTTTTGCGGCTCAGACCGGAGATCTCGAAAGAGCCGGAATTCTTGGAATGTATTTCATGGGGAAAGCGGCGGAATTGAGCGATGAATCTGACGCGTCGAATACCGCTTCCAGTATCGGGAAAGAATACTCCCGGGTATTTTCCTGTCTGGTTGAAGGAGCAAGGGGAGAGAAACATGGAATTGGGACATGAAGTATCTCAGAAGCTCGAACAGAGACAAGGCTTATCCTTAAGATCTCAGCAGGCTCTGAGGTTATTGCAGCTGAACTCTCAAGAAATAAACGCGGAGCTAGAGGAGATAGTGCAGGCCAATCCTCTACTCGAGATCAAGAGAGACGATTACGACCTCATCGAAGACGGTGAGGATAAAGAAAAAAGAAACGAAGATGAAGAGAACGCCGAAGATGGAGATCTCTACTCTCAGCCGATACAGTACTCGGTTTACATGAGAGAAGAGAGTTCGGATAGGGAAGGCTGGGACTTCGACAGGTTAGAGCCACAACAACCTACTTTCAGAGAGATACTCAAGGATTTCGCTTACTACATTCTCGATGATAGACAGTACAGTCTTTTCGAAACGCTTCTGGATAACATGGACGACCACGGTCTACTCAGCAGGGATCTCGAAGCGATAGCGAAGGAGGTTGCATGTAGTCTGGAGGAACTCGACTCGATTATAGAGGCGCTCAGGGAGAGCGGCTTCGATGGTGTCTTTGCCAGGAACAGGGAAGAACTTGACGACCTTATGGACAGTGGTTTTTTCCCTTCCTCGGGCTACAGCGATGGAGCTTTTGTTCGTTACGTCGAACCAGATCTTTACATCGAATTCTTCGACGAGAAATTCATGGTAACCGTCAGAGACTGTTCGTTGATTCTCAATATCGAGGACTCTTACAGAGAGATCCTTGAAAACGGCCAGAAGGACGCCAGAGATTATCTGGAAAACAAACTAGAAGAGGCCCAGTTCTTTATCAGCGCTCTAGAGAGGAGAAAGACGACGCTTCTGGCCATAGGAAACGAAATAGTCATGAGAAATGCTGTCTTTCTCCTCAACCGGGGAGATAAGATAAGACCTCTAAAGATGAACGAAATTGCTGATAAACTCGGCGTTGTGGTGTCAACCGTAAGCCGAGCCGTGAAGGGTAAATTCATTCAGACTCCCGTAGGCACTTTTCCTTTGAGGTATTTCTTTGGAAACCTCCAGGAAAAGGAACAAGCTCTGGAGATCATAGCGGAGATCGTAAAAAATAACGAAGAGATATCAGATTCACGGCTGGTGAGTGAGTTAAACAACAGGGGAATATCGATCGCCAGGCGCACTGTCAACAAGTACCGTAACCTTTTAGGTCTCGGAAAGGATAGCCAGTCTTGAAGGCCGGGCTCTTTTTGGGCGGTCAGTACCCTTCCTCGAATGACTATTACTCGAGGAGGATTTCGAAGATGGATGTGATAGTTGCCGCCGATTCTGGCGCCGAAAAACTCCGCGAACTCGAAAGACCGCCGGAGATACTGGTGGGAGATATGGATTCGATATCTCCCGCAACTCTCGAATGGTGCAGGAAAAGTGGTACCCAGATTCTGATCTTTCCGCCGGAGAAGGATGATACTGACACGACGCTGGCCATAAAGATCCTTTACGAAAGGGGCGCGCTCGAAGTTGATATCTTCGGCGCATCGGGAAGGCGCGAGGACCACTTCCTGGCGACGCTCTTCTCTATCTACGGCGCCGATGCTAACATGAAACTCCTCATAACCGAGGAGAACTTCCAGGCCGGTCTCATAAGGAGTGATTCCCGCACTATCATGGAAGCTATCGAGGGCGAAACCTGGTCTTTTTTACCTTTTGGCAGTGGCCTTCCGGTTGTGACTCTGGAAGGGTTCAAGTATCCTCTGGAGGGGCAAACTCTTGATTACACCAGACCTCTCGGGGTTTCAAATGTGGCCACGGGATCTCTGGTGAAAGTAATGTGCAGAGGAGGTGCACTTCTTTATTTCAGATGGTTGAAAGAGTTCTGATACTATCCGATACACACGGGGCTTTTGAAAGAACAAAAACGCTCATAGATTGCTTCGGTCCTTTCGAAATGATCCTCCACTGCGGAGATTATCTCTACCACGGTCCACGCAACTCCATTCCCGCCGATTACGACCCCATTTCTCTTTCAACGCTCTTCAAAGATATGGGGTATAGACTCGTGGGAGTCAAAGGGAATTGTGATAGTGAAATAGATCTGACCTTGATCGGCAAAGACAGACTGCCGGACTCGAGAGTTGTGCACATAAACGGGCTCGAGATTTACCTATTCCATGGGCACAGAAATGAGAATCCTCCCTTCGAAAGGGGACTGGTGATCAGCGGCCACACGCATTTGCGTGGACTGATGAGGAAAGGCTTCTTGTTTTTGCTAAATCCGGGAAGTCCTTCACTTCCAAAGGACGAATCTACTGGTTCTTTCGGTACAATCGACTTCAAAAAAAGAGAGATCTCAATTTTCAACCTTACCGGTGTCAAATCGGCAGGCGAAACTTTCTGACTCACCCATACAGCTTTGGAAAAACATGTTACAGAAGCCATGATATAATAAGTATCTGGGTGAGGTATTATGTTGTTGAAATGGCATGGACATTCATGTTTTTCTGTGGTTTCCAGAGAGAGGACTCTACTGATAGATCCCTTCGATGAGGGGGTCGGTTATCCGCTGCCGGCGGTAAAGCCGTCCATAATAGTTGAATCCCATCAGCACCACGATCACAATTCTCACGACAGATATGCAGGCGAGTACGTTCTGATTAACAGAACCGGTAAAACACAGGCCCATGGATTCTCTATCGAGGGTTATCCCACCTTTCACGATGAATTCGGCGGGAAAAAGCGTGGGCCTAACATCGTATTTGAGATAATCACTCCCGACGGCTTCAGGATAGTTCACTGTGGTGATCTCGGTCACAGACTCACCGAGGAGCTTTCGAGCAGGCTCGAGGGGCCGGATGTTTTACTGATTCCGGTTGGTGGTGTCTATACGATCGATGCGGCCGTCGCAAGAGAGATAACAAGGAGGATCGGGCCCTCGTTCGTGGTTCCCATGCATTACAAAACGAAAGCCCTGAGGTTCGAACTGGGTTCTGTGGATCCATTCATCGCCGGTGAACCTTTCGAAAGCTTGAAGGAACTCAGGCTGGAAACCAAGAGTTCCGTTGGTACAAAGATCGTTGTTCTAAGTTACAGCTGATCGAAGGTGAAGCATGGACGAAAAGAAGTTGATGTCTCTCCTGGGAATCGGTAGAAAGGCAAACAAGGTTGTGTTTGGCAAGGATCAATTGAGAAGTTACTTGAGGCAGCCGGTTAAAAACAAAATACTTTTTCTGGCGAGCGACACCAGCGCTTCTATAAAAGAAGGCTGGATTTCAAGATGCAAAAGCCACGGTGCCAGGTGCGTCCTCCTCAAAGAACACGACCGTATCGCTCTGGGAAAAGCCATCGGAAAGAACAACATATCGGCGGTAGCGATATCCGACGGTGGCTTAGCAGAGGAGATTTCAAAGATGATGACGCAGGCGGGAGGTGACTGAGCTTATGCCAAAGGCCAGAGTGTATGAGCTTGCTAAAAGATTAAATATATCGGCAAGAGAACTGCTGGATGAGCTGGAAGAGCTCGGTGTTACTGTTAAGAACCATATGTCGGTTCTCGACGATGAAACTGTGAATATCATAGTGGGCCTCTATGAAGAAGAGAAAAAAGAAACGGTGAGAAAGAACGAAAAGGCCAAGAGTAAGGTTCAGGAAAAGGAAGTTAAAAAACTTGAGAAGAAGCTCGTTTCCAAGGAGGAGACGCCCCAGGAAAAAAAGGCTCCTATCCAGCAGGAGGCCAGAACGATAAAACTAAAAAGCAATGAATTCAAACTCGACATACTGGCCAAGAAAATGAATATCCCGATTTCGAAGATAATCAAAGACCAATTCATGAAAGGGATAATCCTGAGACCGGGGCAGATACTTTCCATGGAAGACACGAGAAACATTGCATCTCAGTACGGATGGGAAATAGAGCTCATTCAGGAAGATGAAATTAATCCCTTTGAGAGGCTAGTAGAATCTTACCAGAACGCCTACAGGGAAGGAACAAGGCTTGTTCAGAGACCTCCTGTGGTAACTGTTATGGGTCATGTTGACCATGGAAAGACAACATTGCTCGACAGGATAAGGAAGGCAAAGGTCGCAGAAGGCGAGATCGGGGGTATAACACAGTCTATAGGTGCGTACCAGGTAGAAATCAGGGGAAAGAAGATAACCTTCATCGATACACCCGGTCACGAGGCCTTTACTGAGATGAGGGCGCGAGGCGCCCAGGCCACGGACATAGTGGTACTGGTAGTGGCAGCGGACGATGGCGTCATGCCTCAGACTATCGAAGCCTACAATCACGCGAAGACCGCCAACGTTCCAATAATCGTCGCCATTAATAAAATAGACAAGCCCAACGCAAACATAGATCTCACGAAGCAACAACTGGCTTCGAAACTTGGCCTAGTTCCGGAAGACTGGGGCGGTGACACCGTCACTGTTCCCGTATCTGCCAAAACCGGAAAAGGTGTCGAAGACGTTCTCGAGATGATTCTGCTGGTCTCCGAGGTGGCCGATATAAAGTGCATACCTCAGGGTCACGCGCGTGGAATAATCATCGACTCAAAACTTGACAAAGCCATGGGTCCTCTGGCTACGCTGGTCGTCAAAGATGGAGTTCTAAAGGTAGGAGACTACGTAGTCGCCGGTAGTTCGGCCGGAAGGGTGAAGGCGCTGATAAACGAAAACGGCAAGCGGATTAAAGAGGCACATCCTTCCGATCCCGTACAGATCATCGGTTTCGATGAAGTACCGGATGTTCACAGTATCGTCTATGTTGTGGACGATCTCGATACATCCAGGGCTCTTTCTCAGTACAGCAAGGGACAACTGCAGAAGGAGAAGTCGGTAACTAACAGACGCCACGTTCGACTGGAGGAGTTCCTTTCTATGACCGGCGAGTCGAATGAGAAGAAGGATCTAAAACTCATACTCAAGGCCGATTCTTTTGGCGCCGTTGAGGCTTTAAAACAGGCCATGTCGAAATTGGAAAACACCGATGTGCGGATAGAAGTGGTGCATTCGGGAATAGGTTCGATTAATTCTAGCGATGTTATGCTTGCGTCGGCTTCCGATGCTGTAATAATGGGGTTCAAGGTCAAACCCGACGCTCAAGCCCGTCATCAGGCCGATGTGGAAGGCGTTCAAATAAAGGTTTACGATATCATATTCAACCTTATCGATGATCTGAAGAAAGCGCTAGAAGGTTTGCTGGAACCTGAAGAGGTTGAAGAAGTGACCGGTCGGGGACATGTGAAAAAGATCTTTAAAATAAGCAAGGTCGGTACGATCGCCGGTGTTCAATTGATCGAGGGACACGTCCTTAAAAAGGGGAAGATGCGCGTTTATAGAAACAACGAAGAAATTGCCGATGTAGATATAGAGTTTCTAAAACATTACAAAGACGATGCTAGCAGGGTGGATGCTCCCAAAGAGTGTGGAATAAAAGCCGTCGGGTTCGACGAATTCGAAGAAGGAGATCAGCTGGAGTTCCACACCAAAAAGAGCGTTAGGAGAACCATTGATTTCAACGAATAGTGTGTCTTGAATTTTGAACTTAATGAGGGCCCTTTTCCTGTACGGAGAGGGCTCTTTTCCTTTTCTTCTTTGAAGTCTCGATCCTGTCCAGCAGAAGGTGCAGATAGTATCCGGTAGTCCCTGCCAACGAGAGGAAACCTATCTCCGTATAAGAAAAGTTGCCGGTAGAAACTCCCGACCTGGGGAGCAGAAGAGCCAGAACAACAGCGCCGTAGAGAAGTCCGGCCCAGAAGGTGTGAAAGAAGCCCCTGTGGCTCAGTAAATCAAGTATCTTCGAAGTCACGATTCCGCAAATTATCGCCATAGAAAAAGAAATAGTCACTGCGACAGGAAGAGAGTAGATCCATGAAAGAAGAACGGGTTGAAGCTTAGGCGATATAAGCGAAGAATATATAATCGATGAAACTACTCCGGCTATCATGACCTCCAGAGTACGTTTAATAAGTGCCTGTTTCGAATCGATATCCGGCAGATCGCTCCCCAGAATGTAGAGAAGATAACCTGTCCCGATTATTCGGCTATCGACGATCATTGGAAGTTTGGAAATCTCTATGATCAACATTGCAGCGAGCATATATATAGGATAGGAAAAGAGTCCCCACGTAATATGTGTTTTGAAATCGGGCATCTCAGACCTCCCCGAACTTCTCACCGCTGCTGGAGACATCGACGAAAAAGAGAACATCCTTGAGGGATACGCTGAGACCACATTCGATTTCTTCTGGAATCTCTCGATTGGTATCGACTGGCAAGAGAAACTTTCTGTTACACAACGAAAAGTTTACCCTTGAAAAACGCCTGTAGATTTCGCACATCTCTTTATCGCTTATATCCAGACCAGCCGTCGCCGTAACGCCGGACATAAAAAGGTATTCGAGATCGTCGGGGCCTATATCTGCTGGTTCTTGTCTCAAACCGTTTTCAGTAGGTTTACAGAAGAAGAGTATCTCTCTGGAAAGGTTCAACAGTGGCGTTCCTTCGAGTTTTTCGTACATTCTATATTTATCTATCGTATCTTCGTTGGCAAGAAGCACCCGACCGCTGTACTGTATAAGATCTCCAGCCTTGAGCTGTCTTATGTTTTTTATGGATATCGGGTAAAACATCTTCAATGTTTGTCTGGCCATCTCAATCTCCACATTTCTTAAGGGGAAATTCGTTTTCGATCTGATCTATCATACTTGTAAGGGTTCTTTCAACACAGCCGCAATAAAACTCGTACAGATGCGGCAAAGCTGGCAGGATCTCCCTCGCCTTCACCAGATCGATCTCGAAAACCGTTGCGACAGGTCGATCTATTCGCATATCCGGAGTTACACTGGCACTCCTGAGAACGCTGTATTTTTTAGTAACCTCGGATCTAAAAAGCCTCGAAAGCTCCATGACCACGGATTTATCGACGTTTCTTTCGGATTTTGGAAGGCCGAAAGCGATCTTTAAAACGTTCTGAACCGGAAAGATGAAGACCTCTCCGGAGGGAAATTCCAGCCATTTCCTGTAGTTCTTTATGCAGATATCTATAAGTTCTCCATCAACAACCTCCGGAAGCCGGAAATACTCCTTTCCCCTCAGAGAGTCTTTCAGGATCTCCCTCTTCAGAAGTCTCTCATTTCCATAGTACGAAAGGAAGTAGAGCTTTAAGGGAGTCTGAAAAATCGCTCTCTGGAAGGTCAATTCTGTATCACCAAAGAAATCCATGAAAGCTTCCCTCAACTCTTCGGCCTCTTCCTTTCCAAATCTGTAGAGGGCACTGGCGGTTTCGAAGGGAGAGGAATTTGAAAGTCCGCAGAAGCCCCTGCCCTCGCTATCTACAAAAATCGATAAAACCGGGAAATCTCTCCTCGACGGTTGAACTACCAGAGTCATGAAATGTCCAAAGGCATTGTCGAGCTTGTCGGAATGCTTGTCAACAAGGCTTCCGATCTCCATGAACCTTCCGCTGATGCTGTTGTAAACTCTCTCAAGTCTGTTTCTATAACTCTGCGGTCCTGCGTAGTAAATCAACTAAGGAACACCACCGATGATTTGCCGTAAATAGATCTGGCCTCCGAAACGAAATCTGGGTTGTGGCTCTTTGAAAGTACGAATAGTACCCTCCTGGTGACCGATGGGAGATCAGTGTAACCGTCGGTGAAGATAATCAAACCTTCCGGTCTCAGGTTTTCCTGTGAGTAATCTATGGCCGGTTGAAGATCGGTCTCTCCCCGGCCAACTAGTTTGAGGTCTCTCCACATACCTTTGCTATATTTCATCACACTCTGGACGGTCTCATCGACCTGTACCAGCCAGATTCTAGAATCGGTGATTCGAGCTACCGCATCTATTTCGCCGAAGAAAGCGTTGAATTCATCTTCTATGACACTACCGCTGGTATCGACAACTACAACCAGCTTGGCCGCGTAATCGCTTTTCCAGCCCGGTTGATCGTCGTAACGTCTGTTCGGTCTCATGGGAGTTCTGTATCTGCCCACGTAGGTAGATGAACCGAAAAACCTTCGTATCATGTTCCTCCAGTCGAGCACGGGATTGTCGAGCACCAGTTTCATGACCTCTTCCAGACCTTCTGGCATCCCGGTCCTCGCCTTTTCAAGCGTCTCTGAGATGACCTGCTTCAAAAGATCTTCGATGAATTCTTTAGGCAGTTCGAAGCTGCCAAAGTCTTCATGAGAATCCACCCTGGAGAGACTGCTCTCGAGAAGTTCAAGGTCGATGGATCTTTTTTTCCCCATAAAGTCCAGCGCCCACGAATGGTAGAACTCGGCCGTCTCACCCGGGTAAGCCATGGGTGGACCGACGAAGAACCTCTCGTTGTCGGTGCCACACCCCTCTGAGAGCAGAGAATCCAAAGGAAGACTGAAGGCGTCCAGCTCAGGTATATACTGATTCACCGCAGCGTCCATAGAGAGATCCCAGACGACTTTCTCTCTGGATTTGTTCACGGGAATCAGAATATGTCCATTCACTATGTGAAGACATTCGTGTTTCAACAGTGCCTTTGTAAAGACCATAGGTTTGTTGCCCAAAACGTCTGGATTGTAGAGAAGCTGAAATCTCCCCCTGGATGTCACGCGCAACCTGACGGTTCTTGTGGCCGAGGAAGGTATTCTATCAACGAAAAGGAGCAGGAAATTGTAGAATGGGCTATCCTTGCCCAGTTCAAAAACTGCGCGCTCCATCAGTTCTTCATTTTTCACTCTCATGGCTCCCCTGTAGGAATTTCATGACATCGTGATCCATCGCGAGCTCTTCGAGCAGGTTTTCGAAGAGGGCACGCTTCAGACCTTTTTCTCCTTCTATCTGGTGTACCAGATGCCTGATTATCGAGAAGAAAGAGTCTCTAGGGATCACTCTTCCTATTTCGAGAAGATTTCCCGCAATCTTCGGAACCATCTGGAAGTACTCCTGAACCTGCATTTCATCGAGTTCCGAAAGATGTCTGGTTATTCTCATGACTGAGGCGCTGATTCCGGATATGTCACTCTGGGAAATTCTCTTCAAAATAATATCGTCCAGTTCCACGAGCAGGGTTCTGGGAGATGGAAGGAGCTGGTTCCCCTGAATCTTGCTCATGAAAGTTCTTGCGGCTTCCGGTCCGACGATCCCAGCGGCTAACACGTAGCCGTACTTCTCTATCTCATCGACCTGGAGTATACCGAAGACCCTTCCAAGTTTGTACCAGCTTCTCGGACTTGGTCTGAGTTCCAGTCTCATCGAGACAATCGTGTCCCTGGAAAGGAACTCGGGATACTCTCCGATGAATCTGGTGACACAATCGGGAACGTTCTGTTGTTTTGACCATTTCAGCCATTCTTCGGGATCGGGAGTCAGCTCTATATGAAAGAATCTAGACATGAAGGCAGGATCGGTTATGAGTTCAACCTGGTCATACTCCTCGTCTGGCGGGTTGGCAGCCGCGATGATCCAGCTACCCTCTGGAAGAAAATGGTTATGTATTCGCTTGTCTATGAGAAGCTGCATTATGGCGTTCCTTATTGATCTGTGGGCCCTGTTTACCTCGTCGATCATAAGTATCACGTTTCCATCGGTCGGCCACCAGTCCGGTCTCAAAAACAGTGTCCGTTCACCGTCTCTGGAAGGCATCCCTATTAGATCTCCCGGTTCCATTTGGGAGATTACAAGTATCACCAGTCTCCTACCGGTTTCTTCGGCTATTTCTCTGGCTAGGTCGGTCTTGCCGACTCCGAAATGACCCCAAAGGAGCGGTATTTCTCCGGCTTCCATGATCTTCCTGCTAAGATACTTAACGTCTTGAGCTTTCAACAATATCCCTCCAAAAACCTCATTCAGACAAAATTATAGCACAGCGATTTTAACGATGCCCAGATGATGCCAGCCCACAAAAGAAAAGGGATTGCCATTCCGAAGATCCAGTTCCAAGGGTTGGCTGCCGGCAAGTTCAAAAAACCCAGAAACGCGGCTATGCTACCGGTAGTGTACATTGCCAGGGGAAGCGTCGTGAAGACAGGCAAAAGGGTAGAGAGAACGAACGATATCAAAGCGCCGGCAAGTGTAAGAGCCTTGAAAACGTTGCCCGTATCTCTGGTCCCGAAGCTTTTTTCAAGATAACCGCCCAACAGTGACAGCGAAAATATCGTGGGGAGCATGAAGAGGAGAAAAGTGAACATGAAGTCCCTGTAAACCGAGGCCTTCGATACCACATAAAGCCCAACCAGGAATACGATGAGCGAGTAAAGAAATGTGACTATCGAAGCCTTCGAAATAACAGTACCTAACCTTTTTACAGGGAAGAGAAGACCATTATCGCCCAACTGTCTTTCGAAGGCGAAAAGTGCCGTTGAAGTGACGGTGGAATAGTTGCTAAACAGGAAGACGATCAATCCCAATAATTGAAGTATTCCGAAACTTCTCAAAAGTGTGGGGTTGGCCATGACGACAACAGGTACGAAAAGTGAGGGATAAAGAAAGGCGAAAGTGAGCTTTGGCTCTCTAATCAGAAGGAGAAAATCCTTTTTCAAGATGCCGGAGAAAGAATGCGATCGACCACGTCCCTCTTTTCTAAAGTTTTTTATAGAACCTGTTGGTCGAGTCGTAAGCTTTTGAATAACTCCGGGATATAAAAAGATTTCGAGAAATTCAAGGATCATGATTATCGCAAGAGAATAAAGTAGGAACAGAACCACGTCGTCGGTCTTCCCCAAAATTGAATTAACAAAGGGTGTCCAGGGCAAATAAGGGGCCGTAATAACTCCCTGAAGTGTGCCGAACTGCTCTGCCACATGGTCGGGTCTGGCGAGATCTATGGCCGAGAAGTCCATGAAACGCAGCGTAAAAATAAATGCGAAAAGCGTTACCATAGTCATTATCGAGGAGAGGACTTTGAGGAACCTTCCCCTGGAGAGAAAGACTACCGCGAAAGATATCACACTTGTAATACACAGGATATCTACAACGAAAATGATGAGCAAAACCAATGCCAGCCAGAATCTAAACCCGGAAACTCCCAGTCCACTCAGGGTCGCCAAAAAGACTGGCACAAATAGCAAAATCGGTAACCCGCCGGTGGTAAGGACTTCGGAAAGCTGCACTTTGGCTATGGTCGATTTTTTGACGGGCATCTGTATGAGTAGTTTTACCCTGTCGGAAAAGAAAAGATTCGAAATAACGACGGGTAGATCGCTACCAAGAAGAATCGAGAAGATGATCGCGGAGAAAAAAGTTATGACGATCATTTTCAAATCTATGCCGGTCAATTCCCTCAACTGATCGGACAGCCCGGCAATCCTAGAAAAGTTGGGAATAAAGTACTCCCGCATATAGAAGATGAGCGGAACACTGAACATAATCAAAAAGATAATTGCCAGGGAGGAGATGAGTATAGTTTTCCTTCCCTGGCGGGTGACCAGCCTGGCGGCTTCTTTACTTCTCCATTTAACTATGATAAAGAAATCTCTCATGACTATATTCTGCCATAAAAAAAGGGAGGGCAATGCCCTCCCTTTTTTGTGAATATCGCTTTTCTATTTTCTCCTATCAGTACTCCGGCATCTGTGGCACCGGTGCCTGAGGCTTTTCTTCAGGCTTTTCCGTCAACGCGGCTTCCGTGGTCAGAAGGATACCGGCGATCGAAGCTGCGTTCTGAAGTGCGCTTCTGGTAACCTTTGCGGGATCGATTATACCGACCTTGAACATATCTGTATAAACGTCGTTGAGAGCGTCGTAACCGAATGCCGGGTCATCGTTGTTGAGAATCTTGTCCACGACTACCGCACCGTCGAGTCCGGCGTTTTCCACTATTTGTTTCATCGGTGTGTCGAGAGCTTTGAGGACTACTTTGATGCCGACTTTGATATCCGGGTTATCCGTGCTGTCGAGAAGCTCCTGGAGTCCCTTCTTGGCCCTTGCCAGAACGACACCTCCTCCGGCAACGATTCCTTCTTCAACGGCTGCCCTGGTTGCGGAGAGAGCATCTTCGATTCTGTGCTTCTTCTCTTTCAATTCGGTCTCTGTGGCCGCTCCGACCTTTATAACTGCAACTCCACCAGAGAGTTTTGCGAGCCTCTCTTGAAGGGTTTCCTTTTCGTATTCGGAAGTAGTTTGCTCGATCTGAGCCTTTATCTGTCCGATTCTCTGCTTTATCTTATCGGCATCGCCCTTACCGTCAACGATTATAGTGTCGTCCTTCTTAACCTTTACCATGCCGGCGCTTCCGAGGTCATTGATGGTAGCGTTTTCAAGAGTTAAACCGACTTCCTCGCTGATCACTGTACCGCCAGTGAGCGTCGCTATATCCTGCAACATTGCCTTTCTCCTGTCTCCGAAACCGGGAGCCTTCACTGCAACGGAGTCAAGAGTTCCTCTCAGTTTGTTGAGAACGAGAGTAGAGAGCGCTTCGCCTTCTATGTCTTCGGCAATTATTACCAGAGGCTTTCCGGCCTGTGCAACTTTTTCCAGCATCGGTACTATCGGCTTGACCGCAGAGAGTTTCTTATCGGTTATAAGAATGAGAGGTTCCTTGATGATGGCTTCCATCTTCTCGGGGTCGGAAACGAAGTAGGGAGAGATATAGCCTCTGTCGAACTGCATGCCTTCTACGAATTCGACGTAAGTTTCCAGCGTTTTGGAATCCTCGACCGTTATGACTCCATCCTGTCCGACCTTGTCCATGGCTTCGGCAATAAGTTCGCCTATCTCCGTGTCGTTGGCCGAGATTGCCGCGACCGAAGCAATGTCCTCCCTGGAGGAGATCTTCTTGGAAAGGGATCTGATATATGCCACCGCTTTTTCAGTTGCCTTCTGGATACCTTTTTTGAGAAGAATCGGGTTGGCGCCAGCTGTAACGTTCTTAAGACCTTCCTTTATCATTGCCTGAGCCAAAACCGTTGCTGTCGTGGTACCGTCACCGGCTATATCGTTGGTCTTGGAAGCCACTTCTTTGACTAGCTGAGCACCGAGATTTTCGAACTTATCTTCGAGCTCGATTTCTTTCGCGATGGAGACTCCATCGTTGGTTATCGTGGGAGAACCCCAGCTCTTTTCGAGAACCACATTTCTACCCTTAGGACCGATAGTTATCTTTACCGCCTCGGCTACTGCGTCTACTCCTCTTTCAAGAGCCCGGCGAGCATCTTCACTGTATTTTAGTATCTTAGCCATACCGCTTCCTCCTTCACCCTTCGATCTTTGCCAGGATATCGTCCTGATCGATGATTATATAGTCTTCATCATCGATCTTGATCTCCGTTCCGGAATACTTGGAATAAAGCACCTTGTCGTTTTCTTTCACGTCGATATCCTCGACCTTTTCTCCGACCGCTATAACCTTTGCGGTCATCTGTTTCTCTTTTGCCGCATCTGGAAGAACGATACCGCCAGATGTTCTCTTCTCTTCCTCATAAGGCTTGATTAACAATCTTGAACCAAGGGGAACTACTTTCATCTAAAAGCCTCCTTCCAATCTGTATATTTAGCACTCGATATATGAGTTTGCTAATTAATGATAAAACAACATCACAATTTCTTCAAGCACCTTTTTTGTTAAATGATGTTGACCAGAGAAGATTATACATCCATAGAGACAATTATGCCAGCAAATCTCGTTGTTGCTCACTTTTAAATAAAAAATGGCAGGAAATCTCTTGATCCTGCCATTCAAAGGTTTTCTCTCAGGCTTTTTCCAGTTTTAAGATGTTAGTGGACCTGCTGGTTCCAAAAGGAATACCGGCGGTGAGGATTATGGTATCGCCTTTCTTGACGAGCTTAAGTTTTTTAGCCAGTGGTCCGGCTACCTTTACTAGATCGTCAGTTGATTCTCCCAGGCCCATCAGAACTGGATGAGCTCCCCAGATCAGACCAAGCTTGTAGTAAGTTTCTTCATTAGGTGTAACGGCAAGAATATGAGCCCGTGGCCTGAAACCCGATACATTTCTCGCAGTATGGCCGGAGAAAGTCGAGCTGACTATCACTTTCACTTTCAATGCTTCGCTTATGTCCCAGGCGGCCCTGCAAATTGCGTCGGTATGATCATCTGTCAGGACTTTTTCGCGTGTCCACCTTAGAATGTCGGGATTCTGGTTCAGATACTTCTCCGCCGCCCTGGCCGTCAGATCCATAACCGAGACCGCCTCAAGTGGGTGCTTCCCTATCGAGGTCTCCCCCGAAAGCATTATCGCGTCGCTTCCATCTACGATAGCGTTGGTTATATCGGTTGTTTCCGCCCTGGTTGGCACGGGGTTCTCTATCATCGATTCGAGCATCTGGGTTGCCGTGATCACTGGTATTCTGTGATAATTTCCGAATTTTATTATCTTTTTCTGAGCGATTGGTACTTCTTCGACCGGTATCTCGACCCCGAGATCGCCTCTGGCAACCATTAAGCCATCGGAAACGGCGGCGATTTCTTCGATGCTCTTAAGCGCCTGTGCCGTTTCTATCTTGGAGATAATTGGTATAGAACCACGGCTATCGGTCACGATTTGACGGGCCAGGATAACGTCCTCCGCCTTTCTTACGAAAGAGAGGGCGAAATAATCTACTTCCTCTTCGATTCCTAGTTTTATGAACCCTCTATCTTTCTCGGTGACTGCGGGGATACTGATATCGATTCCCGGAAGGTTTATACCTCTCCTGTGAGTGACTACGCCTCCGTTGATTACTTTCGTTAGAATGCATCTTTCGTCAGTAGAAAGGACCTTCAGCTTTATTTTGCCGTCGTCCATCAAAATCACATGTCCTGGCTTGACTTCACCGGGCAGACGATCGTAGTTGACGCTCACCCCGGTTTCATCACCCTCGATAGTCGAGGTTGTCAGAAGAAAATCTCTGCCGGGAAGGAGCTCAACTCTCTCCTTTTTGAAGGAACCGGTTCTTATCTTGGGTCCTGAAAGGTCCAGAAGCAAAGACAGAGGGACTTTCAGGGAGTTGCGAACCTCTTTGATTCTACGAATCCTCTCTCTATGTTCCTCCAGATCTCCATGCGTCGTATTCAATCTGGCAACGTTCATTCCCCTGAAAACGAGTTTTGTCAACATCTCCCAGGATTCGGTTGCCGGACCGATTGTACAGACTATCTTCGTTTTCCTCATTTCACACCTTCAAGAGAGTATTTTGGCCATCTCGACAAGTTCCATATCGATCGTTTTCTTTTGAGAAAGGATCTTTTCAAGCGAAACACGGACCATTTTTCCTCCCTGAAGCGCGATCATAGTGCCGGCCTCGTTTTCCTCCAGGGCTTTTACAGAGGCGTAGCCCATTCTAGAGGCTAGAACCCTGTCGAAGGCCGTTGGTGATCCCCCGCGCTGTATATGTCCCAGAATGGTGATTCTGGTCTCGTACCCTATTCTGTGTTCAACATGCCTGGCGACAGTGTAAGCGCTCGAGGCGCCTTCGGCCACGACGATTATGCAGTTGATCTTTCCACGCTTTCTCTCCCGCCAGATCTTGTCGGCTATCTCTTCGTAGTTTACCGGAATCTCCGGAATTATTATTGCCTCGGCACCGACGGCCATTCCAGATGCCAGGGCTACATAACCCGAACTCCTGCCCATCACCTCTACAACAAAGGCACGCTCGTGCGAAGAGGCCGTATCTTTCAGTTTTTGAATCGTATCCACGCAGGTATTCAAGCATGTATCAACCCCTATGCACATATCGGTTAGGGCTATGTCGTTGTCAATGGTGCCGGGAAGTCCTACCACGGGAATTCCCTGTTCTTCCATTAAAAGTTTGGCCCCACTGAGACTGCCTTCGCCACCGATAACTAGCAGTCCGTCTATCCCGTGCTTCTTCAGTATATCAGCGGCCTTTGCCCTGCCTTCTTCGAGTCTGAACTCCTCGCACCTAGAACTTCGCAGGATAGTTCCGCCTCTTTCCATAATCCCTCCGACAGAAGAGTAATCCATGCTTGTGAAGTCTTCGTCGAGAAGGCCGGAGTAACCTCTATGGATTCCAAAGACTTCAAGACCGTCCGTTACCGCAGTCCTGACCGCCGCCCTTATTGCCGCATTCATTCCCGGAGCATCACCACCGCTGGTCAGAACCCCGATTTTCTTTATCATCAATATCCCTCCTGAGATTTCAATCTTGCTGTACGCCTTAATTTTAGCATATTAGCATATTAATTTCACGAGAGACGAAGCTTCACTAAGTTAACTAGTTACATGAGTTGGTGTATAATCTCGAATGGACGGGAGGAGTGATTAAAATGAAGGTTCTTAAGTCGGGAGTTCCCGTGTACGAGGCAAAAATGTACCAGGAAATACTTCTCAAAGAAGGAATCTTCGCAGAGATAGTCGATTCACATTTCGCGTACACCGATAGCATCTATTTTGGATCTGGTGGCATGGTGGACATAATTATTCCAGACGATGACTACGAAACCGCTGTTAACATATTTGAAGACTTAAAAGTCGAAGGGAGAGAGGATCCGGAATGAGTGATTTGAAAAGGACACCTTTGTACAAGGAGCATCTCAGACTGAAAGGAAAAATCGTTGACTTCGCAGGTTGGGAAATGCCTCTTCAATTCGATTCGATCATCGAAGAACACAATCTGGTCAGAACGAAGGCGGGGCTCTTCGATGTCTCTCATATGGGAGAGATAGAAATCGTCGGTCCTGCAGCAATTTCCTACTCCGATTACCTGGTCACCAACTCCGTTGCCACTATGAAAAATGGTGAGATCGTATATTCACCAATGTGCAACGAAAAGGGTGGAGTCGTAGATGATGTTCTGGTTTACAGAATAAGCAACAACAAAACTCTCTTTGTGGTGAACGCTTCCAACAAAGACAAAGACTACGACTGGATACACAAGAACTCCAAAGATTTTGAAGTGCAGGTGAAGGATGTTTCGGATAATTATGCCCAGATAGCCTTTCAGGGACCAATCGCCGAGGAGATACTTTCCGAGATTTCTCAGGTAAGGCTCGACCAGATACCCTTCTACCATTTCGCCGAAGGAAGGGTTAACGGAATCAAGGCCCTGGTTTCTAGAACCGGTTACACCGGTGAGGACGGTTTTGAAATTTACACCGAACCCGATGCGGCCGTACCCCTGTGGAGAAAGCTCCTCGAGATCGGCGGACCAAAAGGTGTAAAGCCAATAGGTCTAGGTGCCAGAGATACGCTCAGATTTGAAGCCTGTTACATGCTGTACGGCAATGAATTGAACGATCAGAACACGCCACTGGAAGCAGGGTTGAAATGGACCGTGAAATTCGATAAAAACTTTATCGGTAAAGATGTACTGGCCAAACAGAACGAAGAGGGAACCGAATACAGGTTGAAAGGCATCGAAATTACTGGAAAGGCTATAGCACGCCACGGTTATGAAATCGTAGACGGGGATAACGTAATCGGTTGGGTTTCGAGTGGTCTCTTCTCCCCCACCCTTGGAAAATCTCTCGCATTGGCCTATCTGAAGAAAGATTACTGGAAATTAGGCACCCAGGTTGGCGTTTCGGTGAGGGGAAAGGTAGTACCGGCAACCGTTGTGAAAACACCTTTCTATAGAGGTTCCGTGAAGTCAAAAGGATAAAAAGGAGGAGTAAAAAATGAAGAAGTACACAAAGACACACGAGTGGGTATCTGTCGATGGAGACATAGCAACTGTAGGTATTTCCGATCACGCCCAGGATCATCTCGGAGATGTGGTCTATATAGACCTACCCGAAGCGGGCAAATCCCTGAAGAAGGGGGACGTTCTCTGCACGATCGAATCCGTTAAGGCAGCAAGCGATGTTTATGCGCCCGTGAGCGGTAAAATTGTGGAGGTCAACGTCGAACTCGATTCCTCTCCCGAGACGATAAACAGCGATGCCGAAGGTGCTGGCTGGATCGCAAAAATAAAACTTAGTAGTCCTACAGAGCTCGACAGCCTGATGGATCTGGAGGCTTACAAGAAGCATTGTGAAGAGGAGGGCTAATATGCCTGAATTCCCGTATCTTCCTCAGACAGAGGTAGAAATAGAGGAGATGCTGCGGGCGATAGGTGTCAAAAGCATTGCCGAGCTCTTCACGGATATTCCGGAAAAGTTCGATGTTGATCTTTCGATACCGGCCAGTGCAGACGAATTCACTGTGCTCAGGGATCTTAAAGAACTGAGCCTGCGAAACACAAATTTGAACGATCTTTCAGTATTCAGAGGCGGGGGTATATACAAGCACTTCATACCCAGCGCGGTGCAAAGAATAGCCGGACGTGGGGAATTTCTCACCGCATACACTCCCTATCAGGCCGAGCTCTCTCAGGGAACCTTGCAGATGCTCTTCGAATACCAGACAATGATCAGTGAGCTTACCGGCATGGAGGTCTCCAACTCCTCGATGTACGACGGTGCCAGCGCCTGTGCCGAAGCGGCCTTGATGTCTGTGAGGATAAATGGAAAGGCGAAAATCCTCATATCGAAGGCTGTCCATCCTGAATATATCGAAACGGTGAAAACGTATTGTTTCGGGGGAAATGTACACGTTGACGAGGTTAATTTCGATCGTAAATCCGGTCAAACAGACCTTTCAGATCTTAAGAACAAGCTTTCCGACGATGTATCGGCTGTAATAGTCGGCTATCCGAATTTCTTCGGGATCATCGAAGATCTGAGAGAAATCAGAGAAGCGATTCCGGAAAACGTTATGATGATCGTAAGTGCTAATCCCACAGCTCTTGCGATTCTCCAGGCGCCGGGAAAACTCGGAGCCGATATAGTAGTTGGGGAGGGCCAACCACTGGGCAATCCGCCATATCTTGGAGGGCCGGGCTTCGGCTTTTTCGCTTCGAAAGAGGCTTATATACGTAAGATGCCTGGCAGAATAATCGGTGAGACGAAAGACGGTGAGGGGAGAACCGGTTACGTTATGGTTCTACAGACCCGCGAACAACACATAAGAAGAAACAAAGCCACCTCTAATATCTGTTCTAACCAGGCTTTCAATGTGCTCCTTGCATCGATATATATAAGTCTGGTCGGACCAAAAGGTTTACAGGAAATCGCTCGCCGCTCTTACGATAAGGCTCACTATCTGGCCAAACGTATAGAGAAGATGGATAAAGTTAGACCGGTTTTCACTGGACCTTTCTTCAACGAGTTCGTAGTCGAATTCGAAAAGGATCTTTCGAGTTTTAATAAGAAGCTTTTGAAAGACAAAATACTCGGCCCACTCGATCTGGGAGAGTTCATGAGCGAAATGAAGAACCACGGTTTGATATGTCTTACCGAGGCCAATAGAAATGAAGAGATCGAATTCTTCGCCGGGAAACTGGAGGAATTAGAATGACGATTTTCGACGCGACTGTGGAAGGTAGAACTGGATTTCGCCTTCCAGAAGAGAAAAGTTACGGTTTCGAGCCGATCGACGTTCTGCCTGAACATCTCCTGAGAGATTCAAGGCCAGAACTTCCACAGGTGAGCGAACTTCAGGTAGTGCGTCACTTTATGAGTCTTTCAAAAAAGAATCATTCGGTAGATAGCGGCTTCTACCCGCTTGGATCTTGCACTATGAAGTACAACCCCAAGCTGAACGAAGAGGCGGCCTCTTTCGAAGGGTTCAGTCAGTTACATCCCTATCAACCCGAAGAGACGATACAGGGAGCTCTGGAGTTGATGTACAACCTGCAGAATTCGCTGTGCGAGATCACCGGTATGGACGCCTTCACCCTGCAGCCAGCCGCCGGTGCACACGGCGAGCTGGTGGGAATGCTGCTTGTAAAGAAGTACTTCGAATTGAAGGGCGATACTTCCCGAAAGAAAGTCATAGTACCGGATTCTGCACACGGAACAAACCCGGCCTCGGCGGCGATGGCCGGTTATGATATAGTCGAAGTTGCCTCCAACAAAGACGGTAGGGTTGATCTTGAAATCCTTGACAGATTGTTAGATGAAAGTGTTGCGGCAATAATGCTCACCAATCCGAACACCGTTGGGCTCTTCGAGAAGGACATCTGTGAAATACAGAAGATGGCTCACGATAGAGGAGCCTTGCTTTACTACGACGGAGCGAATCTCAATGCGATAATGGGACATGCAAGACCGGGCGACATGGGCTTCGATATCGTTCACCTGAATTTGCACAAGACCTTTTCCACACCTCACGGAATGGGTGGTCCCGGAAGCGGCACGGTAGGAGTAAAGGCCTTTTTGAAAGAGTTACTACCCGTTCCAGTGATAGATTTCGACGGTCAGAAATATAGGGTAGTTTATGATCTGCCCGATTCAATAGGGAAGATCAGGAGTTTCTTCGGAAACTTCGGTGTCCTGGTGAGAGCTTACGCCTACATCAAAACCATGGGGAGCGACGGATTGAAAAGAGCCAGCGAAATGGCGGTACTTAACGCCAACTATCTAAGGAGCAAGCTGATTGAACTAATCCCCACCGCCTATCCTGGCATCTGCAAGCATGAGTTCGTTCTTAAGGGTACAAAGCTTATCTCCGAGTATGGTATCAGAACTCTCGATCTTGCCAAGAGACTTCTGGATTATGGTATTCATCCACCGACCGTCTATTTCCCGCTCATCGTAGATGAGGCCTTAATGATAGAACCGACAGAGACCGAAACTAAGGAAACGCTCGATCATTTTGCGGCCACGATAGCTACTATACTCAAAGAAGCGAAGGAAAACCCGGAACTGTTAAAATCAGCGCCTCACACAACACCGGTAGGGCGTCTTGATGAAGCAACGGCTTCGAGAAAGCCAAAGACAAGGTGGTCCAGGGGCTCTTGAGGCTTGAAAGTTAGAAAATGCTATGATATTATAGTTTCAGCAGAGCAGGCGTAGCTTCAATCGGTGGAGCGCCGCCTTGGTAAGGCGGAGGTTATGAGTTCAAGTCTCATCGCCTGCTCCATGTTGTGAGCTGGACCTTTCAAAGGTCCAGTTTTTTCACAAATTATAATGAACGTATGTTCAAAACCTCCCGCTTGGTATCTGGTAATAATCTATGTTAAAATAAAAATGTAACCTTTGAGATCCGAGAATTTTGTCAACATTCATATGGGTTTTCTTTACTGAATATTTTCCACCTCGGGAGAGATTTTAGGTCGGATCGAAGTTGATCAGATCAGTTTTAGTTGCTTGGAAATCGGTTTCTTTCTTTTGGATTATCGCAAAGACATTCGTTCAATATTGACTTCTATCCAGTCCTTTATTGCAGAGGTGAAGTTAGTGTTCGATTTCTATTCTAAACCCAGAATTATACTTGTAGGTAGAAGCCAGAAAGATGCAAGAAGATTAATAGAGGCTTTCGATGATCGTTTCGATGTCCGTTATGTCGAAGAGATATCTGATGAATTCAGCCGGTTTTCAGATGCAATGATCTTCGATTACGTAACCGAAGAGATCATCAAAAGCCTCAGAGCGGCGACCATCCCATACCTCTGTTTGGTCGGAAGCGAAAAATCTGTGGCCAAACACGAACTCAAACCGGGCGAGTATCTTCTCAAAGGGCCGGGGTATCTTCACTATCTACCGGAGATAGTCTTTTCTATGCTTGAGAAGCACAGACTTCAGAAGACACTGGATTTCGAGCGGGAAAAGTACATGGGTCTAGTAAACAGCATGGGATGCGGTATGCTTATCATTAGGAAACGCGATGGCAACGTGATCTTCTCAAATAAAGTTGCTCAGAGACTTCTTGGCTATGAAGAGAGTGAAATCGAGAAAACACGCCTTCAGGATTTGGTGTACGATGAGCCGCTCGCGTTGAACCTAGTTCTTGAGAGAGAGGGCGTCAATTCAGATAGAGAGATAGTTATGCTGACCCGCACCAATGGAAAGATATACGTTATCTTCAACACCTCCGAGATGCTTTATGGAGCCGAGAGAGTCGTACAGTTCACTTTCATGGACATATCCAAACAGAAACGAGATAGGGAAGAGCTGATCTTCCAGTGGCGCTTTCTGGACAACGCCGAGGAAATTGCCATCGCCGTTGATGAAAGGGGAAGAATCGTCTATCTTAACCGTTTTGCCGCCGAAATTCACGGCTATAGCAGAGAAGAGATGATCGGCAACAACCTGAGCAACTATCTGGTGCAGAATGAAATGGAGGCAAAATCCAGACAGTTTGAAATAATGAGCTCGGGAAAATGGAAAGGCAGACAGTTGCACAAAAAGAAAGACGGCTCTGTCTTCGTTGTAGAATCCAAAAGAAGCGTTCTCCGTGTCGATGATAACGTTTATGAATTGATCATCGGCATGGACCTGACCGAGAGCATAGAGCTTCAGAGAAGTTATAACCTTCATTCCCTGCTGCTTAACGGGACCGAGGATATAGCGATCGCAACCGATATGGACGGCCGAGTTATTTACATGAACAAGGCCGCTCAGAAGTTCTTCAAAACCTCTCTTGAATCTATCCATCACAAACTGCCTGAAGAAATACCGTCGGAAAATCTACGGGAGTTCCTCAGGAACGGTCTCTCCTGTGAAACTTGCGATGAAGGCTCCAGAATAATCACCATAGTCGATGATTCTGCCACTTCAAACCGTGTGGAATTCAGCGGTAAAGTCGTCAAAGATGAAGAAGGAGATGTCGGCACGATCTTCATAGGTCGGAGAATAGCCGGTTCTGGTAGCAGATCGGTTATATAGAATCTTTCTTCAATCTCTGTACTTGTTCGTAATCGGCATTCTCCAGTCCTTACCGAAAGCCCTTTTCGATACCTTTATACCCGGTGCCCCTTGCTTGCGTTTGTATTCACTTCTTTGCAGGAGCCTTAACACATATTCAACCGTCTCTCTATCGAATCCCTTGCTCACTATTTCATCCAGTGAAAAGCTCTCTTCGATATATAGCCTGAGTATGCCGTCGAGTATTTCATAAGGTGGAAGGGAATCCTGGTCTTTCTGGCCTTCTCTTAGTTCTGCCGTTGGAGCTTTTAAAAAGACGTTACGAGGTATGATCTCCGTGCCGGTCTGTTCGTTGATCCTCTTGGCTATCCTGTAAATCTGGGTCTTGTAGAGGTCTTTCAGTATTGCTAGACCTCCAGCCATATCTCCGTAAAGCGTTGCGTATCCGGTTGCCATTTCACTCTTGTTACCCGTAGCAAGAACCAGCCAACCGAATTTGTTTGACAGCCCCATAAGAATAATCCCCCTGATTCTCGCCTGAAAATTCTCTTCGGTTACATCGTGAGTCCTGTCTGAGAACACCGGTCTCATTAACCCGTTGATCGAATCGAAGACACTTTCAATTGGAATCTCGAATGTCTCTATTCCCAAATTTTTAGCCAGTTCGACGGCATCTTTTTTCGACTCGTCGGAGGTTATTCTGGAGGGCATCATCACGCCTATGACGTTTTCTTTGCCGAGCGCTTTTACGGCCAGTGCGGCAACAAGCGAGGAATCCATACCACCACTGAGACCCAAAACGACCTTCTTGAATCCGTTCTTCTTTGTATAGTCCCTAAGGCCTAGCACCAACGAATCAATCAGGTCATCTTCCTCGGACGAAACTCTATAGGTCTCTTCAGGAAGAAACTCCTGGTGTTTTCTCTGGGGTATTATTACATTTATTTCTTCGACTTCGGCCTTTTTGCAATAGCCCTTTCTCTTGCCCTCCAGGAGGTTGTATCGCGTCGATTGATCGGTATCAATGTCTATGACAAGGAAATCCTCCTCGAAGGATCTGGCGACTATTCTATGACCGTCTGGCATTATCGCGGTGCTTCTACCGTCGAAAACGAGCTCGTCCTGACCACCCACGTGATTACAGTAAAGCATACAGCAGGAATATTCCATCGCTCGCGTTTGGAGGAGCGACATTCTGGTTAGGTTCTTGGTCGAAGTGAAGGGTGAAGCCGAAAGATTCAAAATGAGATTCGCGCCGGCTATCGCCTGATCGTTTGTCGGTCCTGCTGGGACCCAGATATCCTCGCATATGTTCACTCCGATCTTCAAACTGCCACTCATGATTATCAGAGGACGGGAACCTGGGGTGAAGTACCGTCTCTCATCGAAAACGGAATAGTTGGGCAGGTTCATCTTTCTGTATACTCCCTTTATCTCACCGTTCTGAATAATTGCCGCTGCGTTGTATATCTCCAAAGAAAAATCTACGAAGCCTACCACGACCATCGTGTCACTACCGGTCGTATAAGCCTCGACTTCCTTCAGAACTCTGATATTGTCGCGAAGGAAACCCGTGTGCAACAGCAAGTCCTCCGGAGGATACCCCGTTATGGTGAGTTCCGGGAAGAGAAGTATTCCCGCCCCGGCCGATCTAGCACTGTCTATCGAGCTGAGAATGATCTTTTTGTTCCCTTCCAGATCGCCGACCGTTGTATTTATCTGGGCCATTGCCGTCCTGATTATCACCGTGCATACCCCCCTTTGAGATACTCAATATGTTCAAGATACTGTCTTGAAAGTCCCTCGGAGTCTATTATAGCAACGATTTCTCTATTCTTGCCCCAACCACTCAAAGTTGCGTTTGCAGAGCCTGTTATGATTTTTCTGCCATCTATTACAAAGGTCTTGTCATGAATTGTGAAAGAGGCGTCTCCCCAGATAACATCCATCCCGGTGGAGAGGAAGTCTTCCAGAGGAGAGGAGAGGTTCCAGCTGTCAAGAACACCAGAAACCCAAACTCCGTGGGATGCCTTGAACTTGAGAGCGGAAAGAACTGACGGATCCGTGAAGGCGAACATGGCAAACGAGATCTCGTGCCGGGCCTTCATAATCTCCCTTATCACTCTCTCCCTTGCTTTTTCTGAAGGGCAGAGATAGAATTCCATGTTCTCGAAGCACTTTGGCTCTCTCGATTCCCCACTAATTATAGCTTCATAGAAATCGATGAATATCCCGGCCAGCTCTTTTGAATCGATCTGAATGAAACTGTTAGAATCCTCCCTGAGGCTACCCTGTGTAAAGTTGCCCGTTCCGAACAGAACCTTTTCTCTATCCACCACGATGAACTTGGAGTGAATCAGGGCCTGTGTGCTATCGGTGAGCATCTCGAGGGTGGCAGACTCTCCGAGAGTCCTTCCAATGGTCGAATCGTCGATCATTATTTTGATATCCACTCCTCTTGCGCCTTGCCTTTCCAGGCTCTCCATGACCTCGCGATCATCCAGCGAGTAAGAGACGAGAATAACCTCCTTCTCGGCCGATTCTAGAAGCTCTACTATCCTTTCAACTGCGGTTCCGTCATCCGTGAAGAAAACGACCGAAAGGACCGCTACTTTTATCAAAAGCGCCAACGCGATAAGCGTACCTTTCAAAACAGTCACCTCTGCCAGAAAAAACAGGGAGCAAAAGCTCCCTGTCTGGTGGAGACGAAGGGATTCGAACCCTCGGCCTATACAATGCCATTGTATCGCGCTCCCAACTGCGCTACGTCCCCACTCCAGAAAAGATTATACACTACCGTCCCTGACTTTTCAACAGGTTAACAACGATCAGGCGTGCTTCCTGTTTTCGGAATTCTTCAGCCAGGTTATTACTATCGGACTGGCTATGTACAGAGAAGAGTATGTTCCTACAATCACTCCGACCAACATTCCGAAAGCGAATGGCCGGAGCACCTCTCCTGAGAATATGTACAGTGTTAAAACGGCTATGAAAGTTGTTAATGACGTGTTCAAGGACCTCACTATCACTTCGTTTATGCTTCTATTGACGATCGTTTCGACACCGTCGGCACCGCGCATCTTCTTCCTGTTTTCCCTTATCCTGTCGTAAACGACTATCGTATCGTTAAGAGAGTATCCCACCAGAGTCAACAGAGAGGCAATAACCGGAGCGTTGATCTCGATACCGAAAATGCTGTAGAAACCTAGAACGATCACCACGTCGTGGACCAGAGCAAGTATGGCTCCAACGGCGAAAGAAAACTTGAACCTTATGGTTATGTACAACAGGAGCAAAGCTATGGATACCACCACGGCTATCCAGGCGTAGCCTCTGATCTCCTGGGCGGCATATCCGGATATGGTGCTTATGGAGAGGATGTTCTTATCGGTCACGCCTTCGCTACTCAGTGCCCTGAGCATCTTTCCCCTGACAGCCTCTTCGCTCTCGCTGCTGTCAATGATTATGGAGAACCTGCCGGACTCTTCCACGGTGCCCTCTTCCAGAAGCGGCCTCTGCTTTATTATCCTCGCGGATGCTAAGTTTGCGTCCTCAGCCGAAAGAAGGCTCCTGACCTCTGCCACGGTCATGTTCTCATCGGGAACGGAGACACTGACTTCTATACCGCCGGTGAAATCCACACCGAAGTTGAAACCTTTAGTGAATACGAAAACCAGGGAAACTGCTATCAAAAGAAGAGAAAGAGTTACATAGTACTTCCTCTTGCCTACAAAGTCTATGTTGAAGTTCATCTGGCTTCTCTCCCTTCATTTACTTTTTTCGTCTTGAGGTACCTTTCCGGTTTGATACCACCGGCCATCGCCGTCAGGACCGTTCTCGAGACAACTATGTTGGTAAACATAGCTCCGATTACACCGATTATGAGAGTTATTGCGAAGCCTTTAACGGTTCCCGTGCCGAAGTAGAAGAGAACTATACCGGCAAGTATAGTAGTGAGATTGGCATCGAAGATCGTCCAGATGACTTTCGAGAAGGCCGAATCTATAGCATTTTCCGTGGTTTTTCCCAGCCGGAACTCTTCCTTTATTCTTTCGAAGATGAGAACGTTTCCGTCGACGGTCATACCTATCGTAAGAACGATACCGGCAATACCGGGCAGTGTTAGTATCGAGCCGGTCAACGAAACCATACCCATCAATAGAACACCGTTGTAAAGCAGAGCAATGTTGGCTACGATGCCCATCTTTCCGTAAATGACCAGCATATATATCATTATCAGGATCAACCCACCGATTCCTGCCCAGAGGCTGGCGTTGATGATGTCTCTACCGAGAGTCGGCGAGAGAACGCGTTTGTTGAAAGCCGAAAGCTCGACCGGCAGGTTTCCGCTTCCGACCAGAATGGAAACTTCTTTCGCCTCGTCAAGAGAATTTAACCCTTCTATGACAGCGTTTCCGTCACTGATCTGTGTCTGAACCAGAGGGGCGATTATTACATTCTCGTCGAGAACGATCGCCAGTCTCTTTCTGATATCGGTGTCGGTGTAAGTGGATTTGACAGATGTGATCTCCCTGAAAGTCTTAGAACCTTCGGAGTTGAACTTCAGTGAGACCATGAATCTACCCTGCCCAGGTCTGGGCTGGTTGTTAATCAAGGATTTGGCTTCTGTGACAACGCTGCCGTCAAGCTCTAGATAGCTTGACCCGACGGCGATTCTGGGACTTATAAAGTACCAGGTGTTGTTCTGAACTCCATTAACGTATTCACCGAAATGGAGTTCTTTTATCCAGAAAGGCTCTCCGCCCTGGAGTTTTCGCTTGCTTATTTCCAGAGACATTCCCGCGGGAATTGATGGAGTCGAACTCGACGTCTCTATGGCGAGAACATCGGCGAAATAAAGCTTACCTGTCTTTCCGACAAGACTCTCAGCGCGCAACACATCTGTGATACCCGGGATCTGGACCCTAACCCTGACGGGAGGTATATCCTCGCCGAAAGAGATAGCCGTCGTGATCTTTTCGACGGTTGCTTCGGTGAAACCGGCAGCATCCAGCCTGGTTCTCAAAACTTCTATGACTCTGTCGGCCAGAGCGCTCATTTCTTCTTTCGAAACGTCTGTGACCATCTGGTACTCAAGAAGGGCCCCTCCCTTAATATCGAGACCCAGCTTGATATTGGCAGCGATCTTATCCATGAAACTGCTGCCGGATGGAGCATTACCGTGCGGTATAAGCAGGGGTAGCAAGGCTCCTACAAGTACCACAACGGTTACGATCAAGCGTTTTTGGTTTGCTCTCATACGGATTTTGCCCGAAGTTCTCGGACAGACACCCCCTTCCAATATCTACGGATAAAACTACTATAGTTACTGCTTGACTGTCACATCGGGCTCGATCTCTTCTTTGTCTCCCTCGCCCCTGTTAACGACAACGGCTATCGCTTTCCTGGTTACATCGAGTTCCGTACCGGTGCCCGTCCTCAATCTGAGGCTGTCTGGTTTTATCAATGTAATCTTCCCGATTATTCCTCCTGCCGTAACTACTTTATCGCCTACCTTGAGTTTCTCCATCATCTGCTTGAACTGCTTGTCTCTCTTTCTCTGGGGCATGATGATGAGAAAGTAGAAAAAGGCGACCATAAGGACCAGCCAGATTATGATCCCGGTGAAGCCTCCGCTTGCCGCACCGGTGTCAGCCGTTGGAGCGGCCGCATCGCCAGCGGGAGCGTATGCTATAAAACTTAGGATTGGTAACATTTACATTCCTCCTGTCGTGGATAGAGCATTCTGTAAGATTTTACCAGAATAGATTATGCAATTCAACTGAGAATGCATTTGTGGGTTGTCTATACGCTCGTCACCCAAAACGATGACATGATATAATTTCCCATGACTAACGGAAGAAAGGGAGGTTTATGATGAGTAGTCTTCTAAAAGATGCCGAAAACAGAATGAAGAAGAGTGTGGAGAAGATCGTTGAGGAATACGGTCAAATGAGGACGGGAAGACCTTCGCCGGCACTTCTAGAGTCAGTGAAAGTCGATTACTACGGTGTTCCTACTCCTATAAATCAACTCGCTACCATCACCGTAACCGAAGACAGAACCCTGATCATAAAACCCTGGGACAAAACGGTCCTCAGCCAGATCGAAAAAGCCATATTCGCCTCCAAGCTCGACCTGACTCCGATGAACGACGGTGTAAATATCAAGCTGAGCTTCCCTACTCCAACCACCGAACAGAGAGATAAATGGGTGAAGATAGCCAGAGAAAACGCCGAAAAGGGCAAAATCGCCGTGAGAAACATCAGGAGAGATGTGATAAAGGAGGCCAGAGATCTTCAGAAGGCCTCTGAAATGACAGAGGATGATCTTAAGAAATTCGAAGAGGATATCCAGGAATTGACCAATAAGTACGTTCTTGAAATGGACAAGGCCTTCGAGAAGAAGAGCAAGGAAATCATGGAGTTCTGATGAGCCTTCCCGGTCATGTTGCCATAATAATGGACGGTAACGGCCGCTGGGCGGAAAAGAGAGGACTGGAAAGAATAGAAGGACACAGAAGAGGGGCGGAAATTGCCGATGCAGCCTCCCACTGGTGCGCCGATCTAGGCATCAAGTACGTGACTTTGTACGCTTTCTCCACCGAAAATTGGAAGAGACCGGAAAGAGAAGTGAGCTTTCTCTTCGAGCTTATGTTGGTGTATATAGCGAGCCAGTTGCAGAACATGCTGGACGAGAGTGTAAGGATGCGCTTCATAGGCCGGATAAACGATCTTCCTGAAAAGTTAAGAGAGTTCGCGAAGCATATCGAAGCAAGAACGGCCAGTGGAAAGAAGCTTACTGTAATAGTCGCCCTAAATTACGGTGGACGCGCGGAGATAGTGGATTCGGTTAACAGGTTTATTGAAAGCCAGAGAATTGACGAAAAGAGAAGAATAACGGAGGAAGATATCACCGGCAATCTCTATTTACCGGAAGTACCCGATCCCGACCTTATAATAAGAACCTCCGGCGAGGAACGGCTCAGCAATTTCCTCATGTGGCAGAGTATATACAGCGAGCTTTATTTCACAAAGACTCTCTGGCCAGACTTCACCAAAGAGGAGTTTCTCGAGATAATGGAGGAGTACTCGAAGAGAAAACGAAGGTTTGGTGCCCATCAATGATGAAGAAACTGTCAGAGACCACTATCAGAATAGTAACCGCTGCTGTTATAGCTCCATTTGTAATTCTTTGCTTTGTCAATTACTTTTCTTTCATAGGATTGGTCTCGTCCGTTGTGCTATTTGCCAGCTACGAATACTTGAAGTTCAGTCTGAAAAGCACCAATCACGATGTCGTAAGAGTGGTTATATCCGGTATCATCCCAGCCATAATCGTCGTGTATGGCATTTTGCTTTATAGATCAAGCTTTATGAGCTTTCAAAGACCCGAGCTGATATTTGCGGTCGGCGTGATCTCTTTATCCTCGATCGTCATAATGACGGTATCAGACGTCAAGGGTGCGAAGGAAATTATTGTGAATTCGGTTTTTTCACTCGTATACGTAGGGTTCAATCTGGCCTTCTTCTACCATATATATCTTCGCTTCGGCTCTTCGATGGCCCTGTTGGCGTTGACCTCTGTATGGCTTTTCGACACAGGCGCTTACTTTTCGGGCAAGCGATTCGGGAAAATCAGAATCTCGCCCAGTTACAGTCCCAAGAAAAGTCTCGAGGGTGTGATCGGCGGATATATAACAACCATCCTTTTTATTATCGCTTTCATCTATATCAGTGGTCTACTTGGACTCTACAATGGACCGGAACTGGGGCTGTTTCAGATAGCGATTCTCGCCATGGTAGTATCGATCTTCGGTACGATAGGCGATATAGTTGAGTCTTCATTCAAGAGATATCACGGCGTTAAGGATTCGGGCAACTTGTTGCCCGGTCACGGTGGTATGCTTGATCGTATAGATGGCGTGCTCTTCGTGACACCCATGTTTTATATATTTCTGACTTTGTTGACCTGAGGAGGTTCCGCCATGAAATACATGACTGGCGCAGAGATAAGAGAGAGCTATCTCAAGTTTTTTGAATCGAAGGATCATGTGAGGCTTCCGAGCGCCTCCTTGATCCCCAATGATCCTCAACTGATGTTTACAGTTGCTGGCATGGTGCCGTTCAAACCGATTTTTTGGGGAAAAGTCGAACCGACATACAAAAGAGTTGCGACGTGTCAGAAATGTGTCCGAACCAACGATATCGAGAATGTCGGTAGAACACCGAGACACCAGACCTTTTTCGAAATGCTCGGCAACTTCTCTTTCGGAGATTATTTCAAGCGGGAAGCTATAAAATGGGCCTGGGAGTATGTCACCGAGTATCTCAAGCTTCCTGAAAATCTTCTCTGGGTATCTATTTATCTCGACGATGACGAAGCCTTCAGTATATGGCACGAAGAAGTGGGGATTTCCGAGAGGAAAATCGTCAGACTTGGAAAGGACGACAACTGGTGGGGACCGGCCGGGCCGACCGGACCGTGTGGACCTGACTCGGAGATCTTCATAGATCGTGGAGTGAACGACAACTGTCCCGACCCCGATAACTGCAGTCCGGCCTGTAATTGTGGGCGATTCCTGGAGTTCTGGAATCTTGTCTTCACCGAATACAACCAGGACGAAGAGGGGAACCTGGTTTACCTGGAAAAGAAGAATATTGATACGGGATTCGGTCTTGATAGAGCCGCCTCGATAATGCAAAATGTGAACACAAACTTCGACACCGACATGTTTATACCCATAATCGACAGGATTCAGGATATACTCTCGGTGAAGTACGGTGCACAGAAGGAACGGGACGTCTCTATAAAAGTCATAGCCGACCATGCCCGCTCAATAGCCTTCATGATCTCAGACGGAGTTCTTCCCTCTAACGAAGGGCGTGGATACGTTCTGAGGAGAGTCCTCCGTAGGGCAGTACGTCATGGCTCTCTCCTGGGATACGACAGGCCCTTCCTTTACAGAATAGTGGAAACTGTTGCCTCGCATATGGGAGATATATATCCCGAACTCAGGGAGAGGCTTTCTTTCACCCAGGAAATAACACTGAAGGAAGAAGAGCGGTTCCTTTCCACACTGGAAAACGGAGAGAAGCGACTGAGAACGATGCTTGTCGATAAAAAAGAGTTGACAGGCGAGGAGCTTTTCACCCTTCACGACACTTACGGTTTCCCTCTGGAACTCGTGAAAGAGATGGTAGAAGGCACTGGAGTAAAGCTCGACAGAGAAGGTTATGAAGCCGCTATGGAGAGACAAAGAGAACGTGGCCGCGGAGCCATTGGCAACAGGGAATACCTCGGCGATGTCCAGGTTTACACGGAACTCTTTGAAAAAACCGGAAACAGCGTGTTCACAGGTTACAGAACTATGAGAGACCGATCAGCGGTAATAGGCCTTGTTAATGATGGAATCGAAGTCTTCTCACTTTCGCAGGGTGAGACTGGTGAAGTAGTTTTCTTTCAAACTCCTTTCTATCCCGAGAAAGGAGGGCAAGTTACCGATAAAGGCACTCTCGAGGGAGACGGCTTTATGGCGAGAGTTGAGTATGTTTTCATTCCATATCAAGAGATGATAGTACATAGAGTGACGGTCGAAAGGGGTGTTCTAACTGTCGGTCAGAAGGTTGATCTCGTCGTTGACGACAGCAGAAGACGGGCCATTATGAGAAACCATACGGCTACACACCTGCTTCACGCTTCTCTGAGGAAAGTGCTCGGAGAGCACGTGCATCAATCGGGTTCTCTGGTTCTTCCGGACAGACTAAGGTTCGATTACTCTCACTTTCAGGCTATGAGCGAGGAAGAGATCAAAAGAGTCGAAGATCTGGTCAACGAGCAAATACTTCAAGCCGTGCCGGTAAACACCACAGAAGTTAACTTCACGGAAGTGAAGGAAAAAGATGTGATGGCCCTCTTCGAAGAGAAATATGGAGATAAGGTCAGAGTGGTTACCATCAACGATTTCAGCAAAGAGCTTTGTGGTGGAACTCATGCCGGCAATACAGGTGAAATTGGCCTTTTCAAGATAATATCAGAGACTTCCGTATCTGCTGGAACCAGAAGAATAGAGGCTGTAACAGGTCTGAATTCTCTCCAACTGGTCAGAAGGCTCTTCGATAGAGAAAAGCATTTCCGTGAATTGCTGGAGGTGCCCGAAGAATCTCTTGTCCAGAGACTGCAGAATCTCGTAATCGATTTAAGAGCTAAAGATAAGGAAATAATGCGCCTGAAAGAGCGCCTCCTATCGGGAGATGCCAGTAAGGATGACCTAAGGAAAGAGGTCGAAGGTGTAAGGGTGCTTGTGAGAAGGGTAAAAGGGGCCCCGTCGAACGTCTTGAGAAATAGTGCAGACGTATTGCTCGGAAAGGAAGGTGGTGGAATCGTCATTATCTTCAACGAGGTTGACGACTCCGTGTCCTTCGTGGTAAAGGTTGAAAAGAGCCTCACAGACAGATTCAAAGCCGGCGAGATCGCCGGAAAGATAGCCAGAGAGCTGGGCGGGGGCGGCGGCGGTAAGCCGGAATTCGCACAGGCTGGAGGAAAGGATGTCGGAAAACTCCAGAGAGTTATCAACGGAATCGATGAATATATCCGATGAAAGGTCCGGGGAAAAACTCCCGGACGTTCTTTTTCAGACGTTTGCCGATCCCGAGCGGCTTTCGCTAGATAGTCTTTCGTATGTCGGAGATGCAGTTTACACGCTTTTCTTCAGGCTAAGCACTCTATCGAGAGCTCATAGAAGAGCTGGGGTTCAGCACGACATAGTAAGCGAATACGTAAGCGCCCGGGGCCAACACAGGGCGCTTGAGATATTGATGCCATTGCTGACCAAAGAAGAGAAAAGCCTTGTCAGAAGGGGTTACAACTCCAGGGGGGCCAAGAAACACGGGGATGATGAAGATTACAGAATGGCTACCGCGCTTGAAGCCCTGGTCGGTTATCTTTATCTGAAAGGTGAACTCGGCCATCTCAGAGAATTACTTGAAAGGGTGGTTTAATGTATCTCCACGGAAGAAATGTACTGAAAGAGCTACTCGGTCTGAGAAATAGTAATATAAAAGTGAAAAGAGTCCTCTTCACCGATCAAAAGAATGTCGATAGCCAGCTGGAGCACCTGATAAAAGAGACCAGGGATAAGGGTCTTCGTGTAGAGATCCTTTCACCGGAAAAGTTAACCAACCTGTCTAGGGAGAAAAAGCACCAGGGCGTCGTGATCGAACTGAAGGAGTTTCCATATACCGACGCCGACGCTTTTCTTAATGACTCTAGCCCTTCAAAGAAATCTACACTAGTTCTTCTGGATCAGGTTCAAGATCCGCACAACCTGGGAGCGATAATCAGAACTTCTGTCGCCGCCGGAGTCGATGCCATAGCGATCACAACGAGTAACTCGGCTGAGATTACTCCGGCCGTTGTTAAAGTCTCGGCCGGACTTGTCTTCAAGATTCCGGTAATACCTGTGGGTAATCTTGCCCGGTTCCAGGAGAAACTAAAGGGAAACGGATACTGGATCTACGCGACGGACATGTCCGGTGTGGCCTATTACGAGGTGGAGTACAACGATAAAGTGGCCATGATTTTTGGAAACGAGGGAAAGGGTGTTAGAAGACTGGTGAAAGAGAGGAGTGATCTGCTGGTGTCTATCCCGATGGAAAAGACGGTTGATTCACTCAATGTAGCCGCTTCGGCGGCTATCCTCTTGTTTGACAGAAGACGGCGGATAATTATTGGGGAGAGATCTCAACTGTCAACGACCCCCGGCTAAAGCCGGGAGCTAGTAGCTCAGGTTGACTAGTCTAAGTGTTTCGGACACTGTTACCGGCAAATGTATAGGCACCGTAGGATGCGTTCCCAAGTCTTACGCTCTGCGGTTAGTGGTTAAACAGTTCTGATAGGTAGGGACAGTGCTGCTAACGAGAAACTGTCGGATAACATTGGCGATGGGAGAATTACTCCGTAAGGAGGTGGGCTATATGTTAGTCTACGTTATTAACAGGCACGGGAAACCGCTAATGCCCTGTAAGCCGCAGAAAGCAAGGAAGCTATTGAAAGAACAGAAGTCTAAACCGCTATTATGCGAAAGGAGGGAAGCGTCATTCCTCACCGCGCTGAAGCACGGTGTCTCCTGACGCTGTTTAGATGATCAGGATTCATGAATTACCGGGTGAAGTCGTAAGGAAGATCGCCGCGGGCGAAGTCGTTACCGGTTGCTACTCGGTGTTGAAAGAACTGGTAGAAAACAGCATCGATGCAGGTGCATCGTTTGTAGAGATTGAGATAAGATCCGGTGGAAAAGAGTACATAAAGGTGCGCGACAACGGTACCGGGATGACGCTCGAAGAGGCCAGGCTCTCTTTGAAACCCCACACAACGAGCAAGATCGCGACAATAGAAGATCTCGATTCTCTTTCGACCTTCGGCTTCAGGGGCGAGGCGCTTTCCACCATCGCTTCCGTTTCAAGAATGTTGCTCTCCACTGTGGGTGTTGAGGACACTCTGGGAGTGACACTGGAAGTTACGGCCGGAGAAGTGATCGGAGAAAAATTCTTCAACGGAGCCAGGGGTACCACAGTCGAAGTCTTCGATCTTCTCTTCAACACGCCTGCCAGAAGGAAATTTCTTAAATCTGTCTCTATCGAGGGGCGGATGGTCACCGAGATGATGCAAAGATTCATATTATCCTTTCATAGTGTTGATTTCTTATACATACGCGACGGTCAGAAAGTTTATGACACAAGGGGGCTGACAGGTATCGAAGATCGTGTCTTGATGATCTACCCCGAACTTTCAAGGAGAGACTTACTGCCGTTCAAAGAAGAGACTCGCGAGATGAGAATCGAAGGACTAGTCACACTCCCGGTAAGGACGAAACGCAATAGAATGGGAGAGAACATTTTCGTGAACGGCAGGTATGTGAGGCAGTTCGAACTCAACTACGCCCTCGAGAGAGGGTACGGAGAGGCCTTGGAGAAGGGGAACTTCCCTTTCGCGGTCGTTTTTATTCAGATAGATCCGGTCGAGGTAGATGTCAACATCCACCCGCAGAAACTAGAGGTGAAGTTCGCATCTCCGGCGACGATTCTTGAAGGTCTTAAAAGAGCGGTGAGGTCCGCGATAAGAAATGCCGGGAGTTTCTCTATTGACATTCGTCCTCCATCAATCGGCGGAGAAGAATCTAGGTCAGAAGAGAGAGATGAACCTAAAATTCGTTATAGAGAGAAAGCTTTTCCGACAGATAGAACGGACAGAATGAGTGATGAGGTAAAAGAGCCTTCCTGGAGAAACTACGACAGAAACGAGAGCATACCCGTGAGTTTGGAACGAAGGATTTTCAGACCCTACATCGAATCGAGAAAGGACGAAGCTCTTAAAAAAAGTGTTGAGGACAGAACCGACTTTCTCGGTGTCCTCGGAGAGAGGTACATACTGGTAGAATCGGGGGAAGGACTGTTGATCATCGATCAACACGCCGCCCACGAAAGAATCCTGTACGAAAGATTGAAGGAGAAGATGGTTATAGATTCTCAAAATCTACTCGTACCCGTCGAACTCTCTTTCGAGTCAGAAAGGAAGGAACTTCTCACACTGAAAAGAGAGAGGATAGAACAACTCGGCTTTAATTTCAGGTTCGAGGGTGATAAAATTCTGTTAGTGGCGATACCCCAGTTACTTCCAGTTGAAAGTGCGGCAGAAACTCTCGGGGAAGTGATTGACGAATTACGTCTGGAAGGACTCGAAGAACCGGAAAGGGTCTTCGATAACCTTCTCGCGACGATCGCCTGTAAATCGGCCATAAGAACTGGAGACAAGCTTGACATAGGACAGGCGAGGGAACTTTTCGAAGAGCTTAGGAAAAGGCAGTTGCTCGTCTGTCCCCATGGAAGACCGATATCCATGGTAATAAGACAGGAAGATCTGGACAGGTATTTCTCCAGATAGTTCCTATGACATTGTAACTCCGTATCAAGGGAAACCGGTGAGAATCCGGTACGGTCCCGCCACTGTGAACGGTTACGAAATCCACAAGGTGCCACTGGGAAACCGGGAAGGCGTGGAGATTAGGTTGAGCCGTGAGTCAGGAGACCTGAGCAGAGTTGAGATATCACCATCCTTCCGAGGCAGAAGGATGGTGAAATTCCTTGCAAAAAGGGGAGAGTTTTAATGAAAAAACTGGTTCTGGTGTTATCGGTTCTACTTGCGATCTCTACGGTTATGACCATCGAACTGGTCGATGACCTTGGACGTCTCGTTTCGATCGATAAGACTCCCGGGAGAGTCGTGATCGCCTCTCCTGCGATAACCTACTATCTGGAACTTCTGGACGTCACGCACACCATAGTAGGCGTAACCGATTGGGACTCTTTCGCCCTTTCGAGGGAGGTTACCAAAATAGGAAATCTCACCCCTCTCAACCTCGAAATGGTTCTATCCCTTGAACCTGATCTAGTACTCATCTCTGGGGGCATTCAGGAAGTCGAAGTGGAAAAGCTCGAGAGAATGGGGGTCAATGTGTTCGTGGTAAATCCTAACTCTTTCGAAGATATCTACCGCAATCTTACCGTTCTCGGCAATATCTTCGCGATTCCCGAGCGAGGAAGAAAAGTGGCCACCGATTTCAGAAACGGGGTGCTTGAAGTTGCCAAAGACGTTTACAACGTTCCTCAGGAGGAAAGGCCGAAGGTGATGTACATAATGATCGCCGGTTCTGTGAGTGATATATGGACCTGCGGTACCGGTTCATTTGTGAACCAGGCAATAGCATACGCCGGAGGTGCCAACGTTGCAGCACCTTACAGCGGCAACAACGGGTGGTTCCCCGTTAGCCCGGAATTCGTTCTCAATACGCAGCCGGATGTAATCCTGGTTCCCTACTATTACGAGGGGGGACAGCGCGAAGCTGTAGAGATGATAACGTCCTATAAACCTTTCGCCGAAGTCCCGGCAGTTAAAAATGGGAGGGTATACCCTATCTCAGATTCGCTTACGGCTTACGCCAACCCCAGATTCATAGATCTCGTAAAGACTCTGAAGGAGTATTTTTATTGAAGAAGATACTGCTTTTCATATCGATAGCCGCGGCATCCCTTATTGGGATGCTGTGGTCGTCGAGTTTTGGAACCGTTAAGTACTCGATGGTTGAAGTCTTTCAGATGATTTCTGGAAATCTAACTGGATCGCGTGCGAATATCTACATGAATCTGCGCCTTCCCAGACTTCTCGTTGCCTTTCTCATAGGTTCAGGATTGGCTGTTGGCGGAAACGGTCTGCAGCTAACGTTGAAGAACCCTCTTGCTGATCCGTACATAATAGGCATATCGGCAGGGGCTTCTTTTGGCGCCGTCTTCTCCTTATTCATAAAGGAGATGAGTAGGACTACCATCAATATAGATCTGATGGCCTTTATTTTCGCCGTCTTTTCAGCTTTTTTGACTTACACCATTTCGCGCAGGGGTGGGCGGATTCCTATAACGACCCTTGTGCTGTCTGGCGTGATCGTCTCCTCGCTTTTCAACGCGGCCGTGACCTTCCTGGTGGTTTTCGCATGGCGAAACGTTATAACGCTTCACTTTTGGTCACTCGGTTCACTCTCAGGAGTCACGTGGGGAGATGTTTTAAAGCTGCTACCTGCGACCCTCTTCCAGTACGCCGTGTTCACCGTGATCAGGAGAAAGATGTTGATTCTGGCAACGGGAGAGGAACACGCGATAACGGTTGGGGTAAACCCTGAGAGAATAAAGTTCGTTGTCTTCTTCACGGTTTCGATCGTCTCGGCGATAGCGGTGTCCACGGCCGGATTGATAGGTTTCGTGGGCTTGGTAATTCCACACATTGTGCGACTGGCCTTCGGTACGGACAACAGGCTGAACCTTCCGGCAACGGCGCTGCTGGGTGGCTTTTTTCTTATCGTTTGCGATACCTTCGCCAGGACACTCTTTCAGCCAACCGAATTGCCAATCGGGGCCGTTACGGCTCTTGTGGGCGCTCCCGTTTTCATCTACCTTCTCAGGAGTAAAGAAGTGGTCAGGAATGGATGATGTCATAACTATAAGGGATCTCCACTTCAGCTACTCGAGAGAAGAGGTTTTAAGAGGCATAAATCTCACCCTTAAACAGGGCGAAGTGCTCGGTATTCTCGGGCCCAATGGAAGCGGGAAATCTACTTTGATGAGCATTATATGCGGGATTCAAAAAAACTGGAGCGGATCGATAGAGATAATGGGAAGTCCTCTAAAAGACTATACGGGTAAAAGATTGGCCAGAATACTTTCTTACATACCCCAGAGTTTCGATCCTTCCTTCGATCTGAAGGTGGAGACGATAGTCTCTTTCGGTAGGAACCCATATCTCAAAGGACTGTCCGGTCCTGGAGCCAAGGACTACGAAATCATAGACGAAGTCATGGAACTTACCGAGATATACGGGTTCAAAGACCGCTTCTTCAGTACACTGAGCGGCGGAGAAAAACAGAGAGTGGTCATTGCCAAAGCGCTCGCCCAGGAGGGAAGAATACTCCTCATGGACGAGTTCACCTCGCATCTCGATCCCGGACATTCAAGAAAAGTTGGCAAGATTGCCACCGATCTCGTTCGTGCCAAAGGTCTGAGTGCCATGGCCGTCTTTCACGATCTAAACCAGGCTATAGAGATGTCTGACAGACTGGTTTTCATGAAAGAGGGAAAGATCGAGGCACTTGGTGAAGTCTGGGAAACGGTGAACCCCGATGTAATATGGAAGGTTTATGGTCTCAGAGCCCAGATAATAACAAATCCCATTACGGAATTGCCACTGGTGGTTTTCTACGATTGATCGAGCGGGTTGGTAAGGTCGAAGGCTTCACCACCGGTTATCCTCACAAGATCTTCAAAAGTGGTCTCCACGGCCGAGCCCGAAGTTCCTGCAGAAGGATAGACTTTGTCGTATTCTCTCAACCATTCGTCAATCAGAACCTTCACTCCGTTAAGACCGAAGGGGCACACCCCGCCAGGTAAGAATCCGGTTAAGGATTCCGTCTCATCGGCGCTAGCAAGGCGTGGTTTCTCACCAGTCACTTTCTTCAATTTCGAGGAGGAGACTTTACGATCACCCGGACAGACAACTAGAAAGGCTCCGTTTTTCTTGCAAACAAAAAGGATCGACTTCGCGATCTGACCAACCGCAACGCCGAGCATACCGGCAGCGGTTACGGCCGTAGGTGTGGAACCGTCGGGGAATTCGCGGTACTTCAGTCCGTGCCTCTCCAAAACCCTTAGGACTTTTTCGGAAATCATTTCTCTCCCCCTTTTTTGCACGGCCTTAACAAAGGCAATGTCTGGATTCGCTAGAGTGAGATACACCGTTGCTGCTCGATCATTTTATCTTCCCATATCGTTTATTATAACCGCTTTTGCCAGCTCATGTGCCAACGAGGTGAAATCTTTTCCTTCGATGTTGCTCAGTACGACGACGAAAATGTCATCTTCCACGTACCGGCTTATTCTGGTAGAAGTTCCCTTGGTGTCGCCATCGTGATAGACCAGTCGCCTGTACTGTCCGGCGATGAACTCCGTTCCCACAAAAACACCATAGCCGGCTTCGTGAAGCTGGCTTGTAGGTGTTTCCATGATCTTCACCGACTCTTTGGACAGTATATTCGTGCCGTACAGAGCCCTGTCCCAGAGATATAGATCGTAAACCGTTGAATAGAGGCCACCAGCTCCTCCGGGCAGTTTTCTATCCACCCAGTCGGCCTCTCTGATAAACTCATCGTCGATAACATACGACTGGCAGTAATACGGCCGGGCCCATCCCGAGTCGTACTCGTTGAAATCATAGCCAGTGTTGTTCATACCGAGGGGCTTAAAGATATTTTCCCTCAAATATTCATCATAGGGCATTCCGCTTACTTTTTCTATAATTACCCCCAGAAGGAAGTAAGCACTGTTACTGTACAGGAAGGATGTTCCTGGTTCGAACCTGAGTGGAAGCGTGGAGATGTATTCGATTTCCGCGCTTTGAAGAGATTTGTCGTTTTCGTAAACACGTATATTTTCCAGTAATTCCTCGCTATTTATCATGGTTGGAATCCCCGAAGAGTGATTCAACATGTATTTAAGTAAAATCTTCTCTCCGTTCGGGAAGCCCTCCAGATACATTGACAGAGGATCGTCGAGTGTAAGCTCGCCTCTTTCGACGAGTTGCAAAATCGCCACGGCGGTGATCTGTTTCGTTATAGAGGCTATCCTGAACTTCTTTTCTGGAGTATTGGGGATATTTCTTTCAACGTCGGCCATTCCGTAACCGGCCGCATGAAGTATAGCATCGCCCCGGGCCACAAGAATCGCTCCCCAAAATCCTTCGAAATCAACGACTCTCTGAATGACTTCATTAAGGGGGTTAGCCAGGATCATTGAAGAGAAAAGTACAACGATACAGATAAACGCAATTTTTCTCATTTCCGCTTCCTTTCAATCATGTTATCCTTTTTGGTCGGCTTCACCAGAGCTTTCGCCGGATTTTTTCCAGTTGAGATAAGATATCTGAAACATCGGTTTTCCTGAGATTTTTCGCTGCGATTTCAAGCTTTGAGCCAAGTTCAGATATCTCTTCTACCCCGTACATTCTGCCAGATCCCTTGAGGCTGTGTCCCTCACGTGCCAGAGATTCGAGATCTCCCCTTTGAAGTAGCGAGCGGATCAACTCGATTGTTTTTCCAATATGTTTTCCGTACTCCTCGAACATATCTGAGGCCTCTTCGAGTGTCAACCCCATCTCTTTGGCGAATATCTCTATCTTCTCTTCGGAAGGATTTCTATTACCTCCACCGTCGGCAATATTCAAAGTCAAAATTTCACGTTTTTTTCCGGTCTTGCCGTATATTCCGGTGTAATACCTCACAGTTTCGAGAAGATCGGTTTGTTTTACCGGTTTGCCAAGGAAGCCGTCACAACCTGCCGAAATCGATCTCTCTTCGTCTCCCTGCATCGTATGGGCCGTTAGGGCGACGATAGGCATCTTGTAACCTTCGTCCCTCAAAATTCTAGTGGCCTCGTAACCGTCCATTACGGGCATCTGCATGTCCATCAGAATAAGCGCATACCTCTCGCGCCTAACCAGTTCTGTAGCTTCGAGACCGTTGCTGGCGATATTCACCAGATATCCAGCCTTTTCCAGAATCTTTTTTATGAGTAACTGGTTGGCCTCGTTATCCTCTACGACTAGAACTCTGGTTTCTTCAATACCGACCGGTGTGAAATCGATATATTCATGGATCTTTCCGATCAGCTCTTCCTCCTTAACCGGTTTCTGGATAACCTCCTGTACCCACTCTCCGACTTCCATTTCTCCACCTGAGGAAGATATCACACCGATAACAACAGACCCGCCGAGCTCTTCCAGTGCTTCAAAAACCTCAGATTTCTCCGTGGGCATATCCATTATCACCAGAGAGGCCCCGAACTCTCTTATAGCCCTGGCCGTGTCTTTGAGATTCTTGATAACTTCGAACTGTATCCCGTTCCTTTTTAGCATCGCTCCGACTATAGTCGAAAAATCCTCGCTGGGCGATGCCAGAATTATCTTGCCGGATTTTACCTGTTCAGGTCTAACCTTCTCTTTAGGTGCCTCCTTCGATAAAGGTGAAGGAATTTTGACAGTCACTTTAGAGCCTTCATTGATTTTGCTCTCGAACCTTATGACCCCGTTCATGAGCTCAACTATTCTTTTGGTAATCGTGAGACCAAGACCTGTGCCTCCGAACTTTCTAGACATCGTACCATCGGCCTGTGTGAAGGGCTCGAAGATCTTGTCTATCTGATCGGCCGAGACCCCGGTTCCAGTATCCTGTACAACATACGTCAGGTTTGAAGCGTCATAATTGACGATTATGGATACATAGCCTTGATTGGTGAATTTCAAACCATTGGAAACCAGATTGGTAAGTACCTGACGTACCCTGAATTCGTCCCCGTCCACAAAATCCGGTACATTTTCAGTTAAGCTGTAAGCGAGATGGAGTCCTTTAGAGTAGGCCATAGGCAAATACGTTTCGACTATCTCTTTCACCAGTTTCGAGGGATTGTATGGAGCTATGAAAAGTTCCAGCCTAGCCGCTTCTATCTTCGAGAGGTCCAGAACATCGTTTATCAGGCTTAGAAGATGTTCACCGCTCCTGTAAATGGTTTTAAGGTATTTCAATCTCTCAAGACTGCCTTCATCGCTCATCAGCAGTTCGGTAAAACCAAGTATCGCATTCATTGGCGTCCTCATTTCATGGGACATGTTGGCGAGAAACTCCGATTTCATCTTGCTGGCCTGCTGGGCTTCTCTGGATACCTTTCTGAGTAATTCGTTGGAATTTTTAAGTCTGTCGAGGGTTCTCTCTATGAATACCATCGTGTCGTTGAGACCGGAAGCTATCTCGCCTAATTCATCATCTGATTTCAAGGTTACCCTCGAGAAAGAACCCTTTTTGATCGACTCGAAACCCTTAAGAAGCTCTGAGAGGGCCCTAGATATGTAAGAATTTAAGGATAAAGAGAGCAAGAAAGAAAATGCGAAGACCCCTGCAACAACGAGAATTAGAATCGGTAGAACTCTGTTTTTAAGAAGTACGAGCAATCCCTCCGACTGGAGGACATATATAGTGGCACCGCCAATGGAAACCTTATCGACTAGAAAGAGCGAGCCGGAATTCAAGAAACTGAAGGCCGGACGCACCTCGCTGACAGTGAAAGGAATCTCTTTAGACCAGTTCTCTTCATCGAGAACGGTTCTAACATACAGACCTGAATCGGAAAACTCCTTCGGAATAACGAAGTGTTCTTCCATGAGCAGAAAGGCTATCGCATCCTGACCAAGAAAACTCGAGAGGCTTTCTATCTCGGCGTTGTCAAAAGTTATACCGATGATGTATTGGATATCGTCACTGACCATTGTGGAGTAATAAATAAGCTGATTGTTGAACATCTTGAATCCGTTTCCCGCACTCGCCATATCGTTCAAAGAATCCTGCAGGAGTCCCGGCCTATTGCGGAGGATAACCACGCTTTCGCCCTTTTCAATCAACAGGTCAACAGCGTTGTCTATGTAATTATCCATTGAGTATCTATCCACATAAGATTTGAAATCGCGTCTCAAGTCTATAAACCATCTATAAACCGACTGTTTTTTGGATTCTAGATAGCTCGTATATTCATCGGTGGCGGCTTTGACAAATATCACCGAGAGGAGAACTATAAGAACAACCAGAACCGCCAGAACAAAAACAAAAAACTGCAGGGATATCTTTCTGCTTAATCTTTTCATGGTCCCTCCAACCTGAAAAGAAGCGTCTACTCCGAATTCTTTATGAGATCAATGAACGCTCTTTTGCCCGGCATCGAACTCCCAAGATACACTTCCAGATGGATGTTTCAGAGTTAAACTGTACCGGCTCCCTGTATCTATGTAAGCGGATAAAGCCAGTATAAGTCTTCCTGAACTTACCACGATGAGAGGATTATATCTAACGGTTTGTACGATTAAACCCTCGCCAATCAAAAAAAGATCGGCCCACGAGTCTTCGACCGGCTGTCCACGCTTGCATTTACCGCTCACTGATATGTATTCAAAATCGACCCGACTCAGTTCTGGCGGTAGCTTGAAGATCATCAGGCCTATCAAGTTTTCAATTCCAATTTCCAATCCATTCAACGCGGAGAGCGGGATAACCGTGACAGAAACCTGAAAACCTGTCGAAGTGATGATCCTCTCTAGAGACGGATCCGTATCCAACGAAAGAATATAATCGACAAAAACTACGCCGAAAATGTTTGTGATAAGTACTATAAAAAGAGCTACTGTCGAGATTCTCTTCATGAATACCTCCGCAAATTCCGAAAGGTATCGTAGAGTATTACCCCTCCGGGGTCATATAGATTATATTATCTTTCGAATCATTCTCACAATCCAAATGCAACTTGTGAGTTTCCAGTCAAGTAAACTCGTAGTTACCCACTAAATTACTAGTCAGTCTGCAATCAGTTGATTTTATCTCTGGCTCCTATTAAGAAAGGCTGTTGGTTGCTGTGTAGTAGTTGGTAAAAGCACAAGAGAAAGAGTTCTTAGAGAGTCCGCTCACGAGAAGGCAAGAATTCTCGGTGAATACCGAAATCGGGTGATTTTAACTGTATAATATTACTGATGTTTTTTGTTTGGGGGAAGCTATGGAAACGATTAAGGTTTATATTGTGGACAATGGCTCTGCGGAGTTAAACTCGGTCTTCAGAAAGATCTCCAAGATCAAAGGAAACATTCATGTCGCCCTTTTGACTGAGGAGCCGGTAAATAAAAACAATCTTCAGATCGATCGTTGCGAAAGGTTGAACAACCTTCTCAAGACGAAGTACGAGGGTTTTTCGAACCTCATCGAAGATCTCATCTTTCTTGTGAAACTGGACGATCCAGTTAATCCGGGAAAGATAGTCGAAATTAACAACAGGGTTGTTGAAAAACTTGGCTACTCTTATGAAACGCTTTTAGGTAAGAACTTTTATTCGCTGATGAGTGATCCCGACAGTTATTTTGGCACAATAAGGGCCGATCTTATGTTGAAAGGAAGATGCAATTTCAATTCATCTCTGATAGGCAACAATGGCTCGGTTTTGCCCGTAGAAATTTGGATGAAGGTGCTGGATCTTCAGGGAGATATAGTTACCATGGTTGTCGCCAGAGATCAGAGTTCTTATGAAAAGATACAGGCTGAGCTGCGGTGGCGGCTCGAATTCGAAAAGGTGATATCAAATGTATCGGGAATTCTAAAGAACTACGAAGATATAGATAGGGCTATCGATAAAGCACTCGCAGAGCTTTGTCGTTTGACCGGGGCCGACAGATCTTACGTATTTCTCTTCGATAACGAATCAGATTTCATGAGTAACACTCATGAATGGTGCCGAGAAGGCGTCGAATCGGAGAAAGAGGCCCTTCAGAAACTTCCTTTAAGCGATTACCCCTGGTGGATGAAAGAGCTTCAAAAGGGTGAGGTTATGAACATAATAGTAGATGAACTTCCTGAGGATGCGAAGCCGGAAGCGGAGATTATGAGAAGGCGTAAAATACAGTCTCTGGTGGTGGTTCCGATCTTCACCAGGCAGAAACTGGTAGGTTTCGCCGGTTTAGACAGCCTGGAAGGCTACTTCAAATGGAACGAAGCCGATATAGAGCTTCTGAAGGTCTTCGTGTCTCTTATATCGGAAGTTGTAGGCTTTTCGCTTTTGACCTGAGATAAAACCTCCCTAATAAGAAAATCAATAGCCTCTGTACCCATTCAAAGGACATTAACCCCGAATGGAAAGCACCGTATCCAATAAACAAATCAGCAACAATTGAGGTAATCCAGAATAGGGTCATTAAGCACGAACTTCGAGAAGGCAAGAGTAACAACCGTTAGAAATAGTGCCGTTACTCTGGACAGGAGATCATCTCTGCCCCCTTTTCTGGGAATCTCCACTCTGAACACCTCTTTCATTTTCTGGAAAAGCCTCTCTATCTTCCATCGCTTTGAATATGTCTGTGAGTGCTTCTCCTTGAAGCTCGAGTCCTTCTTTCTCGATTTCGGTCTCACTATGGCACGTAGATCGCCTTCTTTGGTGAATTGGGACAAGAAGCTCCCTTTGAAGTAACCCCTATCGGCTATAATCAGACCATTGAGATTGTCGAGCATCTCCTTTCCAATGTCGACATCAACAGTAAAATAAGAAAAACGCCGGTAGAAAATGTGAAAAAGCATCGGGAGAAATTGTGGACTAACATTTGAATATTCTCAGGCAAAAAGGGGGTATTCAGATGTTGGGAGAGAAGCAGGTCATTGAAATAAGAATACTTAGCAAGAGGGGAATTACAAACAGAGAGATAGCCAGAGAAATGGGCTGCCATGAAAACACAGTCAGCAAGTATTTGAAGGAGGATTGGAAGAAGATGAAGGGTATTTCAAAACTGGATCCTTACAAAGAGCACATAATCAAAAGGCTAGAAGAGTATCCGTCAATAAAAGCCACAGTGTTGTTCAAAGAGATAAAGGCTCAAGGTTACACCGGAGGAATGACGATAGTTCGGATGTATGTGCACTCCATACGTCCGGAGGATGAAATTGAGAGCACAAGATTTGAGACAGCTCCGGGCAGGCAATTCCAGGCCGATTGGGGAGAGGGTGAGACCAGGATAGGTGGAAAGTCGGTGGTGATAAAGTTCTTCACCATGGTCCTAGGATACTCGCGAATGTTGTATGCCCAGATAGTCAATGACGAGAAGCTTGAGACACTTCTTCAAGCTCATAACAAGGCATTCGAATACTTCGGAGGTTATCCACATGAAGGGCTGTACGACAACATGAAAGCCGTGGTCAAGTCTCTTGAGAGGAAGAAAGAATACAATGCCAAGTTCACAGACTTCGCAGACTTCTATGGCTTCAGGATAATAACTCATCGTCCATACAACCCGAAGGCCAAAGGGAAGGTTGAGAGGATGGTTCCGTATGTGAGAAACAACATACTGTATGCTCAGAGCTACTCAAGCCTCTCTGAATTAGAGAACACTCTTCTCGATTGGTTGGTCATTGCCAACCAGAGATTACATTCTTATCTAAAAGAAACCCCTCTCGAGAGGTTCGAGAGGGAAAAGGAACATCTGAATAAACTAACTAGATTCTATCCCTTGAGGAGATTAAACACAAGGCTGGTAAGAGAGTCCGGACAGGTCATTTACAAAGAAAGAGCTTACAGGGTACCTGAGAAATACACCGGCAAGAAAGTCAACCTGCAAACGGAAGGTCAGATGCTGAAGATTTATTGTGAAGATGATCTGATCAACAGCCAGCCACTCAAAGACCAGGTTGAAGTAAGGTCCTTGAAGGAATACCAGAAACTGGTGGGGGCATGAAATGGCGTACGAAAGAGTGAGAGAGTTAATGGAATCGCTCAAGCTTACCGGAATGATGAACTCGCTGGATTTCTCTCTACACAATTGGGGCAAAGGAGAGAAAGATGTAACCGAGCTCTTGGAAGAATTACTGCTGGCTGAAGTAAAGGAGAAGAGTGAAAGAAGATATCTCACAGCTCTCAAATACAGTGGACTTCCATTTCACAAAACACTCGAAGAATTCGACTTCTCCTTTCAGCCTTCAATAGACAGGAAACAGATAATGGAACTGAAGAGCTTGAGATTCCTGTACGAAAAAGAGAATGTCGTTCTGCTTGGACCTCCCGGGGTTGGAAAAACACATCTGGCAGTAGCCCTGGGAATGGAAGCGCTCAGAGAAGGGAAGAAAGTTTACTTTGTGAATGCAATATCGCTTGTGGACAAACTGAAGAAGGCCTTTTCTGAAAGACGGTTTGAAAAGACGATAGGTTACTTCAAATCGATTGAGCTACTCATTGTAGACGAGTTGGGGTATCTCCCACTTGAAAATGAAGGTGCAAAGCTCTTCTTTGAACTGGTGAGTGAGAAATACGAAAAGGGAAGCATAATTCTTACTTCAAACAGAGGCTTTGCAGAATGGAACAGAATCTTTGAAGACGAGATACTCGCAACAGCCGTTCTTGACAGACTATTGCATCACTGTACCATTGTCAACATACGAGGAAAGAGTTACAGGCTTAGAGAGAAACAGAAAACCGGTCTTATTGGTACACAATTGATTAGTTCGCCTGGTCATTGATTTCACAAAAATCGTTGATGTTTTTCCACATTTCCGATCGATGTTTTTTCACATTTCCGATTGATGTTGACATCCAACTCTAGCATCGTCTTCGTTGGCCTGAGTCAACCTGAACTTAACAGGTATCCCTTCTTCAGTAATTATGAAATGTCCCTTCTTTCCCCAAAAGAATCCGTCCCTGTTCTTGCCAAACTTCAGATTCTTACACTTTTTTATCCCCTGACTTGTGATGTCCTTTATCGGTGTCGAGTCAATTATGTATGTTCCGCCTTTTATGCTTTCTATGATCCTCCTGCTTATCGCTTCAATATCTAGCCTTCTCAATCTATATGATAATGTCTGCCTGGACGGAAGCTCACCTATCACTTTCAGCAGCCTCTTCTTTCCTTCGATCATTTTGTACATCTCAACGATTGAGCTGTAACGGAAAAGTATGAAAATCACATACAACAACACTATCGTTCTGTCCGAGTATTCTCTGGGTCTTCCTTTAACCTGCCTGTGTGCAGGTATTATCTCTCTCACCGCTTCCTTCACTTTTCTTATGTCCTTTGGTGTTATCATTTCTTCGGGACTCTCTCCTTTCGTTTTGTTTTTCATACACAAAAAACATTCTATATGGAGTTGAGTCCCTTTTCTTTCGCCTTATTCCTTTCTTCGCCTATTTATTGGATACGGTCAATGGAAAGACCTATCTTCGATATGTTACCGAATATCCACCCTTTGTTGCACTTGTTTACAGTAAATTCTTCTCCTTAATGCTAATATTCCAGCAATACAAAAAAACTCGCAAATCACAGCATAAGTGTACATGGAGTCATTTTACAGCGTTTATTGACTTTAGATGACTCTAAAAGCGCCTAGCGTCACTTGAAAATCAGTTTTGGGTTAGTCTCATTTACTTATCACCACTTCAGGAGGAGGTAAAAGTATGAGAAAACTCGTTCTTATTGTACTGGTCGTCTTTCTTTCCATTTCCGCATTCTCAACAATCAAAGTTGGGGCTATACTTCCGATGACGGGTGGGGTAGCTGCCTTCGGACAGATGATCTGGCAGGGTGTTAAGCTCGCAAATGAACTCTTCCCACAGGTTTTAGGACAGGATATCGAAATTGTTCTTCTCGATAACAATTCCGATAAAGTCCAGGCTGTAAACACAACCCGTCGCGCCATTGAACAAGACAAGGTCGTAGCCATCATCGGGCAGGTGATAAGCTCAAATACCATCGCAGGGGGCGCCGTGGCTGAAGAGAATGGCGTTGCAATGGTCTCGCCGAGTTCTACCAACCCTCTCGTAACACAGGATCGTAAATACGTTTCCCGTGTCTGTTTCAGCGACCCATTTCAGGGTGTCGCAGCTGCACTGCTGGCCTTCAACAACATGGGGGCCAAAAACGTAGCCGTCTTTGTAGACGTTGAGCAGGATTACGCTGTCGGATTCGCCAACTTCTTCAAAGATACGGCAATTGAGCTCGGCGGAACAGTCTTCTACGAATACTACAAGTCGGGGGATCAGGATTTCACTGCTCAGATTTCCGATGCTCTCTCGAAGAATGCTGACGCTTTTTTCATTCCCGGTTACTACCAGGAGATAGCGCTAATCGCAATTCAGGCACGCCAGCTGGGTTTCTACGACCCTATAATAGCCGGTGATGGAGCTGCCGTTCCTGAGACCATAGAAATTGGTGGCGCAGCCGTCAACGGTCTCTATTTCACCACACACTACGATTCTGGTAGCCCTGCGATCACAGACAACGCAAAGCTCTTCGTCGAAGCTTACACCCAAAAATATGGCGAGGCACCTGGAACTTTCACTGCGCTAGGATTCGATACTTACCTGGTAATCAGAGATGCCATCGAGCGTGCAGGGAGTACCGATCGTGAAGCGATCGCCAAGGCAGTGCGCCAGACAAAAGACTTTCCGGCCGTAACCGGTATTATCACCATCAACGAGTCTGGCGATGCCATAAAGTCTGTAGCGATTGTGAAGATAGAGAACGGTAAGTTCGTGTACGATACAACTATTAATCCGTAATGGAATCGGGGGACCGTATGGTCCCCCTTTCTCTTCGCTCTCTTCATTCGGACAGAACGCGCAGCCGGAGGTGTAATTTTGGATCCAAAGACCCTTCTTCAAAATCTAGTTAACGGCCTCAGTCTCGGTTCACTTTATGCGTTGATAGCGATCGGTTATACCATGGTCTATGGTATTTTGAGACTCATCAACTTCGCTCACGGTGACATATTCATGATGGCCGCTTACTTCACTTTTTTCTTTGTCACACTAATCCAATTGCCTTGGTATTTTGCAGCCATTTTTGCGATAGCCAGTGCTGCATTACTTGGATTTGGCGTTGACAGAATCGCATATAAGCCGATAAGAAAAGCTCCGAGAATATCGGCTTTAATAACGGCAATCGGTGTTTCCTTCTTTCTGGAGAGTCTAGCCGTTGTTATATTCTCCGGTATTCCCAGATCCTTCAGAACCATTTTTCCACAGTTCCTGAACGAAATGATAATTCTCGGCGGTCACATGGAAATAAAGTATGGACAGGAAGTAATCTTGGGGGGTATCAGGTTCCCAATAATCTCCGTTGTCACGCTCGTTGTAACTGCAATCGCCATAATATTCTTGTGGTGGTTTATCTACAAAACGAAGATCGGAATGGCGATGAGATCTGTTTCGGTTGATATACCTACGACTTCGCTGATGGGAGTCAACGTCGATAGAGTCATAGGCATGACTTTCGCTCTTGGTTCGGCACTGGCCGGGGTAGGAGGAATACTCTGGGCGGTAAGATATCCTCAGGTATGGCCATATATGGGCTTTTTACCGGGTATGAAGGCTTTCGTTGCCGCAGTCTTTGGTGGTATTGGTTCCGTACCAGGCGCGGTTGTGGGCGGTCTTGTACTCGGCATAACCGAAGTGATGATGGTCGGTCTTTTCCCCGGAGCTGCCGGATACAGAGACGCGTTTGCCTTTTTCATACTCATAATAATTCTCTCGGTCAAACCTTCCGGTCTCCTCGGAAAACCAGAGCTAGTAAAGGTGTGATGAGATGACCGTAAAGAAGAGGATTGTTTTAACCGCTGTAGCGATTATCTGTCTGTTCGTTATTCTGTACCTCTCTCAGGAGTTCATGGGCAGTTATTATTCGAGGATAATCACGCTAATAGGAATTTACGGAATAATGGCGGTAAGCCTGACCCTCGTGAACGGTATATCCGGTGTTTTCTCGCTTGGACATGCCGGATTCATCGCAGTCGGAGCCTACACATCGGCTCTACTAACTTTGTCTCCTCAACAGAAAGAGATAACCTTTATCATAGAAAAATTGGTATGGCCTTTCAACTCTATTCAACTTCCCTTCTTCTGGGCGACTCTGATCGGAGGGATCGTTGCTGCGATCTTTGCGCTTGTCATAGGCTGGCCTTCGCTTCGCTTGACAGGCGATTACTTTGCTATTGCGACTCTGGGCTTCGCCGAAATCATAAGGATCTTCGCGCTGAACATGAACTCGCTTACCAACGGTGCTCTTGGATTGAAGGCCCTTCCCGACCACACCAACATCTGGGCGTCTTGGGGTTGGCTGTTGGTAACGGTTGCATGTGTGACGAGTCTGGCATACAGTTCCTTTGGCAGGGCCTTGAGGGCGATAAGAGAGGACAGGGTGGCGGCTCAGGCGATGGGTATAAACGTCTTCAAGCACCAGCTTATGGCCTTTGTTGTGGGAGGTTTCTTTGCGGGTATATCTGGTTCTCTCTACGCTCACTGGCTGAGTACTATAGATCCCAGAACGAATACAATAGGTATTATGCTAACGTTCAACGTGTTGATCATGATAGTTCTCGGCGGCCTAGGGAGCATCACCGGAGCTATAATCGGCGGGGCCCTTTTCGCTTTCCTGAGCGAATGGTTGAGATTTCTGGAAGGTCCGATGAACATTCTCGGTTTCAAGATAATGGGTATAACCGGTCTTAGAATGCTCGTATTTTCAAGCCTTTTCGTCGTGATAATGATTTTCTGGCCCAGGGGGATTATGGGAAGACGTGAGTTTTCCTGGGACGGTCTCGCTTCCCTCTTCAAAAGGAGGGATAGAAAATGAGAGTTCTGTCGCTTGAGGGTATTACCATGCAGTTTGGTGGCCTAACGGCCGTTGGAGACGTCAGCTTCGAGGTCAAAGAGGGCGAATTGTTCGGCTTGATAGGACCTAACGGAGCCGGCAAAACCACTGTTTTCAACATGATAACGGGCCATTACAAACCGACCAGGGGAAAGATATATTTCAAGGAGATGGAGATTACAGGGTTAGTACCCGACAGGATAACCAGGATGGGTATAGCAAGGACCTTTCAAAACATTCGTCTCTTTCAGGATTTGACGGTTCTTGAAAACGTTATGGTCGCCCAGCATCATAATATATCCAGTGGCGGACAGGCTGCAAAATGGTTCTTAAAAAGTGTTACCAGGATCGGCTACGCCGCCAAAGAAAGGGAAATGAAAGAGAAGGCAATGAGTCTTTTGAATGTGCTTGGCATAGAAGGATTGGCGAACGATAAGTCTGGTTCACTGTCTTACGGTGCACAGAGACTGCTCGAAATCGCTAGGGCAATGGCCACCGGAGCATCGCTTCTCCTCCTAGACGAGCCCGCAGCCGGCATGAACGCTTCGGAGACTGCTCAGTTGGTTCACACAATACGGAAGATAAGGGACGATTTCAGTTTGACCGTCCTACTCATAGAGCACGACATGAAACTGGTGATGGGACTTTGCGAAAGAATAATGGTGCTGGATTATGGAAGAACTATAAGCGAAGGTGATCCGGCATATGTTCAAAAAGATAGGAAGGTCATAGAAGCTTACCTGGGGAAGGAGTGGGTTACAATTGGAAGATGAAATCCTGAAAATAGAAAATCTCCAGGTCAACTACGGCTCGATTAAAGCCGTGAAAGGCATCTCTATTTCTGTTCAGAAGGGTAGTATCGTGACGATCATAGGTTCGAACGGGGCCGGAAAGAGCACCACTCTGGGAGCGATAAGCGGATTGACCAGACCTTCGGGAGGAAAGATCATTTTCAGGGATAGAGATATAACCCGTTTGGGTGCCGCCAAGACCAGTCAGCTAGGTATATCGCTCGTACCGGAAGGCCGAAGAATCTTCCCGAATTTGACTGTGCGGGAGAACATGATGATGGGCGCCTATAACAGAAAGAACAAGGAAGAGGTTCAGGAGAACTTTAAGACGGTCTTTACGTTGTTTCCAAGATTGAAGGAGAGGTTAAAACAACCGGGCGGGACTCTCTCGGGTGGTGAACAACAGATGCTCGCCATAGGCAGAAGTCTGATGGCCAATCCCGATCTCATAATGATGGATGAGCCTTCGCTCGGATTGGCTCCGATCGTGGTTGAAGAGGTCTTCAAAGCGATACAGTCTCTCAACAGCAAAGGTGTCACGATACTGCTGGTGGAGCAGAACGCTGCGAAGGCTCTAGAAATATCCCGGTATGCTTATGTTCTGGAAACCGGATGCGTGACACTGCAGGGGGATGCAAAAAAGCTCCTCGAAAGTGAAGAGGTTCGAAAGGTTTACCTGGGTATATGAAAGAGAATCACCCTTGAGCCCCTTCGGTGGGGCTCCTTTCTTTTTTCTTCCTTCTAATATAGGCTTTTAGACCTGTTTCTTTTCCACTTGATATTCTGTGAAGGTTTTCTAGATTCCTGGAGATCATTATCGTTGCGATAGGAAGAAGCATCAGCGAGATTCCCCAACGGTAACCGAATATCCTGAAAAGAAAGATCATAACCGAAGATACGGCTATCACTCCGGGAGCAGAATAATCGGTAATGGCTATGAATATCAGCAGTATGGTCATACAGATCAAGGCTACCTGGTAGTCGAGACCTATCAATCCTCCAGCGAGCGTGGCCGTTCCCTTCCCGCCTTTGAATCCCAAGAAAATCGGGTACATATGCCCGATAGTCGCAAAGGTTGAAGCCACAAATAGCATCTGATAAGTCCAGTTCGGATCAACCCCTTTGATTATTAGAATAGTTCCCATACCCTTCATGAAATCTATCGCCCCGGTAAGAATGCCAATCTTCCAGCCCATAACGGAAACCATGTTTGACGCGCCCATGTTACCTGTTCCCCTCTTTCTGATATCGAACCCGAAAAAAACTCTCCCGATCAGGTAGGCAGTGGGTATGGAACCGATCATATACGCGAAGACCGCAGAGTATATAAGCTTCATCTCATCTCACCCGCTACTTTTTCGGAAACCATGGAATGAAAGAGTTGGTTTCTTTCATATATTCCGTGAATTTCGGGTATTGTCGGTATTTTCTTTCAAGGTAAGGAACACCCGAAACGAACCTCAAGAGGAATGTTATTAAAATAGGGCTAATAATGGCCAACCATCCATCCTGCAATGAAAGCGCGACTATGAAAATGCCCCACCATTGAACGGCTTCACCGAAGTAATTGGGGTGTCGGGAATATCTCCAGAGGCCGCTCTTCATTATATCGCCAGGCTTTTTGGTTTTTACGAACTTTTTCAGCTGATTATCGGCGATTGCTTCGAAGAGGAAACCTGCGAACCAGATCGACAGTCCCAGAAGATCCAGCCAGCCCAAGGATGGACCGGATGTGCTGTTCACAAGCATAACAGGATACGCTACAATGAGCATGAAGAAACCCTGAAGGACATATATCTGGAGGAAAGAGCGTATCAAAACGTATCTTCCCCAATTCTCTCTCATAGCCGCGTATCTAAAATCTTCGCCCCTGCCTCTGTTTCGCCTGAAAATATGGATTGCCAGTCTCAACCCCCAGAGAGTTACGACGGCAGTCACCAGTAGCTGTCTGAGATTGAATTCTCCGAAGGAGAGAAGGGTGAAATAGCCGATCAAGACAAACCCCGTTCCCCAGGCGACGTCAACAATCGAATTATCCTTCCTGATCGAGGCTATCAAGAAGAAAATACTCATATAGACGAGAACCACAAGAGTGCTAAACATAGCAACTTCGATCATACAGCCTCCTCAGCGTACTTTTATTTCTTCCGACCAGGTGTTTCTCTCACATAACACCGAAACGCTCACTGCTCCGATCCCGGCGCTTATTCCGACAACCGGGGAGACCTCCATTATGAATTCCGGTTTTTTCCCCAGTAGCTTCGTGAGGCTTTCTTCAAAAGCCTTGGCCTGCTTCGGTGCGTGGGCGTGTGTTATATTGTAATTCTCGATCCTGCACTTTCTGTTCAGTTCATCGATATAACCAAGTATCTTCTTCATATTTCCGAGTCTGCTGAAGGCCTTTCCATAAAGTTTCGAGTTGCCTTCTTCATCCACCGATACAATCGGCTTCAGGTTCATCATTTTGGCCAGCAAGCCCTTCATGGGACTGACCCTTCCGCCCTTGACCATGTATTTCAAGGTGTTAACACTGACGAAGATCCTTGAATTCTTTGTGAGCGACTCGATGGTTTTGACTATTTCGTCGTGATCCGTTCCATTCTCTATGAGCTGCGCGGCTCTCAGGACAAGCAATCCAAAGGAGCCGGAGACGTGCCTGGAATTTATTACACTGATTTTCTTTCCTTTAAGCCTTTCTGCCGCTTTCAGACTTGAATTCCAGGTACCGCTCAATTTGTCGGAAACATGGATGGCTATGACCGAATCATAGTGTGTAGCCAGAAAGTGGTAGAGGTTCTGAAAAGAGTTAATACCTGGCTGGGCCGAAACCGGATAGATATCGGTGCTCTCGAGCATCGAATAAAACTGGTCGGGCTTGATGGTTATCTTATCAAGATAATGGCTTTCCCCAAAATTCAGAAACAGTGGCACAACGTGGATTTGGTAATAATCTATGATCTCTCTCGGCAAATCGCATACCGAGTCAATAACAAGCGCGATGGGGTATTTTCGTCTCTGACTGACTCTGTACTGCATCTCCATGTCGTCGACTTTCTGCTGCGTGATACTTCCATATTTCCCTAGCCTGTAAAAGAGATCGGCCGGCTCGTTGGTATGTATATGAACCCTTGTACGTTTGTTGGAGCCGACTACCACAATTGAATCTCCATAAGAACCAGCATCTCTCTTCAAAGACTCTTGATCGATTCCAGTTCCCTCTATAATCGCTTCGGTGCAGTACCTGAACTGTATGTTGGTCTCATCTACATGAACATGATTGTGCAGTTCGATGTCGGGAATGACTTCGTCCTCCATTTCAACGGTCTTTCCACTCAGAAATATCTTTATTCCCTCCACGAAGGCTACGAAACCTCGGGCTCCGGCATCCACGACACCTGCCTTTTTCAAAGCATCGAGCTTCTCTGGCGTCTCTTCAAGAGATTTCTTCGCGACCTCGTTGGATCTAGTTATCATTTCAAGAAAGGAGTTTTCGGAGCCCCCGGCAGAGTTCAACGCTTCGGCCCAATCTTTCATAACTGTAAGCATTGTTCCTTCTACTGGCGTGGTCATTGCATCGTAAGCGTAAGGGACGGCTTCCCTAATGGCCCTGGCAAAACTCCGGCTGTCAAGGCTCTCTTTGTTGCCGATCGCGTTGCTAAGTCCGTGTATGTACTGGGCGAAGATCGCTCCAGAGTTACCTCTGGCACCCATAAGAGCTGCGTCGGCGATAGATCTGGAAGTCTTGCCTATGGACTGAGACACGGCTGTCAACTCTATTATTGATTTCATCGTAGAAGCCAGGTTGGTTCCCGTGTCGCCGTCCGGAACCGGAAAGACGTTTATCTTGTTGAGGTATCCCTGCTCCTTTATAACAGCCCTGGCGCCAGAGAAAAATGCGTTGAAAAGTGTCGGTCCATCGATTACTTTCTGAATCTTTTTCTCCATTTTCTCCTCCTGTCATGACACCGTTTATGAATATGTTAGCACAACGGAGATTGGAGTAAAGCTCACTGTATGTAGTGATTAGATTTTTGGGGAAAAAGAGAAAGTATCGACGGAATATTTGAAGAGAAAAATCGCCCGCTTTCAAGCGGGCGATGGGATTGCTTATATAGACATTCGATTACTTCGCAATTCTAACTTTTGCTGCCTGAGGACCCTTTGGGCCGTCCTCAACTTCGAACTCTACTCTCTGACCTTCGTCAAGAGTCTTGAAGCCATCCATTTCGATTGCGGAAAAGTGAACGAAGACATCCCCACCTTCGTCCTTAGTAATAAAGCCGTACCCCTTTGTTCCGTTGAACCATTTCACAGTTCCTGTCATACTTGAGTGTTCCTCCTTAAAATTACCTTGCACCACTTGCAAAGCGATAGTGTCCTTCTGGACAGATTCATTATAACACACTAAACTCAATAAAATGCAAGTACCCAATCTGAAAGAAAAAAATTTTTGTCAATCTTCTTGCCGAATTTTCGGTTCACTTCCTTTGATGTCTGTCTACTCTTTATCGAAAAGATTTCCAGTCTCTCTCCTCTGGGAAAGTTCTAACAGAAGCGAATGGAATTTCAGGCACTCTTCCCTGGAAGGATCGACCTGTCCATATTTGACAGGTACAAAAATCGACGTAACCTCCGAGACCACTCCCCTCTTCTCCTGATCGATCTCCACCATCAATTCATTGGGCGTAAGCTGAACGTAATTCTTGAAAAAACTCATTCTCATCCATCTGTATCCATCAAGGATGAACTTTCTGTTGTATTTGAGGGGTGGTACTTCGCGGTCCAGCGGTTTTCGACTTCCTCGAGGTTCTTTATTGGGATTTTCCATATTGCTACCGCGTCTTCGTCTCTCTACGCCGTTCGTAGTTACGAAAACAATCGCTAACGCGAGTGCGATAGATAAAATGGCTAGTGCAACTAATGAAGACCATCTAAGAGTTTCGAACAGGATCCCGGACAACGCCGACTCTTCGGAAATTATATCTCCACTCGGAGAATCCTCAACCTCTATGACGTTTGAAGACGGAGTCTGGGATTGAACTCCCCCGTCCAACGAAAACTCGACGTTTTCTGCCAGGGGAAGTGATCTTAGATACATGAATCCCCCTATTATGAATATCAATAGAGAGATCAAAATTAGTAAAGGTGGTATCAGTCTGGCAAATCCACGCGTGATACGGAACATCTTCCAAGCTATTGAAGCCACTAAAACGAACGAAAGCGTATAAAACAGAGATATGATTATCGAGTCCACAATTCCCGTTTCCGGTTGAGCTTCGTCAACCATACCGGGGGATCGAAGCGGATTTCTCTCCATACTCTGGGCGTCGGTCGCCGTTTGACCATCCTGGACGTACTCAAGAGGATTTTGGTTCTGAGATGATTTAGTGCCTTCGAAATGCTCCTCGCTTTCGAGGCTTCTAATAAGACCTCCAATCGGTCCTTTTGAAACAATCATGATAAGCACCGATAGTACCAGAACTGAGACAAGCAGTAGCCTGGAAAAGCCTGGTATCGTAAAAAGCCTGTAGCATACAATAAACAGAAAGACCCCAACCGCGATTTCCGTCAGTATCGGGCTGATAGAAAAGGCTACCCCCAGTATCAACAGACCTGTCAGGGCTGAATATGGGTGCCAATCCATGACTAGAATTATACCGGCTATCATCGTAACTGTGGATAAGGTGTATAAAGCGTCGACCCGGAGAATTCCGCTCAGAAGTATTATCAATGCAAAAAGAGTTATCGGTAGAATAAAATACACACTACAGCCGGTTCTGTTACTTCCGTAGACGAAAAGAAAGGCGATTATCGCTCCACCGGCAATTGCGATCAGTAACCCGCCAGTCTGTATCAATGCTAAGATTGCTACGGATGCGACAATGAAAGTCTGAACCTTGCCGGTATTACCTATGTTTACAAACCTCCCCGAAGGTCTCCGCCAGCGACCGATTTTCCTCCACCACCCGCACGATTATCTGCTCCTCCTCAAGAAGAGAACTCCTCCTTTTCAACTCTTCCATCGCCATGGGGAGCATCTGGTAAGACTTTCCCGGTAGTTGACCGGGCTTTCTCAAACCGAACGGCATAAGAAGCACAACGACACGACTTGCACGACTTCTGGCCTTTACGAGATCGGGGAGTACACTCTCGCCGAGGTACAGAGAGAGGACCACCACCGTTGTGGTGGGATCGTAGCGACCCATATCCCGGGATATGTATTCCGAAAACGACGGCCCTTTTTCACAACCGTGAGCCATCGAAAGCACTTCGAAAAAATCTATCCAGTCCCTGCCAGTATCATCTGTGTAACTCACTTTCTCACCCACCGTAACAAGTGTCAATCGACCGGAATCGGTTAAAATCTTTCTTATCAAAGATCCGGCAACCTCTATGGCAGTCTCCTCGTAATCTACTCTTATCCTTTCCCACACATCGCGTGCGAAGACCTCGTCAGAAAGGTTAAGATCCAGATAGAGAAAGGTCTTACTGACGGCCGTAAAGCCGAACTCCTTCGAATAAAGTCTGCCCATTCTCGCAGAGGCTTTCCAGTGAATTCTATTGAGTGGTTCCCTGTCGTACACCCTGATCCCCCGGAAATCGGTCAGATCCTCCATTAATTTGAAATCGCTCTCCTTTCCCGGAAGCAATTCACGTAACCTTATTGGGAAATTGCCCGGATCGGTTATTCGCGGAAGAATCAAAATCTTCTCTTTCAGAGAGTAAGTAACCATAAGGGTGAAAAGCTTCGTTGGATCCCTGTAAAGAATCTCCAGTTTTGAAATGTCCTTCTCACCATGCCTTCTGAAACTCACCGTGTATTGAAAGCTAACTGCGTGCTCGCTCCCGACTACTACTTTTTCACCCTTTGTACTGGCAAAATCATATCTGCCCACCAACGTAGGTGTAGCGATGAGTTCGAGCCGCATTGGTGACGTGGCGGAAATAGAGTATTTCAAGGTGAGATACTCACCAGGGAAAAGCCTTTCTCTGTCAATTGTTCGTATTATATTAAGTCTTTTGACAGATATTACCACGAAATAATAATGAATCCAGAGAAGGATAACCAGTGATCCGATCATCAAAGAAAAGGTATCTACCGACATAATAATCCAGACTAAGACCGCCATCGAAAACATGAAGAGTGGTCTCTTTCTAGAAATTAAGCTATCAAACCTCAATTCTCTCATTTTCAAGTGGAACCGGAACGGTCTGCAGAATTTCCTCTACGACATCTCTGGCCTTTCGTCTCATCAGACGGGCTTCGGGTTTGAGCATAATCCTATGTGATAGTGCCTCCGGAGCTATTTCCTTGACATCGTCGGGAATTACGAATCCTCTTCCCCTGAGTCCTGCCAGTGCCCTGGCCGCATCGACGATGGCGATCGAACCCCTTGGGCTAGAACCTAGTGAAAGATCCCTGTGATTCCTGGTTTTAGAAACTATCGCAACCACATACTCCAGTATCGATCTCTCTACCTTTGTTTCCTTAACTCTTTTCATTATATTCAGCAGCTCATCTCTACTGGAGACGGCCTTGAGGCTTTCCAGTGGATGCTCGAGCAACATACCTTTCAGAAGCGCTACTTCGTATTCCTCATCTGGATATCCCATCGAGAGTGAAATAGAAAATCTGTCGAGCTGGGCTTCGGGGAGTGGAAAAGTCCCTTCGAACTCTACGGGATTCTGGGTTGCCATGACAAAGAAAGGTCTTGCCATGAAGAAGGTCTTCCCGTCGATTGTAACCTGTCTCTCGCCCATTGCTTCGAGAAGGGCCGATTGGGTTCTCGGAGTGGTTCTGTTTATCTCGTCTACCAGAAGTACTTCCGTAAAGACAGGTCCCTTTTTGAAGATGAACTCGTTGCTTTTGATATCCAGCACATTAAGTCCCGTTACATCGCTGGGAAGAAGGTCGGGTGTACACTGTATTCTCCTGAAGTCCAGACCCAGGGAAACGGCCAAACTTCTTGCAAACACAGTCTTTCCAACGCCGGGAACATCGTTTATAAGAACATGGCCGCCACTCAGAAGAACGGCCAACGCCTTCTCTATTATCTCTTCCTTACCCACTATCACTTTGGCAATGTTCCTTTTCAGCTTTTCACCGAAGAAATCGATTTCCGGCATCTCTTCACCTCTGTAATTTTTACGATCTCTAAAAGTCTATCATGGATGTTTGTAGGAGCGTGAAGCAGTTATATTTTTCGACTAGAAACTCAATAAATAATATCATTCAATAAACTCATTTTTTTGTATTACTATTCAGTTTGATCTGAATGCGGTTATTCATGAAAAGACAAAAAGCAGAAATTGGGAATGTCCCTAGCAAAGGTCTTGACTGTCCTTGCAATTTCAAACATAGTACTTGCGACCGTCAGTATAAATTCATCTCGATCTCTGAAGACATCTGGTAAAGTAAACGCCTCCCTTTCTCTTGAGTAAGGAATGATAAATTTCATGCATCATAGAATATCTTTGTGAACAACGGCGACTGTAACTATCCTGTGAGAAACAGACACACTCCCCAACTGGTCATTACCGACTCAATAACGGCCTATACTATCTATGCGCTGGGGCAGTCAACCGACCTAGACCCCTTAATGGCTGCTGCCAGCACACGTCGAAGATCTCATTTCCAGTAGGTCAGCCAGGCTGGGTCTGGCAGAAATTCAAACCTGGTAAGCAGTGCTAGAACGGTATCTTACTCCCTTTTTCTTTAGCATCCGTCCTTAGAAGTGCTTTCAATATTTTATCACTAAGTCTTCGCGAGTTCAGTATGGCCGGTATAATCACCAGAGCTGCCACGGAACTGGTGGCCATCGTGAAGGTCATAAGTATTCCAAATGCCGACACCGTAAGAAAGTTGGAAAAGGCGAGTATCGAAAAACCCGAGATGAGAGTTACTGCATTTATGAGTATTGCGCGTCCTGCCGTACGGGACGCCTTGTTGCTGGCCCTTTCCAGAGAGTTACCCAGTTTAAGTTCGGACTTGACCCTTTCTATGAAATGTATCGAATAATCTATTCCGACCCCCACAGATATGCTCGCCACCAGAACGGTTGCAGCATCAAGAGGTATTCCAGTTAATCCCATGATTCCCAAACTGAAAACTATCGTGAAAAGCAGTGGTAGCATGGCGATAGAACCTATGAAAATCGAAAGGAACATAAGAGAAACTATAAGCCAGACTATAATCGCCGAGAACAGGAGACTGACCGCCTGGCTCTGGGAGAAGCTCTCCATGTGTAATTGGATTACGCGCGGCGTGCCCGTGAGGGTGAGTGTGGCGCCGGCCGGTAAAAACTTTCGAAGTTCTTTTTCTACGCGAACCAGTGTTCTGGATATCTCGCGCGTACTGGTATTTCTGATATACGTGTGTATAGCGGCCTTCGAAGAATCCTTGCTAATGTACCCTTGTACCCCCGAGCTTCCGATGCCCGATTTTATAAGCGTTATCTGTCCCTGGTTGAGTTCTCCCGGATAGATCGAACCTACCAGGCTGTAGAAAGAAGATGTTCTAGAGAGTATATCGAAACTGTCCAGCACTTTTTCCATCTCACCTAGCGCCTTCATAAAATCCACAGTCATTACTCCGCCTTCTTTTCCCGAATCGACAGCGATTATTAATAGGGAGGAGCCGCCGAACCTCTCTTCAAAGTTGATAACACCCATGGATACGGCGCTTCCCTTTCTAAAGTATCTTGATAAATTCGATTCGAACTGTACGTTTGTGATACCGACTACACAGACTAGGGCCACGGCTATCGAAATCAGCAACACGATCCGTCTCTTCTCCGCCACCGCCATGGAAAATCTGTACAACAGCTTGTCCATGAAAGGTTCTTCTACGCTTCTGGAAGAGGCTATATCAACCCTGGGTGCGGGAAGCAAAGAAAGTAATGCGGGAACGGCCAGCAATGAAAACAACATAGCGTAGATAATTCCGAAAACGCTGAAGTAGCCAAGTTCTTTCATCGGAATGATAGAAGAGAATACGAGTGAGCCAAAACCAGCAGCAGTCGTCAGCGAGGTCATAACTACCGGCAACACCAAAGAGTTAATCGATTGTGTTATCGCCTGTCTTTTCTGACTGCCACGCGAGATTTCTTCGCGGTATCTACTGAAAATATGTATGCTGTCGGCGCTGCTCATTGCTATCAGCAAAACGGGTAAGACGGCGCTAATTATCGTGAGGGGTTTGCCGAGCGTGGCCATGAAGCCTAAAGTCACCACAACAGTAGAAAGCACAGTGATTGTCGGAGCCAGCACTCCCGCGATGCTTCTGAAGCTCAGTATTGTGACTAGAAATACAATGGCTATGGCCAGCGGGAAGAGAGTTATCACATCCGCAACAACCGTTTTGTCGACCGAGTAGCCTAAGAAGAACTCTCCAGTGAGATAGTAGCCCCCTTCACCCCATTCATCTTGCAGTATCTTCTGAATTTCGTCAATGGCTTTCTTTCCTCGGCTACCTAGACCGCCTCTAATGTACAGCCTCACAACGACCGCATCTTCCGAAGGACTGACGGAGAAACGGCTATCAAAACTCATGGAAAGATTATTACGGAATACTTTGAGTTCTTCTTCGTTAGAAGGAGTCGCAGAGGTTACTGGCAGGCTCTTAACACTGAAACCTTGAAGAGTCATGTAAGTCGAATCGAGAGGGCTCAAAGCACGCGCTACATTTTCTACCTTCCGCAGGTTCGCTGTTGTCAGCGCTATCCTTTGCCAGGTTTCCAGTGTTCTCGTATCACCAACGAGGACCAGATAGAGCGGTTCCCAAATTGAGAAGTCTCTCGCAGCCAGCTCTATCTCTTTTATTTCGCTGGCCGATTTCGTCGCTAGATTGTCTATGTCCGTCTCGAATTTCAGAGAAGTTGTCTTCGTTCCAAAGAAGATCGTGAGTGCTGCAAAGAAAATCAGTATAATCCAGGGAAACGCCACGCTGAAGGAAACGGCCTTATCGATAGCTTTCTTGAAGAGATTCGAAATTCCAGACGCGATACCCCGTAATTTCGACTGCAGCAATCTATAGCCCTCCCAGAATAGACGTTCTTTAAAAAGAATCATATCATGTTGAATACGCAAAGGCTCAGTCAGTACTTCAAAGTTATTACTCAAAATGGTAGTATATTGTTAGCATATCAAACAAAAGAAGGTTGTGGTTTGAGGAAAAACGTTTTTCTACTCCTGATTTACACGTTCATATCAACGATAACCATCTCCATGTACCGGGTAGTGTTTAACCTTTATCTCAGAGAATTGGGCTTTTATAACAACACCATTGGCAACATTACATCGGCCCAGCTATGGGGTTCGGCAATAATAGGTCTTATAGCTTCCGTAATTGCCGATAGGATTGGAAAGAGAAAGATACTGTTTTTTTCGGCTATCGTCGTGCCGGTTGTTGGAATCGCTCTAGCTTACATTGCCGACCCGGGTGTTATTATATTGCTTTCATTCATAAAAGGTGGCTTCACGGTGACGGTCTTTACCGTAGTGATGGCCGCTATGACCGGAGTCACGAAGACGGAAAACAGGGCGAGAATCTTTGGGTTGAACTTCGGGATAAACATGGCGAGCGGTGTTGTTGGTAATTTTGTGGGTGGCTTTTTTGGAGATCTCTTTGGATTGCAGTCGACTCTTTTGATTTCTATGCTCGGGCACTTTGTTGCCATAATTCCCGTCATCCAGTTGCAGGTAATCGATACAAAGTCGAGATTCAAAGAACTCTTCGATTTCTCGAGTTTAGAGCATGACGAAAAAAAGGTTCTAACTTACTACTTCGCATCTACGGCATTAGTAGGCTTCGGTGCCGGGCTCTTCATACATTTCGGGAATCTTATATTCAAAGATCTCTTCAATATGTCGGCCACGGGTATAGGCATAGCCCTCTCGATCGCGCAATTTGGAACGGCCGCCGGTTCAGTCATGTCTCATCGTCTGGGCAGGCGTTTTGGACCTTTGAGATTCAATCTTGCGATGCAGCTGCTGGTAGTTCCGCTTATGCTCTCTCTCGTAGTTGCGCGCGAGCCGATACTCTTCACGATGCTGTATGCCTTAAGGTTCGTGTTCATGAACATAACTAACCCTATAATGACATCCATAATCTATTCATACGTTCCGAATTCGAAACTGTCCACAATATCCGGTCTGAACGGTTTTTTGAACAACACAGTCAGGGCTATTGCCGCGATTGTCTTCGGTTACATTGTCGGCACATACATTAGCGGATATGGCCAGCTCTTCCTTCTTAGCACAGTATTCTACGGAATAAACTCGTTCGTGATCTTCCTCTTCTACCGAGAGTTCGGGACCAAGAACAGGGTGATGGAGCTTTACGAAGAGCGGAACTCTCGAGCGTGAGAAGAGCGGTTCTTGGTTATTCGTTCTTAGTCCAGATTCCATCCTTATAAAGACCCAGACCGATCAAGAACTGCTACCTGAATCCAAAAAGGCTTTTAGGGTTTCTTTCAGCGACGATTACGGCTGGAGCTGATGGGCGTATTAACCCTGGATATATGAAAACTCGCCTTTCTTTGTACAGGGTATTGTGCGCGATTGAAGAGAACTCCAAATACTATTGAAAAAGGCTGATTCTCTCGTCTGTCGCCTCTTATATTCTACCTTTGAGCGTTCAGTGGCTGAAAATGTGTTCTATAAGGATCTTCAATCCGATCGATACAAGCACCAGACCGCCTATCGCCTGCATCGACTTCCCGAATTTTTCGCCAAGTTTGTGCCCCCCCTTTATTCCAAGAAAGGAGAGAGAGGCCGTTACTAAACCTATAACAACGGCAGTTTCCAGAACGGGTTTCTTTAACAAAGCGAAGGCTATCCCCACAGCGAGGGCATCTATCGAAGTGGCTAAAGATAGCATTATAAGATGCACTCCTCTGGTTCTATCGAGGCACAGTCTTTCCTCTTCTTTCTTGAAGACTTCGAGAAACATCTTGCTTCCGATGAAGGAGAGGAGCGCGAAGGCTATCCAGTGATCGAAAGACTCGATGTACTTTTCGAACCTCGAACTCAGAAGCCATCCGAGTAAAGGCATCATGAACTGAAAGAATCCGAAGTGGAAAGACACCCTGAAGATCTGTCCGGGTGTGATTTTCTCCAGAGAAACACCGACACATATCGATACCGCGAACGCGTCCATTGCCAGACCAAAAGCTATAAGAATGCTTTCCATTGCAAACCTCGATGCTTCAAATGTTTCTACAATGCTATCATGAATGGACGCGGCGTTCCTGAATCGATGAAAAAGTTTTGATATACTCTTGGGAGAGGTGGAGCTATGGAGATACTGCCCTATTCGAAAGACAGACAGGAAGAGATAATGATGGTGGAAAAATTCTACGCGGAGAAGTACCCGTTCGCCGAGAGTTTTGATGTCTTAGACCTCAAGAATCCTCTCCTCAATGGAAGAAAAAATATTCTTCTCGCACTTCAAAGCGGAAAAGTCGTAGGTTTTTCGAAATTCCTTTCACGACAGAACTTCTCCAGTAAATTTTATCATCACATATGGCTAGATATAAAAACCGTCCCCTTCAACGGGGCTCACGAAGTTATGAAAAAGCTTTTTCAAAGTTCTATCCGTCCGATAAGAGAATCCACGAAGTCTTATTTCAGGGCTGCCGGAACGAGAATCTGTGTAAAACTTCACGAAAGCGAGACGGAAAGAAGCAGGTTCTTCGAGGAGCTGGGATTCCTTCCATGGATCGATTTCTATTACATGGAAAGAGATCTCGAACTTCCGGTAATGCCTGTAAAACTTCCCGAGAGTCTGTTGGTGAAAGTCTGGAAGCCAAAGAAAGAACCGGAGATCCTCAAATATCTGAGTGCCGAACAGTCATGTTTTCCAGATTCTCCGCTGGAATACAGGTACTTGAATTACTTTTTCCAGAGACCAGACTGGAAATCCCAAGGGGCCGTTATAGCGGTTTTTGATGGCAAAGAAAACCTTGTCGCGAGTTTAATGGTGTATCCATCGAGCAACGGCGTATATTACACCGAAGAAGTCTTCGTCGTGAACAGATGGAGGGGAAAGGGGGTGGCGAGAGCCCTGATGTCGGAGGCTCTAATCTATTTGCAGAATAGACAGGCCAGAAGCGCCCTCCTTTCCGTGACATCCGACAGGACGACGGCGTTGAAGATATACAGGGAATGCGGTTACGTGCATACTTTTACCAGAAAAGTCCTTGTCTTGCCAATATGATGAAGATGCTCATATTAAACGTCACTAACAACATGTGATCAATAGTTTTCTCGAACGGGACTTCACAAAATCCAGCGTACGCAAATTTTGCGTACAATTGATCATCAATTATAATCAAACATTATTATTGATTAATTGAATATAATCAAACAAAATAGATTTATGTTTGATTTATTTATTTTGCATGGTACAATGTTCCATGGAGGTGTAGGCATGGAATTTGTGGAACTTTTCTGGAAGGCGAGTATAGAAGATCTTAAGCGTGGCTATTCACTGATCGAGAGAAATTATGTCTGCCATTACTGTGGAATGGGCTTCGAAGAAGGAGTAGTTTACACGGTCAATGGGATTTTCTTCGATGCGAAAAAGGCCGTTGAAGAGCACATAAAATCCGTTCACGGTTCTGTTTTCGAATCCATGATGGCGAGAGAGAGAAAACACACTGGTCTGACGGAACTTCAAAGTGAGCTGATGAGTGGATTTTTCAGCGGTCTGGATGACGGAGAGATAGCCAGGAAAATGAATATCAACCGTTCGACAGTCAGAAACCATCGGTTTCGCCTTAAAGAGAAGGCCAGACAGGCGAAAATCTTCCTGGTTCTTTTCGAGCTGATGGAAGAGAAAATCAAAGAGGAAGACAGGATGATCGGTGTTCACAGAGGCGCGACCATGATCGACGACAGATATGCAATAACCGAAACGGAAAGGGAAGAAAAAATAAAAAAGTTCTTCGAAGAAGACGGTATTTTGAAAAGATTTCCAAAGAAGGAAAAAGACAAGCTGATTGTTCTCATGAAAATAGCCGGGGATTTCGCCAGCAACCGCATCTACTCGGAAAAAGAAGTTAATGAAATTTTGAAACGATACTACGAGGATTACGTGTTGTTGAGAAGATACCTGATCGAATACGGTTTCATAACCCGCAAGCCCGATGGCAGTAGCTACTGGTCGATTTTCTGATTTTGCGCTCTCACGCCTCTCATCTTTCACTTTTAATCGATGAAAGGTGTGTTTGTTCAGATGGAGCAGCATTCAGTACAGGCAACGGAAGACCACTCTTAATTCCTGACTTGGCAGAATGTGACAGGATAAAGACGAATCAGTCCGGATATTTCGAAACCCCATTTGTAAAAGGGGGCTGTATATGCGAAAATAAATATGGACAATTATTATCGTCATTGGGAGGTCTTTTAAATGGAGTCAAACAATCAAAAGAAGGTACTTGTCGTTTATTATTCCTATGATAACAGCACGAAAACCATAGCCGAAATGATCGCCAACGAAACCGGAGCCGACCTCTTCGAGCTGGTTCCACTTGAGGAGAGCGGTGGAAAGAGAGTGAAGTATATGTGGGAGGGAGAAAGTGTGATAATGAATCCTAATCCCCGTTTGAAAGCGATACCGGATAAAATGGAAGATTACGATCTTATATTTTTCGGAACTCCTGTTTGGGCCATGAGTTACGCTCCGCCGTTCGAAAGTCTGTTAAATTCCACTCGGTTGTATGGAAAGAACGTCGCGCTTTTCTGCACGCACGAAGGACTCATGGGAATAGTTTTTCAGGAGATGATCAACAAGCTCAAGGATAACAAGATAGTGGGAACGATCGATTTCTACGATCCGGTCGGTTCGGGAATCGAGTACGCGGCAAAAGCCGGTAGAAACTGGGCTAGACACGTCCTTAAATCGGTCATAGAACCGTGATAGCCCTGCACGGTAACCAAAGAAGTTATCCTTACTAGATTTGACAATATGTACCTTTGAGATGTCTAAATGAAATAGACAAGGAGTTCGCTATTCTAGTGTTTCCGGTCAGTTTTAATCCATCCGGACGTTCTTCACCACGACTTTACTCTTCCATCGGCCGGTGCGGTAGTAGATCAAAGTGAGTATCAATCCAACGCTCCACGCCACGGGAATCGACCACCATATGCCGCTTTCGCCCATGAACCCCGAGAAAATCGCCGCTAGAGGCACTCTTATAAGCCAGAGCGAAAGTAAGGAGATTATCATCGGAACAAACGTATCGCCCGCGCCTCTCATCACGCCCGTTGTGATAAACATCCAGGCCACGACTCCGTAGAAGGCGCTAACGATTTTGAGGTAATTCGAACCTATTCTTACTACCTCGGGATCTGAATTGAACAGTCTTATCATGAATCCTCCGAACAGAAAGATGAAGATCGCCGTGATGAATGCAAGACTGACCGAAACCAGTAGAGTTACCCGGTGACCGCGCTTGACTCTCTCCATTTTTCCCGCGCCGAGATTCTGTCCCGCGAAGGCCGATATGGCCGCGCCGAAGCTAAATATCGGCATCGATGCGAAGGTATCAACCCGAGTCGCCGCGATGAAGCCGGCCACGGTGTTGGTGCCGAAACCATTCACTAAAAATTGCAGAGCCATCATACCCAAAGAGAAAAGCATTTGTTGAACTCCTGCGGGTAGGCCGATTCTAAGAGACTTTTTGAAGATCTCACCATCGAATCTCATTCCTTTTAGTTTGATACCGAGGAAATCGTGGTTTTTGTTCAAGTATAGGATTCCAGAGAGGAAGGAAACGCCCTGGGAGATTATGGTCGCCCAGGCAACACCGGCGATGCCCCAGCCGAAGGTCATAACGAAAACTAGATCGAGCACTATGTTGAGGAGAGTGGCTATTATTATGAAATAGAGAGGCGTTTTAGAATCTCCAAGACCTCTGAGTATGGCGCTTATTGCATTGTAACCGAAAAGCGTAAGCATTCCTGCGAAAATTATGTTCAGATAAGTTTGCGCTTGGCCTACTATGTCCTGAGGGGTGTTCATCAATCTAAGAATTGGTCCGCTGAGAAGGACTCCAAGAATGGAAATTGCGATCGATCCAAAAAAGAGAAATATATACGTTGTATCTAGAGTCTTTTTAAGTTTTTCATAGTCCTTCGCTCCGAAGTATTGCGAAATCAGAATGGTGGCTCCCATAGTTACTCCCATTATCAGTGATAGAAGGAGGAACATGATCGGAAAGGAAGCCCCGACGGCCGCGAGTGCCTCTTTGCCCACCACATTTCCCACTATTATCGAGTCCACAGTGTTGTAAAGCTGCTGAAATACATTTCCCAGAAGCATCGGGATAGCGAATTTGACGATTAGACTGCCTTCGTTTCCACTGGTTAAGTCTTTCACGTAGTCCTCCAAAAATAAAGGTTTCTCCATATTCTACTCTACAATCATCTTTGAAACAACTTCCACAGTTAGATGGCGCTTTAGAAAGGGTATAATGATCTTTGAAAGGAAAAGTTGGGGGGTGGAGCAGTGGAAAACCAGAGATTGCTGTACGTTCTTATCCTTGTTCAGGCGGCCTTGCTTGGATTGGTCCTTTTTTTCGGTGACAGTATTTTTCCAATTCTTGAAAAGAGCAGCTGGTCCAGAGAGATACGTCTCAGAGAGACTGCCGATAGACTGGTGTGCGAATACTTCGACCAACTCACGGGCAGGAACATGCCCGATGAAAGAAGGATAACAGGTTATGTGATTGAAAAGCTGGAGATACTGGATCAGGACGACCTTGAATTCGCCTTTTCAGTCGAGTTCTCTGTTAAACCTTTTAACCGCGAATTATACTGGAATAAAAAAGATCTGGCCACTACCGATGCATGGGTGTCAGGTAAGCTGTTCTTCGTGGTCGATCTTTCCGATCCGGATAAGCCCGAAGTTATCTCTGTGGTCTCCTCGTTATGAGATTCAAAAGGTTCTCAAGCAGTCCTTACTCAGTCTTTTAGCTGAATAAAATACGACATCGGCTCTGTTATCATCTTATCGACGTCGTCCCACCGTTCCGCGACAGCATTTCAGCTCCATGCTTATGGTAACATTGACATTCTATTTTTCGTATTCGGACTTTACATGAGCCCGAATCTCTCGACGGTCATATTTGTCTTCGATCTGTCGGAGCTGGCAAGCCTCAATGTGGATTCGTCTCCTCCCCATCGCATGATCTGGTCGCTGCCGCCTATGACTTTTTTGATCTTTCTGAAAGTCCAAGAGAGTATGGAGTTGCCGTACACGTGGTCTATAGAATCGTTTATCGCTTAGAAATTGCGTTGTCTGTCATAATCGTCGAAATGTATTATCTTGTCACGGTTTTTCTTGGGAATTTCGAAGAGATCGTTTCTTTCTACACCACGGATGAGGGCTATTTCATCGGTAGCACCGTATTTGACCATAATGTACACGCCTTTTGTATGGTGATTCGATGTTTTGCATATCTATGCCATCTGTGATTCAAGGGTTGATATGAATCAATAGAGTATGTATAATTTCTCAATGGGCAAACCGGAAAAATCGATCGGGTGTGACTCGCTTGAAAAAAACTTATAACTGGACAGTCGAGACCGTCTCTTTACTTGCTTCAACGAGTCTGATAAAGGTTTTCTTTTTCTACATCTATACGGCTCAGACCTTGAAGCTCTCCAATATAATCGGAACGATCGTATGGTATTTCTTTCTGCTTATAATCTTTCAGGTTCTATTCAGAGGCAGGTTCTTCCTGCTTTACTGTATAGTGTCTTGTGTGCTTTTTATAGATTTCCTTTATTTCCAGTACTTCGGATTCCTACCCTCGGTGAAGGAACTTGCCCATGTTCATCAAATAGGCGGCGTGAAGAGCAGTATAATCTATGTGATGGATCCGTTGAGTTTTCTATTCATAGTCGACCTTTTTCCTGTGGGATTATATCTGAGGCGAAAACTCTCGAAAGTGAACGAGACCGGTGAAAAATCGGACAGAAGAGTGCAGTGGCTGGCCATGTTTTTAATTCTTTTTATGTCTTTGTTGCTTCCATTCATCTCTGAATCGCTGCAACCTTATTTTGTTTTCAATCGATACGGACTCTTTGCTTATCATCTGTACGATATGGCCAGGCTGGCGCTGAGTAAGATCAAAACCCCCGACCTAGATGAGAATGTTACCTATAGTGGTTATATAAACAAAATTGCTGAAAAGGGGAATTATTTTGCGGTGGCAAAAGACAGAAACATCATTCTGGTACAGCTGGAATCCTTCCAGGATTTTCTGGTTGATTTTTACTACAACGGCCAGGAAGTTACCCCGAATCTCAACAGGCTGATTTCAAACAATTCCATCTATTTCGATGAGATCTACCAACAAGTCGGGGCAGGCAACACATCGGACGCGGAATTTGTAATAATCAATTCCATGCACTGTCTTGGGCAGATCTCTGTCTATGAATCACATGATCAGAACAGTTTTTATAGCCTTCCGGCGCTACTGAATTCTAAGGGGTTCTACACGGTTGCATTCCACGGAAATAAAGGTTCCTTCTGGAACCGGGAGAAAGTTTATCCCTCTTTGGGATTCGACGACTTTGTGAGTCTTGAGGATATGGAAAACGACGAAATCATAGGTTTCGGTTTGAGCGATCTCTCCTTTTTCAGGCAGGTAGTGTCGATGACAAAATCTCTACCCTCTCCTTTTTTCGCTTTCCTTGTCACACTCACCAGTCATAATCCTTACGACATTCCCGGTGAGCTTCATGAAATTAAGTTGCTTCCTGAACATGAGGGGACGCTTTTTGGCAACTATCTCCAGTCGGTCCATTACACGGATAAAGCTCTGGGGGTTTTCATATCCGATCTGAAACGCCTTGGTCTCTATGAGAGCTCAATCGTTGCTATATACGGTGACCATTCTGGTCTCTATCCATTCAATAAGGAGAACAGGGATATTATGACCGATCTTCTTGGTAGGCCTTACGACCTGGTTCAAGCCATGAACATACCTTTGGTTTTTCATATACCAGGTTCTAAGCTCAAGGTTGTTAACTCCATAGTAGGAGGCCAGATAGATTTTTTCCCCACTCTCCTGAACCTGATTGGCGTCGTCGAAAGAAACGGAATACTGTTCGGCAGAGACCTCAACAACTCGTCGGATGGCTTCGTATCACTGACACATTATGTGCCGGAAGGCTCTTTCATAGATAATAGAAGGATATTTATAATGTCCAGCGACGGGATTCTTCAGAACAGCATAGCCTTAGACAGAGCCACTGGAGAGGCGATCCCCCCGTTCAGCTGTCTGGATGGTTACAAAAACTCTATTCAGCAAATAGAAGCTTCGAAATATCTAATATTGAATGATTCTATTTCTCAGCTTTTAGGTCAGCACACTCTCCCAAGTACTAACCAATAAATTTAAATGATAGTCAGCCGTTCTTCCTTCTGTAATCGATTAGTAGACCATCGATCTCTGCGGTTTTTTGAGCCTCAACCTTCCAAAAATCCTGATCCATGGTTCTATTGAGCTCTTCTACTGTCTTTCCCTGTTGTTCTACCCAGGTGTAGTACTTGAGATTGTGCCAGCGCAACCGGTTTTCCATCGTCCCCTCGAAGATCCAATCTGTCCTGGCTCCCAGTACGATTGATTCGAACCTCTGTTTGGCCTCGCCGCGGTCGAGCTTTCCGTATGTTCTGGTCATGTCTTTCATAACCGAGTGGTAGCGATTCATGTTGTCGGTGGCAATCGTCACTATATTGTCTCTGGAGGTAAGCCGGTAATGTTTGGCTATCTTTATGGCCCCCAGAATGTTAGCAACACCCGAGATTCCGAATATTCCTGCCATCTTCTCCACGTCTTTGTCGCTTAAAAATTCCTTCAAGAAAGATTTTCCAGACTCGTCTGTCAACATCTGGAGTACTTTCTTGCATTCGATATCATCGAGCGCCACAATAGCGTCGTTGTTGAGTACATTATGAATCCAGGTGACATGCTTGTCGCCGATTCCCTGTATGTCGTGGCCGCCATAGCCATTCAGCGAAAGCGTTGGGCATTGAACCGGTTCGCCGGCAACTATCTTAACCTCCGGGAAGACTTCTTTCACACGGTCACCGCAGGCGATCGTGCCGGCAGAACCGACGGTCGAGACGATTGCCGATACTCTTGCGTTACCAATTTTCAACTGTTCTATCAGCTCGAGTATGGTATTTCCTGTCACATAATAGTGGAATCTGTAATTGCCGAATTCTTCGAACTGGTTGAGTATCCTCACCTTATCAGGGTCGGCAGCCTTAAGCTCTTTGGCTTTGTCGTATATCTCCTTGACATTCGATTCGCACCCCGGTGTGGCGATCACACGGGCTCCGTACTTCCTTATGATTTCGAACCTTTCGGCCGACATCTCCTCGGGCAGGATAACTACCGAGTCGAACTTCATACGGCAGCCGACCCAGGCTCCTCCGATACCGTAGTTGCCGGTTGATGGCCATACGAGAGTGTGATAGGTTGGATCGACCTCCCCACGAAGGACTTTTTCCATAAGGATCGAGTAAGTGGCCCCGACTTTGTGGCTACCTGTGGGAAATTCTTTTCCATATAGCACCACGATATTGGCATCTACTCCAGTGAACTCTTTTGGTAAAACGTAGTAATAGATCCTGTTGTCGATGTCCCGCCACGAAATGTTGAAGAGGTTTATCGGATCTAGAGGGTCTTCGATTCGCATTCGCCAGGCTTTCTTTCGCAGGTTTTTATCGATTTTCTCTGGATGGAGCATTTCTTCAAAGGTTGGACCAAGAACAAATTTATTCATTGTAAGCCTCCAGTGAGATTTTTTATGTAGTTCTATTGTATTTTCAATCGGTCTTTTCCTCAATGAGACCCAACACGTACTCGGGCGTGACCGGTATTTGTCTAACTCGCTTTCCGATTGCCATAGATACGGCATTAGCCACAGAAGCCGGTACTGGCATCAGGGAGGGTTCGCCTATTCCCTTGGCCCCGTAAGGTCCCTCGCGAAAGGGGTCCTCCACGATGTCTATTACCAGTTCTGGAGGGACTTCGTGGATCGTCGGAATGATATAGGTATTAAAGTTGTCGCTTACTATCTTTCCGTTCCTGAGTTTTAGATCTTCGTACAGGGCGTACCCCATACCCTGGACGAAGCCTCCCTGAATCTGGCCGATCACACCGTCGGGATTTACGGCTTTTCCGACATCGTGGGCGGTGAATCCCTTCAGAACCTTGGTGGAACCTGTCGCCATATCGACTTCAACCTGAACCACCTGGCTGGCATAAGAGTACGTCACATAAGCCTCCCCGAGCCCGTTCTCCATATCGAAGGAAAGTTTCGGGGTATCGTACCAGCCGGCTTCAAAGAGCTTCACATTCCTCACGTAAGCGGTATCGACCAGCCTGTCAAAAGAGATCGTTCGGTCTTCTCCGTCGCTGACTTCTCCCTGGCAAAACTTCACGCTATCTGGATTCGAATTAAACAGGTCGCAGAAAACGGAAACCAATTTCCCTCTCAAGGCCATACAGGCCTGTCTGACGGCGTTGCCTGAATAGATGGTCGTCCTGGAAGCGACTGTTGGTCCGCTGTCCGGTACGAAGGCCGTATCAGGTTGGTGAACGAGAATCTTCTCAATTCTCTGACCCAACTCCTCGGCGGCTATCATGGCTATGACGGTTTTGGCACCCTGACCCATCTCCGTTCCACCTATTCTGACCTCCACCGAACCGTCCCTGTTTATTAGCACGTGCGCACCTGACTTGTCGAGAGCCTGTCCCCCGGCTCCCAAACTAACTCCGTAGAATATATGAGAGAGGCCAGCGCCGCGTTTTTTGTCTTTGTTGATTCTGTTGAATTCGTTACACTCTCTCACCAGATCCTTCCAGTGCGACGATTCCTTAACTCTCGCCAGTGTTTCTGGGGCTCCTACACTTTCGACGATCAGATGATTTGTCGATGTTCTCGAACCGGGTCGCAAAGTGTTTTCCTCCCGCAATTCCATCGGGTCGATCCCCAGTTTACAGGCGATATCATCGATCATACTCTCAACCGCAAAGAGAACCTGCGGAGAGCCGAAACCTCTGAAAGCTCCGGGCGGAACTTTGTTCGTGTAAATGCCATAGACATCGACGTTCACGTTTTCAATATCGTATGCACCCGCGGCGTGTACCAGCGTTCTGAACATCACAATGGGTGTAAGTGTCGCGTAGGCTCCCATGTCCATGTATGCCTTAATCTCAATGGCTTTAATTTTCTTCCCTTCCATCGCTATGCGGTAGAAAGATTTTATCGGGTGGCGTTTGGAGGTAGTCTGGATATCTATCTCGCGCGAATAAATGAGTCTTGCCGGTCTTTTGAGATTGAAGGCGACTACCGCTGCGTACGAGGCGACGTATGAGGGGATGTCCTCCTTTCCTCCGAAAGCCCCTCCAGTCTCGGTCTGGATGACACGTATTCTGTTTATGGGCAGTCCAAGAACGTGAGCTACGGCACTCTGAACGTAATAAGGGCATTGCATAGTGCCATAGACTGTATAACCGTAATCGAAGTCGGGAACTACGGTTACACCCTGCGGCTCCATGTAGGCCTGTTCCTGGTAGTGGGCGTAGAATTCGCCTTCGAATACTTCTTTTGAGTTCTTAATGACGGTTTCTGCATCGCCCTTTCTTATACGTTTACTGACTCTCACGTTCGAACCTTCGTGTATCTGGACTTTATCCTCCATCGCCTGTTCTATGGAAAGTACGGGCTCGAGGTCTTCTATATCGAGTCGCACGCTTTTTGCGGCGTTCTCGGCCGAGATGCGGTCTCTGGCGGCGACGATGGCCACCACATCTCCCCAGAAGCGTATCTTCTCGCCTTCCTTGACTAGACATGGCATGTCTTTTATCGCTTCACCGAGCTGGTTCTCGCCTGGGATATCCCGCCAGGTGAATATACCCTCTACCCCCTCAATTTCCGAAGCGAGAACGGTATCTATAGATCGAAGAATGCCATGCGGTTTTTCGGCGATAACCAGTGCACAGTAGATCTGACCGTCGAAGGCGATGTCGGCCGCGAACCGGGCGCTACCGTTTACCTTCTCAAAGGCATCTACTCTTTTCATCGTTTTTCCTACAACATTCGTCGATTCTCCGGAATTACTTCTAAACATCTTGCCCCTCCTTTACAAAAAGGGATACGAAATCGTTCTTTTCTACATCGACTAGTCCGAGGTTGGTAAGCTTCAATTTCGGAATAACGGAGAGTTGCATGAAAGAGAGTGTCATGAAGAGATCGGGTAATTTGCTACCCATTGTCTTCGTGGCTTCTTTCAATTCGACGAGACGTTCGGCGACCTCCTTGCTGGTCATTTCGGACATCAGGCCGGCGATCCGCAGGGGTAATTCTGAAACGATCTTACCATCTATCACCGCTACCAGACCACCGCCCATCTCCATAACTCTGTTTGCGGCGGTAACCATATCAGAATCGTTTGTTCCAAGAACACCCAGATTATGGGAATCGTGGCCAACCGAGGTTGCCACTGCGCCTTTTTTAAGGCCAGAACCGGTTGCGAAGGCCACCGACATTGATTTTCCTTCGCAGTAGCGGCAGATTGCGGCTACTTTCAAAAGATCCTTCGATGGATTGCCAACGGCCATGCCGTTTTCAATCTTCGCATCCATAACACAGCCACCTGTTAAGACTTCACTTCCGAGCAGTTCTATGGCTCTCACAAATCTGCCTTCGGCCGGCAATTCGAGGTCTTTCTCATTTATCTTCTGACACTTGAAGGTATTCACTTTCTCCTGTGGGAAGTTCTGAGAGACTATCTCGGTCACGAGTCGGCCATTTCTTGCTACGATCTTCGAATCTTTGAAGACCATGATGGGATTGAAATCTCTAAGATTATCTACCACCACCAAGTCGGCCTTATACCCCGGCGCTATGGCGCCCATAGATCTGAGGTTATAATGCCGCGCTGTGTTTATCGTCGCCGCCCTTATGGCGATTATTGGATCTATACCGTGTTCTATCGCCAGCCTAACATTGTGATCGATGTGTCCCTCACGAATTATATCGACCGGGTGTTTATCGTCGGTACAGAAGGATACGAAGGGATAAGTCTTGTCGTTTATAAGAGGTAACAACTGTACGAGGTTTCTCTCGACACTTCCCTCTCTCATAAGTATCTGCATTCCCCTGGAGAGTTTTTCACGCGCCTCCTCGACGAAGGTACATTCGTGCTCGGACCTTACGAAAGCGCTTATGTAGGCGTTCAACGGTTTTCCTAGAACGCCGGGGATATGACCATCTATCTTTTTGTATTTGTGGCGTATCAGCTCTATTTTGGCTATGGAATCGCGATCGCCGTTTATGATATCCGGAAAGTTCATCACCTCTCCCAGGCCCAGGATACGATTTTGGAACTTCTCTACGAATCCGATCATATCCATCGCGCTGATCCTGGCGCCCGAGGTTTCCATTGAAGAGGCCGGAACGGCCGAAGGGATCATTATGTAAAGATTCACGGGTATGCCTTCAGTCGAACGAATCATGTACTCGATACCGGACAGCCCCATCACATTCGCTATCTCGTGAGGATCGGCTATCGCAGTTGTAGTACCTCTGGCCAGTATCGTTTTGGCAAACTCGACCGGAGAGACCATCGAGGACTCTATATGAAGGTGGGCATCTATCAACCCCGGTACAATATAGGCACCCTCGAGGTCGATCACTTCTCTCCCTTCGTCATAGTCACCGATCCCGGCTATTCTCTTTTTAAAAAGCGCTATGTTGCCTTTCTCTATCTCGCCGCTGAATACGTTTACGATTCTGCAGTTCTTTAGAAGTACATCTGCCGGGTTGTCACCTCTGGAAACGGGTATTATGTCTATAATGTTCATAAGAGACGCCTCCTTTCTGCCTGAGCCGGAAAGAAATAAAAGCCCCCGCTTCGCAGGGGCTTAAAAAAGATCATTCGAAGATACTTTTGCCTTTTCTATCTTTCACTTCTTCTGTGAGTTTGTGTATGAAATCTTCGAGATCGATACTTCCCAGATCCTTTTCGCTTCTCAATCTGACGGAAACTTGACCGTTCTGCATCTCTCTGTCTCCGACGATCAACATGTACGGGACTTTGTTGAGCTGGGCCTCTCTAATTTTGTAATTGGTAGATTTTTGCCTGTCATCTACTTCGGCCCTGAAACCTTTGCCACGAAGCGAGACGACCACGGAGCGCGCGTAACTGGTGTGTCTGTCGGCGATTGGGATCACTTTCACCTGTACTGGTGCCAACCACGTCGGGAAGGCCCCGGCATAATGCTCTATCAATATTCCCATGAACCTTTCAGTCGAACCGAAGATCGCCCTGTGGATCATTACAGGCTGGTATTCGTTGTTGTCCGGACCGATGTACTTTATCCCGAATCGTTCCGGCATCATGAAGTCGAGCTGAATTGTCGCGCATTGCCACTCCCTGCCCAAAGAGTCCTTAATATGGTAATCAATCTTGGGACCGTAGAAGGCACCATCACCCTCGTTGACTGTGAAATCCATTTTCTTTGCCTCCAGGGAATCTCTGAGTGCCTCCGTTGCTATATCCCAGAGCTCGATCTCTCCCATGGAATTTTCCGGTCTCGTCGAAAGCTCAGCCCTGTACTGGAAATCGAAAGGTTCGTAAATCTTCTTCACGAAATTTATAACGCCGATCACTTCCTGCTGTATCTGCTCGCGTGTACAAAAGATGTGGGCGTCGTCCTGGACAAAGCCCCTAACTCTGAAGAGTCCATGTAGAACACCCGATCGCTCGTATCTGTGAACTTTTCCAAATTCGAAAATCTTCATCGGAAGATCTCTATAGCTCACCGGAGAAGATTTATAAGCGAGGATGTGACCGGGGCAGTTCATGGGTTTGACAGCGAACTGCTGTTCTTCTTTTTCCGTGAAATACATATTTTCGCTATAATGGTCCCAATGACCGGATGTTCTCCAGAGTGAGTCAGACATTATCTGGGGCGTGCTGACTTCTCTGTAGCCGTCTTCGATATGCTTTTCTCTGGAGAATTTGAGCAGTTCGTTAAGCATGTCCGTGCCCTTCGGCAGGAAGATGGGCATGCCGGGTGCATAGTCATAATTGATCGTGAACAACCCAAGTGCGGGACCCAGCTTTCTGTGATCCCTCTTCTTGGCTTCTTCGATTTTCGCCAGGTATTCTTCCAGGTCGGCTTTCTTGGAGAAGGCAGTACCGTATATCCTCTGGAGCATCTTGTTCTTCTCGTCACCGCGCCAATAAGCACCTGAAACAGAGGTAAGTTTGAAGAATTTCACCTTACCTGTAGAGGGTAGATGGGGTCCCCGGCAGAGGTCTATGAAATCGCCCTGTCGGTAGAAAGTTACAGACTCCGTTCCGTAATCTCTCACTAGATCTTCGATTAGTTCAATCTTGTATGGCTGTGACTGTTTCTTCATAAGATTTATAGCCTCAGAAACTGGCAACTCGAACCTCTCGATCGGTAGATCCTCCTTTATGATCTTCTCCATTTCGGCTTCGATTCTAGGCAGGTCTTCCTCGGTAAGTCTCACGTCGAGATCGATATCGTAGTAGAACCCGTTCTCTATTGTCGGACCGATAGCCAATTTCACCCTTTCCTCGCCGTAGAGTCTCATCACGGCCTGGGCCATTATGTGTGCCATCGTATGCCTGAAGAACACGGGAGCCTCGCTGTCCTTGTCCAGCACCAATCTGAAGTCGCAGCTAGTCTCTAGAGGTCTTCGTAGGTCCCAGTACTCGTCGTTGACTATCGCTCCTAAAGCTCTTTTGGCGAGGCCTTCAGATATATCTATTGCTATATCCAGGGGTTTTACACCCTTTTCGTACTGTTTCTTCGAACCATCGGGTAGCTTTATTTCTATACCCATTTTTTCCTCCTGTTAAGGTATCACTGCAACGGCTTCGATCTCTACAGGGGCGTTTTTCGGGAGATTACTTACCTCTACCACGGCCCTTGCAGGCTTATGGTCTTTGAAATAAGAGGAGTATATTTCGTTGAGAATCGCGAATTTGCCCATGTCTCTGATATAGATGTTGACCTTAACCACGTTTTTCAGACTCGACCCGCCGGCAGTGACCAATTGAAGTACATTTTCTAGCGACTGCTTACACGCAGCTTCGAACTCTGTCGCCAGCTCACCGGTCAACGGGTTGAGGGGGATCTGTCCGGAAACAAAGAGAAGACCTCCAGCAGCAATGGCTTGAGAATACGGGCCGACTGCTGCCGGCGCTTTGTCAGTACTGATAACCCTCAACACACTAACACCTCCCATTTTGGTTTATTATATCACTGACCGCTCCGCGATGCTGCGCATTATCTACTATATGGGGGAAAAATGCGTGGAAGACATACTGATGTATTGTAGAATTTCTTTATGATAAAAGAGATAAGAGCCACTTCGGCTTTGACCAGATCGCGAATACCGGTCGCCAGCTATACGATAAACCCCTTCGTCGGTTGCACAGTGGGCTGTAAGTACTGTTTCGCGCGCTTCATCGGGGCTTTTAAATATACCGGAGGTCTCTGGGGGCGGGACGTAGGAGTGAAGAGGAACATTGTGGAGCTCCTGAGACGCGAGGTTAATTCTCTGGGCAAAGCCACGGTCTTTCTCAGCAGCACCTGCGATCCGTACCAGCATATCGAAGAGAAGTACAAATTGACCAGAGAACTGCTGGTTACACTCATTTCTCACAGGATACCGATCTTCGCGATGTCCAAATCCGCACTTATAAGGAGAGATGTCGATCTTTTCAAACTGGCTGGCGAAGAGGCTCGAGTGTTGATAAGTATCACCACAGATCGGGAGGACGTGAGAAAACTGCTCGAACCGGGATCGTCAACCTTCGAAGAGAGGCTGGAGACCATCGATTTCTTGAGAAAAAACTGTGTCGACGCGGGAGCCTTCGTCGGGCCGGTTCTCCCGATGAACGCGGAGCGCGTCTCCGAAGAGCTGGCCAGAAGAGTCGGAACTGTTCATCTAGACGCGCTGAACTATATTTCGCAGGTGAGACAGCTTTACCTTAAAATGGGCTGGGAGAGATGGCTTTACAGAGAGAAGTTCCAAGAAGTGCAAGCCGTGTTTGAAAGAAGGCTGACGGTTGAATGAACATTGTCGAATAATGGCTCCCAATAATTTTAGCGACTTACAAAGCACCATGTCTGTCAGCGTTTTTTAAGTTTCTGGACTAATTTCTTACCTTGAACCGCTGCGGTTGCTATGCCTATAAGACCTTGGGCCCACTGACCAACCATATAGAAATCACGCAACTCCGGGAGGGTTTTGCTCAAGCCTTTCGACATGATTCTGCCGGGTTTGCTCCTGGGAGTCCACACCTGCATCCCGTGGAAATTGCCGGTGAAGCGTTCGGTAGTAATCGGTGTCGAAACATCTACAACTTCCACTTTTTCTTTAATACCGGAAATCAATCCATCCAGCCTCTCTATGACTTTTTCGGCTATCTCGCCCTTCTGATCGACATACAGTTCCCTGTCGTTGCTAAGCTTCTTCCAATATGAGTAACTGGCCGTAAAGGGAATTCTGACAACCGATTTACCTTCGGGAACCATTTCCGTTTTCGAATTGAAAACCTCCAGATCCATCTTTTGATAATTTCTATCCGAAAGTTCCAGCTTTTTATCCATCAGCCAGGTAACACCATGGGGAAGATCGATGAGAGGCAGATCGACACCCAGCGATACGTAGGCATTCATTTCCTGCTCGTCAGGGGGGTTGGCGTAGTATTCGTCTATCAAATCGTCTCTGTATTTGCCGTTGAGCATTTCGTAAATAGTACTGTATCCATCGGCCGCGGAGACGACGATATCGGCGTCTGCTTTTGTTCCATCTTCAAGTATAAGACCGACAGCTCTGTCGTTTTTTACTACGATGCCCTTTACCTTCGATCTGTAATGAATTTTGCCGCCAAGTTCTTCATATCGTTTTGCGATTCTTTTTGAAAAAGCCAGCGAACCTCCGACGGGCCATCCCATCGACCTTATTGAGCAACCGGCAAGGAAGGAAAGATGAATCATCATCGGGATTCCCTGAAAGTCGTATTGAGCCGTCGGGAAGGCCTTTTGAAGGAAGGAGTTTTTGAATCTCGAAGCGAATTGCTCGAGCGATATTGGACCCCACTTCATTATCTTGGGCAGATGTGGAATCATTGAAAATCTCTCCTTGCCTTTGCCAGCGACCATCGCGAGCAATTCGAACTTCGTGAACTTCCGTGCAGCTGTCAAGTATTGGTCTATGACTGCTTTGTCGGCCGGTGAGATTTCCATTAGATGTTCCTTCAATCTGACGAGATCGGTGTAAAAGTTGAGCTCATTTCCGCCGGAGTCTATGGTTCTTCTCAAGATTGAATCGAACAAGATCCTACCGTCTTCGATTGCGCCGAGCTCTTTCCACATTGTGTGCAACTTCGAAGAAGGGCTCGCACCTGGAAGGTGATGAATGCAGCCATCTATGGTGTAATCCTTTCGCTTCCACGAAGTACACAATCCGCCTGGATTGTTGTGCAATTCGAAGATTTCCGTCTCGAACCCGTCCATCTGGGCATAACAACCTGCAGAGAGTCCTGCGATGCCTGCTCCAATAATAGCAATTTTCTTCATCTTATCACGCCCTTTTCTTTTCCCATTTTCCTTTGCGGTAATAGATCAACATCACCAGTGCTTCAGTTACATCCGAGAAGACATAAGAGAGCCAGACCCAGATTATGCTGGCTTTCAAAAGGTGAACCATTATAAAAAGGATAGGAATCTGCACGAACCAGCGCGAGGTGATGCTAGATATGACGAATGGAAGGTTGTATCCCGATCCTCCGAAGACAGAGGAGAGACCGAACCCGTAGGCCAGGATAGATATCCCAAGAGAGCCATATCTCAAAAACTCGGTGCCGTACTTTACGATTTCCGGGTCTTTGTTGAATATACCCAGGACTATTTCGCCGGCGAAAAAGGCGATCAAGACGAAGAAAAACATGATCGAGAAACTTATAAAGGCCGTTGTTCCGGCCGTTTTTCTGGCCCTCTCGATGTTATTGATTCCCAGATTTTGACCGACCATCGCCGATCCTCCCATGTTCATTCCCACCAGCGGCATGAAGGCAAGTCCGAATAGTCTGCCGGCGACCCCTACCGCAGCCACGGCTGCAGTTCCGTAGACAGCTACGAACTTGAGTAACACCGCTCCAGACAGGTTCCTGAAGAAACTCTCCAGGCCTGTCGGTAGACCTATGGTGAGGAGCTTTTTGTCGATTTTCCAGTCAAGTTTGAAGAGTCCTTTCAGTCTGGGTTTTACACCTTCTATTCCAGAGAAGACGATGTAGAAGCCGAGTATAAAGGCCACCATCTGGGATATGATAGTCGCCACTGCCGCTCCGAACACGCCCATTCCGAAGCCCGGTATCGCAGTTCCCGGGAATTTGTCGAACATGAGCAACGGATCGAGCAGGACGTTGAGAATACTGGAAAGCATCATTATATACATCGGTGTCTTGGCATCACCTATGCATCTCAAGGCTGTGTTGACAGAGTAAGATGAGAACATCATCGGAAGGAAGAAAAGTCTTATGTATCCATAATCGAGCGCGGCCGTAATAACATTGGGATCGTTGCTGAACAGGCTGAGCGAAGGCTTGAGAAAGAGCGCGACGAGAACTGCGGCTATTACGGCGACGAGAAATTTGAAAGTAATTGTCTGTTCTATCGCCTTTGCCGTTCCTTCGTCGTCTTTCCTCCCGTAACTCTGTGAGATCAAGGAAATCGAACTCTGTCCGATTATGGAGTTCAAGATCTCTACAAGCCAGAAGAGCGTCGAAAAGATCGTGACCCCGGCGATCGCCTCTCCGGATATCCTGCCTATCCAGAAGATATCGACTATATCATAGACCATCTGTGCACTGTAACCTATCATCGTTGGTATAGACATGATGAGAAGATTCTTCAGAATGCTTCCCTGAGTAAGATCTCTTGCCATTTTCTGCCCCCTGATGTACAACCCCGTTCAGAAGATATGAATGAAGAGAAAAAAAAGAACCTGCCCTAGATAGCAAACAATAGATATTATACACTGATACAGCCTTTTGTGAACCGTTCAATTCAGGCTTTTGAGACGTCGACTGGAAAGAATTTCGAGAGCCCCTTCACGGCGATGGGGATCGTATAGATAAGCACCGGTATGAGTAGCCGTACCTCGGCTGGTCTGGCTACTATAAAGTTCATCGCGACGAAGGGAACGATCCAGAACCAGGTCTTCCTGAAGAAATCTTCCTCCCCGATTGAATCGTAGAAGATCAACGGGATCGAAAGGAACAGAAGTGGGAAGATCCAGGACCAGGGATAGTTGAGATTATACCCAAGTTGAACGAGATCAACCGAATACTTGGCCTGCGGATATAACAAACGGCTGGAAAGTAACGTAAAAACGACAGGTATTGCGAAAGTCGCGAGTGCCTTTAAGTAGAGGAGGAATTTCTCGGACTTTCCGGAGTATCTTTCGTAATTAAAGCCGAAAAGTATCAAAGAAAGAAAAACCATGTGGTCGGCTCTGAAAGTTGACCCCAGAAGGATCACCATACAGAGTGTGATAAAGGATCTTCTTTCGATTATCAGAAGCAGTCCCGCGAGAAAGAGTGCGGACGCGTGGAAGGTCTCCCAGCCGAAATACATGGTCGTCAGTGGCATGATCGACTGAAAAAGCAACACAGAAAAGAGTGACATCGCTGGAGTAAGAAAATGTCTTCCAAAGGCATACAACAGTAGAATAGTCAGTATATTGAAAAAAAACCTGGCCGTTATATGGCCGTTGAGTGTTCGGTTATCCTCACTGGTGAGATCGACGGCCACCCTTAAATCATCAGGTAGGTTTTCTCCAAGCAGCAGAAGGGTACTGGCCGGTTCGGTTATGTATGTCTGCCAGTTCAGGCTGCTGACCATAGCCTTGAGAGCGTTCTGCAGAAGGATACTCTTTCTGGCTATCCTGTCTATCGCCTCGTTTATGGTCATCTCGAGGTCGGATACAATTCTTTCTCGCTCTTGCAAAGGAAAATAGGCTTCCACCATTCCTCTCGCTTCATCGGTCCAGTATTCCGTGGACAGGAGCATCTTCGATACTTCAGACGTGTTTTCATCGAGCCAGGGGATAGGAATGTATTTAAAGAAATACTCCACAAGATAGTAACTCCCGAAACGGTATTGATCGGGAGCAAAGTTCTCTCCGGAGATTACCCTTTCATGCTGGTTGATTCTGAGATATCTGGAGAGGAAGAGATACTTCCCGTCGGTACTCCAGACGGTCATGGAGGTGAAGATGTAAGAAAGTATAGTCGCAACGATCAGAAGCAGCGGCACGCTGGAGAATTTTTTTCGGTCGTTCATGAGCCGCCTCCTTTTCTGTCTCTGTCGTAATCGAAATGACAGAGTACTTCTTTTACGCCTGCGACAACGTATGGAACGCTGTATATCAATACCGGCAGGAGGAGTCTGACCTCGGCCGGTCTTGCAAACAGGTAATTCATAACCATGAATGGCGGAACCCAGAGCCAGGTTTTTCTGAAGAAATCTATGTTCCTGATCATCGGACTGAAGGCCAAAGGAATGGCCAGAAATATCAGGGGGTAGATCCAAGCCCAGGGGTGGTTCAGGTTATATTCGAGCTGGATGAAATCGAGGTAATACTCCGAGCCGGCATAGATTACCTCGCTCAGTAATAACGTAGCGACCAGAGGGATAAGTACCAGCGAAAGCCCGGCCAATAGGGAGAGCCACTTTCTTCTCTTTATCGCCCCGGGTACTTTGTAGAGGAGGTATATCACACCGGCGAAAAGCGTTTGGTCTGTCCTGGCCGTGCAGCCTAGCAGAACGAGCAAAAGGAGGAGTAGATAGCTTTTGTTTTTCAGCAAAGCCACAAGAAAGCCGGCGAAGACGGTTGCCGATAGCATGGTTTCGGCTTGCATGAAGTCCTGGGCTACCATAGGAAGAAGGGCGGCAAAAAGCGACATACCCAAAAGCGACGTCAACGCGTCGGTAAACTGCGCGCACAAGAGAAAAACGAGCAGGAGAGTAGTTGCGGTGAAGAAGAATCTAAAGGTAACGTATCCATTTACCAATGCGCTCTCAGCGCTGTCTTTTTCTATCAGGACTTTGAATTCTCCGGGGATGTTCTTTCCAATGAGCATGGTCGTCTTCTCTATATCGTTGATGTACTCTTGCCAGCCGAAAGAATCGATTGCGGCTTTCAACATGTTTCTCAAAAGCAGATTGTTTGGCGAAAACGAGTCTATGATCCTGTCTATAGTGGATTCTATCTCCTTGATGATTACGGCACGGTCCTCTTCGGGAAAGAAGAGCTCGACGCTCTTCTCTGTGCCTTCGCCCCAGCCTGTCGGATCGAGTCCCTCCGCGACGATGTCGTTGAAGACATCGTACCATCTCAATGGTATGTGTTTGAAAATATATTCGACCAGGTAATAACTGCCGAAGCGATACTGATCAGGAGCAAAGCTCTTTCCATCTATGGCTTCTCTGTGGCGCATCACTTTGCTGTAACGGGAAATAGTCAAGAACCTGCTTTCGGTCGTCCAGAGTATCATAGAAGTGAAGATGTACGAAAGAACTATCGCAATGAAAAGCACGACCAGAAAAACCTTTTTCTTCGAGCGATCGTTCGTTGTCCCTTCAAAACACATGCACTCTTCACCACTCTCCGAGAGATTTTTAAAACAGGTTTATCTGTAAGATTCCCAAAGTCTTCCCCATGGACTGTCCTTCTTCCACTGTTGGAAGATCTTTGTTCCGTGTTTCTTCCACCAGTATCTGTCGTGATACGAATCCGACGCTGCAACGAAGACTTTCACCAATGGCGTGTGAAAGAAGAGTTTCTGGAAGATCTTCAAAGGACTGAACCATAGCAGGTCACCGACTTTGCTAGCAAAGTTGTCGCCGACGTGAAACTTGAGGTTGACTTTAGAAATATCTTCACCGACCAACTCAATGTTCTCACGCTTGCCGTTTCCTAGGCCCTCCTCGTCCGCCAGCCTTATATATTTCAGGTCCATCGGGTTGAATCCCATCATTTTCGCGGCAACAGCGTCTATGGCTACCTGATCCTGGCTTGCAAGTATATAATCCGTTCTGACAGGTATCAATGTCCTCGGACCGGGACCGTTTCCCGCGGTCGTCCCGTCCATGAAGGCAAAAAGCCCGGTATGTATCTCTTTCTGTATTTTCAAAAGATCGACAAGAGTCTCGTGTATCCAGGAATGGGTGTAATGACGTTTCACGTTCAAAAGGCCTCCGAAGGCGTTCTTCATTGCCCCCGTTGTGGTCGTGTAAATATGGCACTTCATCGTAGGGAGCTGAATGATGTTCTTGCCGAAAAAGTAGTCGGGCAATCTTATTCCTTCAGGGAAAATTCTAGGAAGCACTTTGAGTTTACTTTTCGGAGTGTATTCAATCCAGTGCATATCGCTCTCTTCAAAGTTGTACAGTACGGGTATTCCATACTTGTTGTATATGATGTCGTACTTGTTCTGCTTTTCGCCATACTTGGGCCTTGTAACTACTGTTTTGTTTTCTACGGCAACTATCTCGTTAATGCCCGCGTCCTTGAGGGCGAGGACGACTCCTTCGATCTGCCAGGGAGTACTGTTGGCGCCTGGCATCGGCAGGTGCCAGGAGATGTTGTCCTTGAGAATGGTTGTGGCTCCTCTATCGAGAAACTCCTCCATTTTCGCCATCTTCGCGAGTCTTTTATAGTCATCCAGTACACTTTCGGGTGTTGTCTTAATTACTGCTACTGTAGATTTATTCAAACCAAACACCTCCTATTTCGCGATCGATATTAGCCAGATGCCCAGAGCAATAATGGCTATTCCGGCGATCTTCAACCAGCTCATCTTTTCATCGAAGAGAAAGACTGCAAAGAGAGTCACGATAACAAACCCGGCGCTGGTCATTATCGGGTACGCGATACCCAATTTCATTTTCGTCAATACCACACTGTAAAAGATGAAAGCCACACCGAAGGAGATAAGTCCTAGCCAGACGTACACGTTGGTGATAGAGTTCAACAACATACCCTTCAACCCTACATCAGACATTTGCTGTGTTTTTTGCATGCCGAATTTCAACAGAATATTCGCAGACGCATTAAAAACTATCGCTACAACTAGAATGAAAAAATCAATCAAATTCAAGATCAGTTCCTCCAGTAAAGCCACACCCTAAAACCACATGGGCAGGTATATGATCATTACTACCGATAGAAACCACAGCACGGTCGTCACCGCGATGCCCGTATCGCGTGTTACGACCTCTGTAGGGTCTCCCTCGCCGTCTTTGAAAAGAAGTAACATATATCTGAAAACCCCGTAGGTCACGAACGGAACGGTGTAAACTAGCTTGTCGGTAGAGAATTTGGAAATCACCGAAGGATCCAGGCAGTAGAGAGTGTAAGAGATTACGGATATTGAGGCCGTAGAAACCATCATGTAATCAAGAAATCTAAAATCATATAGCTTGAGAACCTTTCTGTGATTATCGCTGTTCTCCTTGAATAGTAGCAACTCGTTTCTTCGCTTTCCAAAACCCATGAAGAGAGCCAGAAAAAAGGTCGTCACCAGGATCCAGCTAGTTGGGTTTACGCCTATCGCGTAAGAGCCGGCGATCACACGAATAACGAAGCCTGCCGAGATGCAGAAGGCGTCTATCACGACCATTTCCTTTCCTCTGAGCGTATAGAAAACGTTCTCAAGCACGTAAATGAGAAGAAAAAGCCCTGCCAGGAGAGGGAGGAGAAGGACAATCACGAAAGCCAGTATGAAACAGACGATAGCCACAACGGTTGCCTCTTTGACACTTACAGCGCCCGAAGAGATCGGTCTGTTTTTCTTTCGCCAGTGATGCCTGTCGCTTTCCAGATCGTTGATATCGTTGAAAATATAAACGCCGCTCGAAGCGAAACAGAAGGCAATGAAAATGAGAAGTGAGTTCAACATCATATCAACTCTGAAAAGACTGGCCGAAAATATTAGAGGGGCAAAAACGAAGAGATTCTTCAACCAGTGCCTGACTCTCATAAGCCTTACATATGTACCGATCTCCTTCATTGCGCAACCCCGTTGAATAATCTCATATCTCTGCAGCACACCGCATAGACATGGCTAACAGGTATTATCTTAGCATAATAGATATGGTTCTCGCTCTTTCTTTCCTAGAAAGGAACTTTCCTGTTCTCTGATCTTCCTTTTCTCTTCTTTAACTGCAAGTGTATTACTCGAAATTCCGGTTCATGGTAAAATGCATTAACCCGTATAATTCCGAGAATCGGCTGGGAAGTATCTACCAGGAAGCCTTAACTTCCTGACTACGGGGTGGATTTTTCATACTTCACCCCTTGGAGGGGTGATTTTTGTTTTTCGGGAGGATCGATGTAATGGAAAGGATAGTGGTTCTTGATTACGGTTCACAGTACACAATGCTGCTAGCAAGGAGAATAAGGGAGTTCGGAATTCTTTGCACGGTCGAACATCCCTCGTCGGTAGTGCTTGATAAGGATGTGAAGGGGATTGTTCTCTCGGGAGGTCCCCAGAGCGTTTATGAGAGCGGTTCGCTGGATATTCCGAAGGAGGTTCTAACTGCCGGCCTGCCGATTCTGGGAATCTGTTATGGTATGCATTTAATGGTTAAGAACTTCGGAGGTACGGTATCCAGGGGCAAGAAGGCTGAATACGGTCTTACACCCGTATCGCTCGAAGATTCGAAGCTGTTGACAGATGTTCCAAGAACGATTACAGCTTGGATGAGCCATGGAGACGAGGTCACGACCCTTCCTCCCTGTTACAGGACGATCGCCAGGAGCGGAAACGGTGTAGTGGCAGGCATGACCGACGGCAGGAACTACGCGCTCCAGTTCCATCCTGAGGTTCACCATACACAGTGCGGTACAAAGATACTTGAAAACTTCGTTTTGAAGGTTTGTGACGTCTCGAGAAACTGGAAGATATCCGATTTCGCTTATGAGCAGGTCGAAAAAATAAGAGAGATCGTTGGTAACAAGAAGGTCATCGCCGGTCTTTCCGGTGGAGTTGATTCTACGGTGGCGGCGGTTTTGACAGCCCGGGCTATCGGCGCAAATCTGACGGGTATTTTCGTCAACCACGGATTGATGAGAAAGGATGAGGAGTGCGAAGTCCCGGAGGTCATGAAAACTCTGGGGATAAACTTGCGGGTGGTGGATGCTTCTGACACCTTTTTCAGAAAACTTCATGGGGTGACCGACCCAGAACGCAAGAGGAAGATAATTGGCGAGACCTTCATTGAAGTCTTCGAAGGAGAGGCAAGTGATATCGATGCTGACTTCCTGCTCCAGGGAACCATCTATTCCGACGTGATAGAATCGGCTGCTTCTTCAAGGACTTCCGACAAAATCAAAAGTCATCACAATGTCGGCGGACTTCCTGAAAACATGAAGCTGAAGCTTCTCGAACCTTTGCGGGAACTCTTCAAAGACGAGGTCAGAGCTCTTGGAAAAACCCTGGGCATAAGTTCGAAGTTCATAGACAGACAGCCTTTCCCCGGTCCGGGACTGGGAGTGAGGATACTGGGAGAGGTCGATGCTGAGAAAGCGAGAATTCTCAAAGAAGTCGATGACATTTTCCTCAAGACACTCGAGGAGTACGGAGAGAAGGGCAAGATCTGGCAGGCCTTCGCTGTATTGTTACCTGTAAAGAGCGTCGGGGTCAAAGGTGACAGGAGGGCCTACGGTTACGTTGTCGCTTTGAGGGCCGTTCACAGCGCCGAAGGAATGACGGCCTCCTGGTACGAGATTCCTCACGCGGTCTTGAGGGAGATTTCTTCAAGAATAACCTCTCGAGTTCCAGAAGTGGGAAGGGTTACCTACGATATAACCGACAAACCGCCAGCGACCATAGAGTGGGAATGATGAGCATGTTCGATAAAGCTTACACATTTGATGACGTTTTGCTTGTTCCTGGTTACAGCGATATTCTCCCCAGAGAAGTGGATCTGAGTTCCAGGATCACAAGAAAGCTCTGGCTAAAGGTACCGTTCATATCGGCGGCTATGGACACAGTCACCGAAGCGGAAATGGCCAGAGCCATGGCACTAATGGGCGGCATGGGAGTGATCCACAAGAATCTCTCGATCGAGGGGCAAGCCGAGCAAGTAGAGAGAGTGAAGAAAGCACCCGTAGATCGTGAAAGATACCCTTTATGCTCTCTCGATTCATTCGGCAGACTCATGGTGGGAGCAGCCGTTGGCACGGGTCCGGAGACAGTGGAAAGGATCGAAGCGGTTGTAAGGGCCGGTATCGACGTGCTGGCGATTGACACGGCTCACGGTCATTCGAAAAGAGTCATAGATCTTCTTTCTTTGGTAAGAGAGCTTTATCCTTCTCTCCAGATCATTGCCGGAAATGTGGTGACTTCCAATGGAACTCGGGCGCTCATTGAGGCTGGTGCCGATGCAGTAAAGGTTGGAATAGGACCAGGTTCCATCTGCACGACAAGAATAGTAGCGGGTGTCGGTTATCCTCAGCTTTCGGCCGTTATGGAGTGTTCGCAGGTTGCAAGAGAGAGAGATATTCCGATTATCTCAGACGGGGGAATACGGTATTCGGGAGACATAGTGAAGGCTCTCGCTGCCGGAGCCAGCAGTGTCATGATGGGAAATGTCTTCGCCGGGACGAGAGAGTGCCCCGGAAAGAGTACATTTGTAGGTGGTGGCGAGTACAAATCCTACAGGGGGATGGGCAGTTTTACGGCGATGGCTGCTGGCAGCAGCGATCGCTATTTTCAGGATGGGCAGCCAGCATGCAAACTCGTTGCCGAGGGTGTTGAAGGAATGGTCCGGGCGAAGGGGTCGGTTGAAGATGTCTTTGAACAGCTCGCCGGAGGTGTCAGATCGGGGTTCGGGTACTGTGGGGCTGAGAGCGTGGAGTTTCTACAATCGAAGAGAAAGTTCGTGCAGATCACCGCTGCAGGAATGGTCGAGTCACACCCGCACGATATCACCACCTTCTAATCTCCGGTATGGTCCACAAACTAGAAAAAAAGAACGTCTCATATGAGACGTTCTTCTGGAGCGGAAGACGGGTTTCGAACCCGCGACCCCCTGCTTGGCAAGCAGGTGCTCTACCACTGAGCTACATCCGCATATGAAAGCAATAACGGCCTCCTGCACCTGGTGCGAGAGGAGGGACTTGAACCCTCACAGGTTACCCTACTGGATCCTAAGTCCAGCGCGTCTGCCAATTTCGCCACTCTCGCTGGTGACTCGCGCGGGATTCGAACCCGCGACCCCCTGATTAAAAGTCAGGTGCTCTACCTGCTGAGCTAGCGAGTCGCTCCCACTCTCCGTCTCCAGCTTGCGCTTGCAAGAAAGATTATATCATCACATTTTCAGTCGATCAAGTGGAGAGAAATATTAAAAGAATGTGAAACCGCACTACAGCGACGCAACACACGGAGATAGAACGGAATACCGCATGGTAAAATTGTCAGGGAGGCGATTAAATGGAACTTCTGGCCGATATTGGTAATACTACAACTGTATTTGGATTGCAGAAAGGCGACTTGATAACCTCGATATGGAGACTACCTTCAGGGAGGCTAGAAACGGAAGACGAGCTTTTCGCGATTCTCGAAGACCTTCTCGAAAGTAAGGGTTCATCCATCGACAAAGTCGATGGCTTATGCGTTGCCAGCGTTGTACCGAGTCTAAACAGGTCGATCCAGTATTTTGCGGCGAAGTATCTTAGAGAGCCGGCTGTCTTTCTCAAGCCGGACCGGTTCGTCTCTTTGGAACTGAAGGCCGACAATCCTGGCGAGATAGGCGCCGACAGGCTAGCTAACGTGATCGGCGCTTCAGTTCATTATGGGGCGAACGCAGTCGTCATAGATGTGGGAACGGCCATTACTATAGATGTGCTTAAGGAGAACGCCTTTGTAGGAGGTTCTATACTCCCGGGTCCTTCGACAGCGATGTCAGCCCTCTTTTCCAAAACCGCGAAACTTCCTGAAGTGGAACTATTTTTCGAAGATCATTATCTTGGAACTAACACAGAAGACAACATCAGGATCGGGATAGTTAACGGTACTTACTTTGCATTGGCCGGTATCGTCGAAAATATCCTGAAAGTCTTCGATGGCAAGGTAGATGTGATAGGAACGGGTGGCAATGTCGAGATGTTCATGGTCGAGAATGGTTTCATAACGATCAAAGATCCCGACCTGACGCTGAAGGGAATCAAAGCGTATTATGACAGAGTCAAGGAAAGCAAGAAGAGTACTGCTGGTTAATCCCTGGATAGAGGATGTTTCGGCGTACGATTACTGGTTGAAGCCTGTGGGTCTGCTGTACATCTCTTCAATCCTGAGGGATTTGGGAATCGAGCCCATTCTCGTGGATTGTTTGGACAGATACGACTCGGACTTTCTCTCTTCTGGCGGAGAGAGCCAGGAGAAATACTTCGGGACAGGGAAGTTTCATGAAGTGGTAATCTCCAAGCCGGAATCCATGAAGCATATACCCAGGAAATTCAAACGTTTTGGAATACCCGAAGAGCTGCTCAGGAGGAAGCTCCGTTCCACGGGCGAGGTGGCCGGAGTTTTCGTGACTTCGATGATGACCTACTGGTACAACGGGGCGGTCGATACGATACGTGTGATTCGCGAAGAATTGCCGACCGCCAGGATAGTTCTGGGAGGGATCTACGCAACGCTTCTACCCGATCACGCGGCTGCCAATTGCGGTGCCGATTTCCTCTGCCCTGGAACCGGTATCGCTCCGATAAAAAAGGCGCTCGAATGTCTCGGCATAAATGCAATACCGCGCGAGGACTGGTTTACGGCGCTAGACCCGGATTACTCCCATTACACACGCCTGCCTTACGCGGTTCTCCTGACGAGTCTCGGGTGCCCTTACAGGTGCACGTACTGTGCAAGCGGTAAACTCTGGAAGGGGTTTTCAAAGAGAGATCCTGTGGCGATAGCCGATTCGATAGAGAACCTGACCGATCGCGAGGAAACTGAAGATGTGGTTTTTTTCGATGACGCTATACTCTTCGGTGATTTCAAGGCTCTATTGAAAGAGCTTTTGAAAAGGAAGATAGTCAGGAGGTTCCACCTGCCCAATGGCGTCCACGCGAGGCTGCTGGATGAAGAGATGGCCGGGCTCCTCTACGACAACAATTTCAAGACGATCAAACTCGGACTTGAAACCTCGGATCCTTCGATGCAACTTTCGACTGGTGGAAAGGTGACGAACGAAGATTTTTTCAAGGCCGCGAAAAATCTAGCTAACGCGGGTTTTACGTCCCGCGAGATGAGCGCCTACATAATGCTCAACCTGCCTGGCCAGAAGGTGGAGGATGTTGAGCGTTCGCTGGAAATGTGTGGTGAGCTCGGGGTCTATCCAAGTTTAAACGAATTCACCCCGATACCTGGAACAGAGCAGTGGAAGACTCTCATCGAGGATGGCGTTTTTGATGAAGGGATCGACCCTCTGCTTCTTGACAATTCCCTGCTTCCCCACTGGTGGAAGAAAGGCATGAACGCGTCGCAGGTTCAGGCCCTGAAGGAGATGGAGTGGAAAGTGAGGAGGTCTCTCGATGGAAAATGAAATTTATCTGGGCTTTGGAAGCAACCTCGGGGATCGTCTTGAAAATTTGAAGATGGCCTTCGATGGTTTGAAAGAGTGTGGAGCGGTTTGCAAAAAGGTATCGGCGGTTTTCCTATCCTCTCCTTATGGGGGAGTTGAGCAACCGGATTTTCTCAACTGCGTCGGCAAGTTCTTTTTCTGTGGCTCTCCGTATTCTCTGCTCGATGCGATATTCCGGATCGAGGAGTCTCTGGGGAGAGTCAGGAGCGTGAGGTGGGGACCGAGAACCATAGATATTGATATTCTTCTCTACGGTGAGGAGATAATCGAAAGTAATACTCTCACTATTCCCCACAGCGATATAATAAATAGAGCTTTCGTTCTGGTTCCGCTCTTGGAAATAGACAGCGGTATAGTCGATCCCAGAAGCGGGAGACCTTACAGCGAGTTTCTGGACAGGCTGGACCGGAGCGAATGGCCAGAGATATACATGAAAGCCGATGATTTTGCCCGTGCGGCGGGCCTGGAGGTAAAATAATGAGAGCGAAAATTCCTTTGATACCGGTGATGATTTTAATTGTCATGCTCCTTTTAGTATCGTGCTCGACAGCGAAAGAAGAGTTAGTTCCCGGCAGATATGCGGGGTTTAAACCGGGCGACTATATGGACCTTTCATCGAACACTTCAATTGGCGGATCGATCATGGATCTCTCCCTGGATGGCGAGACTTTGCTCCTGGAAAAGCGTTTCGCCAGGGGAATGGAAGAGTTCATAATTTACATCGCCAAGTTCACTAAATCTTCACAAACGACGAGTTTCTGGTACAACCTGATCCGCGAAGTCTCCAACGATTTCAGATCCTTTGTTAGCGCCCTGCCATTGATATACGGAGAGTTCCAGGGCGAGGTACAGAAGGGATACATGAGGGCCTGGTTCTCAGGGAAGTGGCTTTACGTATTCCTTGGAAAGACCAAGAGCGAGGTGAACTCGGCGGTTAAAGCCTTCAAGGAATTCGAGAAGTTGCTGGTGAAATCAATTGATTCGTAAGCCTTACAGAGACCTGAAAAGCTACCTCAAAGAGAGATACGGCCAGGCCGTTCAAAGGATCCCTCTGGATGCGGGATTTACTTGTCCCAACAGAGTCGGTGGGGCTGGTGGATGCATCTATTGCGATTCTACCGGGAGTGGATTCACCGTTGATTCAAGGCTCTCACTTCTCGATCAGCTCCAGAGAGGAATGGACGGGCTCAGAAAAAAAGGGCTTGGGAAGTTCATGGCCTACTTTCAAGCCAACTCGAACACCTTCGCCCCGGTAGAAAGACTCAGAGAACTCTATAAACAGGTATTGATAGAAGATGTGGTCATTCTCGACATTTCTACCAGACCCGATCTGGTCGGCGAGGAAGTGCTCGAACTTCTTGATGAACTCTCCAGAGATATTGATGTGATACTTGAGCTGGGTCTTCAGAGTGTAAACCCCAACACGCTTAAGAAGATAAACAGGGGTCACACTCTCTCACAGTTCGTAGATGCGGCTATAAGGGCGACAAAGCACAACATCGAGACAGTTGCACACGTCATAGTCAACCTACCTTGGGATACAATCGAAGATGTCGCGGAGGCGGCCAGACTGCTTTCTGTACTCGGTGTGAAAGGGGTAAAAATCCATTCACTTTACGTTGTCGAAAACACCGAGCTGGCCAGGCAGTATCTGGCTGGCGAGACCGTACTCACGAGCCTGGACGTTTTTCTCGAGAGGGTGGTTACTTTTTTGGAATATCTGGACGAGGATGTGGTAGTTCACAGACTGGTCGCCGATCCGCCGATCGAGGGGACGCTTTTCGGAAACTGGGGTTTTTCAAAATTACAGCTGTTGAATATGATAGAGAAAAAGATGATAATCGAAGGTAGATACCAGGGTTCGAAAGCCCTCAAAGTTAAGAGAGGAAAGTGAAACGGGTGATCGCGGCAATGCCGAGGAAAGTCCGGACTCCATGGGCGAGGATGCTGGGTAACACCCAGGGGGAGAGATCCCCGGTAAGGGCTATAGAGAAGCAAACCGCCTACGGGCAAGGGTGGAAAGGTGAGGTAAGAGCTCACCAGCTGTCGGGTAACCGGCAGGCTTGGCAACCCCCATCCGGAGCAAGTCCAAGCAGAAAGGGTTTGAGGGCGCCCACCGAATCCCTTTCGGGTAGGATGCTGGAGGGTTATGGTAACATAACCCCGAGATAGATGATCACGCGAACAGGATCCGGCTTACGGTTTCACTTTCCCTTCTTTTTTGGTGTGGATTATGAACATACCGATGAACAGAAAAGAAATGTTACGGCGTGGCTGGAACAATCTAGATATAATACTGGTTACGGGAGACGCCTTCGTCGACCATCCTTCATTTGGAACGGCGTTGATCGCAAGGGTTCTCGAAGCGGCCGGCTGGAGGGTGGGAGTGATCTCCCAGCCTAACTGGAAGAACACCGACGATATTTCGGCACTCGGAAGGCCGCGCCTCTTCTTTGGTGTTACGTCCGGCAACGTTGACTCCATGGTCGCCAACTACACCTCCTCTGGCAAAAAAAGAAAGAGCGATGACTACACTCCCGGCGGTGCGGGCGGTGCAAGACCCGACAGGGCCGTGATCGTGTATTCGAATCTTATAAGGCAGGTCTTCAAAGATGTGAATATAGTTTTGGGTGGGGTAGAGGCCAGCCTGCGAAGATTCTCCCACTACGACTGGTGGAGTAACAAAGTAAGAAAATCCGTACTCCTCGACTCCAAGGCCGATCTTCTAGTCTATGGAATGGGAGAAAAACCGATTCTGGAGATTTCCAGTAGGATAGCTTCGGGGGAACTCCCTGCAGACGTACCAGGAACGGTCGTCTGGAGTTCGAACAGACCCCGGGGGTTGGAGCTTCCCTCTCATGATGAAGTATCGGCCGATCGCCGGAAGTATTTCGAGTCGGTAAGGCTTCTTTACGACGAAACAAACCCGGTGCGTGGACAGCTTATCTACCAGCTTCAGGACAGCCGATTTGTCATACAGAATCCTCCCCCTGGAATAGATTCAGACGATTTGAACGGATTTTACCGTCTGCCATACACCAGGCAGGTCCACCCGGTCTGTCTGGAAAAGGGGCCGGTAAAGGCGCTAGAAACGGTCAAATATTCTATAACCACTCACAGAGGCTGTTATGGTCAGTGCAATTTCTGCGCCATAACACTTCACCAGGGGAGAACTGTGGTTTCCAGGAGCGAAGAATCTATCATGGAGGAAGTCTCTCTGCTGGTAAAAAGCCCAGACTTCCGCGGCACCATCACAGATCTCGGTGGACCTACGGCCAATATGTACGGCTACGAGTGCCCGGTTAAGCTGAAAAAAGGTGCCTGCAAGGATAAGCGATGCCTCTTTCCGGAGGTCTGTGCCACTTTGAGACCCGACCACTCTAGATATATCAACCTGATGGAAAAAGTCGCTTCGGTTCCCGGCGTGAAACATGTTTTCATTTCCTCGGGCATAAGGTACGATCTGATCCTCGCCGATAAGACTTACGGAAGAGAGTTTCTCAGGAGACTTATCGAGAGACACATCTCCGGTCAATTGAAGATTGCGCCGGAACACAGCAACGACAGGGTCCTCGAGCTTATGGGTAAGCCTTCTAGAGAGACTCTCGAGGAGTTCTTGCAGGAGTTCCATGAATTGTCGAAGGGCAAAAAGCGGTACGTTATAGGCTATTTCATCGCCGCCCATCCGGGATGTCGGCTGGAAGATATGGTTCGACTGAGACGATTCGTTGCCAGAGAGATGAATTACAGACCGGAACAGGTGCAGATATTCACGCCCACACCTTCGACGATCTCGACTGCTATGTACTTCACGGAGCTGGACGGGCCTGAAGGTCGAAAGATATTCGTTGAAAAATCCTTTACCGGTAGGATGAAGCAGAAGGCTGTTCTATTGGGTAGAGAGCACCCTAAATAGCGAACATCACAAGGATATACCCCGTTCCCATTAATAGAGTAATGAGGGTCACGGGCAGGGAGAATTTCAAAAAATCGCTGTAAGTTAGTTTTTCCCGCGAGTTCTTTTCGATCAGTCCGACGCCGACCATGTTAGCCGCCGCTCCGGCCAGCGAGAAGTTTCCACCAAAGCACGAAGCTATAGACACTACCCACCAGATGTCGGTGGTTATGCCGTATCTCGATATCATTCTACTGATTATCGGTATCAGGAAAGTCACTGCAGGGACGGCTCCTATGAAACCGCTCAATAGCGACGACAACCAGAAAAGCACCAGAAAGAGAACTACTTTGTTTCCAGCCATAACTCCCAAAGCATCGGATATGAAGGCCGTGATACCGACCTCTTGAATTGCGAAAGCGAGAACGAAAAGACCTATGAAGAAGAAAATAGTATCCCATTCGATATCTTCTGAAAGCTGAGCGAAATTCCTCCCACTGAGCAACATAGCTGCCGCGGCACCGGTAAGAGCGATTATGGAAGGCTCGATTTTCAGAAGGCCGTGGATCAGGAAGCCGATTATAATTGCCAGAAAGACCACCAGGGACTTTATAAGACCGGATCTGGACAATATCGCTTTCGATGGATCCATGCTGGCCAATCTTTGAAGCTTGTCTTCAGTATTCCTGTAGGGTTTAAAAGTTACTCTGTCCAGGTAGATCACCATTACGATGATCGCCAGGATAGATATAAGACCGTCAATCTTTATAAAATCCATGAAACCGAAACCACTGGCCGATCCAATCAATATGTTCGGAGGATCTCCGATCAATGTGGCCGTACCACCGATGTTGGCCATAAGCACTCCGGCGAGCATGAAAGCCTTCGGTGATACACCCAAAGCGTCGGCAACCAGAAAAATGACCGGAGCGAAGAGAAGTATCGTTGTCACATTGTCTAAAAAGGCCGAGAAGACCGCTATCGTTACCATGAAAAGCGTCATCAAAAATCTTAGCCTGCCTTTTGTAAGGCGTACCACATAAACAGCCACGAACTCAAAAAAGCCTGTTGTCCTGAGGGTACCGACTACTATCATCATCCCGATCAGAATTCCGATAGTGTTGAAATCAACAAGCCTACCGATCTCCTTCATATCGAAATCGGGTATGATTTTAGAGATCAGGATCAATGTTCCGGCAGCGAATGCCACCGTAGAACGGTTTAGTTTTCCGGAGATTATCAGTATATAGGCGACAACAAAGATCGAAAGTACATAGAATAACTGCAAAACTACTCACCTCGGAAAATCTCGTGCAAAAATCAACTATATGAGTATAACACTACCACAGTTTTTTTGAACCAACTAAAAGAAAGGAAAGTCATATTAACACCCGGGGTAGCCGGAAATAATAAGGAGGTCAGAGTATGAGAAAAGTATTTGTAGTTGTCTTACTGGTTCTAGTATCGGTGGCTTCTCTGGCCCTGGTCAACGAAGGCTACGAAAGCCCCATAGTGAAAGTAGTGGAAACGGCCGGACCAGCGGTAGTTAAAGTTGATGTAGAAGCCACGGCAAGGTATACTCCAGACGATTTATTTGGATTCGACGAATTTTTCAGACGTTTCTTCGGCGAGATTCCCGAACAGTCGCGAAAAGTTGTGGCACTCGGTTCGGGCTTCATCTTCAACAAAGAGGGGTACATCTTTACCAACGAACATGTGGTTGCAGGAGCCGAGAAGATAACGGTCTCGCTTCTTGACGGGAGCGTTTACCCGGCCAAGTACATCGGTGGCGATGCCGATCTCGATATAGCGGTCATAAAGATAGACCCTGATGGAAGAGATCTTCCCATAGCTGAACTGGGAGATTCCGACACCCTGCGAGTTGGAGAATGGGCGATAGCCATAGGAAATCCCCTCGGATTGAAGCACACCGTTACGGTAGGAGTAATAAGCGCGGTCGGCAGACAGATACCCAAACCCGATGGAAATAGCGTATATTCCAATCTGATACAGACTGACGCGGCGATAAATCCTGGCAACAGCGGTGGACCCCTTTTAAACATATATGGCCAGGTTATCGGCATCAACACAGCGATAGTCGATCCTGATGTCGGCACAACTCTCGGCTTTGCGATACCCGTGAATGTGGCCTTAAGGTTCGTAGATTCGATCATCGCGACAGGCTCAATCCAGAGGGCTTATCTGGGAGTCTATCTCGATAATGTCACTGAATCGACAGCACGATCCCTGGGTCTAAAAATCGACAAGGGAGCTCTGGTAATGGACGTCGTGAAGGGTTCGGCTGCTGACAAAGCCGGAATAAAACCGCAGGATGTCATAGTGAAATTCCAAAATCTCGAAATCAACAATTCATCGGAACTGAGAGCTGCCATCCTCAATTATCCAGCCGGTTCGGAAGTGTCGGTCGTGGTGAACAGATTCGGTGAAACCATAGAGCTTAAAGTGATACTGGGAACTATGCAGGAACAGGTGCAGGCGACAGCCCCAAAGGAACAGAAGCCAGCCGAGAGCAGCGTTCTTGGTATTACAGTGAACGATATAACTCCATCCGATAGAGAGAGGCTTTCTCTTCCCGAAGATCTCAGAGGCGTCATAGTCAGCGGTGTGAATACGCAGGGTATCGTCTATAGACTGGGACTAAGTATCGACGATGTGATAACCAGGATAAGTGTGAACGGAAATCAACAGGCCATACAAGGTGTCGATGATTTCAAGAAGGTTGTCGATAGCTTGAAGAAGGGCGATTACATAGCCTTCTTTATCTATCGCGACGGAGTGAGATTCGTAGCCTCATTCCAGTACTAAGGATCGAAAGGAAACACCGCCACTCTTTCGAGTGGCGGCTTACCCCCGTTAACCCCTGTGCTGAATCATATGAATTATTATAGCATAGGGGATTTTTCTTTCAAAACTACGCGCGGGCAAGTAAGAGGACAGCCTCGGCTACTGGCAGTTCCTCTACGCTCGCCATCGCCTCAACTTTAACGACACCCATCTTCGTCTGTATAACTTTCACTTCATATTCAAGCACGCAAGGCGGTCTAACCTGACCCCTGAAGCGGGCTTTCTCGATACCTGCAAATAGCGGTGTAGAACCTGGTTCCAGAAGAAGCACCCCGGCCGTCTGAGCGAGTCCTTCGATTATAAGCACGCCCGGATATATGGGGTAGTTGGGGAAGTGACCCTTGAAAACTTCTAGTTTTTCATTGATATCTTTGAATGCTTTAATGTGAGAGGTTCCCATTTCGATAACCCCATCCACCATGAGAAAGGGGTCTCTGTGTGGGATCCTACTCATTACGAACTCTCTGTCCATTTCCATTGTTTCGTCTCCTTTCTGTACGCTTTCCAGACGACCAGTTGGAAAAACCGACCGGAAATCGTACGTTAACTCCCTATTTTTCTATGGTATATCTTTGCTTCGAATTAGAAGCACAAAGATGCCAAAGGAGCGGTGAATTTGATAGCGGCCGGAAAAAAACTCATTGAACTTCTAGATATAGAATTTCCAATAATTCAGGGAGGAATGGCCTGGATCGCAGATCACTCATTGGCGAGCGCAGTTTCGAATGCCGGCGGGCTTGGCGTGATAGCGGCCGGAAATCTCGATTCAGAAGAACTCAGAGAGGAGATAATACGAACCAGAAGATTGACCGACAAACCCTTCGGAGTCAATATAATGCTTCTCTCCCCGCAAGCCGGGAAACTGGTAGAAGTGGTGTGCGAGGAAAAAGTACCCGTGGTCACGACCGGTGCTGGCAACCCAGGCCCCTTCATGGAGAGATTCAAATGCCACGGAATTAAGGTCCTGCCGGTAGTTGCGTCGGCCGGTTTGGCGAGACGGATGGAGAAGCTTGGTGCCGACGCCGTGATCGCAGAAGGTATGGAGGCCGGAGGACACATCGGAAAGGTGACCACCATGACTCTAGTACCGGTCGTTGTCGATACCGTCACCATCCCGGTCGTGGCGGCCGGAGGTATCGGAGACGGTAGGGGATTGGCGGCAGCCTTTGCACTGGGGGCCAGCGGAGTTCAGATAGGAACGCGTTTCATCTGCACTTTCGAGTGTACAGCCCACGGGAAATACAAAGAGCGGATACTCAACTCTTCCGAACTCGACCCTGTGGTCACCGGTTCATCGACGGGTCATCCTGTCAGATCGCTAAGAAACGGTCTCACCAGGAGGATAGAAGAACTAGAGAGAGAAGGGGCGGGTTTCGAAGAGATAGAGAAAATCGCTGTTGGCGCACTCAAAAAGGCCTCCAGAGAAGGGGACGTCAACAACGGTTCTGTAATGGCCGGTCAGGTCTGTGGGATCATAAAGGAGATCAACACCGTAGAAGAGGTAATTGGAGAACTGGTGGAAGAGGCCAGAAAAACAATCGATTCTTTGGGAGGTAAGGGTTTATGGTAGCTTGGTTATTTCCCGGTCAGGGTAGTCAATATGTGGGAATGTGCAAAGGACTTTACGAGAGCTGCGCTTCGATAAGAGATAACCTGGAGCTTTCGGGACGGCTCCTCGGATTCGATATGGTAGATATTATGCAAAACGGTCCAGAAGAAGTGCTGAAATTGACTCAGAACGCTCAGCCGGCGATTCTGGCTCACAGCATAGCGATTTCCGATCTTCTGAGCGATTACGGCTCGAGGCCCAATATAGTGGCCGGACTCTCGCTCGGAGAGTTCAGTGCGCTGGTGGTTGCCGGATCGCTAAGTTACTCTGACGCGTTGAGACTGGTGAGGTTGAGGGGATTGGCAATGCAGGAGGCAATCTCTCCTGGAGAAGGCACTATGGCCGCGATAGTCGGTTTACCCGAAGAACTCGTAGAGAGAATCTGTGGGGAGGTTTCCCCGGAGGGAGACGTGATAGTGGCAAATTACAACTGCCCCGGACAATTGGTCGTCTCCGGTCTGACGGCATTGGTGAGAAAAGTGGTCCTACTTGCCCAGGAGCGTGGTGCGAGAAGGACGGTCGAGCTTTCGGTAAGTGCACCATTCCATAGCAAATTCCTTCAGCCCGTCGGAGAAGTACTGAAAGAGTTTTTAAAAGGCATCCAGGTAAGGGCTCCGAAGATACCCGTCATATCCAACGTGACGGCCGAGTTCTTTCCCGACGATCCGGAAAAGATAAAGGAGCTTCTCATAGTTCAGGCCTTCAGCCCGGTGAAGTGGGAACAAACGATCAGGAAGATGCTTTCCATCGGTGTCGACAGATTCGTGGAAGTTGGCCCTGGAAGAGTGCTCAATTCATTTGTGAAGAAGATAGACAGAAACGCACAGGTGAGTTCTACGGATGTGGAAAATCTGGCTCAACTGCGTGAGATAGAGATAAACGCATAATAAAAGAGGTGAATTACTGTGGAGAAGACTGCAAATATCAGAGAAAAGGTAATTACTATCGTAGCACAGCACTTGGGAGTGGATGCAAAAAGCGTGTGTGGAGATTCGAGATTTGTCGAAGATCTTGGAGCAGATTCGCTGGACCTTGTCGATCTCGTAATGGAGCTGGAGGATGAGTTCTCTATACAGATAAACGATAGTGAAACGGGAAAGTTCAAGACCATCGACGATGTAGTATCGTTTATAAACACGCTTGAAGAGAAGTGAAAATGAAAAGAGTAGTAATCACCGGCCTGGGAGTCGTCAGTCCAATAGGCAACAATCTTTCTGAATTCTGGAACTCTCTGAAGAACGGTAAATCGGGGATCGACTGGATAGAGGGCTTCGATACCTCCCAGTTTCAGGTTAAGATCGCCGGACAGGTGAAGAACTTCGATCCATTGAGGTACATGGACAGAAAGGAGGTCCGAAGGAACGCAAGGTTCGTACAGCTGGCGATTGCCAGCGCACAGGAGGCCTTCGAAGATAGTCGTCTAGATGAAAGCGTATTCGACAGGGAGCGCGCCGGCGTGATCTACGGAGTCGGTCTTGGAGGGATGGATGTTTTAGAGGAGCAGCACGGACAGCTCCTATCAAAGGGGCCTGGAAGGGTCAGTCCCTTTCTAATCCCCATGACCATTGCCAACATGGCACCGGGTGTGCTGGCCATCAGGTTCGGTTTCAAGGGTACGAATTTCACGATATCGACTGCCTGTGCCTCGAGTACGAACGCCCTGGGTGAGGCGGCCCGGCTGATAGCGGGAGGTCTTCTAGATGTGGCGATTAGTGGGGGCAGTGAAGCGACGATAACACCCCTGGCGCTTGCCGGATTTGCCAACATGACAGCCCTTTCAACAAGGGGTCCCGAAAGGGCCAGCTGTCCTTTCGACCTGAATCGCGACGGTTTCGTTATGGCAGAAGGTTCGGCGACTCTAATTCTCGAGGAGTATGAACACGCCCTGAAAAGGCACGCAAAAATATACGCAGAAATCGTTGGCTACGGTTCGACGGACGATGCGTATCATATAACCTCGCCAGAAGAATCGGGAGAAGGTGCTTTCAGGGCAATGGTAATGGCTCTCGAGTCGGCGAGGATTGATCCAGGCGAAGTCGATTATCTGAACGCTCACGGCACTTCCACTCCCCTGAACGACATAACCGAAACAAAAGCTATCAAGAGGCTATTCGGATGCAGGCAGGATCTGAACATCAGTTCTACGAAATCCATGCACGGACACGCGCTGGGTGCGGCCGGAGCGATAGAAGCGGTAGCCACGATAATGGCGATGAACAACTCTCTGGTACCTCCGACGATAAATTACGAGACTCCCGATCCGCAGTGCGATCTGAATTATACTCCAAACAAAGCCTTCGCCAGAGAAATACAATTCGCCATGAGCAACTCACTGGGTTTTGGCGGACACAATGCGACGCTTCTGTTCAAGAGAATTTCATAAGCTGAGGAGAAATTTGCCACACTCTGGAAGGGGCGCAGAAGCGCCCCGTTTTTTATTGTTGGACAATCGATGCAAGTCTATTCACAGCCAGTTTCACGGCAGGCGTTCTGAAGGGTTTGGCTTGACTATCGAGCTGAACCAGCCAGCCCGCTTCCTTACGTACCAGATTGATGTAAAACCTCTGGCTGTAATCGTTGTCAACGGTTATCGTTTCCACCAGGTAACTTTCTTCTCCCATTGATTTGAATACCCTCAAAAACTTCACCAGAGATTCGCCCTCGATTATCGGAACATTGTAAATCTCTTCCAGCCTGTCCATATCGATTTCCCCGCTCAACCACTTGTGAGGCATCTCTTCCTCCTTCAAAACATCGCGCCTGGCAGTACTGCTCTCGAGAGTGCTGTAAAGCCTGAAAATCTGCCTTCCTGCCGATAGCCACTTGGCTTCATACCTTGTGTTCACCCCCTCTGAGGGATTCTTTTCCATAGCTCCTATATTGTATAATCCGGTCGATTCCAGACTCGAGACCATCCCAAGCGCGAAGTCTTCCGAATCGGTGTAAAGTTGAAAAAAACCGCCTGGTTTCAACACCCTCGAGACCTTCTCCATGAACTCTCTACTGTTCAAGCGTCTACCCGAGTGTCTCTTTTTGGGCCAGGGGCAGGGGAAATTCATATAAACTCCATCGAAAGAGTCCGACGGAAGGACTCTGTCCAGCGCGAACTGCGCATCTATCAGGAGAACACGAAGGTTTTTCAAACCCTTTCTCAGGACGGATTTAAGGAGTTTCTGGCAGCTAACCATCGAGAGTTCAAGCCCAACAAAATTCCATTCTGGTTTGTTCTGAGCCATCTGAAGAAGAAACTCGCCACCTCCGAAGCCTATTTCGAGGAAGTTCGGACCGGCACGATGGAAGAGTTCTACGATCTTCAAAGGCAGCTCATATTCGGTCGCATCGATGAAATTTCCTAAAAAATGATCCACTTTTCTCTCCATTAGCGCTCCGTGATGTACGTTTTTCCATCTAGAAGATTGTATCCGAAATACGTTTCCATTTCCAGTATTTAACACTCTAAACCGCGTACGGGACTATGCGTCGCGTTCGTTAATGATATAATTATCCTAACTCTCTGGAGGTGAATATGATGCACTTTGATCCTTCGAAAATCGAAGTACTATATTCGGAAAAAGATCTCGAGAGAATTGTAGAACGGCTCGCGAGCGAAATAAATGCTTATTATACGCCTATCACCGATGAAATCACGGCCGTCTGTATTTTGAAAGGATCGGTACACTTTTACAGTGATTTGCTCAAGAGAATCAATCTAAAGGTGAGATACAATTTTGTTCACGTTTCCAGTTATTCGGGAAGTTCAACTACTGGTCGGATAAGGGTGAAGACCTGGGTGGACGAGTCGGTTACCGATAAATACGTCCTGCTGGTTGAAGATATCGTCGATACCGGTGGGACACTTCGATACATAATAAACTACATATGGAAGCAGAAACCCGCCGGCGTGAAGCTGGTATCGCTTTTCGAAAAGACTATTCATGAGCACGGTGTCAAAATCGATTTTACCGGCGACAGAATAGGAGATCTGTTCGTCGTTGGCTATGGGCTGGACTTCGATGAAGTGTACCGGAATTTGCCGTATGTGGGTTATCTGAAGTCGGACTTATGAACAGAGGAAGTATTACGGTACTGGTTATTTCGATTTTGCTTTTGTGTGCCTGTGCGATATCAGTCGCGTTCGTTCTGAAGAGTGTTCGTTCGTTTCGTGATACTAGCAGGCTAATGGTAGAGGCTTCTATCAGGAGAGGTGTACTCGAATCTGCAAAGAAATTGCTGGACTTCAGTGTTGAGGAGAAATGCGAGTTGTATCTTGAGATGAACGGTTACTCTCTGAGAACGGAGTTCGTTAATGCCAGATGGTTGGTTCGGATAGAGAGCGGGGATTTCAAAAAGATAATATATGCCGAGGGTAGGTGACTCACTTTGCTGGCTATATCCATAGATTCCGGATGTGCTCCGGTCAAGGGATTCGTAAAAAAGCACGGATTGTTTTTTATGGGTATGAAAGTGATAATTGATGAAAAAGAATACGGCGACAGTTTCGAGTTCCAGGAAAATGAGTTCTATAAAATAGTAGATTCTTCCAGAGACTTTCATACCGCGCAACCTCCGTTGGGTCAGGTGCTTGAATACTACAACGACATCAAATCTAAAGGCTTTACACAACTTCTCGATATACATTTTTCCTCAAAGATGTCGGGACTTTACGAAACATGCCTCATGGCGTCAAAAATGGTAGAGGGCCTGGATGTGTTTGTGGTGGACACCAAAAAGGTCTCTATAGGTGCTTTTTTGGTTTCTAAGAGGTTGATAGAACTTGCCAAAAGTGGAATGGAGATTTCCAGAGTGTTGGAGGAAGTGCCCCGGGCGATTAGCAACTCTTTTATGGAATTCAGCGTTCCAACCCTGAAGTACCTGATTAAGAACGGTAGAATAGGGAAGGCTCAGGGTCTTGCCGGGACACTCCTGAACATAAAGCCGATTCTCTCAGTGGACGAAGAGGGTTTTATAACTCCTATAGCCAAATTGAGAGGGATGAAAAAACTCCAAGAACAAATGGTTTCGAATGTTGTCGAGTTTCTCCAGGAAAGAAGGAAAGACGTCGTTCTCTACTCCATATACGGTAGCGAGGAATACCGTCCCATGATGGAGGAGACCCGTGATCGGGCAATTGAGGCTTTGAAGGAGACGCTGGGAATAAGGCTGGAGGATCTAGAGCTTATTAATGGTCGTATCTGGCCCACCATAGCCTGTCACAGTGGACCCGCCGTTTTCGGACTGGCCTGTTACGGGGAGAAGAACAGTTCATAATGCTCCTGGAAAATTTTCTGAAGTGCGCTGAAGAGGTAATTTCACTTTTCGAAAGAGAAGGCAAAGAGGCTTCGCTACACTCGGAACTGGTTAGACTCTCTTCTCTGATAGACCCGGAAGAGTTCGATTTCTTTCCTTCTTTGAAAGAGTACCTGGAGAAGTTCCTGTCATATTTCTCACCCCTTGACTCTCTGCCTCGTGACAGAAGGATGACAAGGATAGAGAACGGCCATAAGATGATCGACAAACTCCGCGAAATCTTCTTGGTCAGAAGCGAAGAGGAAGTTATGAGCCTGCTGGGAAAACCCGTTGCGGCAGCGACTTCGATCAAGTACGCCACCTCAGTCGGTGAATCAAGGTCGAAGATACTAAAGCGAATGGGAATAGAGACTGCGGGAGATCTCGTAAACTACTTTCCGCGCGACTACGAAGACAGGAGAACGATAGTCCCCATATCCTCCATAGTCGTTGAAGAGAAGGTCAGCATAAAGGGGAAACTTCTGAATTATTCGGCGAAAAAAGTCTCGGGTTACACCATCATTTCAGCCGTTGTGAGCGATGGCTTCGGTCAGATTCTTCTCAAGTGGTTCAATCAGGACTATATTCTGCAGAGACTGGTTAAGGACCGTGTATATCTAATACACGGAACCGCGAAGAAAACACCTTTCGGTCCGCTGGAAATGAACTCGCCAGAAATAGAGAAAATTGAGGGAGAAGTACCCCGGGAGATCCTTCCGGTTTATTCTCTGACCTCGGGCATATCCATGAAAATGATGCGCAAGATAATGAAAAGAAACCTTGGGGTAGTTAAGTCGCTCGATGAGTTGTTGCCAGATTTCGTCAGGCATGAGAGAGATTTGATGTCTAGAAGACATGCGATGATTTCGATCCACTTTCCCCTCAGTCTTTTCGAGATGACGAGGGCCAGAAAGTACCTCGTCTATGAAGAGTTCTTCCTATTCGAGCTGGCCATTCTTTACAACCGTTCCCGGCTGAGAAAGAGCAGGGGAGGTATCGCGAAAACCATCACCGGTGAACTCTCGAAAAGACTGATTGCGAGATTGCCTTTCGAACTTACAGGCGATCAGATCAAAGTCTTTGAAGAGATAAGGGAAGATATGAGATCTTCCAACCCTATGAATAGGCTGCTCCAGGGTGATGTCGGTTCCGGCAAGACCATGGTGGCCGAACTGGCAATGGTGGACAATTTCGAAGCCGGTTACCAAAGTGCTTTGATGGTGCCGACTTCTGTTCTGGCGATGCAGCATTTCGAAAAGCTGTCCAGCGATCTCGAACCGCTCGGAATAAAAGTCGAACTACTCACCGGCTCGCTCAAGAAGAGCGAGCAGGATCGAATCAGGCTCGGTCTAGTTATGGGGGAGATAGACATCGTTATCGGCACGCACTCACTGATACAGGAAGGCGTCGATTTCGAAAATCTGGGCTTGATCGTTGTAGATGAACAGCACAGATTCGGGGTGAGACAGAGGGAGGCACTGACCACGAAGGGGCACCTCGTCGACAGCCTCATCATGACCGCAACGCCTATTCCTAGGACCTTAGCCATGACGGCGTATGGCGATCTCGATGTATCGACCATCATAACCATGCCCAAGGGGCGAAACCCAGTGAGGACACTACTAATCTCCAGAAGCAGGACGCGCGAGCTGTATTCTTTCATAATGGAAGAACTGAAAATGGGACACCAGATCTTCTTCATCTATCCGTTGGTGGAGGAGTCGGAACAGATAGATCTTAAAAACGCTACCGACGAAGCGGAGAGGTTGAGAAGCGAAATCTTTCCGGGTGTGGGCGTAGAGCTTCTGCATGGAAGAATGAGCGACCTTGAGAAACAGGAAGTTATGGGGCGTTTTCGCTCGAAGGAGAGCATGATACTCGTTTCGACGACAGTGGTCGAAGTCGGCATAGATGTACCCTCCGCAACAGTTATGGTGATCGAACACCCGGAGAGATTTGGGCTGGCGCAGCTCCACCAGCTCAGAGGAAGGGTCGGAAGGAGTTCGTTGAAATCTTACTGTATCATGGTCTTGAACAGTGGTGTATCTAAAGAAGCGCTCGACAGGTTGCGCGATTTCTCCAGTACGTCAGACGGTTTCACGGTTGCGGAACTTGATCTTAAATTGAGGGGTCCGGGCGAATTTATGGGGTTGAGGCAGCACGGTTTGCCGCAATTCTCACTTGGTGACATAGTTAGAGACTCCGATCTACTCACGGCCGCTCGTGAAGATGCGGCTAAACTGCTCAGGAGCGATCCGGATTTGCAGAGTTCGGGTGCATTGCGCCTTGAGATAGAAAAGAGGTTTTCCGACAGTATTAACCTGATAGAGGTGGGATAGTTGTTGACGTTGACTGGCGGCGAATGGTCCCGTAGAAGGATAGAGGTAACGGCGAGAGAAGTGACCCGGTACACCCCGCAGATCGCTAGAAAAGCGATTTTCGATATAATTGATGTGGAAGGGAAAAACTTTCTGGACGCCTTTTCCGGGAGCGGCGTGATGGTTTTCGAGGCCCTTAGTCGGCGAGCAAAACAGGCGACGGCGATCGATGTTTCGCATACAGCATGCAAGACTATCCGGAGAAACATGGGTCGTCTCGATCCTTCGATGAAGCTCGAGATTCTCTGCGGGGATTTTCGTAGAATGCTGCCCCTCCTTGCGGAAAGGGAAGAGCGGTTCGACTTCGTTTTCGCCGATCCGCCATTCGATCGCAACTATATGCCTTCCTTCTTGAAATCTCTTTCGGAGAACATTTCAATTCTAAACCTCGGCTCGCTGATAATAGTCGAAACTTCAGAGGGAGAATCGCTCTTTGAAGAAAGAGAAGAGGCGCGCTTTTTAAAACTGATTGACAGGAGGAATTACGCGAACGTGGTATTCACGTTCCTGGTGATGTCAAATGAAGTTCCTCGTTGACGAATCGCTTTCAAAACTCGGAAGAAAGCTTAGAATACTGGGACTGGACACGGCAGTTTGCAGCTGGCAAACTTTCGACTCTTTGATAGTGGAGAGAGACATCTTTTTGACTACCAGCAGGCGTTTCCTTGAAAGGGCCATTAAAAGTCGTTTACGCTGTTACCTTCTAAAATCGAACAACTGGAGGAGTCAGCTGAAGTCCGTCTTTCAGAGGTACTCGATTCGGGTGGAAGATCTAAAGCCTTTCAGTCGTTGCTCGGTCTGCAACGGTGAACTAGAAGAGGCTTCCCCTGAAGATCTTTGCTCGGTTCCCGAGTACGTACTGCTGAACAACGAAAATCTGCGAAAGTGCCAAAACTGCGGCAGGGTTTACTGGAAGGGCAGCCACGTAGAACATATGAGGTCGCTCTATCGGATAATTGCTGAGACGAGTGGTGGTAAAACTGAACAGAGTCCATTTTGAAACTTCGTATGAGAAGATAATACAAAGACTAATGAAGAGGATCTCCGAGTATTTCTCGGGTGATGTATCTCTTTACATTCTCGAAAAATACAAAGGCGTTTACAAAGAGATCATATTCGGTGAGAAGCTCCAGAGGTCCGGTCGGGAGATAAGACTCGAATCGAACGAGTCGCTGGAAGAGTTCACCACCGGTGTTTTCTCAGGGACCGTCACGGTGCATAGCCACTCGGATTCCGCCGAGGAGTCGAGAGACCTACACTTTTTGAATCATGAGGGCGATCTACTCGGTTTGCTCTCACTTCCACGTGGCTCTTATGTAGCCAGCTCCCTGAAGGAATGGATTTCAGAACTGGAGATGGCGCTTCACTATTCTCTGACACGTAACTACGAACAGGAAGGTTACAGAAGGCTGAAGCTGGCCTCGCGCCTCACATCAGTACTTGAGAGCGAAACAATGATAGAGCGGCTGATTTACTCTTCTTTGGAGGTTGCCAGAGAGATGCTAAGGGTGAGATGGATCTTCTTTCTGGAGCAGTCGGAAAGCAAATTCACTCTTAAGGCCGCGATTGGAGAGGGTAGAAATCCTCTGAAGAGCATCGAGTTCCAGCTTTCCGCCCAACAGCTGAATTATCTTACTTCAGGCAGACTGTTCATTTCGGCGAAGAAATCAGAGATTTCTTCGGTTTTCTTCGACGACGTATCGGCGGTGGGATCCTTCATCGTGGTACCTCTACTCTCTGAAGGCGATTTCATAGGCTTCTTTTTGGCCGCCGACCGGGAAGAAGTAGAAGGGGAGTTCAGACCTTACAAACATCTGGACGAGGAAGACGTGAGGTTGCTTGATGATGTGGGTCGGAGAACGGGCGTCGCGATAAGCAAGATCCGACTAACTTCTAGACTGGAACTGGAAGTCAGAAAACTGAAGCAACTCAGCAAGAGACACGAGGAATCGATAAGCGAGCAAAAGGATCAACTATTCAAACTGGGCGCGCTTCACAAGATATCTCAAGCAATGAGGAAAAGCCTCGATTATGAGAGAATTGTAAATATTCTCCTGGTCGGAGCGACACATTCGGCTGGCCTTAGGTTCGATAGAGCCTTGTTTCTGAAGAAAAACTCGCGCATGGCGCTTCTAACAGTGGAGGCAAAGATCGTGAGGGGCGAAGGCGAGTTCGAAAGGACCGTGTACGGCGATCTTTCGAGGTATCTACAGGATGTCTCGCTGGAGCGTCACTTCATAGCCGAAAAAGATAATCACATTTCCGTTTCATATCTCGGGAACATGATTCTCGAGAGAGTCGTCAACCGTCGAAAGATTGTCCATGTGACACCCGACATGGGTCGTTTCAGAAGCGAAGAGCTCTCAATACTAAATAAAATAGTCGGGGCACAGGATTATCTGGTGGCGCCGGTTTCCGGAGAAAAGGATGTTCAGGGTGTCATAGTGGTCGATAAAGTCCTGACTGGAAACAAAATAAGCAACGCCGACATGGAGATACTGGGTTTGCTGGCCGACAGCGCCGGGGTGGCTCTCGAATTGACGGGGAATTACGAAAGGTTACTGGAGATAACCGACAGCCTGGAGAAAGAAAGAAACCTTTCCAACTATTACCGTAAATTCGTGTCAAGTATACTTCAGTCTCTCGAGTCGTCGATTGTGGTCTGTTCTCCGTCCGGAGAGATAACCGAAGTTAATCGCACCGCCGAGCTTCTGTTCGACGCAAGGCGGGAGGAGTTGATCGGCAAGAAAATCGAAATTCTGGCCGATAAACTTGAGGGTGTTATGGAGTTGCTTTTCGATGTCTTGAGAATCGGTGAAACTATAACTCTCAGCGATCAGAGATTCGATAATCTCGGTGAAAGATACTTCGACGTAAAGATCACTCCTCTCAGGCAGGACAGTGGAGGCCATCTCGCCGGTGTGATTATCTCCATGGATGAAGTTACAAGGCGCAAAAAGCTCGAACAGGAATTCAAGAGCAGAGAAAAGCTAGCCGCACTCGGCGAGATGTCGGCCAGAGTTGCACATGAAATTAGGAACCCCATAACGATAATAGGCGGATTTATCAAGAGGATGGCCGCCACAAACGATAGGGAAAAGATGGGAGAATATGCGACAATATTGAGAGAAGAACTCGGAAGACTCGACGGTATAGTGAGGGAAGTGCTGGAAATCTCCAGAGCAAGAACCAGTATCCAGGAAGAGGGATTCGACCTTCTGGCACTTACGAAAGAAGTGCTGGACGGCTTTCAAGAAAGAGCTCAGGAAGATAATGTAAAGTTAATTCTGGAATCGAAAGAAGAGAAGCTGGAATATTACGCAGATAAAAATAGAATCAAACAGGTTATAATCAACCTTGTTCAGAATGCGATTGAAGCATCTGAACATTACGGAGAGGTGCTGGTAAAGATAGATAAAGACCCGAAAAATATAGTCTTTTCGGTATGGAATCGTGGAAAAGTCATTCCTCAGGAGATTCTGAAGAGAATATTCGAACCCTTCTTCACAACGAAAACTCTGGGTACCGGGCTGGGCCTTTCTATATGTAGAAAGATAGTTCAGGAGCATGGAGGCGAAATCGAAGCCGATAGCGGAGAAAAAGGCACTGTGTTCACCTTCAGATTGCCGCTTCAAAAGATAGGGAGGTTTGATCATGAAAAAGATACTTATCGTTGAAGATGAGAAAAACATGAGATTTCTCTTAAAGGAAGAACTCGAAGAAGAAGGTTACGAAGTGATTGTCGCAAGCAACGCCCAGGAGGCGGAGAACTTCCTCGACAGTGGAGTTCACTTTGACCTCGTTACGATAGACATAGAGATGGAAGGAATGAATGGTCTCGAACTGGCCGGCCTTATGAGAAAGCGGTTGCCCGACTTGAAAATAGTTCTTCTCACTGCTTACACACATTACAAACACGATCTCTCTTCATGGGCAGCGGATTCTTACATAGTAAAATCGCCTGATTTTTCCGAATTGAAAACGGTGATAAGAGAATTGATATAGATATAGGAAAATATAAAGAGAGGGGGACATAGAATGCACTTAAAAAAGACAATTATGATTGTACTTCTGGCACTAGTGTCCGTTCTGGTTATGGCCTACAAAATCAGACCGGGTGACGTTCTGTTCGTTTCGGTCTATGGTTCCGCAGAGCTTTCGGGAGAAATCGTTGTGGGGCCGGACGGCACGGCGTCGATACCTCCACTGGGCAGCGTGGCAGTACTTGGCAAGACTCTTGAAGAAGCCGAGTCGCTTTTATCCGGAAAGTATCTGAGCGGAGGAATTCTGGCTACGAGACCGCAAGTGACAGTTTCTGTAAAGTCTTACGCACCTTTCATGTTTTACGTCCTCGGAGAGGTTAACAAACCCGGCGCCATAGAATGGACGAAGGACAATCTAACAGTATCGCAGATAATAGCACTGGCCGGAGGGTTAAAGGACGGTGCAGACCTTTCCTCCTCCTTCCTGGTAGAGAGCAACGGAAATAGAAAACATATTGACCTATCTTCTTTTCAGGTCGGTGGAGAGGCATCATCGATTACACTGGCCGAAGGCACGACGCTCTTCATACCTGCCGGTGCCAAAGCCTGGATAAGGAGCATCGGAGAGTTCAGATCTCCCACCCTGATAAGGTATAACCCTGGATTGACACTCACTCAGGTGATTGCCCAGTCGGGAGGTTTGACGGAAAACGCCGACAAGAAAGAGATTTTGATAATGGGAGAAGGAGTTCAGGGGAGTAAAAAGGTGGTCGATCTCAACTCCGTGCTCTCCGGTGCCATCATTGACCCATTGATCCCCGCTGGCAGCATAGTGGTCGCCAACGACTCCTCCATTAAATCGGTGAAGTTGCTGGGCGAGGTTGGTTCGCCATCGTCGATAAGTTTCAGGGACGGACTGACACTGATTCAAGCGATAGGGCAGGCAGGCGGTGTCAAATCCGGCGCCGCAAGCCAGCTGTTCATAATAAGAAGCGAACTCTCCGAACCTTTGAGAATCGAGTTGATCTCTCTGTTGAGAGGCGAAATCAAGGATGTGCCGCTTAAGCCTGGAGATACCATTTTCATTCCCCGTGAAAGCGAGAAGTTCGTTTATATCTCCTCGCCAACCTTTGGAGGAAAGGTACAGTTCGGCGTCGATGAGTCGATTACTCTGGCCAACGCTCTGGTGAAAGTGGACCTGTACAACCCTGCCAGCGACGAAAGTTCGATACTTGTAGAGCCTTCCGGAGAGCGTATGGAAGTTCGTCTCAACGAAGATAGAGTTCTTCAATCGGGTTCTATGATAATCGTAAGCGGCGGAACTAAAAGCATTTATATCGCCGGTGAGGTAAACTTTCCCGGTATGATGCAGTTCGGAAACTTCGATGAAATCACTCTGGCAAAAGTGATATCGAGGGCCGGTGGTTACACCGAAAAGGCCGGCAGCGTGGAGGTAATCTCTCCCAGCGGGAAGTCGGTATATTCGATTGAACAGGCTTTGAGGAGCGATGTGAAGCTCTCTGTGCAATCGATAGTCCTGGTAGAGAGGATCGAAGAGAGATATGTATATGTCGTGGCTCCTGGGAGCGGTGGAAGGATAGATTTCAAGGAGAGTGAAAGCTTCACTCTGAAGAACCTCCTGGCCAGACTCAACCTTCTCAATCTGAACTCCTCAAAGGAAATCGAAGTTATTGAACCGTCTGGAGAAGTCAGCACGGTGGCCGCCTTAAAGTTAAAAGATAACGATCTGCCGCTTCAGACAGGAGCGATCGTCATTGTGCCAGCATTGGGCTCGTGGGTTTATGTTTTCGGAGAGGTGTCCAGACCGGGGAAGATCGAAGTTGACGGAGAAGACCTCACACTCACCAGGGTGCTTAGTTCAAGCGGTGGATACACGAGTGTGGCCGATATATCGAGTGTTGAGGTTCTATCGGCTGGAAAGAGTGTGACCGTCAATCTGCAGGAGATCCTCAAAGGTAGTATCCCCGATGTCAAAATAAAATACGACGATCTTATATACATACCCAGACTGGATAACAGGTTTGTTTACGTTGTGTCGCGCAACAAAGGAGGAAAAGTAGATTTCGGCAGCGGTGAGAACATAACCTTGAGAAACGCACTGGCCAAGCTCAACCTTGTGGAAGTGTCTTCGGAGAAAACCGTTCGTGCCATTGAGCCTGACGGAAAGATCACGGAATTGAGTATAAAATCTCTTGAGAACTCGGATGTGGTGATCGAAACAGGTACCATAATCTTCTACCCGGAACCATACAGCACGGCTTCTGTACTGGGCCAGGTAAGAAACCCTGGAACGGTAACGCTTCAACCTGACGTTCCATTCACGCTCTCCAACATCCTCGCTGCAGCCGGTGGCCTCACAGAACGGGCAGATCACAAGAGAATCACCGTCATGGTCACCGACAGCTCATCGGTGACTATATATGACATGGATAGTATTTCAAGTGGAAAGGCTATATACATAAAAGATGGCTCTACTGTCTTCGTTCCGGAACTTGAGAGCTTCTACGTGTACGTAGTTGGAGGCGTTAAGGCTCCCGGCGTCAAGACTCTTGATCGCGATGGAGGTCTCCCAACAGTCACGAAGGCAATCGCATTGGCTGGCGGATTGATCGATCCGACTGCGAGCAGCATCGAGATCGTTGAGAACCAGAGCAGACAGAAGCTTGACCTCCAGCGGATAATGAGGGGCGATTCTCCCGATGTTAAGATCGCTTCCGGTTCGGTTATATATGTGCCAGAAATCCCCGGAAAATACATTTATATAGTATCCGACAGCGGCGGCGGAAGGGTCGATTTCAATTCCAGTGAGTCTCTGACACTCAGAAACGCCCTGGCCAAGGAGAACTTGCTCGATCTCGCCTCCGATGGTAGGGTGACGATCATTTCTCCCGACGGAAGCAAGAGGGAGAGGATCCTCTCCGATCTGAAAGATAGCGACATTTCGCTCCAGTCGGGTTCGATAATACTCTATCCAGTTACCCAGAGGCAGATATATATTCTCGGAGCCGTTAGAAGTCCAGGGACGGTTCTCTTCAAACCCGCCGAGAAGCTTACCCTATCGACTCTCATAGCTAAGGTCGGCGGAACTACTCCCGAGGCTCTAATGTCGAAAGTCCAGATTACCGACCAGTTCAGCAGGACCAGCACCGTGGATCTTGAAATGATTCTTCAGGGCAAGGCCCTGGATGTGAAGCTCGAGGATAGAACTTTCGTGTACGTTCCGGTTTATGAACCCATAACGGTCAGTGTTCTCGGTGAGGTACGCAACCCCGGTCAGGTTACCTTTTCAAAGACCGAGATCCCCGGTCTGCTCCTTGCGATTTCTAAGGCCGGAGGGTTGACCGGTGAGGCCTCTTCGGAGATCAAGATTGTCGGTCAGGAAAACCAGTCTTACTGGTATCAACTCATGGAAGGTCAGGACATAACCCTGAAAAACGGTCAGACTGTATTTGTACCCGGTAGAGAAAGATACGTCTACATAACCGGTGAAGTCGCCTCGACGGGTAGATACGATTTCACCGCCGAAGAGAGAATGACGGTCATGAGAACTCTCATAAAGGCTGGAGGAGCGAGAGAGACAGCCTCCGACGAGTTAAGGGTTATTACCCCGTCGGGACAGGTTATACCCGTGAAACTTTCAGAGCTCCTTTCGGGAAAGAGTGATCCGACTCTCGAAACGGCGAGCACGATCGTGGTTCCAAAGAAGGTCGCCAGAATAACCGTTTTGGGAGCCGTCAGAAATCCCGGAACGTACATCTTCAATCGCGACGAGAGTTCGTCCCTCGCCGACGTTGTTGCAAAGGCCGGTGGTCTTACCGACCAGAAGAACGTTGACAGAATTCTAGTTCAGATTTCGAACGAAATCAAAGAGTTCACAGTTGCCTCCATAGAGAAGAGGAGCGATAACCTTCCTGACAACACATTTGTTTACGTGACCTCGCTCGAAGCTGCGTATGTTACTGTGCTGGGAGACGTTCCAAGGCCTGGTAGGTATTCCCTTGAAGGGACCCAACCGGTGTCGGTAGCCGAGATAATAGCTACTGCCGGTGGCCTTGGAGACACCGTCAACACCTTGAGCATCGTGTCGGCCGACGGTAAGATCAAGCTTCTGAACGCACTCAAGATCGAGGATCTCACCAGAAATTTCTTGCAGAAGAGGGATACAATAATCGTCTTGAAGAACTACGACTCTTATGTGTCGATAATAGGCGATGTGAAATCCCCGGGTATCTTCTCTATCGGCGATTACGGAGAACTGTCGCTGGCAGAACTGATCACGATGGCTGGTGGCTTCAACAGTCTTGAGTTCAGCAGAAAAGTGCAGATACAGAACGCTGCGAAGACCGAAGAACTGACCGTCGGACCGGACAACTTCCTTCTCCTTTCCACTAAAGAACTGGAACCGGGATCTGTGGTCTTCGTTCCATATATACAGACACAGAGGGTTTATGTCTTCGGAGAGGTTCTCAGACCGGGAGTGGTGAAATTTCTCGAGGGAATGACGGCTATAGAAGCGGTTATAGAAGCCGGCGGCCCGACAAGCTACGCTGTTCTCGGCAATGCGCTTCTCTTTCAGGATCCACAGAAAGAGCCCCTTGTACTCAACCTGGACCAGCAGAAGGGAAGCCCGGTGAAGGGAAACGTAAAGCTAGTTCCCGGAAATATAATTTACGTTCCGCAATCATCGATCGTCAACATAAAGGATATAATGTCAATCGTCGCCTCGTCACTTAGTATAGTGAACTCGGCTGTCGGGATCTTCAAGTGATCGAGTGAGGTTGGAGTGTGAACATAGATCTACACACCCATCTATTGCCGGGAGTCGATGATGGCAGTTCAGATGTGGAAGAATCACTAAAAATTCTCGAAAGAATGAAGAGCGGGGGCGTAGAGAGAGTCTATCTGACTCCGCATCTTTATTCACCGCGTACTCCAACAGATATCTTTGCGATCAAAGAAAGCTGGAGGAAACACTCGGCTTCTCTCAACTCCTCGGGGGTTGAGGTGTTCCTGGGTTCGGAAATTTTTTTGAGACCTGAGGTGCTGACCGGTGAAATCATTTCAATGGGAGAGACGAATGTGTTGCTTGTGGAACTCCCCACAGACGCAAGGCCGCATTACTTAGTCGAAGCCATAGAAACCCTTCAGAAGAGGGGATTCAAGATTGTTCTGGCGCATGTAGAGAGGTACGGCTTTCTTTTCAAAAAGAGTCTTCTCCCTTTCTCCAGGAGTAAACTTGAAGATGAAGTATTTCGCCTCAAAGATATGGGTGTGCTTTTCCAGGTCAACTGGGATAGCCTAAAGGATTGGCGTACGGTTTTACTCCTGGAGAAGAGAATGGTCGAAACTATTGGTAGCGATAAACACCACAACAGCGACGGAAGAGGAGTTATAGATTTCTCTTCGGAATTGGCGAGTCAATTCATAAATGATTATTATCTGTGATCGGAGGTGCACCTGTGAGCGAGCTAGAGGGCAGTGATTACAGGGAGCTAACACTGGAAGATATTTTTAGAATGTTCAAAAAAAGACTGTCTCTTTTTATCTCTATCACGCTGGCCGTGGTTGTAGTGACGGGAATATACCTCGTGTTTGCCACCCCCATCTACGAAGCCAGCGTTACGATCAAGGTCGATCCTACTTCACAATCTTCGGTGAGCGATCTATTCACAAATTCGTTGACAGGAAGCTCCATATCTAGAGATATATCAACGGAAGTCGAATTGATCAAAAGCCGCACGAACATAGAGGAGATAATCGCCGAACTCGATCTTGTAAACAGAGTATACTCGAGCGAAGCTCGCGAGAGATTGATATCGGAGGGCTACACCGAGAAAGACCTGGTTATGTCCCTTACGAGATCGATTTCAAATATGATCACCGTATCGCCCGTTAAGGACACGAGGATCGTCAAAGTTTCTGTTCAAAACAAGGATCCAGTTCTCGCCAGAGATATGGCCAACACTCTTGCGATGGTCTATAACAAGAAACTGGCCGAGCTGTCGAAAAGAGATTTGACCAGAAAAAGGGAGTTCATAGAGGCTCAGATTCCTTTGTTGGAGAAGGACTTAAAGGAATCTACGGATATGATGAAAAACTTCAAAGAAGAGACGGGTATCTACGTGCTGGACAAGCATTCCGACCTTCTCTTCCAGATGCTTTCCAGTTACGATAGACAGTACAACGAGTTGAAGATTTCGGCCGAAGAGAAGAAGGCCGAAATCCAGACCTATCAGGGAATGCTCGACGACTTCAACGGAACGGACAGCAGAGATGTGAAATCGATGTGGATCCAGACATCGGAAAGTTTCTCGGTGAATCCCGTCCTGACAAGTCTAAGGCAGAGTCTATCCAAACTGCAGGTAGAACTGGCCGCACTCCAGGAGCAGTATCCATTGACCGATCAGAGAGTCAAATCCAAGATCACTGAGATATCCAAAACTGAAAGTCTGATAGCCGATGAGGTGAAGAGAGAGTTCATAACCTCTGGTCAGGGAATGACACTCAATCCGGCCTATCAGCAGATTTTAACGGGCGTTATAACTGCCGAGGCCGATTTGCAGATACTGGAGGCCTCCATCAACGCCGTTGCCGATATGCGGGAGCAGTACCAGATTGAATTGAGAAGCCTTCCACTCAAGGAGCAACAGCTTCTCGACCTGCAGAGGCAGATCACAGTCAAAGAGAGCCTCTACACGCTTCTTCTCGAAAGGCTGGAAGAGGCCAAGATCAGCGAGGCCGCAGTCGTTGGCAACGCGGCGATAGTCGATCCGGCAACTATACCGCAGACTGCCGTTAAGCCTAACAAAAGGCTTTCCCTGGCGATTGGTGCAGTACTCGGCATCTTCCTGGGTATGTTGATGGTCTTTTTGGCCGAGTATCTGGATAAAACGCTCAAGACCGAGGAGGAGATAGAGAGGTTCAGCAGACAGCCAATCATCGGCAGGATACCTACGATAGAGGGTATCAGGGAAGAGATGTACGTAGAGAAGAGTCCCACTGCGCCCTCGGCCGAGTCCATGAAACTAGCCGCCAGTAACCTCTCCTTTACCATGGGAGATGGGAAGACCGTCGCGGTAACCTCCGTTCTTCCAACCGAAGGCAAGAGCTTCGTAATAGCCAATCTGGCCTATTCAATGGCCAGTAGCGGGCAGCGCGTTATACTGGTGGATTTCGATATGCGCAGACCCAGAGTCGAGAAGATCTTGAAATCAACGAAGAAGCAATACGGAGTCACCGATGTAGTAATGGGTAAAGTCGAACTGGAGAGCGTCATTGAGAGATACACCGATAATATGGATTTCATCGGCGTGGGTACCGTTCCTCCCAATCCGACGATCGTGCTCTCTTCTAAAAACATAGATGTATTGCTTGAGAAACTGAAAGAAAAATATGACAGAATACTGATAGACATGCCTCCGGCGGTTGTCACATCCGACGTTTCTCTGGTCGGAAACAAGCTCGACGGAATAGTTCTGGTCGTAAAACCCGGCAGAGCGATAAGGGACGGCTTGAGAATCGTCATTGACAACTTAAAAACCGTCGGGGTAAGAATTCTCGGCGTTATAGTGAATGGTGTCGACGAGAAGAACTCCTCCTATTATTACCATTACTACTATTACTACAACGAAGAGGGAAAGAAGAAAAAGCGAAGAACCAGAAAGAATAAATAGAACGGGGAGAGGATCCTGTGAACCTAGCTCTCAAGGGAATTCTTTATAGTTTGGTGGCAGGCCTGGCAACCACTCTGGGAGCCCTGCCCTTCATGGCGATGAAGAAGGGAATATCCAGGCGAACCTTGGATATACTTCTGGGTTTTGCGGCCGGCGTGATGCTTGCGGCGACTGCCTTTTCGCTGGTCGTACCTTCGATAGAGCTGGGGGGACCGCTGAGGTTTGTAATAGGGTTCACCCTAGGGGCGATCTTCGTCGATATAATGGATAAGCTCGCTCCGCACGAGCATTTGATAAAGGGATACGAAGGACCTCTCGAACACTCGAAAGTCAGTAAAATTTGGCTCTTCGTGATCGCCATAACGCTGCACAACTTTCCGGAAGGAATGGCAGTTGGAGTCGGCGCCTTTACGACCGAAGCTCTGGTAATTGCTATGGCTATCGGCGTACAGAATATTCCCGAAGGTGCAGCCGTTATGGCCAGCCTGGTTGGAGCTGGTTACAAACCCACCCGTGCATTGAGGATTTCCTTTCTCACAGGAATGGTAGAGGTTGTCGGAGGTCTTCTCGGAGCGATACTCATAAGTGTGGTGAGACCGCTTCTCCCTTACGCCATGGCCTTCGCGGGCGGCGCAATGCTCTTTGTAATAAGCGATGAAGTAGTGCCGGAGACCCACAGTGGCGGCTTTGAAAGAGCCTCTACCTATTCGCTGATATTTGGCTTCATAGTGATGGCTCTACTTGACAATATTCTTGGGTGAGGTGAAAGATGATGAAAACGACGATGAAAAAGATGAATAAGGTGCTGGACTTCGAAATTGTGGTGTATATAGTCATGACGCTGCTCATACCTCTGTTCGTTACCAAGGGCTTCACCCATGAGCCTTCAACGGCCAAACACTTTTTCTACGTCGTCGGTTTCACACTGATACTTTTGAGCGTATTAATAAGGAAAAAACGAGAGAATATTGAGTTCAATTACGTCCATGTGGCGCTCCTGGGTATCGGGATGGCGGCCTTGCTGTCTCTTATAACTGTGGCAAGCGACAACCCGCAGTACCTAAGATACTCTCTAGAAGTCGCCCTTTATACCTTCTTTCTGGGGCTGACGGCCATCTATATATCCAACAAGTTCAATACGATTGAAAAAATCGAGATAACGCTGCTCTTTTTCATCATAGGTGCTTCGATAGTGTCGATCGACGCATTGCTCAATTTCTACGCGGGATGGGATATCTTTCTGGGGAAGGTGGGCGAACCCTTTGCCAGGGCTTCGGCCAGATCGACGATTGGAAACCCGAACTTCGTTTCCGACTATATGGGAATGACGATACCGCTCGTCTTATATTTCATAATATCGAGGAAACCTTTGGCCTTCATCTTTAAAGGGTTTGGAGGTCAACTGATCCTGAAGATTGCGATGGTGACACTGCTGGCTCCTATGGTTGCCGCCGTCTTCGTATCGCAGACCAGGACTGTCATTACAGCTATATTCGTTGGGAACGTCGTCTTCTTGCTCGCATATGTTTTTCTCAAGAAGAAAAGAAAGCCCGAATTATCCGACGATCCGGCGGCCGGGAAATTCAGAAGACTGTCCTTAATCTTTCTCGCAATCGCCCTGACAATAGTCGTAGTGTTGGCCTTTCTTTACCTTACGCCTTCTCCGCTGACCGGTCAGGGGGATATCAATATCACCGCCAGACTGGAGTACGCCCTTACCTCTTCGGGCTCCTGGAAGGAGCGCTTTTCAGCTTGGGAGAACTCGATAGCTCAGTGGTTCGATAGCGACAATAGACTCAGAATTCCCTTCGGTACGGGAATAGGTACCTTCCAGCTCTACCATCTACTCTACAGCCCGCAGGTGTTAGCCAGCAATCCCGACTACATGATCGTATGGAATAACTTCAAGAGAACTCACAACGATTATATTCAGGGCCTGAGTGAGATGGGTCTGATAGGCTTTTTCTTCATAATCGCGATGGTGACCTTTCTAGTCTTAAAGTTTTTTAAAACTCTATACTCGATAGATAACAAAAGAGATCTGCTTTTGTACGGGGCACTCGGCGCGGGGATCTTTTCCTTCGCCGCCCACAGCTTCTTCGAATTCCCCCTCCACATGCAGCCGAACCTTATGCTGGCGCTTTTTATATCTGCCCTGGCCATGGGAAAGTACTTCGCTGGAGGTTCAAGAAAGCTCGACCTTCCCAGAACCCTTCTCGCCGGGCTGTTGATTCCACTGGCCGGAGCGCTAATTTTTCTGAAGGCATCCGCTTTTCTGGGTGAGGGTTACTTCAGGATGGGGCAGACAGATCAGCAGTATTACCAAGCTTATTATAACCAGGCCCAAAGTCTGGATGTCTCGGCACTTCAGGAAGTGAGAAATAACATTGACTCCTTTACCGGAAGCTACAGCTACCTGGCCGACGTCAGTGCCTATATGGAAAAGAAAGGTAACGAATTGAAGGCCAAGTACCCTGGGGCCAGTCCAATTGAACTGCTCGAAGCGGCCGATAATGAAAGAATGAGCGAAATATCAAGATTGAAAACGGAGATCAACAACCGTTTAAGGCAGTACGATACCCTAATGGACAGGGCGCTTCAGTATTACAATGGGGCCATTGTGAATTTTAAAAGATCGAACAGAATATACCCGGTACTTGGGAAACCGCTCTGGTATATCGCTGGACTCGGCATGAAATCAAATCATCTCGAAGAAGCCAGAAACAATCCGGAACTCATGTTCGATGTTCTCACTGGCGAGGATGAATTTACTTCCGATATCATCCCGGAATTCAAAGGCAGTCTGGAAGTAATTCCCCTTCCGGAAAGAGAGATCAGGACCCTGCCGTTTAAGGATATAGCATCCGTCAATAAAGCCGCTTTCAACAATCCAGAACTTGTCAACGGACTCCAGCTGTACTTCATCACCCAGCTGCAGATGATACTGGATGCCGCCGATTACTATGAGTCTTCGGTGATACTCTTCAGCGAAAGGCAGACGCCAAGAATACTCGGAAGGCTTTACACCAGCGTCAACAGCGAGCTAAAAAAATACTACAACTTCATAGACACCCGAAACTCGCTCATCCAAAGTGCCTTTGGAAGCTCAGAAGAATTCAAGAAGATAGTTTTCGACACCATAGACATGGCCGCTGAAAAGGCTTTGTACTGGTTCGACTTGGCCGTCAGACTTCTCCCAGGGACCTGGAACCGTTACCCGGACTGGAAAAATGTATATCTCGAATACATGACATCAATAGAAACCGTGGGACGTTCCCTCGCTGAAAAAAGCCAGTTGCTCCTTTCGGTTGCCGAAAGACATGCTTGGGCCGCCGAAAACATGGGACCAGACTCACCCGGTGATACTCTTCAGTACGCTATAGCCTGGGGTAAAAATTACCTATCCGGTGAAGAATTGAACGATTACAAATCGAAGCTGAGTGAGATCTACTCCAGAGTGGTAGAAATGAATCGTGAACTCATAAGAAACGGAGGTTCGATCACGGAGACTAAAAAAGAGGAAATCAACACTCTTATAGGGCTTTATGAGTCGCTCCAGATGTAATTCTGGTATACATTCAAATAGATTAGTGCTATAATATTCGAGGAGGTGTCCTGTGAAAGGGAGCTACTATGTGACCACACCTATTTATTATATAAACAGCGAACCGCATATCGGCTCGGCGTACACCACTATAGTCGCAGACGTTGTTTCAAGATACAGAAGGCTTTCCAATAGTGATGTTTTCTTTCTGACAGGAACCGACGAGCACGGTCAGAAAGTATTGAGCGAAGCCGTTTCGAGGGAAATGGACACACAGAAATATTGTGATATACTGGCTGGAAAGTTCAAGCAATTATGGAAAGAGCTCGAAATAAGTAACGACGGTTTCGTGAGGACCACTGATGACTACCATGTGAAGGCCGTTCGTTTTTTCGTGAACAAAATGAAGGAAAAGGGAGATATTTACAAGGGCAAATACGAGGGATGGTATTGTGTCCCGGACGAGACTTTCTGGAACAAAGAAGATCTTAAAGAAGGAAACCTCTGCCCCGAGTGCGGAAGAGAAGTAAAATGGGTCAGCGAAGAGAATTACTTCTTCAGGCTTTCGAAATACAACCAGGCGCTCATAGATCTTTTCAACGAAAATCCGGAGTTCGTTCAACCTGATTTCAGAAGGAATGAAATGATGAGGATTCTGGAAGCTGGCCTCAAGGATCTAAGCATAACCAGGACCTCTTTTAATTGGGGCGTTCCCATGCCCGAAGATCCTGAGCACGTAATATACGTATGGGTTGACGCCCTGATAAACTATCTAAGCGCCATCGGTTATCCCGACAACATGGAGATGTTCTGGCGTTACTGGCCGGCCAATGTCCATCTAATAGGCAAAGAGATAAACAGGTTCCATTCGATAATATGGCCCGCCATGCTGATGTCGGCAGACCTTCCCCTTCCCGTTCAAATCTACGCCCACGGATGGCTCACCATAAACGGTCAGAAGATATCCAAGTCGCTCGGAAACGCCATCAGCCCTAGAGAGTTCATAAATATCTACGGCAACGACGCTTTGAGGTATTATCTGCTAAGGGACATACAGTTTGGCAAAGACGGCGACTTCTCCGAGGATAACCTGATCGGAAGGATAAACGCCGATCTGGCTAACGATCTGGGAAACCTCCTTCATAGAACCGTTGTGATGATCGATAAATTCAACGGTGGGCTGGTACCACATCCAAAAGAGAGGAACACGACAGATGACGAATTGATTGCCCTGGCGGAAAGGACTTTCGTCACTTACAGGGAGTCTATGGATAGCCTGCGTTTCACACAGGCCCTGGAAGCTGTATGGGAGCTCATAAGATTCGCCAACAAATACATAGACCTCACAGAGCCGTGGAAGCTTGGAAAGGACCCTGAGATGAAGGGGAGGATAGATACCGTACTGCACAATCTGGCTTGCGCATTGAAGAATGTCTCACTTATGATAGAACCCGTGATGTTTCACACGGCGAGAGAAATAAGGCGCAGACTCGGAATCTCCTGGGAGATGAATCTCGCCGATCTTTCGTGGAGCGAATTGCCCGGGAACATGAGAGTCAATCACGGAGAGCCTATCTTCCCTAGGATAGATCTTACTACGCACAGGAAGGTGACGGAAATGAATGAAGACAAAGGCAAATTTCAGGAGCAGGAAGAGAATTTAATAGACATAGAGAGTTTCTCGAAAGTCGAACTGAGAGTCGCACTGGTGGAAGGGGCCGAAAGGGTAGAGAAGTCCAAAAAACTGATCAAACTGCAATTGGATCTTGGAGAGATTGGAAAGAGGCAAGTTGTCGCCGGTATAGCACATCATTACAGCCCGGAAGAACTGGTGGGTTTGAAAGTGATAGTGGTTGCCAATTTGAAGCCCGCAAAACTCATGGGTATCGAATCTCACGGTATGATACTCGCTGCCAAGGCCGGCGATACACTGACATTGCTCACGGTTCATAAAGATATGACTCCAGGAGCTAAGATTTCATGAGGAAAGAGGGGGGTCTTATCTTTGTCTGAAGAGATCATCCACAAAAACATTGACGATGAACTTATAAATTCATACATGCTCTACTCAATGAGCGTCATAGTGGGTAGAGCAATTCCCGATGTTAGAGACGGCTTGAAACCGGTACAACGAAGGATACTGTATGGAATGTCCGAGCTCGGGCTGAGACACAATCAAAGCTTCAAAAAGAGCGCCCGTATAGTTGGAGAAGTAATGGGAAAGTTCCATCCACATGGCGATGCTGCCATATACGACGCTCTCGTAAGACTTGCCCAGAACTTCTCGATGCGTTATCCTCTTGTTGAAGGCCAGGGAAACTTCGGCTCCATAGACAGAGATCCTCCTGCCGCTATGAGATATACCGAAGCCCGTATGGAGACCCTTTCAGAAGAGCTTTTACAGGACATAGATAAGAATACTGTGCCGATGCTTCCCAACTTTGACGGTTCCTTGCGCGAACCCGATGTTCTGCCGGCGAAAATACCCAATCTCTTGCTGAACGGCACTTCGGGAATAGCCGTAGGCATGATGACCAGCATACCTCCTCACAACCTGACAGAGGTGGTGAACGCTCTGGAGCTTTTGATTGAACAGCCTGAATGTGATATAGATGCCCTTCTTGCCCATATAAAAGGTCCAGACTTTCCGACAGGTGGAATGGTTATGGACGGTCGAACCATATCCACCATATACCACGAAGGAAAGGGAAGGATCATCCTGAGAGGTATTGCCGAAATAGAAGAGAGCAAGGGGAATCAGTATATAGTTATCCATGAGATCCCTTATAACGTTTCCAAAGCCGATCTTATTGAGCAAATAGTCGTTTCGGCACAGAATGTGCGTGATATACAGATCAGGAACATTAGAGACGAGTCCGACAAAAAAGGGCTAAGAGTCGTAATCGAGCTCAAACGCGGAGCCGATCCTAACGTTGTTCTGAACCTTCTCTTCAAGCATACACAGCTCCAGACGACTTTCAGCGTTAACATGCTGGTTATCGATGAAAAGAAGCGACCCAGGGTTATGAACCTCAAGCAGATGTTGCAGGCCTTCCTCACCCACAGAGTCAATATTATTCGCGCGAGAACTGAATACGAACTCGAGCGTGATTCCAAGAGGGCCCACATAGTGGAAGGTCTCACCAAGGCTCTGAGATCTATAGATACGGTAGTCGACATCATAAGGAATTCCTACGACGATGAAGCCACAAAAAACCTCATGGAGACGCTCGATATAACACAGGAACAGAGCGCCGCGATTCTCGATATGAAGATGGGGAAACTCACAGGAATAGAGGTAGAGAAACTGCTCAAAGAATACCGAGAACTCGTCGCCAGAATCAACGAATACAGGAAGATACTCTCAAGCGAAACCGAAATTTATTCGATCATAAAGTCAGAGCTTGAGGAATTGAAGAACAAGTACGGAGATGCCCGCAGAACCAGAATAGATCTGGGAAACGGTACGGATTTCGATATTGAAGATGTTATACCAGACGAGGAGATAGTGGTTCTTGTCACGAAACGCGGTTACATAAAATCCACTCCTCTTGAGAGCTATCGCAAGCAGGGAAGGGGCGGAAAGGGTGTGATCGGTGTCAGGACTAGCGAAGAGGACTTCGTAGTGAATATTTTGACCACCACCCGGCTAAGCAAGACCGTGATCATCACCTCGAAGGGAAAGGCCTATGTCTTGAGCAACCATCTTATAGACCATTCTTCGAGAGATGCCAAGGGAAAACTCCTGGCCAATTATATCAAGATAGAGTCCGACGAATCTGTCCAGGCCGTTCTCTCTATAAGAAACGAAGAAGTTGAAGGCAAATATCTGGTAATAACTACCAAATCCGGTAAGATCAAGAGAACGCCTTTCGAGGCCTTCCTGAACGTTCGCAGCTCCGGAATCAAAGCTATAAGTCTTGCCGATGATGATAGAGTGATAGACGCATCTCTCACCGTTGAGGAAAGCGATACGATAATCATTTCTACTCGGTACGGCATGGTAATAAGGTTCCCACTAGAACAGGTCCGCGCAATGGGAAGGAGTGCGGCCGGTGTAATGGGGATAAGACTCAGAAAGAGTGACGAAGTGGTAAGCGCCAACGTTGTCAGGGCCGACGACGCCAGATTTCTTTTCACAGCCACCGAAAAGGGCGGAGGCAAAAGAACCGATATCTCCGAATACAGGTGTCAAAACCGTGGTGGCATGGGAGTGAAAAACATATACGGTCTCGAGCGAATAGGGAACGTTGTAGGAACACTGGTCGTAACGGGCGAAGACGAAATCATACTTGCCACCCGAGGCGGAATGTCTATAAGAATTCCTATCGATCAGGTCAGATCTACTGGTAGAGTCACAAAAGGGGTGCGAATAGTAGATCTTAAAGAAGAGGATATAGTTGCCAGCATGGCCGTAGTTGTGGAATGAGGGTTTCAGAGAGAATAGGGGGTGTCTGGCATTGACATTGACAGAGAAGCAAAAGAAGATTCTTGAGTTTATCGAGAACTTTATCAAGCTTTACGGCTATCCGCCGAGCATAAGGGACATCTGTCGAGACTTCGATATTTCCTCTCCTAGAGGTGTGGCCAAACACCTTGAATCTCTGGAGAAGAAGGGTTACATCGAACGTACCGGTGTTTCGAGAGGAATAAGAGTCCTCAAAAGCCCTGACGGCACATCGATAGAACCGGGTAGCGATGTCGTAATGCTTCCCGTGATCGGTAATATAGCGGCGGGAGAAGCTGTTCAAGCCATTCAGGCAGAAGAGGAGAATATACCCGTTCCACTGTGGATGATAAGGCGCGGCTTCGAGTACTATATTCTGAAAGTTACCGGTAACAGCATGATCGATTCACATATTATCAGCGGTGATTTCGTGATAATCAGAAAACAGGAATGGGCTAACAACGGAGACATCGTAGTGGCTCTGATAGACGAAGAGTACGCCACTTTGAAGAAATATGAGAATGAAGGGCAGAAGATACGGCTGATACCATCAAATCCAGATATGCTGCCGATGGTTATCGAAACCAGCAGGGTGAAGATTCAGGGAAAACTATCCGGAATTCTCCGCTGGTACAAGTGATCTCGTAATAAAAGCCAAATCTGTCCCAACATGCGCGGAGGATATAATGAAATTATCCATAGCATCTGATCACGCTGCTTTTGAGTTGAAATTCTTTATTGCTGAGTATCTAAAGAAAGGCCACGAAGTCATTGATTTTGGCCCCGAATCGCCAGAAAGGTCCGTCGATTATCCAGACTTCGCGCGTCGTGTCTGTAAGTCTGTGCTGAGCGGTGAAACCGAATTTGGGATTCTTCTTTGCGGAACGGGAATTGGAATGTCGATGGCCGCGAACAAATACAGGGGAATCAGGGCGGCTCTCTGTCTCTTTCCGGAGATGGCCGCGCTGGCGAGAAAGCACAACCACGCCAATGTACTGGTGCTTGGAGGCCGGCTTATGGGTTCTGAACTCGCAGCATGGACGGTTGACACGTTTCTCTCAACCGCCCAGGAGGGCGGCAGGCATACCAGAAGGGTCGAAAAGATCGAATCGCTCCCAGTCGAAGATCTGGAGCGATCTAAATGAAGATCTATTACGACAGACGCCACCTCTTTCATCTTCCCATGAAGGAACTGGATAACGGTGAATGGATAGAAAATCCCGAAAAGCCCGAAAGGATAGAAACGATCCGAAGTGCCCTCGAGGGAAATGGCTTTGTGATAAATGAACCAAGAGACTACCATGTCTCTCATATTTTCGCCGTTCATACCCCGGAATACGTTGAATGGCTAAAACAAAAGAGTATGACCGTTTCGCCCAAGAGGGAGTATTTTCCAGAAGTGTTCGGATACGATAAGCTATTCGATACAGGAACACCGGTCACGACGGGCTGTTATATCGCTTCGCTTGCCGGAGTTTCGACAGTTCTCAACTGTGTCGATTCACTGCTGGAGGACGAGGCGGTCGCCTACGCACTTTGCCGTCCGCCCGGTCATCACGCCGGAGTAGCCACTGGAGGCGGCTATTGTTACTTCAACAACGCCGCGATAGCAACCAAGTATTACCAGAAACACACTAGAGGGTTCGTCGCCATACTTGATCTCGATTTCCACCATGGAAACGGGACTCAAGAGATCTTCTATTACGACGATACAGTGCTTTATGTCTCCATACATGGAGACCCTAGGTTTTTTTATCCCTGGATCAGCGGAAATTCCTGGGAGATAGGTGAAGATTCAGGTGAGGGATTCAACGTTAACTTCCCACTCGATGGTGGCATCGAAGGTCCGGAATACATAAGAACTCTGACCAAAGCTCTCCAGGAGATTAACGATTTTTCGCCGGATCTGCTTGTGGTGTCTCTTGGAACTGATACGCATGCAGCCGATGGAGTTGGTCATTTTGGGCTCATAGATTCGGATTTCTCCATGATTGGCAAATTGGTAGGAGAGATTGAAACACCCAAGCTGATCATCCAGGAGGGAGGCTACAATCCCCAGGCGAACGCTGTTTCTGTTTTGAATTTCATCAAAGCTTTGAAATAGATTGTCCGTGAATACAAACAGGTGCGACCAATGGTCGCACCTGTTCTTTTGGGTTCAGAAGGCCGGTCCAAAACCGAAGAAGGGTGTTCCGTAGTAAAGCTTTCCATCAGCGGCGCTTTTGCCGGCCAGATAGGAGTTGTATCCGTAACCGAGGCGTACCATTCCGATTATGGGAATGCTTATGTCCAGACATACGCCAAAATCTGCCACGAAGTTACCACCAATCACATCTCCCGTACTGACCTGTCTGAAGAAGACGAGATCTCCGAATCCAACCAGATCAACCGGAACCGAAGCCGTTTCCGGCGTGAGCGGATATCTCAACTGCGCCGATCCCACAGTTACTCCGTAGGAGCTTTGGCCTATACTCTGAGAGCCCCTGACTCTTATGTACATGTCCGGAGATAGGAGGTAACTTCTGTAAACTCCGTAGGGGGAAAGAGGAAAAAGCTGATCGGTCTTTATCCTAAAACCCAGAACGGGATCGCCGATAGACATAAAGTGAGTGTATTCACCACTAAGTGATAGGAAAAGCTTATTATCCTTTCCGAACAGTCCTCTAAGGGTAAGACCTGCGCCGAAACCGGTCCCCATTGTCGGGCGAAATATGTCGTCTCTGGTGGAAAATTTGTAACTCAGTCCTGTGAACATTCCGTCGAAACTCTGAAGAACATTTTCGGTATCTATGGTTCCATCGATCTTAGTCTTTGTGGCGACCTCACTCGTCGATCTTATGTACTCATAGCCAGCAGTTACGCCTACACTTTGATCGGGCGAGATGTTGTATATGGGCGTGAGGGAAAAGAGAAACTCCGTTTCTTGCGATTTCGAAGTCACTATCGTGTCTGTTGAATCGATGGTAGTAGTGAAGCCTGAAAACTTCAACTTGGCCGAAGTATCCAAGTTCAAGTTAGTTCCGCCGATTTTCGGAATCGAATAGCCAATCGTGGTATCCAGAGACGGACTTCTGGTGGTGGTTTCCGTTCCGTTCTTGGTAATAACCACCTCCTTATTGTTTGGAAGAGGGAGCGTGACGCTGAGGGTTGTCGATATCTTCTGACCGTATCCCCAGACGTTTAGGAGACCCAGGTCGAGATAAACGTTCAGACCGTTCTGCCACCCTCCTCCTCCGCCTATCCGGTTGTTCTTGTTACTGTCTTCGAGGGTGATCTCCACGTCTATGGCATCTTTCCCGACAGGTACCGGTACTATATCCACTTTTGCGAAGTAGCCAGTATTATTGAGGAAGGCATAGGTATTCCTCAGATCATTTAGCGAGAGAACTTCATTCTTCTTTATTACTATCTTGTCGTTTATCAGATAGTCTTTAGTTTTTTGGGGACCCACGAAGGAAACTTTCACATCCCTAACGGTAGGTTCTGTGATCTTGAAACTGAAAAAGCCTATCTTGGGATCTATGACGGGTTCGAGCCTTATGAAGGGGTACTCCTTCTGAGTGTAGAGATCCTGTACCGCCTGCATAGCCTTTGCCGCGGTTTCGTTGTCCACTTCCTGACCCTCGATCAGTCCAGATGCCATGAAGATCTCGCCCTTGGTTATCTTGACGTTTCCCTCGACGAAAACACTCTTCAGCGTGAAAGGGGAACTGACATATTCAATGGGAACAAAAGAGATTCTCATAGACAGGGCACTGCTTTCTTTTACATTTTCCGGAAGGGTGACCTGTCTCACATTCTTCAGTGTACTGTTGAAAGAGAGGATCATGGCTTGATAAGTCCGCTCGTCGATACCCCACTGGCCATTGGGATTAGCGTAGTATGTTGAATAGATGGCCTTTATGGCTCTGTTTATATCCTCAACTTTGGGTATATACTTTTTCTTGGAGTTGATCCACCTGATGAGCGGGGATGTATCATAGTATTGCTTCAAATAGCTGAGTTGGGTCTTATCGAGTAGATATTTCACCGTTTCTGACGAGAAAGGCGCATCAATCGTAACTTCCCAAAGATACGCCACTTTTACAGTGAAAGTGACCTTAATCTTGTCGGTTATCTTTCCCGAGACTATATCGGCCTTGTCTTTGTCCGTTGTCCATTCGATTGTGGCGAAGGGCGGTATGTAACCTTTGCTGAGAAGCACCCCTTCCATTGCTTCGAGCGTCAGGGGGATTTCAAACATTAGTCTCGAAGGGTTAAGCGGTTTTCCGTTTTTTATGGTAGAGGTAGCTTCCAGCGTCTCCTTTTCCACTATCTTGGGGCCATCGAAAACCACCGAAACCTCCACGATCGGATACTCTTTCACCTGTATAGTCAAGAGCCTTGTGCTTTTGTCGTACTCATAAGTGATCGAAGAAAAGTAACTACTAGCCTCAAGTCTTGCAATAGCCTCTTTCAGATCTGATTCCGAAATCTCTATGTTTCTCTCGACCTTCAAAATCTCCAGGATCTCACTATCGGAAACGACCCTGTTGTCGAGGACCGCTATTCTTGAAGGAACTATGTTCCCAAAAGCAAGACAGAACAGTGAAACAAACAAAAAAATAAGGACTCGCTTTTTAACGGACATCTGAATAACCTCCCAGCGAATTTTCAGCTTCTTGAAGAAGATCTAGGATCATTTTCATTTTGACTGGAGTCGTGAAACAGTTGTTCCCGAGGGCTTCTCTAAACTGCGACGATTCAACCGCGTATCCATCGTCATCGAGACTCCTCTGTATGTACCAGTCTATCTCTCCTTTCATGGTTATTATCGAAAAGAGCGCCATCGCTACATCTCCGATAGGCTGACAATCGACATGCGATAATACGAAGAGGGCACTTACGGTTGTACCTTTTTCGGCACTGGATTTCAATTCGAATTCTCCGCCCGTCGAGAGCGCGGCGAATTTCAGCATGGGTAAGCCCAGTCCAAATTTTACTTTCTTATTTTTTTGAGTATAAAAGGGATCGAGAACCGATTCTTGAAGCTCCTCGGGTATTCCCCTTCCGACATCGCGTACCGTGAAGCGGAAGAACCTATCTGTATGTTCTTCGATATCCAGCCATGCCTTTCCAGTACCAGATTCCACGGCATTCTGAGCGATATCTACAATATGATCACATAAAGTTCTCAGTCCCATATTATCTTCACGCGCTTTCCTCCTGAGATCAGTCCCAATCTAAACTCGTCGAAGGTTCTTTTCTCGGCCATCATAGAAATAGTAGGCCGCACGAGATTCAAACTATGGGCGTCGCTCGAGTGGATTATATTATCGGTCTTGAGATCGATCTTTTTCAAACTTTCTTTGAATGAAACTTCCACTGGAAAATCCCTGTAATTCTCCGGTATGAAGCCCAGTTGAATTACCAAACCCATCTTTCTATCGATATGGGCCATAACACAGATGCCTCCGCGCTCCTTCACCGTGGAGATCGCCTCATCGATTCCCAGAAGCGTCGGCTGCCCCAGCCAGATATTTTCCATAGAAGTGAAAGAGTCGTCTTCGCCGACATAAAGCTGATAACCGGAGATCTCAGGGTCGATCTCGATTTTTGCCAGCTTCTCGTCAAGCAACCATCGGGAGTATTCTTCTGCAACCGAAACATCGGGAAAGTAAGCGAGAACATGCACGTCATCTAGAGTGTGGATTTCCATACCTGGGATCACATTTATGCCCGATCTCTTAAGTACCTCCGTGAAAACCCTGACATTGCCTGCGCTATTGTGGTCCGTGATTGCTATCCAGTCGACACCTCTCTCGCAACAGACGCGCGCGATTTCATTAGGAGTCATTGTGATATCGGCGCACGGTGAAAGACAACTGTGAATATGAAAATCACAGAAAAAAGATTCCAAAGAGAGTCAGCCTTTCAATCCGCTTTTTATAAGCCTGGTCGCCACGTCAAACGATGTCTCCTTGCTTTCCATAAGCACGATGTTGTTCTCTTCAGCCTTCTTCTTTGTAACCTCCTCGAAATGAAGATCGTTGCAGAGAACTATTGCTTTGACTCCAACTATCGAGGCCACTGCCAGTATGTTGGTGTGAGATTGTACTGTGAGCCATATCGAATTAGCGGGGGCGTTCCCCATAACATCGCTCAGGAGATCACCTATATAACCATCGGTTACTTCCGCATCAAGAGAAAGAGTCGTGATTACTTTAAGCTCACATTTTTCAATCAGTTCTTTCAGCCTCATGATCATTTCCTCCCGTTTCGGTAGAAGTTCATCTCAACGACCACACCCTTTCCGGCTTCCGAAACCACTACCATTTTGTCGGAATACCTGCGCATGTTCGGCAGCCCCATTCCCGCACCGAATCCAAGCTCTCTAACATGGTCGGAAGCCGTCGAGAAGCCTTCCTTCATAGCTTGTTCAACGTTTTCTATTCCCTTTCCGTAATCTTCGACTCTCACCCTGATGACTGACTCATCGTACCAGGCGTATATGTATCCTTCACTTCCACTGTGGATCACAACGTTAACTTCGGCCTCATAACAGGCGATCGATACCCTTCTGACCAGACTATCGTCGTCGGTTCTGGTTTTCAGATAACTCTTCAACTTCGCCGAACCGACGCCGGCCATATCCACCTCTGTATAATCGATGTGGAATAAAAAATCGGCCGTTTTCTTCTCAACATAGTCTCCGGAGATCAACGATCTATCGAACCAGTCCACATTTCTTTCCAGGACCTCTTTTCGGCGGGCATCGTGGACATATATGATTCTGAACTTGTCTAGAATCGCGCCTATTATGTCTTTCTTCGAAATAATCCCTAATAACCTTCCTTCTGAGTCTACCACCGGGAACCGTCCGTACCTGTAACGGTTGAACCTCTCTATGAGTCCTTCAAGATCAACATCGGGAGAAAAAGTTATCAAATCTTTGGTCATGTGTTTCTCTATAGGATCGGTTATATGGTTTCCTTCCAGGGCAAGAATTATATCCTCTATACTGACCAGACCGAGCAAATGATTGTCATTATCGACTATAGGAACTCCAGATATCTTGCATATTCTCATCAATTCTTTGGCCTGCCACATAGTTCTATCTTTGGTAAGCGAAATTATATTGGTTACCATTATGTCTTTTGCCGTTATATCGCTGAACAATCCCCTCAATTTCTCGAGAAGATCATCGACGTTTCTCTCAGTCAATCTGCTTCCCTTCCTCGAGGGCATCGCTTATCTGTTTTTCGAAAAGGATACCGCAGGCTTTGTACATGGACATCCGGGCGTGGAGCAACGGCATCTGGAGTTCATTAGCCAGTTCTATAGTCGTCTCGGGAACGTTTCGCTTCCTGATGATCAAAACGGCCGATGCGCCAACTACCGAAGCAGTTCTTACACACTGGGGGGAGTTGAGTCCGGTTATAAGAATCATTCCGGGACCACCGAAAGCGAGGACATCGCTCATAAGATCTGCGGCGCCTACAGAGGCTATTTCAGGATTAGAGTCATCAACCCTGTTCAAAGTCTCACAATTAAGCAGTTGAATTATTTCAGACAGTTTCATTTTCTACCCCTCCAACCAACAGATCTCCTTCATAGCGGTACTTCAGGAAGGCCTCGTATGAAATTGGACACTTCTCTTTGAGTATACCTGCAATCGCTAGCGCGTATTTCTGGATTTCGTACTGCGCGTGTGAATCGGCCCTCTGGTTCAGGAAATTCATCATAGACCTCAGGTTTATCGTCCAGTAAGCCTCCGTGTACATTGATATCGGGAGTATAATACGAGCCATCTCTCTGGCCACCCCCATCGAGATCAGTTCTTCGTAAGCCTTGAAAGAATTCTCCATCGATTCTCTCATTATCTCAAGGGCCTTACGGTTGAGTTCTTTATCGTCGAAAGGGATTGATTTCTGCCTGTCCTCCGGGTCGGGGACCCTTATCTCATCGGGAAGGAACCATTCCTCTTCGAACTGTGTGTATCTCCCGCTCCTTTCGTTGATTGAGGCTATCCGGTGCCTCACCAGTTGCCTCATGACAAATATCGGTAACTTTATATGAAACTTGAAAATCACATGCTCGAAAGGCGAGTGGTGGCCGTGTTCCATAAGATAATTGATTAACTTTCTGTCCCTCTCGGGGTTTGTCAATCCCCTTCCATAGCTAGTTCTTGCCGCCTGAACGACACTGTTATCGTCACCTAGAATCTCTACTAGTTCTACAAAGCCTTTATCTAGAACTTTTATCACCATCAGAACCTCCATCGTTTCTCAAAGCCTTTTCCATCTGTGAAGCCCTTCTTCTCTTACTAATGTATTCTAGCAGAAATAAGGCGAGGACGACTATTACACCGATCGGAACTACTGTAACGAGAACCATTTCTAAGATGACACGGCGCCTCAACTCTTTGAGAGCGGCAGAAACAGATTCGTCGAAAGCCTCGTAGCCACTCAGTTGGAGGTAAAACCTCGCGAGATCGTAATACTCCCTGTCACGCATCTCGTAGTAGGCCATTCCGAGGTTTCTCACCGCCCTGGAATTCTCGGGCCAGAAGCGAATAGATTGCTGAAGCAGTTCGATCGATTCCAACATCCTTCCCTCCCGAAAGAGCCCGTCCCCCAGTGCAAGTGCTGCGCTGGATGCCAACTTGGGTGGAAGCTTACCCAGATCTAAGCTTTCCAGCATCTTTATCCCTTCACCATCTTTTCCCGTTCTCAGGTAAGCGTTTGCCGCATAATAGATAGAAATGGGATCATTGAGTGCCAGAGAGTGAAAGTCCTCTATGACTGTTTCGAACATTCCGGCCGAAAACTCGCTCTCAATCAAGTCCGATCCCAAAAGAGGCCCGAGACCGTTTTCAAATATTCCTTTCCTGACTTCTTTCAAGGTTTCAAGATTCATGTAACTCGAGCTGGAATAAAGCTCTAGCATCACTTTGTGGGGAAGGTATTGACCGGAATCTCTTCCGAGTATCTCAACGGCCAGCGAGTTGATTATTTTTGATGAACGTGGATCGGAAGTTTCAAGCCAGTCGTAATAATGGAGCCTCAACGAGACCGCTTCCAGCAAAGGTCCCTGATTGGTAAGTGTTCCGAGCATATTCAAAGCCGAAACCGTTGACGTGGAGACCATAGAGTCGACCACGGCCAGGGAAAGAGCGATATCGTCCGGAAGGTTGGCGCCCGCGAGCGAAGATTTCAAATTAGTGAACCATGTCTTGTAATTGGGTTGTATAGTTTCCTTGAATTTCAGACCGACAGCTATCGTCAAAATGGCTCTGCAATCGATTTCTTTAATGTCTAAATACTGCGCCCGTTCAAGATAGTCCTTCGAAAGGATAATCCCGGCATTTTCAAAGGCGAAAACGGCCGTGCAAATAAGAATTGTCGCAAAGATCGTATAGAGTTTCAAAATGATTCACCCCAGAAATTTCCCGGACGAACGAAGAGAACATCTTCAGGGAACTCCTTCCGGGCGTCCAATAATACGTAGAGCTCGAGCGTCTCTGAGAGTGTGATGACTATCCCACTGCCTTCGACCTTTCTGGTGAGTTCCATGCTGAAATACTTCCAGTCGAATTTCTTCATCTCTTCAATCACGATAGCTGAGGCAGCGGCTTTTGTGGCGACTTTGGCCTTGTCCAGGTGAAGCTCTCTTCCTCTTCCCCAGTCATAGATCCTGTAGGTCATATCGCTAGCCTGTTGAACCTCTATCACTTTCGAACCCGGCCCAAGCGAGTGAACAGTACCGGCCTGTAAACATACGAGATCTCCCCTTTCAGGTGTCAGTATCCTGAGATCGTCGTTTCTGAGATCTTCGAGGGGCTTTTCCGGTCTGGTTATTCCAGCTGCGATTCTTCCATTCTGAAGGAAATACCAGCATTCATTCTTACCCCAGGGCTCACCTTCGAGAAATCTTGCCAGTTCATCGTCGGGATGGACCTGAACGGAGAGCCAGTCGTTGGCACATATGTACTTCACCAGCAGGGGAAACCTCGGGAGATCTTTGTGGAAAAGAGTTTTAGTCAGATCGTTCGGGTAGATACACCTCTCTCCTTCGCAAAGCTCAGTCCTCATATTCTGAAAGTCTGACAGGAGCCAGACCTCTCCCACCGGATCTTGTGTATCGACTTTATATAGCTCGTTCAACTGACGATCTCCCCATGGTCTAGGAGAGAAGATCGGTTTACTCTTCAGTATCATTTCTATCAGACCTCCATTCCTTCAGAAAGAAGTCCATGTCATTTCTCGCTCTGGAAACCTTTTCCCTGTTTCTTTCTCTTTTTTCACGACAGGCGACAGGTGAAAGAAGACCGAAGTTGGAATAAACAGGTTTGAGGGGAGATCTTCCAGAAATCGTAACATGCTCTATTAAACTGCCAATCATCGTTGTCTCAGGTATTGAAAGTCCACCTACCCCTCTCAGATAACGCTCCACGTTTAATGCCACTACCCTACCAGAGACGATCGCTTCTACGTAGCCTTCGAGACCGGTAATCTGGCCAGCGAAGAAAAGTCCACTGTGCTGCTTTGAGCCGAGGCTTTTGTCCAGCAGGAGCGGCGAGTTGAGGTAAGTGTTTCTGTGCATGACTCCGTACCTAACGAATTGGGCGTTTCTCAGGGCCGGAATCATGGAAAAGACTCTCTTCTGCTCTCCCCATTTCAATCTGGTTTGGAATCCGACAAGACTCATTAGCGAGCCGCTTGAATTCTCCTTTCTGAGCTGAACGACGGCGAAGGGTTCCTTTCCGCTGGAGGGATCAATCAGACCCACAGGCTTCATCGGGCCGAATCTGAGTGCATCGAAACCGCTTCTGGCTATATCTTCAACGGGCTGACAGCGCTCGAAGAGATATCTGTCCGAGAAATTCTCCATCTCAGAGAGTTCTGCCCCTACCAGCTCTTTCCAAAAATCGCCGTACTCTTTGCCGTTTAGTGGACAGTTGAGGTAGCTTCCTTCCTCGGAATACCTGTCGGCGAAAAAACCTCTTTCGAAATCGATCGACCCGGCCTCAACTATGGGCGAGACGGCATCGAAGAAGAATAGGTGCTCTCCAAATAACTGTCTCAGAAATTTCTCAAGCTTCGGGGAGGTGAGCGGACCGGTGCACACTACGTTGACTACCCTTTGAAGATCCAGAGAGGAGACCTCTTCTCTACGTATCTCTATAAATGGATTGGATTCGATAAGATCTGTAACTTCTCGTGAGAACCCAACCCTGTCAACTGCAAGAGCCTTTCCCGCAGGGACTCTGTGTCGGTGAGCTATCTCGAGTAACTTCGATCCGAGCTTGATGCCCTCCTCTTTTAGAAGCCCGGAGGCGTTATCGAGCGATTCGGACTTCAAAGAGTTACTACAAACGAGTTCAGCGAAAGAATCACTCTGATGCACACCAGTGCTCACAGAGGGGCGCATCTCGTACAGCTCGACTTCGATACCCATCTCGGCCAAACTCAGTGCCACTTCGGAGCCAGCCAGACCGCCACCCGTGACCCTTACCTTCATTCTTTCCTTCCTTTTTTTCGGTAGTATCTGAAGAGCGCTTCTTGATAATACCCGGCGTATGGGTAGAAAGTTTTCATACCGTATTCCATGACCTTTTTGGTACTTCCCGAAACTTCGAAGAGATCCTTCATCACTCTCGATATCCATATATCGACGGGAAAGGAATTCAACTCTCCGTATGCGAAGAGAGTTACACAACTCCCGACTTTATAGCCGACACCGTCGAACTTCATCAGTTCATCGAGTTTGATGTTGAGAGGTAGGTGGCGTATCGAATCGAAGTAACTTTCCGATTCGAGTGTAAATAGTTTGAGTAACCAGGGTACTCTAAAAGCGATTTTCAGTTCTTCAAGCCGTTGCTGCTCGATATGTCTGGCCTGCTCCAGGTTAGGGAAGAGAAAGAAGGTTTCCCCTTCGAACTCCACCATGTTTTCGGCAAAGATCGCCGATAGACCGTCGCTCATTTTTCTGATTGTGGGGATGTTGTTTCTTGTGGAAAGTATGAATTCGACCAACATCTCGAAGGGGTCCTGTCTTAGTATTCTCAGTCCCCGCGCCTCTTCAAGAGCCTTTTTAGATATAATCGAAACCTTGGAGTTCATCGAGGCGAGCTTCTTTTCGATATCTATGTGTATCTCTTCCAGATTGTCTTCAAGTCCAAAATACGAGATCAATCCAAGGTCTATATCCTTTCCCAACAGTTTATCAGAAGAGGCCTTAACTCTGAGTTCGTTCCTTTCTTTCTTCAGCCGGACCACGGTATTCCTTACGATTCCTGTCCACCAGCCATCTCTGGCGGTCCATCGAAAGGTCTGCCCACAATCGAGTGTGGCATCTAGATCCAGTGATTTATCTATTCTCAAACAAAACTTTGTCACAATCTCACCTCGAAAGACTCCGCGATGTGTTTGAGCAACCGGAAGGCGTTGTCTTCACGAAATTCGCCTACAACTATAAGGTAGCACTCGTTTCTCATTCCATCCAGATAAACGGCGGTCAACGGAACACCGCCTCTCAAGGTAGAACTCCTGGAACCAGTGGCTTTCGAGAGAGCGATAACAAGAGGTGGTATCTCCTCAAGATCGTAACCTTCTTCAAAGGATTTCCCGTTCTTATCGACTACTCGAAAGACCATCCCGCAGGTCTCACCAAGCTCTCTAATTTTTCTGGCCAGATTCTCCATGTCTATCAGACTCCCTGAGTATCCTGCAATTGTACTTTCCCGCTTTCAGCCAATTCCTTCCGTACAGCTCTGACCCTTCCTTCACCAGCAGACCTGAAGGTTTTAGAATGGCCAGAAACTCCTTCAGAGAGCTTTCGTCTCTTATGGGTATCTCTTCAAACTCTATCGAACGCCCCCTGTACCTCCACAGATAAGCGAGATCCCGGAACTTTCCTAATAGGAGTTCAAAATCCTTTCTTTCTCGCTCTTCTCTGTCCTTTTTGGATTTTATGAGGCTGGCCTCGCAGCCGCAGTAGTTCTGAACGTAGATACCTTCAAGATACGGTTTTATTTCCTCTCTGCCGGTTCTAAAATTGCCACCTTTATACTCGATTCCATAAGCATTGCCTATTTCCCTTCCGATCGAATTTATCGTGTCTATAGACTTTCTTGGACTGGCAAGCAAAGTACTGGTGAATACTTTGGCATTTATCTTTCCCGACGTCATGGCGGCGTTTTTAAGCCTCATCTCAACACACTTTCTACATCTGGAGCCGCCTTCTTCCTCATCGAAGTATCTCTCGAAAAGTGTTGAAAACTCTTCCGGATCGTATTGTCCCTCCATAAAGTTCAGGTTTAACCTCCGACAGACTGTTTTGAAGGCTTCGAGTCGTTTTTCGTATTCCTTTTCGGGGAAGATGTTGGGATTGTAGAAGTAGAAAACGGCCTCCGGGAGCTCCCTTTTTAAAACCGTACTCAACAGATCGGGCGCACAGCAGACGTGTACGAGCGTCAAAATTCTATCAGCTCCTTTATATCCTTCAAGATACTCTCACCTATCCCCTTGACTTCAAGCAACTCCTCGAATTTAGAAAAGCGACCGTTACTCTTCCTGTACTCCACTATTCTCGAAGCCAGAACCGGTCCGATTCCTGGAAGTCTTTCGAGTTCGCTTTCACTTGCGGTGTTTACGTTTATCTTCCCGGAACCGGTTATCGCTACTTCTAACGGTTTTATACACTCCAGAATCGCCTCGATGTTCGAAGGACCTATACCCGGTACGGAGAGGAGATCGGAAACGGATACAAACTCTCCTTTCTTTTCACGATGATCGATTATGGCTTTCGCCTTGGAGTCACCGATTCCCGGGATCTTTTTGAGCTCCTCAAGCGGGGCCGTGTTTATGTCGATAGGTTCAGGTCCGACCTCAACCTCTCTCCCGGAGATTTCCCCAACTTTAATCAGGGGTTTAAGCTTATCGAGCGTTTTGGCACCTATTCCTTTAACGTTCAACAACTCTTCCACATCGTTGAACCCCCCGCTGGCCTTTCTGTATTCTACGATCGCTTTCGCCTTAGAGGGTCCTATGCCAGGGAGTAAATCCAGTTCCTCTTCGGTAGATACATTGAGATCCAGCGGAAAGGCCACGGTTTTAACGGATTCCGGCGGGTCTTTCGTATCGGGAATGGACCTGAGATTGCCCGAAACGGCTACAAATCCTATTAATACTAGAACGGTTACAGAACCAATTATCTGAATCTCTTTTATCGATAACCTTCTCATCTCAACTGTCTGGGAAACCTATCGGTGATGTTCCAGCCAGTTATTCTCTGGAGTGATTGTACATCCAAAGAGTTGGAGTACTCTCTCGCAGCTGCCGCATCGGGAAAGATTCCCAACACGGCAGCGTAGAATGTTCTCCCGTCAGTGGTAACGGATTTATAGACACATGCAGGATATCCCTCACTCCTCAGGTCAATTACCTGTGGTGCTATTCCATCGGAAATCGTATGAGAGACCAGCTGGACACCGTAGGCAGTCTTTGATTCGTACAGTCCGGGGAGAGGGTTGTTGCCAATAAACATTACTCCGTACATGTCGTTTACCCTAGTGATGAAATACTTCCCCTGCCCCATTTCGACGCATAACTTGAAAGCTACATCCTGTTCAACTACAACAAAACTGAAACCCGATCCTTCGACAAGGAAATCGAACGAGTTTAGGATGAGTTTCCTGTAGTCGAAGGTTTCGAGAAAGAAATGCTGTTCTACCGGGATCTTTTGAACATCGCGCGGTACTTCTGTCACGCCCTGTACGACCGGTGGAAGCTCTATTGGGCTCGCCTCGCCTGATAAACCGGGAAGGACCGAACTTCTTATCTCTTCAATTATAAGATCGTACTTTTTATTCTCTTCCCTGAGAAGTATCGCATAACCGGCAAGTGTAAAAACTATGCCGGAGAGGGCGAGCACGATTAAAATCATTATCTTGACGATTACATCATGTGATTCTCCACTCATAAAACACTCCCAAATTCCATCCAGGGTCTATCCCTGACCAGCGTTTCAAAATCCCTTGCCGTTATCCAGTGAGAGCTCTCGCCCGAACTGGCGGGCAGGGCGATCTTCACGCCGCCCTTCTGGTTTACCAGGTCGACTAGAGAGCTAACATCGATCTTCATAGATCGGTCAAGTTTGCCCAGAACCCTCAACGCCTCGTAAAGGTCGTCTTTTCCAGAGCCATCCATCAGTCCGGAGGTTCTCGCAATATGAAGTTCCAGTATAGCTCCGTAAATCAGGGCGGTGGAGTATTCTGTTCTCAACCTTGAAGCCGATTGTATGAGATCACCCACCCAGCATCCGACAACCGTCCTGGAACTGCCAATCGATTTAACGAAGATCGAAGACGCCGAGTAAATGATATCGCCCCAAAGTTCGCGCGTCACCTCATCACCGGAAATGATATGGTTCAGGACATATTTGAACAGGCGTTCATCCAATGAGTAAGCCACCAGCAACGGGAAAAAGATCTCCCCTCTATGTATCCGATACATGGTGTCGTACGTCAGGTCGGTATCCACGTATACCCTGTCGGGGAGTCCGCAAGATTTCAATAGATTTTTGATGAACTCGAAGTTAATACTGAAACCAGAGAGCGGTGGCATAATCTGGCTGACGGTGGTAGTTGGATACAGGAAGAGCCTGTCGACCTCTCCGTGGGTTGATGCCGCATAACCGACCAGGTCGATAAGCGAACCTCCACCTATGACGGTTACCGCTCTTCTTCCCGAGGCTCTGAGTACCTGATAGACTTCCAGAACACGATCTATAGACTTTATGTGTTCTCCACCGGGCATCAGGTACTCATCTTCAGGATGTATTTGAAGTGCTTTGCGCGCGCCTGAGTCGAGTATTTTTAAAGACTCTGGCACCCTTTCCAGCAACTTTTCACCGTAAATCAGCTGACAACTGCTTGAAGATTCACTGGTGAAAGTGACTCTTTTCATTAGCCTTCTCTAGACTCCTTCTTCGGCAAGTGCTTTTAAGAGACGGACTGTGTTGAGAACATCGTTGTAATCTACGATTTCATTTGGTGAATGGACGTATCTGGTCGGTACGGAAACCGTTCCGGCCGCGATCCCTTTCCCAGTGACCTGATATCCCCTGGCATCGGTTCCACCGAAGATAAGGACCTCGTATTGAACCGGGATAGAACGTATATCTGCCACTTCCTTCAATCTAGATACTACTCTGGAGGAACTGACGCTTCCACGATCCTTTATCTTTATAGTCGGTCCAGCTCCCAGCTTAAACCCCATTCTTTTGAAAGACTTGGGAGTATCCGGTCCGGCCGTTACGTCGACCGCAATAGCCATATCCGGCATTATGTCGAATGCCGCAACGCTGGCTCCCACTATTCCAACCTCTTCTTGGACGGCAAATACGAAATAAACATCGTCGGCCGGCTCTTTGAGTTCTTTTATCGTCTGTACTAAAATAGCGCAGGCTATCCTGTCGTCCATGGATTTGGAGACGAGTTTCTCGCCTAGATCTCTGAACTTCGAATCGTAAGTACCAAAGGTACCGATCGGCGCCAACTTTTCGGCTTCTTCTCTGCTGGAGGCTCCGATATCTACGAAAATGTGGTCGAAGTCAAGGTTCTTCATTATTTCGCCAGCTTCTCTGGCCGATTCACCTTCGGTGCTCACAATTCCGTAAGCACCGCTTTCAAAAATTATCCTCGAACCCAGAAGCATGTACGGTGAAACGCCTCCGAGCATATCGATTCTCAAGAAGCCTTTATCGTCGATATGGGTCACCACCACCCCAATCTCGTCCATATGGGCATCCAGGAGCAGCTTCTTTCCACTCTTTCCCTTTTTCATGCATATCAGATTCCCCAGTGCATCGACCCTTAATTCATCGACGTAATCTCTAACTTCCTCCGTGATGGCCTCTCTTATTGCATCTTCTCTTCCGCTTGGGGAACTTATTTCAACCAGTTTCTTTATCAATTCCTTCATCTAAAGCACCTTCCCTTCTTTTACCAGAACGCTGGCAAGCTCTGCTACTCCAAGAAAGTCGTTTATGTTTATTATCGAAGTCGGTGAGTGGATATATCTTGATGGGGTTGAAATGACGCCGGCAGGAATTCCCGACATGGTTCTCGCCAGACGTCCGGCATCTGTACCTCCGGCTATCCGCCTCTTGTACTGGAATTTGATCGAATTTCTCCTGGCTGTCTCGACGATGGTGTCGAAGATCCTTCTGTCCAGAACCAGGCCGCTGTGTGCAAAAGTTAAAACCGGTCCCATACCCAGGCTTGTAGCCCAGCGATACTCCGGGAGTTCGGGATTGTCTCCGGCAGTGGTGTTCTCGAAAACTAGTGCAGCGTCGGGCTTGATTTGCCTCGCAGCTATTCCGCTCCCTCTAAGTCCAACCTCCTCTTGAACGACCCAGGCGAAACAGAGATCGTAATCCAGAGAGAGACCCTGTACATCGTCCAGGACTCTCAGAAGAATTTCGCAACCGGTTCTGTCATCGAAGGCTTTGGCCACAGCATATTCTCCAACCTCTTCGTAAGCGGTGGAAAAGAAGACAGGATCTCCGATCTTGTGACTCTTTTGGGCCTCTTCCTTCTTTGGATAGCCTAGATAGATGCGCAGTTTATCCATGGAGGGGGTCTTCAACAGTGTCGAACTCTCCTGTGTGTGAATCGCCTCGAAACCTATCACGCCTGGCAACATTTCCTCGCCTACGAAGACTTTCTTTCCCATCAGCACCCTTGGGTCGACACCACCTATGGCAGTGAAAGAGAGGGATCCGTCTTCATTGATTCTCTTAACCATTAGGCCGACTTCGTCGGTGTGGGCCAGAAGCATCAATCTTTTGGAGCTTTTACCGTTCCCTTTCTTTATAGCAATTACGTTGCCTACCGAATCCTTCCAGAGCTCATCGACCTTTCCCTCTATCTCTTTCTCGATGAAGGAGGCAACTTTTTCTTCAAATCCCGAAACCCCGGGGAGTTCACAAAGTCTGCAAAGTCTTTCGAGTTTCATACTGCCTCAACCTCCTCGAGTGAACAGAAGAATCCAGAAAGTAGTCTGGCCGAATTTAGAATGTCGCACACTTGAACCACTTCTACCGGAGTATGCATGAAAAGCTGGGGAAGGGAAAGAAGTAAAGTTGGAGTTCCATTTCCTGCCAACTGGACAACGTCGGCATCTGTTCCGGTGTGTCCAGAACCGTAATCGTACTGAACCGAAAATCCGTTTTTTCTAGCATAGTCGTCGAGTTTCTTGAAGTAGCCTTTGTGAATGTTAGGCCCTCCGACAGTTAGCACAGGTCCATTTCCCATTTCAATTCCATCTTCTTTGCTGTGGTGCGTAACATCCATGGCGAGACCCAGATCGAATTCAAGAGCTTCAGCTGCGGCTCTGGCACCCATAGCCCCGACCTCTTCACGTGTGGTGAATATAAAATAAACTGTAGGGTGTTCTCTGTACCTTGATAGAAGTTTCGCTGTCTCTATACTTATCGCAGCACATGCTCTGTCATCTAGAGCTTTTCCCGAAACCTTTTCGCCCATCTCAAAAGCCGCGAAGTCTACGACTGCGAGGTCGCCTATATCGATTTTATCGAAATCCTGATTGATGGAAACGTCTATGAAGAGCTCATCGAAGGAAGGCACATCTCCTTTCGAACCGGGTTTTTGAAGATGCGGGGCCAGCATTCCGATAACGCCCTTCCTTTCTTTCCCGTCACGACAAACAATCCTGACTTTCTGAGAAATCAGTATCTTCGGATCGACTCCTCCGAGAGATTCGAATCTGGCAAACCCTCTTTCATCTATAGCCGATATCACCAGAGAGACTTCATCTATGTGTGTGAAGACCCCCACCCTCCTGGAACTGCCTTTTTTAACGGCGATAAGGTTGCCGATCTCGTCTCTGTAGATCTCATCCACGTATGGGCTCAATTCGGCTTTTATCACTTCATGAACTCTGTCTTCGTAACCTACAGGTCCGAAAGCGTTCGAAAGTTCGATCAATAGTCGAGCTGTGTTCAATTTGTTCCCCCCTTTACTTCGAACTTGACGTTGTCTGCCTCTTCGACTACGATTCTACCCGTTCTCACGTGGGCGACCGACGGGACATCGAAGCGGTCATATTCCTGTGTTATGTAATTTCCAATCTGTAAAAGAGAAGGTGAGAGATCGATAGCGGCTATGATACCTTCTTCACCCTGGGAGTATCCAGCCCTCAAGACTCCCCGGGCAGTTCCAAAGACAACTATACTTCCTCCCGAGATCACCTCCGCGCCAGGATGAACATTGCCAACGATAACTACATCGTAATTATGAACAACGATCTGGCCTGATCTCAAGTTTCTCCGGATGATCTGTGCGCCTCTGACTTCCGTGATCTTTTCTCTAACAAGGTCATATTTCTGACCGACTTTGACATCTTTCTGTTCCATACTTCCGACGAGAATATCCTTCACGTGGACTCCGAGATCGCTCAACAAAGATACGATTTTGACTATATCGTCTGGTTTACTGGTTTCCTGCGTGAGCATCAGGGATATCTCGTCCCCTTCAGAAAAGAAATCCTTCGCATCAGAGAACTTTCTCATTATGTCCTGTCGTAACTCTTCGACACTTCTGTAAGAATCAATAAGAAGAATCAATCCTTTTTTCGTCATTCTGAAGTCTATTGGCATACAGATCACTCCTTTCTTCAAGATTTTATCACGAAAAACAGCTCTTAAAGTTTAGCCGAAACGGTCGATGGGCTGATGTCGGTGCGGATAATTCCGTTCAGGGCCCGTAATGCATCAAAATTAAATCTACTCAAGAGAGAGTTAATGCATCAAAATAGAATCTATTCAAAATCGAATAGAAGGAGATTGAGAACACCTCCCTTTGAGTTAGATTTAGACTTCATTATCTGTATATCAACCAGTGATTCTTGAAAATGTGCTATATTACTCTTGAGTATATATAAATCTAGGGCTTCGTGAACCTTGCGAAGCTCATCTTTTTTTGTGGAGTCAATCCAGGGAGAGTTAAGAACTCTTTCGTAGGGAGTAGCGAACTTGTCGTACTTTTTCACTATCCTTGTACCATCTCTGGTCTTTTGGATCATCTTATGAGTAGGCTGGAAATGGTTGTTGTAGAGATTCAAGCTTGCATATAGCTCCTTCAAGATAGTCAGTTCCTCCAAAGTGTCGTATCTGTAATAACCAACGGCCCTTCTGACCAAAGACCAATTCTTCTGTTCCACATGGGGATTATCGTTCTTGTTGTAACTCCGGGTTCTGGTAAAGACCAATCTTTCATCCAAGCAATACTTATACAAATGAGCATTAATAAACTCCGAACCATTGTCGGAATGAATTCCCAAAAGAGGGAAAGGAAGTAAAGCTCTCAATGCGATTATAGCTTCGAGGGTCCATCTTTGAGCTTTGTTCCTTATTGGTGCAACGACACTCCAACCACTGGCAACATCCACCATATTCAGGCTATAACAGAATTCTCCCGAACTATCACCTCCTTCGTGACCGACAAGATCCACCTCAACAAAACCTGGTTTTGTGTCATCCCATTCGTGATGAGTCTTTATCCTTATGTGTTTCTTCAAGAGAGTACCGGGTTTTGTATGTGACCTACCCTTCAGTTCCATCTTCTTCCTTTCACTTCGAAGAAGTCTATCCATTGTGGAGGAACTTATTTCCAAAAGCTTCTGCTTAACTTCTTCCCTCAAAGACAAATGACCATTCTTGTTCAGATTGTCTATCGCCTCTTCAATAATCGCTTTGAATCTCTTGCCGCAAGGAAAGTCCAGGATCTCCCATATCTCAACAAGTTTTCTCAATACTTCCAAATCATATTTCTTCTTTCTCCCGCGCCTCTTTGTGAATTTGCTTCTCTTGTTCTTCTTAGAATAACCCCTCCTAAGTATTAATGATGCATAGCTCCGGTTGTACTCAGTTACCTCAGTAAACTCGTTAAGAATTCTACTCTTCTCCTTCTTTCCAGACTTTCTGTACTTCTTTGAGTATTTCTCGATCAGTCCAGTCATGTCTATTCTCTTCATCTTCGCGTCAACCTCTTTCAACTTGTCATTCGCGAAGATTATCCCCTTTACCCTTACCTTTCGAGTAGTTTCATTTTTGATGCATCGTTACCCTTTTCAAGTAGATTTTTTGTGATGCATATCGGGGCCTTGACCGGAGAAGCATAATAGTGTAATATAAATTACGTGCTTACGCCCTCATCGTCTAGTGGCCTAGGACACTGGCCTTTCACGCCGGCGACCGGGGTTCAAATCCCCGTGAGGGCGCCAGTGGTGGAAGCGTAGCTCAGAGGAAGAGCGTCTGCCTTACAAGCAGAAGGCCACAGGTTCGATCCCTGTCGCTTCCACCAGATTGATGGCGAGGTAGCTCAGCAGGTAGAGCAGCGGACTGAAAATCCGTGTGTCGACGGTTCGATTCCGTCCCTTGCCACCAGAGTTAAAGCTAGTTGTTACACCGCCCCCTCGACAAGGGGCGTTTTTTCTTTTAAAATGTAGTGTAAAGTAGCTGCTACAATCTGTAAAGGGAGGATAGATGGTGAACAAACAGACCAGGTTGATGAAAATAACGAAGCTTCTCCAGAATTCGAGCGGTACGGTCAGCGGAAGCGAGTTGGCAAGGTTGACAGGCGTCAGCAGACAAATGATTGTCAAAGATATTGAAGAACTACGCGAACAGGGTTACAGGATTCAATCCGGCCAGAAAGGTTACTCTCTATCTTCACAAAAAAAGTGCAGAATGACTCTGTCGGTAAAGCACGGAAATTCTGATATAGTGGACGAACTATCCACGATTCTATCGGAAGGTGGAGCTGTGATAGATGTGATAATAATGCACCCGGTCTATGGAGAGATTCGGGGAGTGTTGAATCTACATGACTTCGATGACCTGAATAGATTCATCGCCTCTCTTAGGTCCAGCGAGGCTGTTCCTCTCCTGGCGCTTTCAAAGGACGGTGTTCATCTACATACGATTGAGGCAGATTCCGAAGACGATCTTGAAAAAATCAGGGCAACGCTTGAAAAGAAAGGATATCTGGCTGTCAGGGGGGTGGGTTCGTGAACATCGACGAGGTTATACAAAGAAGCATTTCTTCTGGAAGGAGATTGAAACTGCTCGTTTTAACTTCACTCGAATGGATGCTAGTTGCGGGAGGGGTTATGATCACCTCGCTGACGCTTCCCTCGATTATCGAAGGACTTTCCGGAACACAGGGAGACCAGACGACCATGGCGAGCTCTGTTTTCATCGGCATGTTGGTGGGTGCTCTGGTATCGGGAGCGATATCCGATAGGTTTGGAAGAAAGTGGACCAATCTTTGTTTACTGATACTCGCCACGGTTGGAACAGGCATCACGGGATTGGCTCCATCGATGAGGCTTTTTTCGGTATTCAGATTTCTTTCCGGACTGGGTTACGGTGGACTTCTTCCCGTTGTCAACGCCTATCTCACGGAGTTTTCTTCGATAAAGATAAGGGGACTTTACCTCACACTTCTCGAATCTAGCTGGGCTCTTGGAAGTATAATGGTTGGAGCCTTCACTATGATCACGCTTGATTACTTGGGCTGGCAGTGGTCATATTATTTTCTCTTTATTTTCGGACTGCCCCTGATAATGATCGGTCTCTTCCTTCCGGAAAGCCCCAAGTATGAGTTCATGAAGAAGGGAAAAAAAGCCCTGGAAAAGATACTTAGAACCTCCATAAGTGAAGAAGTGGAGATGCACGAAAGGGAGAAACAACCCCTTCTCAGCTTATTCAAGAGAGGTCTGGCAAGAAGAACCGTCATGATATGGTTCAGCTGGTTTACGGTGAGTTTTGTCTATTACGGTATCTATACCTGGGCACCTAAGATATTCGCTTCTAAGGGATTAACGCCTGTATCATCGCTGTGGTACACCTTTTTCATGCTCATCATGCAGCTTCCGGGTTACTTGACGGCTGCCTTATTGATAGAGAGGATTGGAAGAAAAACCACCCTGACTTTCTTCTTCGTTGCTACCGCGATTTCGGCTCTGATAATGGGATTGGTTACGAGTTCAAGCTTTTTGATATTCGCAAGCGTTCTGATTTCTATGTCCGTTCTCGGAACTTGGGGAATGGTTTATGCTTATACACCGGAACTCTATCCTACAGAGATGAGGGGATTGGGAAACGGTACTTCCGGAGTGATGGCCAGAACGGCCGGCATAATTGCCCCGTATTTCACGAGTTTCTTTATGAGCCGTACTGGCGACGTTCTGTACGTTATGCTCTTCATGTCGGCCATGAGCGTTATGGCTGCGATAGTAGTGGCTTTTTTTGGAGTTGAGACGAAAGAAAAGATAATAGAGTGATTTCCTGCAGCTCCCACTGAGGATCGTATGGGTGGTAGTATTGTCTTCGGGAGGTTTAGAAGATGGTGATGAGACCTGAAGATGTGCTTTTCATGATGATTCTCTTCGGGAGGGGAATTGTGAGTTCCGGCGGTTCTGCAACCGATGTTGAAATGGCGCTTGAATCGATCGGGAAAAAGAACGGTTTCAAGACCGAGGTAGCTTCAACTCCCACAGTAATTCACATATCTCTCGTCGAATTGGACGGGAGAAGCTGGTCCAGGATAGAGCGGATAAAAGTTGAGCGGCCCGATTTTTATAGAATAACCTCTTACAGAAACCTTCTACAGGAATACCTCAACGACAAAACTTCCTGGGTCGATATCATTGAGAGTCTGAAACTTCTCGAATCAACCAGGGAGCGCTATCCTCTTCTACTGAGGAGTTTTTGCTCGGGTATCGCAGCAATGGCTTTTTCATACATGTTTGGAGGTAATCTACTTGAATCGTTGTTTTCTGGCGTGATAACCGCTCCGATTTTTCTCTTGCTTTCATTGATGCCTTCCAACAGAATGTTGATAGATTTTCTGGCGGGGTTCATGACTACCATTCTGGCAGTTCTCTGCGGTTTCTTTTTCAATCTGAATTCTTCGAAAATAATAATCGGTTCGATAATGCCCTATGTCCCTGGCATTATTATAACGAACTCGATTCTCGAGTTGGCCAACCGGAACCTTGTGTCTGGCAGTTCGAAATTCACGGAAGCGATACTCATACTAGTATCTCTGGTGTTTGGAGCCAGTTCGGCCTTTTTCGTGGCAGGTGGTCTGGTTTGATTTTCAGAGTACTGGCCTCGTTCATTGCTGGAGCGGGATTTGCCGTTATATTCAGCGTTCCTACTAGCATAATACCTATCGCCTCGTGCGTTGCCGCACTCGGTTGGCTGGTCTATGAATTAGCCTTGGGATTGCTGGGACTTGCCCTCTCGGTTTTTCTTTCATCGTTGATCATAGGGATTCTTTCTAGGTTAATAGCTACGCTTAAGAACTTGCCACTTCAGCCCCTCATAGTGGTAGGAATAGTTCCACTCGTTCCAGGTTCTTCGGCCTTCTACGCTATGCAGAACTTCATGTCCGAAGATCTCTTCAAAGCCTTTGAGTACAGTTACCTGACCTTTTCCAGCGCCTCTGGCATTGTCATAGGACTGGTAGCCTCATCGACAGTATTCAAAATAATAGAGAAAATTATTGAACTGCATAGTAAAAATAACAACTTTTAATTGCCTTTTAGATATGTAATATGTATGTTTTAATGAAAATACTGAAATGTATTTTATCTATAGCATACGTTTTTTGAAATAAATGACCTATTATTTCTTATTTTTGCTGAAGATTCCATGATTGGGTTTTATACTATCGATACATGCTGATTTTATTGTTTGCTTGACCCTCGAAATATTGACTTTCCACTTTGAAAACTGGTATAGTGAACACAAGTACTGATTTGTGCTATTTGCAGACCAGAATGGGAGTGCTATCATTGAAGAGAAGACTGACCAAGTGCCCGGTTTGCGATGGAGAACTCAAGATAACTGAATACACATGTCCTTCATGCAAAATAACCATAAGAGGGGACTTCTATCAGGATGAGATAGTCTCACTTTCCGAAGAGATGCTTGACTTTCTCAAAGTTTTCATCAAGAACAGAGGAAATCTCTCAGAGTTGCAGAAAGAGCTGAACATTTCGTACCCCACAGCAAGAAGCAAGCTGGAAGAGCTGGTTACCAGCCTGGGATATGAAGTCGTCGGCCGCCAGGTTCAGGAGGCTTCAAAAATCATAAAGAAGCTCGAGGATGGTTTGATCGAACCAGAAGAGGCTGTAAAACTACTCAACCGTATCAAGGGCAAGCGTTGAATCCATTCCTGGCTTTCAGTACGTTTTTTACCTGTAACATGTTTTCAAAAGGAGTCCCACGAGGTATCTCACAACCGGCAGCAATGAAGGTTCTACTGTCGGATACTTCCAAACATCTCTCGACTGAATCGGTAACCTTTTCCACGTTGCCTTTGAACATAACCGATACCGGGTCGAAGTTGCCACATATCGACACCTTCCCGCCACCCAATTTTACCGCCGAAGCGAAATCGACCATCCAGTCAACATCGATTATATCGGCTCCTGTGTTTATCATTAAAGAAAGAATCGGTGTCGTATCTCCGCAGATGTGGAGTTTGACTTTCGCGCCCGCCTCATGAATACGCTTAATCAGAAGCTTTTCATAGGGAAGTCCGAATTTGGAATACGATCTCGGTCCTATAACCGAACAGATTGCGTCTCCTATACCTATGAAATCGGCCCCGGCTTTCACCTGTTCAAGGGCGAAAATGGTTTCCTGCTCGAGACAGAATTCCAGTAACTCCACGACGAACTCAGGTCTCTCGAAAAAATCTTCCATAATTCCGACTGGAGTTCTGAGGTCAGCGGCCAGAGCGAGTGGCCCTTCTACCCATCCGAGGATCGGGTATTCGGCCGAGACGTGATTGTTGTAAAAATCGACGGCGCTGATTCTGTCGCTCATCCTCTTACCAACTGATGGTTCTACCACCTTCAGCTTCAACGGCTCCGGTGTCGAAAGCAGTGGAAACCCGAAGTAGGGGATATCATCTTTCGGAAAGATCACCTCCCCTCCAAGGTCGTTGACTTCTCTGGTAGGATCGGAAATGGCGCTTACCATATCTATTCCGAAATCCTCGCAGCACCTGATATTTCCTTCGCAAAGGACCCTGAAATCGGTGGCGTACTCTCTGTAGGTCTTGCCTATATAATTCGCCGCGAAAGCCATTATTATATTCAAATTAGGTACCCGATCCACACTTCGTCCTTCGATTCTCGCAAAGACTCTCTCTCTTGAAGTCAAAACAGCACCTCCCGAAAACAAGATTCGAATACTCTCCCGTATAGATTGTAATATCTTTTCTGGGAGAATGTAGAATAAAATTGAAATGAATGATCATTTAGATTCAAAAAGGAGTGCTTTGGTTTGCATGTCTTGAAAACTATATTCACTGTGCTCTTCATTTTACTGATCGCAATCATAGTACACGCGCTCTTCAGTGTTACAATGGCAAGGATATACCTGGGACGCATAGACCATGATGGAGAATACATAACCGTTGGAAAAGAAAAGCTGTATATCGAAGTTTCCGGAGCGGGTGATCCGATTATACTGATACACGGTTTTTTAGGCTCTCACTTCGATTTCGAATCAATAGTTGAAGAACTTTCGACATTTAGGAAAGTCTATGCCGTCGATCTACCGGGCTTCGGTCTTTCTAGAGCTTCTCTGGAGGGAGATTACAGCAGAAAGGGTTATGCCGATCTTGTCAGCGCTTTGATGCACATTCTCAATATAGATCGAGCCGATATTCTTGGTCATTCAATGGGTGGAGAAATTGCTCTTAATCTTGCCTATTATTATCCGGAGAGAGTGAAGAGTCTCATATTGGTCGATTCAATGGGATATTCGAAGATGGATTTCTTGTCGTCTCTTATTGAGGGCAACGAATTTCTGAACCATGTGTTCATGAGGTACTTCTTTCAGACTTATATGGTTCAGCGTTTTACTTTCAGACAGAAATTAGGAGATGTTTCGAAGTTCAACCGTGAGTTCTTCAATTTGAGTTTTTCGCTGATAGACCATGTCTCCCC